>NZ_CAUHPG010000006.1 GCF_959608125.1 uncultured Slackia sp.
CGCTTGATTCACTTCTTTTGCCGTTCAGAAAACGGGGTCCTTTGCACTTTTGGGGTCTAGTTCAAAAACGGGGCGTTTCGATTCGGACCGTATGGGTCCGACATTATTCGATAAAGACCGCATCACGCATCATCGATCGGCGGCGAGCGACAAGGCTATTTCTCCTCTTCCTCCGATTCGTCGACGGTAACCCAGAACTCGACCTGACCGATGCGGCGGACGTCCATCGAACGAACCACGAAGCGAACGCTTACGTTGCCTTCGGCATACGTGGTTTCGTCGCCGGCCTCGGGAATGCGGTCGAACGATTCGAGCAACAGGCCGCCGAGGGTTTCGTACTCGGGGAAGCCATCGGGATCGAAGCCCACGCATTCGGCGAAATCGTCGATAGAGCATGCGCCGGTGGTAAGGAAGTGACCCTCGGAAACCTTGGTCAGGGTTTCGTTGTTGCTATGCACGTACTCGTCGTCGTAATCGCCGATGATCTCTTCGAAGATGTCGCCCATCGTAACGACGCCGGACGTGCCGCCATGCTCGTCGACCACGATGGCAATCTTGGTCTTCTCCTTCTTAAGCAGCTGAAGAAGCTTGACCACAGGCATGCTCTCAGGCGCGGCGACGATGCGGCGAATACGGATATCGGACATCGTGATGCCAGGATCGAGATTGTAGAGGTCCTTGATATGCACGAATCCGACGATATCGTCTTTATCCTTGCGATACACGGGGAAGCGCGTGAACTTATGCTCTTCGACCACATGCAGATTCTCTTCGAGCGAATCCTCGAGGCCCAGGCATACCATATCGGGACGCGGGGTCATGATCGCTTCGACGTCTTTATCGGCGATATCGAAGATGTTATCCACGAATTCGTTCTGCTCGGAATCGATCAGGCCGTTTTCGGTGCTTTCGTCGATAAGCAGACGGATTTCCTCTTCGGTATAGACGTCGTGCTCGTCGGCGGGGTCATGGCCCATCAGACGCACCACGCCATTGGTGATCGAATTGAACAGCCACATAATCGGATAGGTGAGGCGATAGAACCACACCAGGGGACCGGCCGTGAACAGCGCGTATTTTTCGGTGCTGAAAATAGCGAGCGATTTGGGAATGAGCTCGCCCACCACGATATGCAGCGCCGTGACCAGGCAGAAGCCGATCGCCACCGACACGGCGAAATTCACGCTGTCGGGAACGCCGAGAAGCGTGAACAGCGGGTGGAACAAAGCCGATACGGCAGGCTCGCCCAGCCAGCCGAGGGCAAGCGAAGCCAACGTGATGCCGAGCTGACAAGCGGAAAGATAGGCGTTGACGTTATTGGCGATCAGCTGGGCGTACTTAGAGCCCGGACGGCCCTCTTCGACCAGCATATCGACCTGCGATTTACGCACACGCACAAGCGAAAACTCGGCCATGACGAAAAACGCGTTCATCAGAAGGAAGAAAACGACAAGAAGCAGACTTAGGCCAACAGGCATAGGTGAGACTCTCTCCTTTCAGGACGGTTGCAAGGGTCTCGTCGGAACCCGCCCTATGCGAATTCCGAAACGGCTTGAACAGCCGTTTTTCAATACCAGCAAATGATACCTGAACAGTAGCCCCTCGAGTATCGGAAATGCGCTCTACCCGGATCCGTCACCAATCGGATACATGCGCGAAGCCTCCGGAAGCCGACGCGGAATCGAAGGATGAGAAGATCGGCGCCGTCGATCAGCGCATATATTTCAACGTGTCGCCCGAAGCGGAAGAACTCCCAGGTGCAGGCGACTTCCCTCGCCCTTCGTCGCCGTCGTCGAACAAGTCGGATTCTTCATCGAAGCGCATCGTCTTCTCTTTACGCATGCGGCGCCTGCGCTCCTTCTTGCCGCCGCCCAGAAACAACGCCCTGATGACGTATGCCAGGCGCTCGAACGGACGCGACACATACGGCGTCAAATCGATAGGATCGTCACCCGTGCGCCAATCGAAATACACGCTCGCATAGCGCAGCACCAGGACGGTAAGAACGCAAATCGCCGCGGCGACCGCAGGGTCGATGCCGAACGAAGCGAAGAAGACGTACGCGAACGACCCGCCGATGGCCGCGACGGCATAGTAATTGCTCGATTTGAAAATACCGGGAACTTCGCCGACGAACGAATCGCGAATAGCGCCGCCGCCGACGCCGACGATGGCCCCCAAAACGACCGACATCACCACGCCGCTTCCGCAATCGAACGCCTTGCTCGCGCCCGCGACGGCATACAGCGCGACCGAAAGCGTGTCGCACAGAAAAATAAGCGAGGGCAGGTGACGGAAGATCCCCCGGAAATAGAACACGAAGAAGCAGAGTCCGACGCATAGCAAGAACAGGTACGGGTGCGACATGAAATACACGCCCTCGTCTTGCAAAAGGAAGTCGCGCAGAATGCCTCCGCCATAGGCGGTAAGCAGGCCGCACACCGTGGTTCCCACGATATCGAGTTTCCGGTCGCAAGCGAACATCGCCCCCGTGACGACGCCCACCACGACGGCGAAGTAATCGATGAAGGCAGGCACCACGCCGCCCGAAGCGGTGATGCGCTCGGCGAACCATACGAAGATTTCGTCCAACTTTTCCGCCTCTCACGAGTACGAACGAGCCGATGGCCCGCCGGATCGGGCCATGGCGGCATCTTAGCACGCCACAAGCCCGAGAAATACGCAGTCTGATTCCCGGCGGACGAAGCCGACCGCTGCATCGACGACGCATGTTGTGCGAAATCATGCGAAACAAGCTGCGAACCGATCAAGCTCAAACCGGTCCGCAACGGCGCTGCGGCTATTCGGCGGACGGTTCATCAAGCGCGCGCACGCTTTTCGGCAGATAAAGCGCGATGCCGATGAGCGCGCAGACGATGCCGTCGATCACGAAGAACGGCGCCACGCCGATGGGTTCGGCCGCAACGCCGCCGATGGCGATGCCGATCGGAGACGCCAGGCCCATGGCGGCCGTGACGAAGCCGAGCGCGCGACCCATCTTCTCTTCGGGCACATTGCGCTGGACGAGCGTGACCGTGGGTCCGTTGAACCAGGCGCACACCATGCCCATGAGCACGCACAACACCGCGAACACCCAAAACATCGAAGGCGCCAGCAGACCCGACGCGGTCGCCAGCACGCCGAACGCCACGCACGACACACCCAACAGCAGCGCCAGACGCTTTCCGCCGCCCCACGCCATGATGATGAGCGACCCGACGAACAAGCCGCCCGCAAACGTCGCCTCGGCCACGGCCGCCATGAAGCCGTCGCCGCCGAAGTGGTCATAGGTCATGAGCGGATAGAGCGAGCCCATCGGCCCGAAGCTCACCATGCCGAGCGTGATCAGCACGATCAGCAGGAACAAACCGCGGTTCGCGCGCAGGGCATCCCAGCCCTCCTTCATCTCGGCCAGGGGATGGCGCTTCTCGCAGGCGGCCGCCTCTTCATGAACGGAAGGAATGTGCGCCTTGACCAGCGCAAGGCAGGCCAGCGCAGCGCCGGCGAAATCGAGGAACATGACGGCATGGAAACCGACGCCTTCGTAGAGCATGATGCCCAGCGCGGGCGACACGATGCCCGCCACGCTCATCAGCATCATGTCGAGCGTGTTGATGCGCAGAAGATGTTTCTCGGGAACGAGCATAGGCATGGCCGCCATCATAGCCGGCCCGTGGAACGCCTGACCGACGCTGCGCGCGACCACCATGAACATAATGGCCGCGATGCTCACATCGCCCAACAGAATGAACAGGCCGAGCGCAAGCGACACCAGCCCCACCGCCATGTCGGCCGCG
Organism: uncultured Slackia sp.; assembly: GCF_959608125.1. Lineage (GTDB taxonomy): Bacteria > Actinomycetota > Coriobacteriia > Coriobacteriales > Eggerthellaceae > Slackia. The sequence goes on from NZ_CAUHPG010000006.1 coordinate 3,798, forward strand.
ATGATGACCGCCTTGCGGTTATAGCGGTCGGCGACGACTCCTCCGTAAGGCGACAGAATGCCCTGGGGCAGATAAGCGCAGATGCTCATGGCCGACAGCAGAATGGCGCTACCCGTGGTCTCGGTGACGCACCACACGGCGGCGAAGCTCGCCGCGTAGCTCGTGAACATAGAGACAGCTTGGCCGGCCCAAATAAAAGCGATGATTGCAAGCCAGTTTTTGGAAAGAGGGCGGCCAGACGCGCTCAAGCGCGACTCGGCGGAATTATCCGGAAGCGGACGGGAGGAAAATCCCATAGAAGTTCTCCTTATGTCGAAAGAATGCAGGTATGCAGAAATCGCGGCTGAAAAGCCGCGTGATGCAGAACGCGCGGAATAGACGACGATGTCGCAACGCACGCGATCCGTATAAGAGGTTATTTCCTACAGGAAATACGGCTGCACCTACATAAGTCCTTCCGACGTGGAGAAAATGACGGCCCGCTACGAAATAGCAGGCCGCAAAAGTCTATCACATACGCCGCCGCGCCTTCCAGTAGCGGACGGCTCGTTTCGCGGAATGGGAAGCCGATGAAGTTAATACGCCTCGTCGAGCGGAGCATGGGCCTTCACGTCAAGCGACCAATCGGCGAATTTGCCCTGTTTATAGCGGTCGTGCGCCACAAGCGCAATCATGGCCGCCTGGTCGCCGCAGGCCGAAAGGGGCGGCATCGAAAGGCGAACGCCGCGCTTCTTGCAAGCCTTCTCGTACGCCGCGCGCAGGCCGGGATTGGCGGACACGCCGCCGCCCACGCAGAATTCGCGCGCGCCCGTCTCGTCAAGCGCCGCCATGGCCTTTTTCACCTGCACGTCCACCACGGCCTGCTGGAAGCTCGCCGCGATGTTCGGCATGTCGAGTTCGCGGCCCGCCTGCTGCTCTTTCTGTATATAAGTAGTCACCGCGGTCTTGAGGCCTGACAGGCTGAAGCGCAAATCGCCCGAGTGCATGAGCGCGCGCGGGAAATCGATCGCCTTCGGGTCGCCCTTAGCCGCCAGCTTGCTGATGATGGGACCGCCGGGATATCCAAGGCCGAGCGCCTTGGCCACCTTGTCGAAGGCCTCGCCCACCGCATCGTCGATCGTCGACCCCATGGTGACGTAATCGCCCCAGTCGCGCACGTGCACGAGCATGGTGTGGCCGCCCGACACGAGCGACACGACCATGGGCGGCTGGATGTCCGGCGTGGCGATCTTGTTCGCATAAAGATGGCCCTCGAGATGGTTCACCGCGATCAGCGGCAGATCGGCTCCCCATGCGGCTCCCTTGGCGAAGGCCACGCCCACCACGAGCGCGCCCACCAGGCCGGGCGCGTACGTCACCGCGACGGCATCGAGGTCGCGCCAACGCAGGCCGCGAACGCCGAGGCTGCGCGCGGCGGACTCGAGGCATTCGTCGCACACGCCGCAGATGGCTTCGATATGCTTGCGGCTGGCGATTTCAGGAACCACGCCTCCGAAACGCGAATGGAAATCGATCTGCGAAGCAACCACATCGGACAGAAGCGCGCCCGTGCCGTCGACTATCGAAGCGGCGGTCTCGTCGCACGAGCTTTCGATGGCAAGGATCAGCGGATGCGATGCGGTCTCGCACGCATCGGTGCCGCCCGCCACGTCGTCGACATGCAGGCGCATGCCCGCCACGTCGCGGCGCGCCTCGGGCAAAGGACCGCTCATGATCGTCGCGTCTTCGCGGTCGCTGTAGTAATGCGGACGCGTGCCAATGTTAACCAGGCCCATACGCTCGTAGAACGTCTGGGCGCCGGCGTTGGACGCACGCACCTCGAGCGACATCTCCGTCGCCCCCAGATTGCGCGCATCGGATGCCACCAAAGCGATCAACTCGGCGGCGATGCCGCGGCGGCGATATGCAGGGTCGGTCGCGATCTTGAGGATCTGCACCTGGCCGTCAACAACCCAACCGCCGCAATAGCCTACCAGCGCAGGACCATCGAAGGCGGCCCACCAGGTGCGATCCTTGCGAGGAAGTTCGTCGGCCACAAGCGACGCCTTCCAGGCATCGCTTCCCATGGTCATCTTCTCCAAGCGTGCCACATCGGCTGCGTGGGCCGCGTCGAGCGGACGGTAGTCGATCGGGGCGGCGTCCTGCGAGCCCTCGAACAGCTGCACGCCGGTGCGCAGGTTCTTGCCGCCGTCTTCTTTCGCCAGGCGGATACGCTCGTTTTCCTCGGCATCGGAAAGACGGGTGTACACGGGCAGCAACGTTGCGGGGTCGGCGCCTAGGCGCTCGGCCAAGAGCAGACCGCGTCCGCTGACGGCCCACAGGGATTCGTCGGCCACGACGCCCAACGGCTCGAAGATATCGGCGTATTTCACCAGGCCATCGCCCAAAACGGCATCGAAGCGGCATGCATCGGCGCTCTCGCCGAGAGCCTGCAGGGCCTCAGCCGCCCACGCAGGGGCATCGACCGCTTTGACCACGGCATCGGCAGTCAGGCGCGAAACGCCCGCCTCTGCGATGTCGAACAACACGGGATAGACCTCTTTGCGCATGGCGTCGGCGGCGACCAGCACGCGACCGCGCAGGCCCTGCGCCCATGCGTTCCATGCGACGGCATCGAGCGTGGACACGCCGAACAGCGGCACCTCCAACGCGGATGCGGCGCCCTTCGCGGTAGCCATGCAGATGCGCACGCCCGTGAAGCTTCCAGGACCGCGGCCGCACACCACGGCAGCGATCATGTCCTTCGAAACGCCCGCCTCGGCCAGCACGTCATCGACCAAGGAGAGCAGCACGGTATTGCTGGCACGATGGGCTTCGACCTCGCGCGCGGCTGCGATGTCGGACAGGGCGCACGGCCGCCTCAATGTCGCCACGTCGTCGCGCGACGCCGCATCAATGCGGCCGAGACCGACGGCCACCACCTCGTTGGCCGTATCGAACGCCAGGATATATGCATGTTCAGCCATCGCCGAAACCCTCCGAATTCTTCGAACGCGCCGTCTATCGCGAAAGCGCCGCACACCGCGGCTTCGTGGCACCAGGACCTGGATGCGGCGGCTGCGCGGCAAGACGGTAAAACAAAAGACCGGCGGGCGCTGCGGCTTCGCTGCGCGCCGGGCCGGTCGAAACGATACGGATTTTACAACGCCCCTCGCGCGCGAACGCGTCAATCGACGTGATTGCGCACATAATCAAGAACTTCCAGCGCTGGTGCCTGGTTGTTCTTTCAAATGCCCCACCCTCGTCGAAAGCGGAGCCGAGGGGCCGGAATCCGTTCGGGACGAAGCGCAACGAGGGCATCCTTTACACAAACGGGCGCCGGCTGCGACACGCCGGCGCCCGTCCTCGCGTTTGCACGCATATATACAGTTAGTCCTTTCGGCCCTTACGCCTTGTGCTGCGCGGCGCGAAAGGCAGGCACGGCGCTTTCGACCGTCTGGGCCAGCGCCACGCCGACGAACAGCTTGATGGCGTCGAGTACGATGAAGGGCGCGATGCCTGCGGCGAACGCTGCCACCGGGCCCATGCCCGTCAGCACCATGAGCTGGATCCAGCCGCACAGATACGACGCCAGAAGCAGCACCAGGGCGCCCGCGCCTGCACGCGCCGCGCGCATAGCCTTGCTCTCGGGACGACGCCAGGCCTTGAACAGCAGCACCGCCAGAATGGCGCCGATGCCGAAGCCCACCAAGAAACCGCCCGTCGGACCCACGATGGAGGCCAAACCGCCTTTCATGCCCGAAAACACCGGCACGCCCACGGCGCCCAAAGCAAGGTAGCCGAAAACGCCGATCAAAGCCTGGCGTGCGGGAAACAACGTCACGATGAACACCAAGACCATGGTCTGCAACGTGAACGGCACCGGGCCGAACGGCACGGTGACCCAGGCGCTCACGGCCAGAAGCGCGATGGCCAAGCCGCAGAATGCGACCGTTTCGGTTCGCTTAAGCGTCGTATTCTTCATAAACCTTCCTCCTTACGTGGTCGGCAGCAAAACGTCAGGCATTGTAGCACTTTAGCGTACGATAGTAAAAGCCGAACCGTGTGGACCGTGAGGACCCAGCGGGCCGCGCCCCCGCTTTGGATGCGGTCGCGTATGATGAAGCCGACCCCGGCGAGAGGAGCCCCTCATGATCAACCGATTCTGCAAAACGCCGCTGTGGGAGTGCAGCAAGACCCTTGCCGACGTGGCCCTAGGCCGCGCCCCCGCCGAAACCGTGGTTCGCAACGCACGCCTGGTCAACGTGAACACGCGCGAAGTCATCGAAGGCGTCGACGTAGCCGTTTCATGCGGACGCATCGCCTATATAGGAAACGCCGCGCACTGCATCGGCGATGGGACACGCGTCATCGAAGCGGACGGGCGCTACCTTGCGCCCGGATTCCTGGACGGACATATCCACGTAGAGTCGTCCATGATGGGCGCAGCGCAGTACGCGCGAGCCGTTGTGGCCCATGGCACGGTGGGCATCTACTGGGATCCGCACGAGGTGGCGAACGTCGTCGGCCTCGCCGGCGTGAAGGCCATGGTGGAAGACGTGCGCCGTACGCCGCTCAAGGCCATGGTGACCACGCCCTCATGCGTACCGGCCGTTCCCGGGTTCGAAGACACCGGCAGCGCGATCGGTCCGGACGACATCGCCGAAAGCATGACGTGGGATTGCGTGGTAGGCCTCGGCGAAATGATGAATTTCCCCGGCGTGCTTTCAGGCGATGCCCGCCCGCTCGATGAAATAGCGGCCACGCTGAAAGCGGGCGGCTGCGTGACGGGCCATTACTCCGTCCCCGAAACCGACCGCGGCCTGAACGCCTACATAAGCGCGGGCATCCGCTGCTGCCACGAATCCACACGCGCCGAGGACGCGCTGGCCAAAGCGCGCCTGGGCCAATACGCCCAACTGCGCGAAGGTTCGGCCTGGCGCGACCTGGCCCAGCTGGCACCCGCCATCGCCGACGGGGCCGTGGACACGCGCTTCTTCAACCTGATATCGGACGACACCCATCCCAACACGCTCGTCGAATACGGCCACCTCGATCATATTCTGCGCCGCGCCGTGAAGGAAGGCATCGACGCGCTCGTCGCGCTGCAGATGGTCACCATCAACACGGCCACGTGCTTCCATATGGAACACGAGCTGGGAAGCATCGCGCCCGGCAAGTGCGCCGACATGGTGCTTTTCTCCAGCCTGGCCGATTTCGACATCTCGCTCGTCATGATCGACGGCGAGGTGGCGGCCGAAAACGGCAAGGCGACGTTCGAGGTGGAGCCTTTCGACTACCCCGCCTGGATGACCGATACCATGCACGTGGGCGAAGACATCGCAGCGGACACCTTCCGCATCCCCGCAGTAGCAGCCGACGGGCGCGCGATCGAAAGCGGCGCCGTGCGCGTGCGCGTCATGGAGGCGCTTTCGGGACGCGTCAACAACGTCGAGCGCATCGTCGAAATGCCCGTCGAAAACGGCGCCATCGAAGCCGATGTGGAACGCGACGTGCTGAAGGCTTTCGTCTTCGAGCGGCACAACGCCACGAAAACACACGGATGCGGCCTAGTTTCAGGCTTCGGCATCAAGGGCGCGTTCGCACAGACCGTGGCCCACGACGCCCACAACCTGCTAGTGGTGGGAAGCAGCGACGAAGACATGGCGCTTGCAGCCAACACGCTGATCGCCTGCGGCGGCGGGGCGACAGCCGTGCGCGACGGCGAAGTGCTGGGCTTGGTGGAGCTTCCCGTAGCGGGCCTGATGAGCACGCGTCCGCTCGAAGACGTGGCCGCCCAGGTGGCGGGGCTCGAGCGCGCGTGGGAGCAGATGGGCTGCGCCATGCCGTCGCCGTTCATGACGATGGCCCTGCTCTCGCTCGCCTGCATTCCCGAACTGCGCCTGACCAACCGCGGGTTGGTGGACTGCCGCACGTTCGAGTTCGTGCCCCTCGTGATCGACGAAATTCGCTAAACGACGCGAAACGAAACGACGCCTCCGCTGCTCATGCGCGGAGGCGTCGTTGTTTCGATGGACTGTGGAAGGGACTTGAAACCGTCCGTTTCCGCAGACCATATACCCCTTATCCGTATCGAAACGCCCTATGCGAGCGACGCCTCGTCGGCGGCGAGCGCCGCGGCCGCCTCGTCCAGCTGAACGCGCACGGCGTCGTGGCCGGTGCCGCCATAGGTGGTGCGGGCTGCCACGATGGCGTCGATGTCGAGCTCGCCCGCGATGTCGTCCTCGAACAGATTGCTTGCGCTCTTGAGCTGCTCGAGCGTCAGATCTTCGAGGCCGCAGCCCTCGGTTTCGCACAGCAGGACCAAACGTCCCACCACCGCGTGGGCCTCGCGGAACGGCATGCCCTTCTTCGCCAGATAGTCGGCCACATCGGTGGCGGCCATGAAGCCCTGGCCCGACGCCTTGCGCATGGCGGCCTCGTTAAGCTCCATGGTCTCGATCATGCCGCCCATGCACAGCATGCAGTCGTGCAGGGTCTTCGCGGCGTCGATCGCGCCCTCCTTGCATTCCTGCAGGTCCTTGTTGTAAGCCAGCGGCAGCGACTTCATGGTGACCAGCAGGCCCACCAGGTCGCCAACCACGCGGCCCATCTTGCCGCGCGTCAGCTCGGCGAAGTCGGGGTTCTTCTTCTGCGGCATGATCGAGCTACCGGTCGAGAAGGCGTCGGAAAGCGTGATGAAGGAATACTCCGACGACGACCACAGGATGATTTCCTCGCACAGACGCGACAGATGCATCATCGACACGCTGCAGGCATACTCAAGATCGAGCAGATAGTCGCGGTCGGACACGGCGTCGAGCGAATTGGGGATCGCGTGGTCGAAGCCCAGCAGCTCGCTCGTCATGGCGCGGTCGAGCGGATAGGTGGTTCCCGCCAGCGCCGCAGATCCGAGCGGATTCGCGTCAGCCGCATCGTATGCGGCGGCCAGGCGCGCGAAGTCGCGCGTGAACATCCAGAAGTACGCAAGCATATGATGGCTGAACAGCACCGGCTGGGCATGCTGCAGATGCGTGTAACCGGGCATGACCACGCCGAAGTGAGCCTGCGCCTTCTCGATCAGCACGTGACGAAGCGCGATATTGCCCTCCATCAGCGACATGAGCAAGTCTTTCGCATACAGACGCAGGTCGGTGGCCACCTGGTCGTTGCGCGAGCGGCCCGTGTGCAGGCGAGCGCCGGCCGAGCCGATGTCGGCGATGAGCGCCGCCTCGACCGCCATGTGGATGTCTTCGTCGTTCACGTCGAAGACGAACGAACCGTCGTCCATGCGCTCCTTCACGGCCGCGAGGCCCGCGTCGATCGACGCGGCATCCTCGGCGGAGATGACGCCCTGCGCGGCGAGCATCTTGGCATGGGCGCGCGATCCGGCGATATCGTGCGCGTACATGTTCTTGTCGACCTCGAGCGATGCGCCGAACTCCTGGGTGAAGGCATCAACGCCTCCGACGAACCTTCCCGACCACAGTGCCATTGATAAAACCTTTCCCGCACCATGCGTCGCCTGCATGGTTTCTTTCAGATAGCTTCGAATTTGACGAGGTATTTTACAGAACTTCTGTCTACGCGGCGTTGGCTGCGGCCGTCTCGTCGGCGGCCTGATCGGCCTGCGGCGCGACATCGGCCGCGGGACCCTGCATAGCCGACCACGTGGTCACGGGCAGACCGTACAGGTCGATGAAGCCCTTGGCCGACTCGTGGTTGAATACGTCGTCGGCGCCGTAGCTGGCCAGGTTGAAGTCGTAGAGCGAATAGGGGCTCTTGCGGCCCGTCACGGTGCAGCTTCCCTTGTACAGTTTCATCTTCACCGTGCCGGTGACGTATTGCTGCGTCGCGGCGCAGAACGAATCGAGCGCCATCTTCAGCGGGGAGAACCACATGCCCTGATACACCGCCGTGGCCCACTGCTGCTCGACGCCCAGCTTGTAGTGCTGCGTCGCGCCGTCGAGGCACAGGGTCTCAAGCGCCTTGTGGGCGTCGATCAAGACCTTCGCCGCGGGAACCTCGTAGCACTCGCGCGACTTCACGCCCACGAGACGGTTCTCCACCATGTCGAGACGTCCGATGCCGTGCGCGCCGGCCTTCACGTTGAGGGCCTTCACGATGTCGACGAAGGGCATGTCCTCACCGTTAAGCGAGCAGGGAACGCCCTGCTCGAAGCCGATTTCGACGTACTCGGCATGGTCGGGGGCGTCGGCCGCATCAGCGGTCAGCGTCCAGATGTCCGCGGGAGGTTCGGCCCAGGGGTCCTCGAGCACGCCGCACTCGATGGCGCGTCCCCACAGGTTGTCGTCGATCGAATACGGGGACTTCTTCGTGGCGGCAACCGGCACGCCGTGGGCCTTCGCCCATTCGATTTCCTCCTCGCGGCAGTGCAGGTCCCACTCGCGCACCGGCGCGACGATTTCGAGCGTGGGGTCGAGCGCCTTGATCGAAGTCTCGAAACGCACCTGGTCGTTGCCCTTACCCGTGCAGCCGTGGGCGATGTAGTGCGCGCCGAGCGCGTGGGCCACTTCGACCATGTGCTTTGAAAGCAGCGGGCGCGAAAGCGCGGAAAGCAACGGGTAGGAGTTCTCGTACAGGCCGTTGGCGGCGAGCGCCAGGGCGAGGAACTCGTTGGCGTATTCCTCGCGCATGTCCACGGCGAACGAGGCGATGGCGCCCATGTCCAGGGCCTTCTGCTTGATCGCGGCCAGGTCGCTTTCGTCCTGGCCCACGTTACCGCACACGGCGATGACGTCGAAGCCCTTCTCGACCTGCAGCCACTTCAGGCACACCGAAGTGTCCAGGCCGCCCGAATACGCCAGAACGACCTTTTCTTTGGCCTGGCCCTTGTTCGCGTTCATCGTGGTTTCCATGTTCAATCTCCTTTTCGTCAGCCGCGCCGTTGCTGCTTGCGCGGCCGGCGTCGCGTTCGATTCGCCGCCCCTGCGGCCCGTCGTATGCATGCCCGATGCATGCGCTGTCATGGTTTCTTGCGGTGGCTGCGGCGCTTCGCCGCCATTCGCCCGAAAACAAAAAAGCACCCGGCGATGCCGGGTGCTTCAGGGTCCTTATGATGGGATGCTACAAGGAAGCTACCTTGTATGGACCGCAAGAAACACACGCGTGCATCGCAGCGTGTTACGTCGGTCCTGGCGTCGGAAGGAAAACTGCTGTGCGGTTGCGAACATGTCAGTTACTCCTTTCCGTTGAATCGCCGTTCGGGCATACATGGTACTTCGCTTTATTGCATTAAAGCGTAAATCGAACTTTAACGAATATTCCAAAACAATGCAAGGAGAAATATAAATTTTCTCATTTCAGAATATCTATGCGTATAGAAGGAACGCGCGGGCGCGTTAGAGCACCGTTTTCGTGGCGATCGCGTCGATTCCGGTGTCGCAAATATCGGCCACGACCACATCTCCTTCACGGACGGGAGGCTGTACGCGCGCGGCCGCGAGAACGGCGGCGACTTGCATGATCTTGTTCTTCGGAACGGGCTGCGCGGTCTTCACGCTCACGGGGCTGAGCCTGCCCTCGACGGGCACGCTCGCCGTGACCATGCGCACCGGATGGGTGGCTTCCTGGCGTGCATAATCCTTGCCGCGCTTGCACTTGTAGCCCACCACGCCCAGCGTATCGAGGCCCTCGTCGCTTTGCGAAAGCATCACCGTGAGCCTGCAGCCCAACGGACAGCAGATGCACGTGTACGTTTCCTCGAACGTGCGCTCGGGACGCCCCGTCTTCAGCGGCCCGCCCGGACGCGACGACGCGACGCCGCCCCACCGCGGCGCGTCGGCCTGCACGTTCTTGACATCCGAACGCAAAAACGCCCGTTCGGTCGATGCGCCGGGATTCGCGCCGGCGCCGGTTTCGTTGATATCGCTCATCGCTGCTCCTGCACCTTCACCGTCACTTCGATCGCCTGCGACAACACGTCGCCAGCGATGTCGATGCCCTGCATCTCGGCGGGCACCGCCACCGGCACGCGGCGCTTTTTGACCGTATGCCACGCGCCCTCGGCGTCGCGCGCCTCGACGAGCACCGTCGCCGCCTCGAACGCCTTCGACGTGCGGAAACGCAGCGTGATGCGCTCGGATTCGTCGCTGATGAACTGCGGCACCGCGTAGCGCACGCCTTCGCCCGCCGTCACGGGAACGCCGCGGCGGGTTTCGTATCCCGCGACGCCCGCGGCGTGACGCGCGGCCGCCATGCCGGCGCGCTCGCCCTCGCTCGACACGAAGTCGACCAGGTCGTGGATGTGCAGCGCGTTGCCGCACGCGAACACGCCGTCGACGCCGGTCTGGAAATCGTCGTCGACCACTGGGCCTCCCGTCACCGGGTCGAGCTGCACGCCCGCAGCCGACGCCACGGTGTTTTCGGGCACCAATCCCACCGACAGAAGCAGCGTGTCGCACGCGATGCGCTGCTGCGTGCCCGCGATGGGCTTGAACGTCTGCGGATCGACGCGGCTCACCTCGACGGCCTCGAGGCGCCCCTCGCCCTCGATGCGCGTGACCGTGCGCCCCGTATACAGCGGAATGCCGAAGTCGTCCAGGCACTGCACGATATTGCGGCGAAGGCCGCTGGGCTCCTGATTGATTTCGAAGACGCCTACCACGCGCGCACCCGCGAAGGCCAGACGGCGGGCCATGATGAGGCCGATATCGCCCGAGCCCAGAATGACCGCCTCTTTGCCGGGCAGGCACCCTTGCAGGTTCATCAGGTTCTGCGCCGAACCCGCCGAATACACGCCGGCAGGGCGCTCGCCCGCCACGTCCAGGGCGCCGACGCCGCGCTCGCGCGAACCCGTGGCCAGCACGACCGCGCCCGCGCGCACCTCATGCGACCCGAGCGGATCGACGTAAGACACCCGTAGCGCCTCGCCGTCGGCGCGGCCGAATCCGAGCACGCTGGCCTCGGCCACCACATCGACGGAAAGACCTTGCAGACCGGCCAGCTCGCGCGAAGCGTATTCGGGGCCCGTCAGCTCCTCGCCGAAACGATGCAGGCCGAATCCGTTGTGGATGCACTGCTTGAGAATGCCTCCTTGGTCGGGCTCGCGGTCGATCACGAGCACCGACGCCCCTGCGCGGGCCGCCGACGCAGCGGCCGCGATGCCCGCCGCGCCGCCGCCGATCACCGCCACATCGTAGGCTGCGCGCGCAAGATCCTGCAAGGCTTCCGCCCGTTCGCGCGCAACATGGTCGAGCCGCGCGGTTGCGCAGTACTGCTCGGGAGCCGCTGCCGCCAGCATGCCGCCCTCCAGGCGCTTCGGCAACTCATCGGGAGAAACTCCCAGCTCGCACGCCACGATCTTCGCTATTTCGGGAACGCAGAAGCCGCCGTTGCAGCCGCCCATCATGGCCTCGGTGCGCCACTTCACGGCATCGATGCACAGCACGGGAATACGGGTGTGCAGCACGGCCGCAACGTCCGCTTCGCTGATCTTCTTGCAGCGGCACACGAGACGGCCGGCGCGCGGATCGGCCGCGATGGCGGCGGCACGGCCCCGGTCGTCAAGCGCCGAGAACAGCGGCGGCATCTTCACCACGGGGTCGAACGATTCCTTGCGCGGCGCGCCCACGTACGCCGCGATACGCGGCGCCATATCGACGGCCACGGCAGGCGCCGACGTCAATCCCGGCGAATCGAAACACGCCACGTTGAAGAATCCAGGCGCATCCGAAGCTTCGCCGATGACGAAATCGCCCGTGTCGCCCGTTGCGCGCACTCCCGCGAAATTCGCGATCTGGGTGCGAGGATCGAGTCCTGGAAACGTCTTGCGCGCGGCATCGAAGATGAAATCGAGCCCCTCGCGCTGCGTCGCCACGGCGTCTTTGCTCTCCTGTTCGACAGCGTTCGGACCCACCAAAAGGTTTCCGTGCACCGTCGGCGACACGAGGACGCCTTTGCCCGCCTCGGTCGGCGCCTGAAACATCGTGTGCGCGAACTTCTCGCCCGCCGCCGTGTTCATGAGGCGGTAATCGCCGCGGCGCGGCGTGATGGAGAAGCCGGCGTCCGAAACGCAGGCGGCAAGCTCGTCTGCATGAACGCCCGCCGCATTCACCACGGCGCGCGCATGCACACGGCGGCCGTCGGCAAGCGCCAGCACGTATCCGTCGCCTTCGGCGGCACGCTCGATGCGCTCGACGCGCGACGAAAAACGAAACTCCACGTCGTTCGCAGCGGCGTTTTCGGCGGCACGCCACGCCACCTTGTACGGGTCGCAGATGCCGCCCGTCGGCGCCAGCAGGGCGCCGATCGCTTCAGGGGAGACGTTCGGCTCCAGATCGCGCAGCTCGGCGGAGTCGATCACACGCAGCCCCTCGACGTCGTTGCGCTCGCCGCGCTGCGCCAGCGCGCGCACGGCCTTCAATTCGTCATTCGTGAACGCCAAGACGATCGATCCGTTTTGCTTATAGGGAAATCCCAGTTCGGATGCCCATTGGGGGTATAAACGCGACCCTTCGACGTTATAATGCGCCTTCGCGCTGCCGGGTGCGGGATCGAACCCTGCGTGCACGATGCCGCTGTTCGCCCGCGTCGCCCCGCCGGCCACGTCGAGACTGGCCTCGAGCACCACGACGTCCGCCTTGAAACGCGCGCATTCTCGCGCCACGCAGGCGCCCGCGACGCCTGCGCCTACGATGGCGATATCGAACCTTTCCATACGCTCTCTTTCTTTTTTCGGATATCCGTTGCGCAGGATACGCCGGGCATGTCTTACGCATCGGGTCGCTCCGTCGAACCGCTTGTCCGCCTGTGCGAACGGCGCGCGAACGCAAAACGGGCGCCCCGCATACGGAACGCCCGCGAAAACCCTACAGTTCGATACGTTCGAAAAGCTCCTTGCCCACGCCGCAAATCGGGCAGCGGAAATCGTCGGGAAGCTCGTCGACGTATTCGATATGGCCGCAGATCGTGCAACGCCACGCCACTTTGCGCTCGGCGGTCTCCTGCGGCGCGGCGACCTCGACCTGCGCGTCAGGTGCTTCGTAGCTCGACGCCTTCGGGGGCGTCTTGCCGCCCTTGACCTGGTGATAGTATGCATACGTCATAGGCTCGTCGGAAGAAAGCGCCTCGGCCTGCACCACTTCGCCGACGATGAGCATGTGGGTTCCCAAATCGAGCGCGCCCTTCACCTTCGCCAGAAAATGGGCCACCGTCTGCTCGGCCACGTAGGGAATGCCCGCCTCGTCGAATTCGATCGCGGTGTCGGAGAATTTATCGGTGTCGGCGCTCGTATGGAAGCCGAAACGGCCGATCAGCTCCATCGTTGCATTCTGCGACAAAACGGACGCCTCGAACATTCCCGACTCCAGGATGACCGCCGTGGTGGCGTTTTCCTTGTTGATGGCGATGCTCACCTGTGCGGGAGTCGAAGTGACCTGGGCGAACGTATTCACAACGCATCCCGCATTGCCCGATTCGCCCCGAGCCGTCACGATATGGAGTCCGTACGAAAGGCTCCTGAATGCTTTTTTATCGATTGCCATAGCTGCCCCTTTCGATGCGCATGATGCCTTCACATCCGTCTCCAAACCTGAAAAAGCTCTGGAAACGGACTTTGTTCGCGGCGCAATTTCCATTGTTCCATTTTAGCCAAACCCACTCGGTGCTACAGTTGCGAAGAAATATCGCTCATACCCAACCGAGGAGCATCTTTTATGACCGATGGAAACCATCGTCGTCCGAGCGCCCATGACAACAACGGGCTCGACGACGAAGCGCGCGAAAGGGCTCGCGAACACCTGCGTCAACGCCAACAGGCCGAAGGCCGTCGAAGCGGCCCAGCGCACGCAGCGAGTCGCGAGAAGCAAGACGACGCGCGTCCGCAAGCCCGTAGCACGGCCGACATGGCGGCTCGCGCCGCAGCAGGCGCACGATACACAGCCGACATGGCATCCGCCCTTCCCAAAAGCGCGCTGGCGATCGCGGCGGCGGTCGTGATCGCGATCGCGGGATTCGCTGCCTTCCAATGCACCCGTCCCGCAAACGACCCCACGACCGAACCCGAGCCTGTCGCAACGCAGGTAGAAACGCCCGACGCCGAGGAAGCTTCCTCGGAATCCGAGCCCGTGCCCTTCGAGCCGACCCCCGAAGCGCTCGACGGCATTCCCGAAGGAAACGGCTTGCAGACCTTCGCGCTTGCGGGCGAAGACGCACCCGGCCTCTCCGATACGCAACGTTCCGCCATCGAGGACGCCATCGACAACGCCGAAGAACACGGCGACGTCAGCCTGGTGTTCTACAACCTGGAAACCGGCAAGGGCATCAGCTACGATGCTGACACGACCGTCTACGGCGCCAGTTCGTTCAAGGCCCCATACGCGCTGTACGTGTGCCAGACGCAGGTCGACACCGGCAAGATCGACCTCGAAGACTCCTGTCAGGGCACGAGCGCCTATGACCCCAATAGCTACTACAACGGCGGCTCCTATCCGCTGTCCGACCTGATCGCAGATGCGATCGTCTATTCGGACAACAACGCCTTCGGCTCGCTGCGCGACGCATTCGACTCCGAGGGCTATGACGAATGGGTCGACGAACTCGGTCTGGACGACGTGCACTATCGCGCCGATTCATGGTATCCGTGGTACTGCGCCCGCACGTCCGCCAAGCTGTGGACCGAAATGTATTCCTACCTGCAGACGCCGAGCGAGGCGGCACAGCTGCTCAACGAGCTCACGAGCCAGACGGAAGTCTCCTTCATCCGCGAAGCGTTGCGCACGACCGGCGCATCCGTGCAGGACAAAGCCGGCTGGTGCGCCGACTCCGACCCGCTTTGGAATGGCGTATGCGACGCGGGCATCGTGACGCTCGACGGCAAAACCTACATCCTCTCCATCATGACGGGCATGCCCGACGGAGATACGAGCTATGCGCTCTACGAAGACATCGCCGCGGCCGTCTTCGATGTGCGCGACACGCTCGCGTAAGGCGCGTTCGCAACACGAATGGCCGACGGGCGCTTACGGCAATGCGCCCGCAGGCCGTATAATGATCGGGCCGCGCGAATCGACCGTGCGGCCCGCATTGTTCGCATAGCTTGAAAAGAAGCGTTTCTATGGCATTTTCCATCGAAAACCGGCTCGTCAAACCCCAGCCGAGGCTCGGCGCAGGAGGACTGCTCATTCTGCTTGTCGCGGCCTCGCTCATTACGCCGCTTTCACTCGACATGTACACGCCCGCCGTACCCGGAATGGCGCGCCACTTCGACACCGACGTCTCGCTCGTGAACATGACGCTCGTGGGCTATTACGCCTTCTTCGCACTAGGCATGCTCGTGTTCGGACCGATGAGCGATAAGCACGGACGCCGCCCCGTGTTGCTGGCAGGCGTCGGCCTGTACAGCGTCTCATCGGCAGCATGCGCCCTGTCCCCCACGATCGAATTCCTCATCGGAGCACGTATCGCGCAAGCCCTCGGCGCCGGCGCCATCAGCGCCGTCTGCACGGCTGCAGTGAAGGATTCGTTCCAGACGTATTACCGCGAGAAGATCCTCTCGGTCATTCAGGTGCTGTTCGTCGTAGGACCCGCCACCGCGCCCGTAATCGGCGCGGGCGTCGTGGCCGCGGCCGATTGGCGCATGACGTTTTGGATTCTGGCGGCGATCGGCGTAGGATGCCTCGCCCTGACCGTGCTTTTCGAAGAAACGCTGGACGAAAAGGAGCGGTCGAGGGGAAACTTCTTCCATACCATGGCGCAACTCGTCGTTGTCGGCAAGAATCCCGGATTCATGACGTTTCTACTGCTGACCAGCCTTTTCGAAATTCCTTTCATGGGATATATCGCCGTCGGCTCGTATATCTACGTCGACTTCTTCGGCACGGGCGAAGTAGGATACAGCCTATTTTTCGCAGTAGCCGCGATCGTCATGGCGGCAGGGCCGTTCATCTGGCTCGTGGCGTCGAAACGCATCTCCGTTATTCGCTTCACCACGTTCATGCTGGCATTTTCCATCGCCATGGGAATCGTCATGCTGCTCGTCGGCCAAAGCAGCCCATATGCGTTCTGCGCCTGCTTCATCGCCTTCGCCATGGCCGAATCGTGCACGCGGCCTTACAGCATGAACATCCTGCTCGAACAGCAGGCGCGCGATGCGGGATCCGCATCGGCGCTGATGAACTGCATCCGCACGGCGATCGGCAGCCTGGGCATGGTCTTGGCGGCGCTTCCCTGGCCGAATTACGTCGTAGGCATCGGCGCATTGATCGTGGCGTTCATGACCGTATCGTTCGGTATGTGGACGATGCTTCTACGCTCGGGCATTCCGCTTGTCTGCGTGAAGGAGGATAGACCCGTCAAAATATGGTGACCCGCTTCGCCGCGACAACGTAAAAATCAAGAACCCCTGATGGAGTACCCTTCAGGGGTTCTTTTTTCAGTAACATCGTCAGCGCCGTCAGGCAGCATGCATCGAAGACGGAGCGGATAGGGCGCGCCTAGACCGTCTCGTTCCGCTCGAAGAAGGAACACGCGTTCTCGAAGCAGATCGCCTCGGCCACTTCCACGCCGAACTCCGCAGCGAACAGATCGTACAGCGTACCGACCTTTTCTGCGGGTTCAAGCCACTCGGGCACGTCGCAGCCGTCGTAATCGCTTCCCAGCGCGACGACGCGTTCGCCGCCCAACTCGAGCATATGGTCGACATGGCGCAGCACGTCATCGCGCGTCACGGGGCCTGCGTCCGAAAGGAAGCGCTGGCAGAAATTCAGGCCCACGATGCCGCCGCGTTCCGCGAGCGCGCGGAACTGGTCGTCGGTCAAGTTGCGCGGATGGCCGCACACTGCGCGAGCGTTAGAGTGCGATGCGGCGAACGGACGCTGCGCCGCCTCCAGCACATCCCAGAAACTGCGATCGTTAAGATGCGACACGTCGACGACCACACGGCGCTGTTCGAGCATGCGCACGGCATCGCGGCCGAAGAAGCTCAGGCCGTCGACGGTTTTGTTTCCGGAAGCGATGGCGTTTTTGTCGTTCCAGGTCAACGTCAGCATTTTCACGCCCGCGTCGGCCGCTTCGTGAATGCGGTCGAGGTCCTCGCCGATAAACGATCCGCCTTCTACCGTGAACATCGCAGCGCAGCGGCCCGCGTCGACGATGCCGCGGATATCGCGCGCATCGCGCACCTGCTCGACCAATGCGGCGTGCTGTTCGAGCTGCCCCGCGAAGTAGCGGCGCACTGTGTCGAACACGCGGTAGCCGCCCTCGACGCCGATGTCATCGGGAATGAACGCAGCGAAGCACTGGCACCATGCGTAACCTGCACGCGCCATACGCGTCAGGTCGATATGGGCGTCGTTGTCGGCCAGCGAGCTCATGCGGTAGGCGGGAATGGCGGCGTCTTCGGCCATGAAGCCGGCCTCGGGAATAACGCTATGCAGCGCCAGGCGGTCGAGCGTGTCGCAATGCAAATCGAAGATACGCGTCGGCTGCGTGATGATAGGCATGATGGATCCTTTCAAATACAAGAAGGGCTCCGGAATCGGAGCCCTTACAGAATACCGTCGAAATAGAAGGAAGGGGAATCCCCCGATCGGCCCGACCGGCGCAGGGAGCGTGCTTCGCACGTGACCGGAGCACGGAGGGACGAGACAGGGTGCCCGGCGGCTTTGCAGCGTCGCCCGGTTTCGTCGGCCGAACGGCCCACGAAACTACTTAACCTCGTACAGCCAGTCGCTGTATTCCTCAAGCTCGCCGGCGGTCATGGCGAAGAAGCGCTCCTGGATGGCCTTGGTAATCGGGCCGCGGCCGCCGATCGGGCGGTCGTCGATCGCCGCGACGGGCGTCACCTCGGCCGCAGAGCCCGTGAAGAACACTTCGTCGGCGGCGTACAGGTCGGCACGCACCAGGCGCTCTTCGACAACAGGAATATCCAGGTCCATAGCAAGGTTGAGCACGGTGTCGCGCGTGATGCCCTCGAGCAGTCCTTCGGCCACAGGCGGCGTGGAAAGCACGCCGTCGCGCACGATGAACAGATTCTCGCCCGTGCCCTCGCACACGTAGCCGGCCTCATTGAGCATGACGGCCTCGGAATAGCCGTGGGCCTTCGCTTCGAGCTTGGCCAGGATGGAGTTCATGTACGACGCTGAAGACTTCATCTGCGGCGGAATGGCGTTATTGGAACGCTGGCGCCAAGAAGAAACGCCGGCGGTGATGCCCTTTTCGAGAGCCTCTTCGCCCAGGTAGGCGCCCCAGGGCCAACACGCGATGATCACATCGACGGGAGCACCCGTGGGATCGACGCCCATCTGGCCGTAGCCGTGATACACCAGAGGACGGACATAGCAGGAAGGAAGCTCGCAAGCCTTGATGGTCTCGAGCGTAGCGGCGACAAGTTCGTCGGCGGTGTACGGAACGTCGATCATGCACATCTTCGCGGAACGGACCATACGTTCCATATGGTCTTTCAGACGGAAGACGAAACTCTTTCCGGTCTCTTCGTTGTAATAGCAACGCATGCCCTCGAACACGGCCGAGCCGTAATGCAGGGAATGCGTGAGCACATGCGTGGTACACTCGGCCCACGGAACCAGCTCGCCGTTCTTCCAGATATACTTCGCTTCCTCCATCGCCATGGCCGATGCTCCTTCCCTGCGTACGCGACGCATTGCTCGAAACGATGCGCTTTAATTCGGTATCGAAGGATTATACTCCATCACAGTAGAGTGCGAAGTAAATTCAGTGTTACAGGACGCTTTCGCGAAAAACGCGGCGAACGGGAAGGACGCGAAGCTATTTCAAGCGGGCTCCGCATTCTTCGACGGCACGAACGGCAAGCACTTCGAGCGCGTCGACCACCAGCATCCCCCGAGCCTCGGAGGGCGCATCGATGACGGAAAGCTCGGTACAGCCCAAAAGCACGCTGTCGCAACCGCGCTCGCGCAGATGGGCGCATACATCGTCGAAAGCCCGCATATCGGCAGGACGGCCCGCCTTCACGTCGTCGTAGATGATGCTCATGACCTTGGCCTGATGCTCTTCGTCGGGAAACACGGCGACGAGGCCTTCGGCCTCGAGCGCCTGCTGCAGCACTCCCGCGCGGCCCGTTCCGTCCGTCGCCATGACGCCGACGACGGCCTTTCCTTCACGCGCAAGATAGCGCGCGGCCTCGAGCGGCATATGGAGGACATGCGCCGTGGTCAGGCACCCGAACGTCTCGTCGCTTTTGTAATGGCCTGTCACGCACGGCATGCACAGCACGTCGCAACCCATGGCTTCGAGCTCAAGCGCCGCCTCGCGCACGGCGGGAACGTAAGATTCGTCGCTTTTGCCCAGAATATAGGCGGTGCGGTCGGGAATCTGGGGGCGATTGAGAATCGTGATGTCTATATGGTCTTGGTCGGTGGCAGCATCGGTATGGTCGATGATGCGCATAAACAAGCTCGCCGTAGCGGCGGGGCCGAGCCCGCCGATGATGCCGAGCTTTTTCAACGCAGCGCTTTGGCCCATGAATTCCTCCATTCCGCCGATTCCTACGGCATGTATCCTTCGAGAATAAACCGCGCGGGCGGAGAGGAAGCGCCCGTGTCGCAAACCTCCATATTATAATCCTTTGCGTTTCACCCGTTTTTCCCCTATTTTCGTCAGGACGAGGTTTATGGACCCCATCACATTGCTTATCGTTTGCCCGCTTGTCTTCCTTGCCGGATTGGTCGACTCCATCGCCGGCGGCGGCGGGTTGATTTCTCTGACCGCCTACTTGCTGGCGGGGCTGCCGGCGCATGCGGCGCTCGGAACGAACAAGCTTTCGTCCTCGATCGGAACGGCAGTGGCCACGGCCCGCCTTGCTCGCGGCGGCTACATCGATTTCAAGCTGGCCGTTCCCGCCGCCGTAGGCGCCGTGGCGGGTTCGGCGATCGGCGCGAAGCTCGCCCTGCTCACGCCCGACGGCATATTCCAAATCCTGCTGGTCGTGGCGCTTCCGTTCGTCGCCTTCGCCGTGCTGCGCAAACGCACGCTCGAAGCTCCCGAAGACGCCGAAATCTCGCCGCGCAGGCAATACGTCATCGTGGCCGTCGCTTCGGTGCTGCTCGGAGCCTATGACGGATTTTACGGACCCGGTACAGGCACGTTCATGCTCATCGCCTTCACTGCCGCAGCCAAGCTGCCCGTCAAGCATGCGTCCGGCGAAGTGAAGGTGGCCAACCTGGCATCCAACGTGGCGGCACTTGTCACCTTCTTCATGCACGGAGCGGTCTGGCTGGGCCTGGGGCTTGCGGCAGCCGTGTTCAGCATCGCCGGCAACTACCTGGGCGCAGGCATGGTCATGAAGGACGGCACGAAAATAGTGCGCCCCATCATCATCGCGATACTCGCCCTGCTCTTCGTGAAAGTAGTCTTCGACCTAGTATCGTAGAAACCCGCTGCAACGGCGGCGGAATCAGGCAGGGCATCTCGAATGCATCCGCCCCCTGAAACCGTGCATGCACGATCGCAAATATGCAACAATACCCCGACGCCAAACGCCCGGCATCTTAATATCCGATAGGATGGAACCATAGATGATCGAAGGAGCGAATCATGCCTGACTCACGGGGCCACAAGGTCAGCTGTTCCAATTATCAATGCGAAATAGAGCTCACGCTCGAGATCCTAAGCGGAAAATGGAAGGCGCTTATCATCTGGAGTCTTCACTTGCACGAAGTCATCCGATACAACGAATTCCGTCGCCTTATTCCCAGCATCACTCAAAAAATGCTCACCCAACAACTGAAAGAACTGGAGAAATACGGCATCGTTGCACGCACGGCGCATCCTACGGTCCCGCCTACCGTGGAATACCGACTAACCGATATGGGCAGAAATCTTATTCCCATCATGGAAGCTATGGATCATTGGGGGAAAGCCTACGTGGACTTTTATCGCCACGACCACGAAGGCAACTGAACCGGATACTACGCGATGCAATTCTTACTTTTCGGTGCATAGAGCACCGAAAAGTGCCCTCTTCCCCCCAACGACATCCTTTTCGATAATGCACTCAGAGCAAGGAGCCCTTCGTCTATTTCGAGAGGAGTCATACGGGCATGAAGGCCCATCGCTCCAAAGCATCTATCGTGATGGCATGGATGGCCATGGCAGTCGAATTCAATTGAGCGCGTGATCATATCATTTCGGCATCGCCCCAATGCCCCGTTCAAGATCGGCAACTCGCAACGATTCCGAACATACTCCTTAATGCGGTAAAGCAACCGTAGAATCTCGACATGCAGCGACGCCGACCAAGAAATAAGCCCGAATACAGGAGCGCGACTTCGCATGGGCCCCGCATAAAAGGCAACGACACCCTGCCGCAGCGGGCTTATTCCCCTTTCGGTACCCCACCTCTCCCATACTAGACCCGTTCCTGGAAAACAAATGACTCGCCCATCCTGCACCACCTCCCAATCGACCGCATTGCGGCATTGGGACGAATCAAATAGAAGTCCTAAAGGAACCCTTGCTCTTTTCCGAACATAAGAAAGAACCCAGAATGGAAGGGAGCGCCTATGATTAAAAAAATGTACTGGATTTCTCTCGCCTATATCGCAATCGGCCTAGCATTGGGCTTGCTGAATCACGAAATAGCCTACTGGACCCATTTCACTGGAGAATCCGTGCTTGCAGAAGTCCATCCTCATGCAATCATGCTTGGAGGGTTCGTATTCCTGTCGATGCCGCTGTTCATGAAAAACTTCGATATCGAAAAACAGAGAAGTTTCCGGATTTTTCTTTGGGTGTACAACATGGGGCTCTTGATGACCTTAGGCTTCATGACGGCACGAGGAATGTCTCAAACCCTGGCGATGCCGCTCCCGAGCCTCGCCGACCACATGGTAGGAGGATTGGCGGGAATCGGCCATATCATCCTCACCATCGGACTGGGATTCTTCTTCCATGCGCTTTTCAAACCCATAAACGATAGGAGCAGCGAATAATATGGCGAAGCGAATCTATCATATCGGACTGACCGTATTCGACATGGAGCGATCGATTCGTTTCTATCGAGACGTGCTCGGCCTTCGATTCCAGGGCGAAATCCTGATGCAAGGACCTGAAACGGATGCGATGTTCCAACGAAAAAACTGCAGGGCGCGCGTAGCCTATCTGAATGGGTCGGAGCGACAAGACATGCCCCCCGTCGAACTTATTCAGTTTCTAGACGACGAGACGGATCGGCAGGCGGGCGACCTATTCACCACGTCCATATCGGAACTGTGTTTTCATACGGAAGATGCCGAAGAGACCTACCGCCATCTGCAGGAACATGGAGTCGAATGCCTCTCCGAGCCTCAAACCTTCGATTTCACAGATGCCGGCTTCGGAAAGAGTAAAGCATTCTATTTCCGCGACCCCGACGGCATCATCCTGGAAATGATGCAACCCCTGTAACCACATGCATCAATCCATCCGCAACGACAGGGCCCTCGCGACCGGCACTACCCGAACGGCGCAGGGCCCTATCTGCGTTATTGAAGCTCGAGACAAAAGCCGACAGAAGAAACTTCGGTCAGGCGCACAGGCCTCGGGCAGCCGTCATCTTCGTAAGGCCCGATACCCCCATTCCACCCGCATTGAATCGGCAGACTTGCATGTTGGCGATAGAAAAAGCATTGCGGCAGCGAAGGCGCATCGAGGAGCCGCAAGCAACCGGAAAAGCAACGCGCCGCGATCGGCTCGCTATACGAATTTGGCGATCAGGAAGCCCGCGATCACGCCGACCATGGCAACCAGCACGGTGAAGACGCTGACCATCCAATCGTGGCGGCGATCCTCCTTGCGATGACGCTCGACGCGCAGCACCTCGGCACGTTCCTCGTCGACGATGCCCAGGTATGAATACCCCTTCGCGAGCACCTCGACCACATAGGGATTGCCGTCTTTGTACATGGCGCCGATCATGCCCAGCTGGTCGAGCCTGCGCATGGCCGAACCCGCCTCGGTATCGCGCTTCACGAACGCGAGCGGACCTTGTTTGCGCTCCTGGCGGCGAGCGGTTTCCAGCTGCACCAGTCGGCGAAGGACTTTTTCATCATATGCGCTCAGCCTGTCCTGCATGGCCAAACCTCTCTCATCGTTCGCGTATTCGTTTCGCATCAAAGCCGTAGTATACCGCTCTTGCGTGCTTATGCCGCGCATTGTCACCTCCTCCAGCCTAATCGCGGGGCTCGATGCCCGCAGCCTCGAGCGACCCCGCCTCCAGCAGACGCAGAAGGTCGGCTTCGTCAAGCACGGGGACGCCCAGCGAAACCGCCTTGTCGTACTTGCTGCCAGCAGCCTCGCCCGCGATCACATAGCCGGTCTTCTTCGACACGCTGCCCGACACCTTCGCACCCATAGCCTTCAAGCGGGCGCCGGCCTCGTCGCGCGTCATGCCGCTTTCCGTAAGCGAGCCCGTCAGCACGAACGTGATGCCCGCCAGCGTCTGAGGCGTTTCGTCGTGAACGGCCGCGTCTTCCAGCGACACGCCCATGCGGCCCAGACGATGGATGACCTCGCGGTTGTCCTCGTTGCCGAAGAACGCGCGAATGCTCTGCGCGATCACGCCGCCGACGCCTTCCACCTCGGCCAGCTGTTCTTCGGTCGCTTCCATCAGGCGCTCCATCGACGGGAACGCCGCGGCCAGCTGCTCGCCCGTGGTCTTGCCCACGTGCCTGATGCCCAGGCCGAACAGCACGCGCGCGAGCGGGCGCGCCTTGGACGCCTCGATCGCGGCGATCAGCTTGGCGGCGATGGTCGAACCCAAGCGGATCGGCTCGCCTTCCTTGTTCGTGCGGCCCGTCTCAAGCGTGGCCAGCTCGTACTCGGTCAGGCTGTAGTAATCGGCTACGTCGCGCACGCGCTCGCTTTCGACCAGGCGCGCGACAATTTCCTCGCCCATGCCGTCGATGTCCATGGCGCCGCGGCTCGCCCAATGCAGCAGCCTTTCGAGCGCCTGCGCCGGACAATCCATGGAGACGCACCTGAACGCCGCCTCGCCCTCTTCGCGCACGATCGGGCTTCCGCAGCTCGGACACGTCGCGGGCATCTCCCATGCGCGGGCGCCTTCGGGCCTCAGGCTCAGCACGGGACCGAGCACCTCGGGAATGACGTCGCCCGCCTTGCGCACGATCACCGTGTCGCCCACGCGCACGTCCTTACGACGCACCTCGTCGAGGTTATGCAGCGTGGCGCGCGCGACCGTGGATCCGGCAACGCGCACGGGGTCCAGTTCGGCAACCGGCGTGATCGCGCCCGTGCGGCCCACCTGCACGGTGATGTCGCGCAGCACGGTGGTCTTTTCCTCGGGCGGGAACTTGTAGGCGATGGCCCAACGCGGCGCCTTCGCCGTGAAGCCCAGTTCGCGCTGCATGGCGAAGGAATTCACCTTCACCACCACGCCGTCGATATCATAAGGAAGCACCGAGCGCTTTTCGGCCACCGATTCGCAGAACGCGCGCACTTCGCCAGGCGTTGCGCACAAGGCCACGTCGGGGTTCACATGGAAACCGCTCGCGCGCAGCCACTGCAGCAGCTCCCACTGGTTTTCGGCTTTCACGGCGCGCTCGTCGGCGATCGCGTAGATGAACGTGGAGAGGTCGCGGCCCTTGGTGATCTTAGGGTCTTTCTGGCGCAGCGAGCCGGCGGCGGCGTTGCGCGGATTGGCGAAGGGGGCCTTGCCGTTCGCTTCGGCGGCGGTGTTGAGCGCATCGAAGCTCGCCTTGGGCATGTACACCTCGCCGCGCACTTCCACCGATCCGTCGGCGTCGGCCAGCCCCGCTGCGCCTTCGTCGCGCAGGCGTAGCGGCACGTCGCGCACGGTGCGCATGTTCACCGTGACGTCCTCGCCCGTCACGCCGTCGCCGCGCGTGGCCGCCTTGGCGAGCACGCCCGCATCGTAGGTCAGCGCGATCGAAGAGCCGTCGATCTTCAACTCGCAGACGAATTCCACCGGACGCCCCGCAGCCTCCACCGTGCGCTGCGTCCACGCGTCCAGCTCTTCGAGGTCCATCGCGTTATCGAGCGAATACATGCGCTGAGCATGACGCACGGCGGAGAACTGCTCGCCGACGTAGCCGCCGACGCGCTGCGTGGGCGACGAGGCGTCGATCAACTCGGGATGGGCCGCTTCGAGCTCGCGCAGCTCGGCCATCAACGAATCGAACGCGGCGTCGGATATCTCGGGCGCGTCCTGCGCGTAATACAGGTAGCTGTGATGCTCGATTTCACGGCGAAGGGCCTCGACGCGAGCGGCAGGGTCGCTCGCCAGCGCGGCAGAGGTCCGGGCGTCGAACATGCTCTCTTGTTCCATCATGATGCAGATCTCCGAATTCCTCGATGCGTCATACGTTGTTCCAGCCGCCTATGATACATGCGCCCATGCCTCCGAACCACGACGGCACGGCATCGCCACAAGGGAACCCGAGCCATGCCCCTGCGCAGCAGCAAACCAGAACACAACAAGGCCCCCTTCCCCGCCGACATGACGCCGGGCTGCGAAAAGGGGGCCGTTCGCGCAGGAAGCACGCGTGCTACCAAAGCGTATTGGTGCGGTCGCGACCGATCGGCAGGCTGAACACGATCATGTCGACGGCATGCACGAAAGCGAACAATCCGATGAAAATGCCCAAGTTGGAAGGCCAGACGCACAGCAGAACGCCCAGCACTACTTCGGCGATACCGGAAATGCCCACGAGCAGGCCGATTCCTGCGCCCACCGCGTAGAACCTGCGGGCCGCCACCAGCTGCACCACGCCGAATAGAATCGCGCCCAGGCCGAGCGCCCATCCCATGAACGCCACGCCCACCATGGGAAACATAATCAACATGACGCCGATCAAGATGAGCATGATTGCGAAAAACAGGCTCCAGCCGCTCTGCTCGAACAGGGTGTTGCGCGCACGGATGTAAGCCGCCGCGTTGATACCGCCGGCGATCATGATCAAAACGGCGGCTATCACATTGAACCCGACCAGTACCTCCAAGGGACAGAACACGCATAGCGCGCCGAACGCCAGCAGCAAGATGCCCGAAAGAAGCTGCATCCAGTTCACCGAACCGCCGCTGCGGCCCGGCCTGAATTCGTCGCGCGAATCCATCAGCTCGATACGGATGTTGCTCATGTCAGTTTCCCTCTTTTCGAATCTTGCGGTCGAGCGCGGCCGCCGCCGCGGCTATATGGTCAAGGACGTCTTCCGCCGTCACGCACAGCTCGCATCGATCGACCGAGGCCAGCATGCCGGCGCGGGCATGTAGAAACGTAGCTGCGGCGCACGCGTCGAAAACCTCGGCGCCCTGGCTTATCAGCGATCCGATCATGCCGGCCAGGATATCGCCCGTTCCCGCCTTGGCGAGCGCCGAAGTCCCCTGCAGCATGGCCGCCACATCGCCCGCCGACGCCTCGTCCCCCGTAGCGATGAACGTATCGGGGCCCTTCAAGACGCAGGTCACGCCGAACGCCCGCGCCAGCACGAGCGCCATCTCCTGGGGTTTCAGGCGACTGGGGTCGGGCATGTCTTGCGAGCCTTCCGCAAGAAAGCGCATAAGGCGCAACGCCTCGCCGCCATGCGGAGTGATGACCGTGGGAATTCCCTCGACGAAACGACGGCGCGCCGCCGCGGCGCCTTCCTCGCAGGCCAGGGCGCGCAGGCCTCCGCCGTCGAGCACCACGGGAGCCTTGCAGGCTTCGAGCAAGTCGAGCGTACGACGGATTTCCTCGTCGGTGCCCGCCATGCCGCACCCCGCCACCACGGCGCGGGGGCGACGTTCGTCGAAAACATGGTCCTCTTCGAAAAATGCCTGCTCGGAAAGCACGACCGCCGACGGCTGCACGATATGCAGCACGTCTGCGGCTTTGTCGCATGTATATGCCTTCACGTAACCTGCGCCCATGCGGTTCGCCGCCGATACCGCCAAAACGGCGGCGCCGACGAAGCGGTCGCTTCCCACCACGAGCTCGCAGACCCCGCGCGTGTATTTGTTCGCATCGGCACGAAGCGCCGGCAGAGCGCGGGCGGCCTTCTTGGATGTGATCGACTTCATATCAATACCCGCCTTTCCGAGAAACGGGAGCATCGGACGGCGACGCGCCATGTGCGACGACCGTCTCAGCCTGCCGGGTCGTTTGCGACCCCAGCTCGTCGAGCATGGAGCGGGCGCTTTTGAACTGCCTGGCCAAATCGGCCTTCGCATCGCGGCGCTTCTCGCGCTCGACTTTGGATTCTTCCGTGATGGCCACCGCGTTGGCCACCGCCACGCTATGAGTGTAGGACAGCGAAAGAGGAACTTCGACGACCCCCTGCTCGCGAGCCGCGGCGGCGGCCTTCCCGTGAAGCGCCACGGCGGGCTTGCCGCGCCCGTCGCGCACCACTTCGACATCGGTCATGCGCACGCCATGGGCGAGGATGCCCGTGCCGAGGGCCTTGCACACGGCCTCTTTCGCGGCGAATCGGGCGGCGTAATGGGCGGCGGGATTAGGCTTCGCGTCGCAATAGGCGCGTTCTTCGGCCGTGAACGCCTTACGTGCGAACGCAGGCGTGCGTGCGAGCACGGCTTTCATGCGTTCTATCTCGACGATATCGACTCCGAGGCCGACAGTCATGGGCGTTCCTTTCGTCTGTTTCCGCCATTGTACTCCAGAGGGACCCGCAACACATGAAAAGCGCATGCGAACAGGCGGTAACGTGAGCGGACGAAACGGTCGCGAAACAATGTCCGAAAGGTCGCGCGCGACCGAAGTCGCGTCCGAACGACAGAGGCCGCGCACACGGCGCGGCCTCTTGGAAATCGGATTCGTCGCATACGCAAGCGCATGCCCGTACGACGGATGTTTTATTTCGCGTTGGCGAGCGGCGACGGCGTGGAATACACGCGGGAAGCGTATTCGCGGTCGAGGTCGTAGAGCGCCTTGGCATCGGAGCCGAACAGGCGCATCTTGGTGATCATGTCGTCGGCGTTGGTCTCTTCTTCCATCTGCTCGTCGATGAACCAATCGAGGAACTTCATGCAGCGATAGTCCTTCACCTCGGCCGCGGCGGCGTAGATGGCGTTGATGCGGGCGGTGATATAGCGCTCATGTTCGAACGCGGCCTCCAGCGGGCCCATGAAATCACCGAACTCCTTGTCGGGCTGGCCGATGGCGGCGAGCTTGATCTTCTCGCCGTTGTCGTGCAGATAGTTACGGAAAATCAAGGCATGGTCGCGCTCTTCGGCGGCCTGGATCATGTAGTAGTTCGCGTAGCCCTGCAGGCCCTCTTCCTCGTAGTAATCGGCAAACGACATGTACAGATACGCGCTATACAGCTCGGCGTTGATCTGGTCGTTAATCAGTTCGTACACCTTCTTGTCCATTGAAACGCTTCCTTTCCGAAACGCCGCGCGTGGCGGCTCGCCCTTTCGATGCGGATATTGTACGACGCAACGATGCACACACAGCGAAAACGCCTCGAATCGCGATAAGAAAAACGGCCCGCCGAAATGGCGGACCGTTGCGGGTTCGTAAAATCACGCGAGCTGGAAACGCCGGGCATTTTCCAGGACCGAAAGGGCGCTTAATCGAGAATCTGCACGCCGATGCCGATCAGGCCGGGGCCCGTATGGACCACGAGAGCGGGAGAAATCTGCTCGAAGACGAACTCTTCGGCGTCGGACATGGCCTCGCAACCCTGCTCGAACAGCGCACGCGCCTCTTCGTAGGCGCCTCCGTGCACGACCGCGAAACGATAGCGCTTCGCGCCCGCCGCCTTCTTCTTCACGATAGAAAGGGCTTTTTTCAGCGATGCCTTGCGGCCATGCGCCTTCGCCACGGGAACATAGACGCCCTCGTCGTTGCACGCGATGACAGGACGAACGTCAAGAGCGGAACCGATCGAATACACGGCCTTGCCGATGCGGCCGCCCTTGTACAGGTATTCGAGGGTATCGACGCAGAAATACGCGTAAGTGGACTGGGCCGAACGATAGGCGGCCGCGACGATTTCGTCGAACGGGACGCCCTGCTGCGCCAAGCGCGCAGCCTCGACCGCAGTGAGGCCGGAACCCAGGCCGATCCTTTTGGTGTCGACCACCTCGACGGTCAGATTTCGATAGCCCGTAGCGACGCTCTTGAGCAGGTCGTGCGTGCCGGAAAGGCCCGAGGAGATGGTAACGGCGACCACATGGGTCACGCCGTCGGCCACCATGGCGTCGAACGCCTCGGCCACATCGGACGGAGCAGGAGTGGACGTGCGAGGAATCTCTTCCGCGAAGCGCGCGTACACCTCGTCGGGCTGAATGTCCACGCGGTCGCGATACGACGCATCGCGATAGTTGATGTGCAGAGCAACTACATATATGCCCAGTTCGGCAGCGAGCTCAACAGGAACGTCCGAGCACGAATCGGTGATCACGGCAATTTTTTGGGCCTTTTCCATGCGATCCCTTTTCCTCGATTCATATCTAGTATTGAATACCAGATTATGTAATGCTCCATATCATGTCAAGCAATGTGATTTTTACGAGAAAGCATCGTGGTGTCCTTCTCCATCTTCACGAAAACCGCCGAACGACGATAAGCTACGCATATGAAACCTTTGAACAACACTGAAGAAGCCTCGACCGCCTTCGAGTGCGCCCTCCATGATTTCGAAGCGTTCGTGCAGACGCTGCATTTTCCCCGATATAGCGAGCTGCCGGCCATCGAGCTATATATGGATCAGGTGCTCACGTACGTGGACGACCAGCTGCGGCCTTTGCTCCCCGAAGGAGAGAAGCTGCTCACCTCGTCGATGGTGAACAACTACGTCAAACAGAAGCTCATCCCCACGCCCGTGCACAAACGCTACGGGCGCGAGCACGTGGCATTGCTTATCTTCATCTGCCTGATGAAGCGCTCGATTTCGATATCCGACATCCAGCGCCTATTCGCCGTGCAGGCAACCGCCTCTTCCACCGAGCGCTCCTACGACTTCTTCTGCACGGCCGCCGAAGAAAGCCTCCGTTCGCTGTTCTGCGGCACCACGAGCGCGCGCAATCTGAGCGAATGGGCGATCGAGGACCCGAGCGGCTTCGCCTTCTCGCTGCGCATTTCGCAAGCAGACGAGCTTTCGCTCGAACGCAGGATCGTGATCGCAGCGGCCACGGCGATCGCGAATAAGATCTATCTGGAAAAATGCCTGGAATTCTCCAGCCTGCGCTAACGCGGAAGGACCACTGTGAATACCGAAGAAACCATCGAGCTATCCTACGAGCGCCTCGGAGAACGCATCTCCGAGAAATTCCGCTGCAAGGATATCGCGCGCGATATCGTCACCCTGGCGGGCATGGCGGAAATCTACTGTGCCGACCATCATGACGACGGGCTGCGCGTGCCGTTTCGCAGCAAAGCCGTCGAAGCGGGCGTCTACCCCGCGCGCAAGGTGCCGCGCCTGTGTCCCGATTGCGCCATGCATGTGCGCTACGGGGAGGTGCGTCGAGCACTATGCACGCGCGACCCCAGGCCGTCGTGCAAAACCTGCTCGAACCACTGCTATGCGCCCGACGAAGCGGCCTGGCAGCGCACGTGCATGGCATACGCCGGCCCGCGCGCGATGTTTCGCGGACACGCGATCGAAGCGATCAGGCACCTGATCCAAACCCGCCGAAGCTAGCCGGCGGCTTACGCCCCGGACGAAACGCCCCAGGCGCCCTCGTTTGGAACCGCGCTTTTACGTACTTTGGATTTTTCGGCCCTTTTCGGCCAAAAAATGCGAGTTTTGTCACGAAAACCGAGCGGGATCCACCGCCGCGCGCGGAAAATTCGCCGTTCACGACGGAAAACATACCGTTAGACGCGACTAAATCGCTTCGCACCCCTTTGACGCCGCCTCCTTTGTGGCAAAGCCTCGAAAAAATGACCTGAAGGGCCTCTTTTTTACAAACTTCATAGCGAGCAAGACCGAAGGGCGCGCCACGAAAAAGGCCCTCGGTGCGAGGGCCTGAAAAACGCGAACGCGATTCGGCAAGAGCCGGCGACCGAGCGGCCTGTCCTAGCCCAACGCGACGTCGAGCACCATCATGGTCAAAAAACCCAGCATGACGCCGGCGGTGCCCCAATTGGCATGCTCGCCCAGATGCGCCTCGGGAATGAGCTCTTCGACCACCACGAACATCATCGCGCCCGCCGAAAACGCCAGCATCCACGGCATATACGGCGTGATGAATCCCACGCCCAGCACTACCAGACAGCCGAACACCGGCTCTGCGAGGCCCGACAGAGCGCCCATGGCGAACGCCTTCGGCCTGCTCATGCCCTCTTGCGCAAGCGGCAGCGAAACCGCGGCGCCCTCGGGAATGTTCTGAATACCGATGCCGAGCGCAAGCGCCGTGGCCATGCCGAACAAAGCGGGATCGGCCCCCTGCTGCGCCGCCATGGCGAACAGCAGGCCGACGCTCATGCCCTCGGGAATATTATGAAGCGTGACGGCCGTGAACAGCAGCGTCGAGCGGCCCCATCGCGAGGGAAGGCCCTCGGCGCGCTCCTTGCCTATGTTGAGATGAGGCAGCAACGCATGCAGCACGAACAGGAACAGAGCGCCCAGAACGAAGCCGCCCGCTGCGGGAATCCATCCGACCTGGCCCGCTTCCTCGGCTTTTTCGATAGCAGGAATAAGCAGGCTCCAGACGCTGGCGGCGATCATGACGCCGGCGGCGAAACCTAGAAACAACGTCTGCGCGACGCCGCCTTTCTTGCCGCGCAGCAAGAACACCGCGGCGGCGCCGAGCGCCGTGCACGCGAACGTGAAACCCGTGCCCGCCGCAGCCCCCAAAAACGATTCGACCATATCAAATCCTTCACACGCGGCCCGCAGGCCGCAACGAAATCCTACACAGACGTCCGCCGCGGAAAGGCGGCGAAAACGCATCGGCCCATCATACGCCGAAAGCATGCCCGCGCAGGCGGCAATGCATGTCGAACGCCCTGAATACGCCGGGGATACGGCGGTGCGCAGCGGCCGAGCGGCGGCGGCGCGCACATCGCCGCGCATTCCCGCATGTGGAGGAAAAATGCGCCCGCGCGAACACCCTGGACGAGCAATACCGTGCATAATGGAAGAGGAACCGCGCGATCGAAGCGATTGCAGCAGGCGCCTTCGATCCGCACCCTGCCAAGGGACATCCTGCCAGAACAGAGGGGGAAGCATGATCAATCAGCGCATGTACGAATTGGGCAGCGAGCCATCTGCCATTCGCGAGCTTTTCGCCTACGGCCTCGCCCGCAAAGAGGAGATAGGCGCCGAAAACGTCTTCGACTTCAGCCTAGGAAACCCCAGCGTCGCCGCCCCCGAGGCCGTGAAAAAGGCGGTGCTCGAACTGCTGGAAATGCCCGCGCAGCAGGTGCACGGCTACACGCCCGCACCCGGCGCGCCCGGCGTGCGCGCGGCGATCGCGGCATCGCTCAACCGCAGGTTCGGCACCGCATATACCGGCAACGACCTGTATATGACGGTGGGCGCGGCGGCATCCATCTCCATCTCGATCAATGCGCTGGGCACACCGGGCGACGAATTCATGGTTATCGCCCCGTATTTCCCCGAATATCGCGTCTGGATCGAGAACGCAGGATGCGTCTGCGTCGAAACGCCCGCGCGCATCGGAAGCTTCCAGCTCGACATCGAAGCGATCGAGGATGCCATCACCGAGCGCACCAAGGCCGTCATCATCAACTCGCCCAACAATCCCACCGGCGCGGTCTATCCCGAGTGTGATCTGGTCGAACTGGCCAACACGCTTCGCCGCAAGCAGGATGAATACGGCCATCCGATCTACCTGATTTCCGACGAGCCCTATCGCGAAATCGTCTACGGCGACGCCAATGCGGCATTCATCCCCACGCTGTTCGAAAGCACGCTGGTGTGCTACTCGTATTCGAAGTCGCTCAGCCTGCCGGGCGAACGTATCGGCTACGTGCTTGTTCCGCCCGCGGCGGCCGACGCCGCCGACGTCTACGCCGCCGTATGCGGCGCCGGCAGGGCGCTCGGCTACGTCTGCGCGCCCACGCTGTTCCAGGGCGTCATCGAGAAATGCGTCGACGAGCCTTGCGATGTCGAAGCGTATCGCGAAAACCGCGACGCCCTGTACAACGGTCTGGCCAAACTGGGCTACGAATGCGTGGCGCCCCAGGGAGCGTTCTATCTGTGGATGCGTGCGCTCGAACCCGACGCGAAGGCATTCTCCGAACGCGCGAAGAAGCACGAGTTGCTGGTAGTGCCCAGCGATAGCTTCGGCATCGAAGGATGGGTTCGCATCGGCTATTGCGTCGACCATGCGGTCATCGACGGCGCAATGCCGGCGTTCGCCGCGCTGATGCGCGAGTATCAGGCCGAGAGCCTCTAGCGAACCATAGGCCCGAACGCAGACGAAGCGGCCCGGCGACATAGTGCGCCGGGCCGCTTTTTTCGCGCCGCAAGCGCCTTGGAACCGCAGCCGGCCGGCCCTGAGGCAATCGAATAAGTGCAACCGTTGCACTTATTCGAACGAGCCTGATTTTGCACCAGCCGAAAACAAACGGAGGACGCGAAACCGCGTCCTCCCCCTTTCGCCCGATTGAGCCCGTATACGTTAGAACGTACCGAACATGTAATCGAATTCCTCCTCGGCGGAATCCTCGTCGATAACCCAGGCATCACCCTGCTTCTTGAAGTCGAATGCCGCGAAATACGTGGTCATTTCGGCAGTGTCGGCCATAGTCTGGCTGAACAGCTCGGCCACCTTCGCCCGGGCATCGGAATCAGATGCCGTATCCGCATCGATGGTCTGGCTGTATGCCGCAACGGCGTCGCCGAAGTTCATCAGGAACTGGAACGTATCGCGCTCGGTAGTGTCGACATACACCGTAGCCATGTCGCCTTCGACGAAAACGCTGTCGATAGAATACGAGAAGTCGGTCAAAGCCCATTCAGCGAACGCAGAGGGGTCGATGCCCATCTCGGCATACGTGGCCCCGAAATTCTGCTCGAAAGATTCACCGTATTCTTCGGAAAGCTCGTCCTTGAACTTCGCGTCCTTCGCGACGATACCGTCGAAAAGCACGGTGACCTGATCGTATACGGCCTGCTGGTCCTTGTCCATGTCGACCGCGCCGCCCGTCGCCGACCAGCTGGACGAATCGTTCGAAGACGAAACATGCGCAGGCACGGAATCGTCGTAATCGGAGCCCATCGTCGAAACCGCACCGAAGCCGATCATCATCACGGCAACCGTGAACACGATCATCAGCACCGAGAATACGATGCCCAGAATGCCGCAGACCTTGCCGCCCGTGGCCTTGCCGCTGCGGCCGAACATACGCACGGCCTTGCCGGCGAACACGATGGCGACAATGCCCAAGATGATGCCGACGATCGGAATGAACGAGAACACGATAGCCAAGATGCCGCAGACCAAGGCAACCGTCGCCTTGCTATTGCTCACAGAGGCGTTCGGCGCAGGAGGCGGCGGATAGGCGCCCATAGGCGCGGCGGCGGGCTGGGGCGTGGGACCGCCCGGCTGCGCGGGGGCTCCCATGGGCTGCGTCGGTGCAGCAGCGGGCGCAGATGCAGGAGCAGCGGCGGAACCGGCCACGGGCGCCTGCGGAGCGGCAGGCGCCTTCGGGGCCGGCGGCACAGGCGCCGCGGCAGAAGCCGCAGGCTGGACGGGAGCGGCGGCCGGATCGACCGGAGCCGTCTTCGGAGCCGCAGGCTGAGCCGGCGCTTCGGCGGGCGCGATCGGAGCCGCATCAGGCGCACTCTTCGGAGCCGCAGGTTCTGCCGGCCTGTCTGCACGATCCGCAGGAGATTGCGGCGCAGACATGGGAGCCGCCTTCGGGGCGGCAGGGACCTCGACCGGCGCTGCCTTCGGAGCTGCAGGTTCGGCCGGCTTATCTACGGGATCGCCGGCAAGCTTGCTTTCTTCGGACGCCTGCGCATCGGAAACGGCGGAACGGTCATCGTCGGGAAAAGGCTGCGGTGCCGTCGGCTTAGTCTTGTCTTCCATGGTTCCTCCTTGCGGAACGCGGCGGCGCTTCCCCTGATCGATGCCGCCTTTTTTCGCCCGTAGTATAGTGAAAAACCCGATGGAAAACCCCTGATTTCCACGATATTTCGGCAGGATACCGTGAACAAAAAAAAATGTCGCGAAAGCGACGTTCGCCAGCATCTTTCAGCGTGCGCGGCCGCCTTGCCCGCAGAAACCGCGCACGCTTTCCATTCCGCAAGAAGCCCGTTCGACCTATGCGCGAACGGGCTTCTTCTCCGCCGCCTTATCCAACCGCCTATTGCGGAAGTAAACGGCCCAGTTCACACCGAGGCATGCCAGGTTTATGAAATACACCGCCAGAACCCAGCTGATCGAACCCGCACAGAACTTCGCGCCGATGCCCGCCACGTAGCCCAGCGATATCAGCCCGAGAAACTGCCAGCTGGTGCCCGCCGCCGTACGCGCCTTGAAGTTCTTGTACGCATTCATCGGCCACGACAGGCCGAAGCAGATCAGCATGATCGCCTCGAGTATTTCCGCCATCGTCCGTTCCCCCCTTCTTCGCGGCGTTACGCTCGCGATTCGAACACAAACTCGAACCATGGTAGCGGGACGAATCGCAACTGCCAAACGATGAAGGACAGAACGGGCTCGAAACGAGGCGCATCCACAGGAACAGCGCGGCCTCGAAACGCCCTGGAAACAAGATGCGAAAAGCGGGCCCGAAGGCCCGCTAGAGATAAGAACGCCGCATGAGGGGAGGGAGGGGCGGCGTTACGAGAGTTGTCCGCTTCGAGAAAACGTGGATCGTCGTCGCGTCAAATGGCGCGACGACGCGAACCTACATGGCGGCGACGACCTTCACCACATGAAGGGCCTCGGTCATCGTGCGGCCGCAAGCAAAACCGTGCAGCTGGTCGGGATAATTTCCGCTGAACACGCTGCCCGAGCAGTCGCCCACGGCGAAAAGGCCGTCGATGACGTGACCCTCCGTGTCGAGCGCCTGGCAATCGCTGTTGATGCGAATGCCGTCGATGGTGGTCAGCAGCGTGCCGCCCAGCGTGGCGCCGAAGAACGGCGGCGTACGAAGCTCGGAAAGGCGATAGGATTCCTTGAAGAAATCGGTATCTTCCTGAGCGTCGTAAAGCTCGTTGTAGCGTTCGCACGTGGCCAAGAAGGTCTTTTTCGCCTCGGCATCGAATCCCAGCTTATCGGCGAGTTCGTCGAGCGTGTCGGCCTTCTGCAGGCGGCCGTCTTCGAGCTGCTTCTGGAAGTATCCGTCCAGATCGTAGGATCCGTCCTCCTTCTTGAACGCCAGCACGCCCATACGAGTGCCGGCCGAGCAGCCCAGCGTGTGGAAGCGCTGCACGTCTTCACCGAAGTTGCCGTCCCATACCGAAATATAGGTGCCGTTAGGCTGCTGGGCGGCGGCGTGCGGAAGGTAGTCGTAATCGGCCGACTCGTTGGCGAAGCGCTCGCCTGCCATGTTCACTTTCAGGAACGGCTGCGTACCGGGGTTGAACTGGCCGTTGCCTGGGAACTGCGGGTCGCCGGCTTCGATGCTCTCAGGCGTATAGCCGGCCGGGGTTCCAGGAGCCACCAGGCCGCGGTCGAAGATCATCGTGGCGCTGGTAAGGTCCTTGGCGGCGCCTGCCCACATGGCGGCTTTGATGCCCATGCCTTTGTTGTTCTGGTTATAGCCCAGAGCCGTCACGCTTTTCGCCGTAACGGGAGACAGCGCCTCCACCATGGCGGGATTGGCCGCATAGCCGCCGGTGGCGAGCATGACGCCCTTCTTGGCATTGACCTGGACGTATCCGTTATCGGTTTCAAAGATGGCTCCGGTCACCCGACCGCCCTCTTCACGCACCAGCTTCGCCAGAAGATGACCGTAGGAAACCTCGTAACCCGCTTCGTTGATATGCTTCTCGAACAAGACGTTGCGCTCTTCGATGCCGTCGCGGCCTCCGTCCTTGTTGCCGTAATGATGCTCGAACGGAGGCGTATAGAACGACGTGCCGCCCATGCCGCCCGGCATATCGTTCTCATCGGCGATGACCACGGCGCCGGACGCGCTCATGATGCCGTCGACGAACGCGAACATATCGCCGGATTCGTCCATCCACATCTTGATGAGGCGCTGGTCGCAATTGCCCGACGAATAACGGATGATCTCGCCCATAAGACGCTGGCGATCGACGGGCTCGCGATCGGCGAACGGAGGCGTGTCGAGCGCCGCGAACCAGTGGCGGGTCGCTCCGACCTGCGTGCCGCCTTCGCACACCATGAAGTCGATTCCCTGATCGGCCGCATAAGCAGCCGCGGCCATGCCGCCGTTGCCGGCGCCCACGATCAACAAGTCGCATTCTTTGGTTTCTGCGATGTCGGAAATTTCAGGCGCCTCTCCCAACCAATCGAGCGCGCCGCCCGGCGCCTGTTCGCCCTGAGCCGCTGCGGCCTTCGTATCCTCGGCCTTCGACGGGGCGCATCCCGCAAGTCCCGCAGCCGCCAGCGCCCCGACGCCCGCCATGCCCGCCAGGAAACCGCGACGAGATACTTCTGCTGTCATACCGAATCCCTCCTTGATGTTCTTCACCGCAACGGCGAGGCGGTCCTTGCACCCGCCCTCGAACGCCGCCGCGAAACTGCTTCCACCCTAAGCGCCGACACGGGCGCCGTCACTTCCCCCGCCAGGGGCATTCTTGGAGAAATCCCAGGTAAATCACGTCACCCCCGCAGGGGTATCTTGCCTGAAACACCGATCGAACCCCTGTCGAAGGCGCGAAAACAAATACAATGGGCATCGGACAACAGGAGGGGGTATCCATGCATACCATCAGGGGAAAGCGGGCGTTCGCGTGCGCCCTTGCCGCCGTCGCGCTCATGGGCGTATACGGCTGGGTTCAAAACAGCGTGCTGTTTCCGCGCTTCGCGGAATTCTTTCCTATCGGAAGGGAGATCGATACGGCCGCACGAGCGTTGCTCTATATAGGCGTGGCCGTGGTGGCGAGCAAACGCCCCGATCTGCTCGACGCGAAAACCATCGCGGCCGTAAGCGTGGTGGCGACGGCAAGCGCGACGGCGCTGCTCTACGCCTCCGTCGTTCTGCAATCGATTGCAATGGCCGCGGCGGGCGTCCTGTTCTTCGAGCTGGGACATATCTGGACCGTCGTCTTCTACGGCCTTGCTATCTGCCTTTTGCCCACGTCGCGCCATACCGCGCTAGCCGCAGCGTTCGGCATCGCCGCGAGCGATCTGGTCGAACAGCTGATCGGCGTTCTATCGCTCGAGGCAGGATTGGCGGCCATGGCGGCGCTTCCTCTTGCAGCGCTCGCTCTGTCGTGGACGCCGGCGTCGGAATTCATGACGCGCATGCAACACGCATCGGCGCCCTCCGACCTCGAAATATCTCATCCGCGCGCGTTCCTCAAGCCCACCAATGCGCTTTTCGCCTGCATTCTGGTGTTCAGCATCGCCTCGGGTTATGCGCTCACGTTCAACGAAGTGGGCAACGCGCCCAATACCAGCCCCATTGAATGGGCGGTGCTTTTCGCCGTCGCCGTGACGATAGCGCTCACGCGCAAGCCGGGCGGCGAAGACGCGCTCTTCTCGTTTTCGGTGCTGCTGGTTATCGCAGGTTTCCTCGCGGCGCCGTTCGCATTCGGAAACGATACTGCGGCGGCCAACGCCTTGCTGCGCATCGGCCGGAACTGCTTCGACATTCTGCTTTGGATGACCGTCGCAGCGATCGGAAAGCAGAACCCCTTCGCGCTCATGATAGCCCTGGGCCTGGCCAACGCCGCACGCGCCCTGGGCACCATCGCCGGCGCCGTGGCAGGGCATACCGTCAATGACGTGGTTCCCCTGGGCGGCCAAGAAGCCCAAGCCATCACCGCCTGCGTTCTATTCGTGTTCGTCGCCTTCCTCTGGCTGGGCTTCAGGGGCTTCAGCTTCGAGCGAACCATCAACGCCGTCGAAACCCCTTGCGTCTCCGCGCGCGAAGAAAACCGCGAAGAATCGTTCGAAGACAAGTGCATGGCGATCGGCAAGGCACACGGGCTGACCGAGCGCGAGAACGAGATCTTCCTCTGCATGGCTCGCGGTCGCAACGTGGGATTCATCCAGGAGCATTTCGTCATATCGCGCAATACCGTGAAGACGCACGTGAAGCGCATCTACAAGAAGCTCGACGTGCATTCGCAGCAAGAACTTATCGATCTGGCCGAAAGCGGCGAAAACGACGAGGGCCGACACGTGGCTTCGCAATAGACCGCGGCGTCAGGGTCGTCGGGGCGTGCACGACCCTCGCCTAGCGGCGTTTCCTGAATCCGGTCACGTTCATGCGGGCCACCGGATTGCCGGCGGAATCGGATACGTCGACGCGGGCGAAGCACAGGGTCCGGCCGTCCTTTTCGACGCGGCATTCCGCCACAAGCGCGCCCGTCTTCGGAGCGCCGAGAAAATCGATGTTGCAGTTCGTAGACACCGTAGGAGCCCGCCCGATATTCGACGCGACGGCGAACGCGAAGTCGGCCATCGTGAACGAAACGCCGCCCATCAGCGAGCCCATGCCGTTAAGATGGCGCTCTTCCATCTTAAGTCCGACACGAGCATACCCGGGGCGCGCCTCTTCGATAACGGCGCCGCAAGCCACGGTGGCATAGCGATCGTTCGCGAAAAACGCTCGTACCTCATCGAGCGTGGCATCCCCAGCCACCAGCGGTTTCACTTCAACGTCCATTAAAATCGCATCCTCTCCGTCGTTTCCTGCGGCAATGATATACCGTGTTGCACAGGCGCAGAAAGTCATCGCCACGTCTTTTCTATTGCGCTGGCCGCTAGCTGGAATCCATCGCTTTTCCTTCTTGGTTGCGATGACAGGCAGCCCGAAAACCTTCGCGACGTCGCTCTGGCGCGATTTTCTGCACATTTTTTGCAGTAGGCGGTCTTTTCGGAAACTTCCAGCTTTCAAGAAGGCAGAGAAACCCCAGCTCAACGAAATCGACAAGCCTGATCGTCGCTTCGATACCCATCGTAAAGGGTCGATTCGGGGTCCGCATCGACCGCCA
This sequence comes from uncultured Slackia sp., assembly GCF_959608125.1. Lineage (GTDB taxonomy): Bacteria > Actinomycetota > Coriobacteriia > Coriobacteriales > Eggerthellaceae > Slackia. The sequence continues at coordinate 43,790 of NZ_CAUHPG010000006.1, forward strand.
ACTGCATTTTTCTTGCAACTTTTCGGGAAATCGGAGCATCGGCGAACGAATCTTGCGCACTTCATACGTCAGCGCGCAACCCTCGCGCAACTGAAGCAAAACGGCCCCCGCCATTCAGCGAGGGCCGCAGAAATCACGCGCCATGCAAACAGGGGGCGTCAGTTACACATCCAGATGCTTGAATGCCTCGGGAACTTCCTTGAAGCCCTTCGATTTCACCACCAGGATAATAAAGCCGATGACGAACCAGGTGATGCCCATGATGTAGGTTATCGGCTGGAAGCCGGTGAACACGTAGGCCAGGATGATGATGCCGATCCAGGGGCAAATCAGGTACTTGACCCAGTCGCCGAAGGTCTTGCGCTTGCCTTCCTTGATGAAGAAGAACCAGAACACCGAGAAGTTCAGCATGATGAACGAAGCAAGAGCGCCGAAGTTGACCAGCGTGGCCAGGTCGGCCATGCCCAGAACAGCGACCAACACCAAGGCGACGGCGCCGATGAACAGCGAACCGACCCACGGAGTCTTGTACTTGGGATGCACCTTGCCGAAGATGCTCGGAATAACCTTGTCGCGGCCCATGGAGTACAGCAGACGCGAGGCGGCGAGCTGAGCATTCATGATGTTGGCGATGCCGACGGCCACGATGTTGATGACCAACATGATGTTCATGAAGATATTGCCGCCGATGAGCTGGCAACCATAGAAGAACGCGTTATTGGCGTGCTCCTCGCTCCAAGAAGCCCAGTCAGGCTGGATGAGGGATGCGATATAGGTCTGAACGGCAAAGCAGACGATGATGATGCCGAGGGCGATAAGGATGCCGCGACCGATATTCTTCTCGGGATGCTCGGTCTCTTCGGCGAGCGTGGAAATGCCATCGAATCCGAGGAAGTTCAGGGCCGCGATGGAAATGCCCGCGGCAAGGAAGTTGAACGTGACCTTCTCGGGCTGCCAGACCGGATCCATATTGAATTCGCCGGCGCCGCCGCCGCCCATGATGAAGTTGCAGCCGAGCGCCACGAAGGCGATGACGGCGATGATTTCGACGGCGAAGATGACGAAGTCGATGCCTCGAGTGAGCGAAACGCCGCGAATGTTCACGAACGTGTTGAACGCGATGAACACGATGATCCACAGCCACCAAGGGCTATTGGGAACGAGCATGGTGCCCCAGTTGGCCACCATGGTGTAGAGCAATGCCGGCGTGATGCAGTAATCGAGAAGGATCAGCCAACCGGACATGAATCCCGCATGAGGATTCAGGCCGCGCTGCACGTACGAATACACCGAACCCGCGATGGGAAAACGGCGGCTCATGCGTACATAGCTCAAAGCCGTGAAGCCGATCGCCACGAAGCCCACCAAGTAAACCAGGGTAGACATGCCCAGACCCTGCTGCTGCACCAGGCCCCAGATGGAGTGCGGGGCGATGATGACCATGAACAGAACGCCGTACAGAACGACGTCCCAAAGACCCATGCCGCGGCGCAATTCCTGCTTGTAGCCGAATTGCTCAAGCGACGCGTTCGCGCCCTTGGCCTTTGCTTCGGTTTCCGCCATTTGACACCTCTTTCGTTTCCGAAGGTATATTTCCATCAGGCGCGATCGAAGCCGGATGCCGTGCATGGCCATCCGGCTTCGATCTTGTCTGATTTGTCGATGTTGTGAAGTTTAGCACTGCATCATGCTAAAGCAGACCAGGAAACGGCAGGTAAACGGCCCCGAAGAACCCCAGGCGGCAAACGGCTTTCCAGGGGCGGCAAACGGAAGCCGCGCCGCCCCTTTCAACCGAGCGAGAAGCCGCCTACGGGCGCGGTACCAGCGGGGCGAACTGCGGAAGCTTCGGCGTGCCGATGCGCAGCGAAAGCTGGACCTCGCACGGCTCGCAGCCCTGGCTGATTTCGACATCGGAGCGAATGGACATATACATATAGGTTTCGACGGCATCCCAGCCGGTCACGGCCATGAGCAGACGCTGCATCTCTTTGGATCCGTTCATCAGGGCCTCGTCGTACTTCGGCGCACTGGCGTTGACGTACCACTTGTCCTTGGTCTCGAGCACGGGCCAATGAAGCTCGAAGCCCTTCACCAGCTGCACCTTCACCGTGATTTCCGCGGGAATCTCGATGCCGGTGCCGCACAGCTCGCCGTCGCCCATGGCGGCGTGCACGTCGCCCATCTGCAGAAGGGCGCCGGGAACGCGCACGGGGAAATACAGGCGCGCGCCGCGGGTGATGAGCTTGTTATCCATGTTGCCGCCGTGAGCGCCTACGAAGCCGTCGATCACGTCGTCGCCGTCGGGCGCCGTGCCGATCACGCCGACCATGGGGTCGATCGGGAACTTCACACCGTTGAAATCGGCCATGCCGTCGACGATCTTGACCTTCTTGGTGCGATAGTCGGTTCCCTCGAAAAGGGGGCCGCAATGGTCGTCGGTGGCCACGGTGCCTTCGTCGGCCACGTCGATTTCGTAGATATCGACCACCAGCACGTCGCCAGGCTCGGCGCCCTCGATGTACACAGGGCCGGCGGCAGGATTCGCAAAGCCGTAGGTGTAGTCCAAGTCGGCCATGGTGGTGTTCTCGTCCGGGATGCGGTTGCTGAAGCAATCCTTCGTAACGAATTTCAAAAGCTCGCCGGGCTTCGCCGTAACGCACGGCGCATTGTCCTTAGAAAACGCGTAGACCTGTTCCTCGATGACCTGCATATGCCATACCCCTTTCGAACATCGCCGATAGACGCGGCCGCCATGCCCCTTGCATCGCGGCCGTATTTTCCCGATGCCACTATCACATAAGCGCCGATGAAAAAGAGCGGCGGATTCACCAGCGACCGTATTCGTCCGCGAACGCCGTCGGCCGGCCGAATACCGCCGCACGCATCCGCGTCGCTTGCAGGCGAACGGCGGCGTTTCGAGATTCCCCCTTCGATCGACCGTTCGCCCGCACCGGCGCCCGAAAACATGACAAGCGCCGTTCGCCCGTCGGGTCCGCGCGGGGCGACGACAATTGGAAAGAGCGTCGCGAAACGCCCCGATCGCCGGCACGCCGTACAATTTCTCGACCGCTTGGCGAAACGGTTCGCCAGAACGGCGAAAACCAGGGCGCTCTTTGCAAAATCCCAGGAAAACCTCGGTGTCGGATCGGTAACGCTCGGTAATGGCACCTCTTTGGCAGGAGCCGTATATCTACAATGCATTCTGTCACGAAGCCATAAGACAGGAGGTGAGCGGCATGCCCCATACCGATCCGTTCGTTATAGAAGGAACCTTGCGAAACGTGGGGATCAAAGTCCCCGAAGCCATCGAACAGTGCAGCGGCATTTCCCTCTACGGGCACTGCGTCAAATCGCTCATCTTCTCTACCGATATCGCAATCATCCGAAACAGCAACGCCGACGCCGTGCTGGCCGTCTATCCCTTCACGTGCCAGCCCGCCATTACCCAGGCATTGCTCTCCGCCGCCGAAATGCCCGTGCTCACGGGAGTCGGCGGCGCCGTCACCACGGGCCAGCGGGCCATAGACCTTGCCGTCCATTCGGATATGCAGGGCGTGGCGGGCGTCGTCGTAAACGCCTCGACCGACCCCAACACCATCGCTCGCATGGCCGAACGCATCGACGTGCCCATCGTCGTCACCGTAACCAAGCTCGACGGCATGGCGTTCGACCAAATCGCCGCAGGCGCACGCATCGTTAACGTTGCAGCCGCCAAAGAAACCCCGCACGTGGTGGCCGACATCCGCCGAGCTTTCCCCGCCATGCCCATCATGGCAAGCGGCGGATCGAGCGACGAATCCATCCTGAGCACCATCGACGCCGGCGCCAACGCCATCTCGTGGACTCCCCCCACCCTGCAAGAACTCGAGCGCCGCATCATGGACCGCCATCGTCAGAAGAACGACCTCACGTTCGTGGCGGCATAAACTTCGACGCGCCTTCGCGAAAACGAAATCCACTGAAGCGCCGCGTGCGCATAAGCGAGAAACGGCCCCTGAGCTGTCCTGCGACACAGCAGCTCAGGGGCCTTCCGCATTCTCGGCGTCTTCGCTTCGCATCGAATGATCGCAAAAAGAAAAGCAGCCTGCGACACCACACCGCAGGCTGCTTTTCTGTATTTGATCGGCTGGAATAATAGGGGCGTTCCAGCCCTCCACGAAAGGGGCTCCGGTAAGAGAGTTTGCTTTCGAATGGATGCGTCGATAAGCCGCGTTTCTGCGGCTGGCCGCGCCTGCGCGAAGCAGGCCGCCAAGATTAGTCGAACTGACGCAACGCGGCGCTCAGGCGCTTGAGGCCCTCACGAAGCGTCGCCTCGGGCGCGCAGTATCCCAGACGCGCACCGCGCGGCAGCTCGAAACGGCTGCCGGGAACAAGCAGGACGCCCTGCTCGGCAAGCAGGCGCTTGCAGAATTCCTCGTCGTCGATCGGAATGTCGAGCTTGATATAGGACGTGGACACGGCCTTCGGCGGCACCCACGAGACACGAGGCTCGTTGTCGACCCATTCCTGGGCAATGGCGAGGTTGTTGAACACGATCTTGCGATTACGGTCGAGCACCTTGTCGCGATTGCGCAACACGTGCACGGCAAGCGCGTCGTTGAACACGCCGTCGCAGATCATCGTGTAATCGCGATACACGCGGAAGCGGTCGGCCACTTCCTTGTTCGAAACCGTCCAACCGATACGCACGCCGGGAACCGAATAGGTCTTCGACAGGCTGTTGGACACCACGGCCTTGTCGTACAGGTCGGCCATGGAAACGAACGACTCGGTGTCTTGCAGCGGCAGATACACTTCGTCGGACAGGACGTAGGCGCCCACCGACGCGGCGATTTCCGCGATCTGCTCGAGCGTTTCCGCGGGCAGCACCGTGCCCAGCGGATTGCTGGCGTTGTTGATGCAGATCAGCTTGGTATCGGGACGAACGAGCTTCTTCAGATCCTCGATGTCGGGGTTCCAGCCGTTCTCCTCGCGGATCCGCCAGTACTCGACCTCGGCGCCGAGCGTACGGGGAATCTCGTACAGCGGCTGATAGGTCGGGTATTCGGCGATCACGTGGTCGCCGGGCTCCACCAGGGCCATCAGAGCGAGCAGGTTGGCGCCCGTCGCGCCGTTGGTCTGAAGGATGTTGTCGGGGTCGACGCTGCGGTAGAGCTTGGCCACTTCGGCCTTGAAGTCGGGCGAACCCTCGATCCAGCCGTAGTTCATCTTCTCGCGACCCAGGCGCTCGTAAAACGTCGCGCCTGCTTCGCCGTCCAGGGCGAGGATCTCGTCCATGGTCATCGAAGAGATCGTGGACTGCGCGATATCGTAGACCGCGCTTTTCTCCCACACGTTCAACCAGTCTTCGACGCCGATCGTTTTGATGTGCATCGTACACCTCCCCCGTACGGATCCGCCGCCAGGCGGTTCCGATCGATTGGGCGGAAGGGACCGAAGGCGACACAGGAGTCAGCCATGAAGCCTCGTCCGCAGCCCCTTCCGCACGCATTGAGAAAGCCGAAGCGAACCGACCGGCTTATGCAGGAGCGCCGATCGGTTCGCTCAAGCAGCTTAGAAGCTGATGACGCCCATGGCGAGCAGCACCAGAGCAAGGATGCCCAGGGCGACGATGACGCCCATGACGATCTTCTCGCCCTTGGTCAGCTCCAGGCCCTGGTCCTTGCGGGCCTTGGCGTACACGAAGAAGCCGGGGATGTAGCCGACGCAGGTCAGCAGCAGGAAGGACCAGCCGTTGAACAGAACGGCGATGACCTGGAAGGCGACGGCGACGGCGCCGATGGCCAGCTGGCCCCACTCGCGACGGCCGGCGGAGAACTTCACCTGGTAGGCCGCGGCGAGAGCCCACGTGACGACGATAGCGACGGTGCACATGGAGAACGCGAAGTTGTAAGCGTCCTGAGTCAGCAGCAGGGTGAGCATGAACACCTGGGTGCAGCCGCCGACGATCAGAAGGCTGAACTGCGGGGAGTTCTTGTCGTTCAGCTTGCCCCAAGAAGCGGGGAGCAGCTTGTGCTCGGCCATCTCGGACGTGGTCTCGGCAGGCAGAATGGTGAAGGACAGCCAAGCACCGAGGACGGAGATGATGATCGCGATCGAGATGAACGCGCCGCCCCAGCCGGGAGCCATGTCGTCGAAGACGTAGAGCATGGCGGGGTAATCGAGCGCGGCGATCTCGGTGTAGGGCATGTAGCCGTACGGAAGAACGGAAGCGCCGATGTAGATCAGAAGCAGGCAGACCAGACCGATGACGGTGGCCTTACCCACGTCGGACTTCTTCTCGGCGCGGGAAGACACGACCGTCGCGCCCTCGATGCCGATGAAGACCCACATCATGATGATCATACAATTCATGACCTGAGAAGCGATGCTGCCAAGACCGACGGCTTCGGTGCCCATCTCGCCCATGGCCACGGCGTTGTTGTACAGCGTGCCCCAGAAATCGGCGGTGAAGACGCCGGCGTTGAACAGGAAGACGGAGAACACGATGAAGATGCCGATGGCGGCGACCTTGCACACCATGACGATGGCGTTCAGGAAGGAAGCGCTCTCGACGCCGCGGATGACGAGCAGCGTCAGCAGCCACATGACCACGGAAGCGATGATGATGCAGGGCACGGTGTTGCCCGGCAGGAACGCGGGGAAGAAATAGCCCAGCGTGGACATCATCATCGTAGCGAAGGCGACGTTGCCCAGCCAAGCGGACAGCCAGTAGCCCCAGCCGGACAGGAAGCCGGCCAGCGGGCCGAAGCCCTCCTCGGCGTAGGTGAACACGCCGTGCAGGTCGGGGCGCTTGGCCACCAGGTTGTTCAGCGAGTAGGCCAGCATCAGGAAGCCGATGCCGACGACGAGCCATGCGATCAGGGCGGCGCCGGGAGATGCCACCTGGGCGATCTGACCGGTGATGGCGAAGACGCCGGAGCCGATGCACGACGAAATCACCATGCCGATCAGGCCGAACAGCCCGATACCTTTCTTCTTCTCCTCCATACGGATTTTCCTCCTTTGTCGATGGAGGCCGCTCTGACGAAAAATAACCGGCCGCGCCTAATGGAGCGGCGCGGCCGGAATCGCAAAGACCTGCCAGGCGAAACCGGTTCGAGTTCTTTTCGCAAGGCGAGTCATGCGAGCCATGGCGGCGCGTCCTCTCTCGCGGGCGCAGGCCCGCACGCACCGCCATACCTCGTCCGAGGCGGCGAATGACTTTGCGAGAGAATTGTCACCGCGCGCGCGGTCGGTGAAAAGGTATAAAGCGCGTATAGAACCGGGTAGAAATATGGTGTAGATGCACGCCTAAACCACCTAAACCAGCATTAAACCCCTGGTGAATAGCACGCGAAAAAGACAGCGGCGGCGTAAAGAACATGTGCGGATATGCTATAGACGACGTTAATCGAAGCAATCGCGAGCGCATAAGGTACTATACGGAAAAACGAATCGTCCGCATGGATAGCGAAGGTGCCCATGGAGCTCGCCCAATTCTATTCAGTTCTTATCGTTCAGCTCGTGTCCGTGCTGGCGGGAGCGGCGTGTCTTTCGGTCTATTTGGTATCGAGGCGCCGGACGTTTCTCTACGCCTTCTGGGCGTTTTTGTTCTACTTCTTCGACGTCACGCTGGTGTTCCAAGACAGCTTCGTCTCGCTTGCCATGAACCTGAACCTTGCGGAAGAGCGCGTCTATCTTGTACTGCGATCGTTCGCATCCATCGTTTCGGGGTGCGGCATCTTCGTGTCGCTCTGGTTTTTGGCGTGCGATTTCGTCGGAGAGAAGCGCAAAGCGCTGCTATTCGCGCCCGGCGTGCTGTTCGTAGCGGGCAGCCTGGCAACCCTGCTCCTAGAGCAAGGCGACCCCACGGCCCGTTTCGCGTTCTACGCCATGCGCGCGGCCCTGTTCGTATGGACGCTCGTCTTTCTGGGGGCGCGCTATTTTTCCACCCACGACGAAACCGAGCGCACCCGCATGAAACGCTACCGCCTTTTTTATGCGGTGCTTTGGGCATTCGGCATCGGATTCATCCTCGAAGACGTCTACGGCTTTTTGCTGGCGCCGCAAAGCGAGGCGTTCCTGCTGTTCTCGGCCGAGCGCAATTACATGGAAGAGGCCCTGATGCTGGTATGCGCCGCCGTGGCGTGCGCCAGCGCATATCGCGCGCTTTCGCTGCGCTACGAGCACCCGCCCGTACGCAACAATGACGAACGCGTCGAGTCCATGATCGACGGCAACCTGGAAATCTACGGCAAGAAACACAAGCTGTCCAAGCGAGAGCAGGAAGTACTGCGCCTGGTTTTGACCGGCCTGGACAACCAGAACATCGCGTCCACCATGGGCGTGGCGCCGAGCACCGCGAAGGTGCACGTGCACAACATCCTGCGCAAAACCGGCCATGCCAACAGGCAGGACCTGATCCAGGATTTCTGGAGCACGTGGTAAGAAAGCGGAAAGAAGAGGCCATGACGGATGAACGAACGGCGGCGTTTTTCGCTGGACATGAGACAGCCCTGCCTCTTTACGAAACATTCGAGGAGCGGCTTTTCGAGGCCTTCCCCGATGCGCACAGGAAGGTGCAGAAAACCCAGATAACCTTCAGCAACAAGCACGTGTTCGCATGCGTATCGTTTCTGCGCGTGCGCAAGAAGGCGGACCTCCCCAGCCCCTACATCGTCATAACGCTAGGTCTTTCGTACCCCCTGGAATCCAAACGGGTCGCCGCCAAGACGGAACCATATCCAGACAGATGGACCACGCATATCGTAGTCGGCGATGAGAAAGACATCGATGACGAGCTGCTGTCGTGGACACGCGAGGCCTACGCATTCGCCACCTCGAAATAACGGCGCCTACCTCACGCCGACGCCCTCCTTATACAAGAAATCGCCAGCCGCGAAGCAATGCGGCTGGCGATTTTCATTCATCTGGAAAGCATCCGATGGACGTCCGATTTTTAGCGAGGGCGAGCCGAACCCGCCCTCGCTTATTAAACTACTGCCCCGCCTGGCAATCCTTACGCGTACATGCCCCCGACGAAGCGCATGAGCACCGTGGCGATCTCGGCGCGGGTGGCGCCGTCGGTCGGATTGAGCTCGCCGGTGACCGAGTTGCCCGCGAACAGACCCTCGGCGACGGCCCAGCTCATGGCCTCGTACGCCCATCCGGAGACCTCGGCGGCGTCGGGGAACGCGACCTCGGCGCGGGCGGAGGTGTCCATGCCCAGGTAGTCCGCGTAGCGCATCAGGAACATGGCGACCTGTTCGCGGGTCACGGGGTCCTCGCCGCGGAACGCACGGCCCGAATCGGTCTCGACGCCCTCGAGGACGCCCGCCTCGACGGCCCAAGCCGCCGCGTCGGCGAACCAGTCCGTCTCGGCCACGTCGCCGAAGCCCGCGCCAGCCGATGCCTCGGGGTTCATCTCCAGATTGTGGAGCATCTTCACGAACATGCCGCGGCTCGTGCCCAGGTTGCCCTGGAATTCGAGCGTGCCATCGGCCAGGGGAATGCCGTTGACGATGCCGCGCGCGGTGGCGAAGTCGACCACGTCGCCCGCGAACCAGTCGGAGTCCTTCACGTCGGGCATGGCCTTGGCGTTGTCGACCACCTTGATCGTGACGTCGCCCTCCGCCTCGAACACGACGCTGCCGTCGGCGTTCACGGCGGACTTGGGCAGCACCGTCTCGTTGCCGTCCGCGTCGACCGCGAAGACCACGAGGCCGTAATTCGGCTCATCGCCTTCGGCCTTCGCCACGGGGACGGTCACCGTAACGGGATTGTCGGGGGTCACGCTCGCGGGCACCTTGACCTCGACTTCAAGCGCATCGGCGGCGTCGGCGACGGATTCCACGCCGGCAATCGGAAGCTCGACCGCGCCGGACTCGGCGTCCTTGTCGGAAACGGAAACCTCGGTGGAGACGACGTTGCCGCTTTCGTCCTTCGACACGACGGACTCGGTGCCGTTCGCGGTCTCGTGCGTGACCGTCTGCGAGCCGTCGGGCTTGGTCACGGTCGTGGTGGTGGAACCGTCGGCATTGTGCTCGACCTCGGTCTTGTCGCCGGGGGTGACGGTGCCGCCGCCCGTGGGCGGAACGTACGTATTCAAGTCGCTATCGAGCATGGCGTCGCGAACGTAGTAGACATCGGCACCTTCGACATTCGTCTTCATGCCGTCGGGAATCTGCGTGGCACTCGGCGCTTCGCCGCCCCAGAAGTTCTTGGAAACATCGACTTTGGCGTCTCCCAGGTCGTCGCTCTTTGCGAGATAGGAGTCAGCGGAAATCTTGTTCTTTTCGAACGCCGCAGGGGCTGCATAGAACTTAAGCCTGCACACGCCATCGAACGTATTGCCAGACACCTTCACGGAAGCACCGCAAACGTTCAGCTTGCCTTCTGCATCCTTGGCCCCGACCACGGTATTGCCAGAGAAAACGCCGTTCGGAGACTTCATGATCACCGAGTAATCGCAATTCTTGATGGTGCAGTTCTTAATGAAAAGGGAGTCGACCTTCCCTTCCTCGGAATCGTAAACAGCCGATCCCATACCGTCGAAAACGCAGCCATCGATAGAAACGGCCTCATCTGCCGCATCGGTGCCGTCGACCGAGATACCGAACGAGAGGTTCTTATTGCCCTTGATCGCCACCTTCGAGAAAGAATCTCCCGGCGCTGCGGAAAATGCGCGGTACGGGAACGGCGATGCGTTCGGAATATCGCTCAGGTCGATGATCAGATCACTGAACGCATTTCCGCCATTGGACTGAACGAGGGCGTTATGGTTGTCGCCGCTCTCGATGGCATTCACCTTCAAAGTGTGGCCGCCGCCATTGACGGTAATGCCCGAAACATTCCAAATCTGGTCCCAGGAGCCTACGGTCACATCGCTCAGCAGCTTCACCGTATCGCCCGCCTTAGCGTTCTTGATCGCCTCGGCAAAAGTGAAATACGACGTCTCGACGCCGTTGGACTCGACCGTCGCCACATGGCCGGTGCTGACCTCCGTGTCGTCCTTTGCGACGGGCACGGTCTGGCCCTTGCTCCAGTCGACCCCGGATGCGCCGTGGAAGCCGGGAGATTGCAGCGACACGGAAGCCTCGGTGCCCGAAATGGCCAACTTCGGCATGGACGCGTTCTTTCCCGTACGACCTTCGCCAAGCAGGATGTCGCCATTGACGGTCGGCGAATTTCCGTCCGTGTAATTGAAGGCCGCATTTTTCACCGTAAGGTTCGAGGTGCTTCCCTCGACTGTATTGAGAACGCGAATCGGCGCCAGATACTTCCTCAGATCGCTTCCCTCTGCGCCCGCCAGCCCCTCGGTGCCGCAGTTCGTAAACACGCAGTTTTCCACCGTAATGGCCTGATGGCCCGCACTCTTATTATTCAGATTGAGAGCGAGAGCCATGTTCTCGAACTCGGTATCCCTGACCGTCACCGAACCAACAGCATTCGTGTAAATGGCGGTGTCTTGATATCCCCACTTTTTACCATCATAGGAGCAGCTGTTAAGTTCTATGACGTTTTCGCCGGACGTGCCCGAAATATAGACACGCTGCATGTCTTTGCAGTTGTTGAACTTAGCAATGATTTTATATGCGGAATTGCGCTGTCCCCAAAGGGCAATGCCGTTCAGGTCATTGACCTCGATTTCGATGTCCGACGTGAGATAGCTGCCGTCAGCCGCCTGCTTTCCTGTCGCACGATCGTATTTATAGGTGTCGACCTCGATATCGTGCTCGCCGCCCTCGGTCACCGTTGCACCATTGCCCCAAATGGTGATGCTGTCAGCAACATGCGCATGAGTCATGGAGCCAAGATCGGCACCGGGCTTGCAATACAGCACAGCCTCGCCTTCAGGGCCATCCTTGTAGTATTCAGCCAAAGCATCGAAAAGAGTCTCGCTGTATACGAGCTGCCCGCTTTTATTCTTAAACACACACGTATTGCCGTCCGTGAACGATTCCGCGGTTACCCCTTCCGGCAGAACGACACGAACCTGCCCGGCGACATCGTTCGAAGAATCGTTCTGGCCCGCCTCGGACGCAGCAGGCAACCCCGCCGCATCTTGATCGGCGAAAGCGACCCCCGTACCGGTCAACGTCAATGCCGCACACAAGCCCACGGTAGCGACGACTTTAACACCCCTGACATTGGACATGCATCCACTCCGTTCTCTCTAGCGAAGGCGCTACGCCATCGCGCTGAACATAGCGCGATAATACCCCACCGGTGCTCGAATCGTTTGTAAAATATAGTTTTGCCTGCTGAAAAAAATACGCTGATGACCAGGTGCGACAGCCCATCGGACGAACCGACCGCATACGGCGTACAAACCGCCGTCGGCCCTCGGGGAAACGATGAATAGGAGCGGGCTTTTTGCCGAATCCGTCGGAAAGCAGCGAGGTTTGGTCTCGGAGGACTATATTCGCCGCGCGCACGTCACCTGCAAATGCCGAATCAACGCCCCATCGTCGAGGCACTGGCGGAGAAAACCAATAGCATTCGCCTTCAGCCCAATCAGAAAAGAGAACCACCGCTCAAGCCCTGTTCAAATATCTCTCGGACTTAATGAACGCGGAGAATAAAAAAGGCACCCGATGGATGCCTGAGAATTTGGTCGCGGGGGCCGGATTTGAACCGACGGCTCCATCAAGCTTCTCGAAATCTAAAACGCCGCTAAGGAACCTATTCATTCTTTACGGTGCTCCAGATAAACCCACTCACAAAAAACTCCGTCTCAGCAAACGCAGAGGTTCCGATGACGAATCAAGGGCACACCGACTGCAGCGAAAACACGGCATAACGGCACGAAGCACCAAAGAATATGTTCGGCATTCAGGCCCCTTCCGGCATGATGACCGCACTCAAAAAAATCCGATTCGCCGAAAAGCACCTCATCCCTTTCCGCCCACATTGAAGGCGCCGGCAAGGTCGCTCGGTGCAAGCAGCACGCCGCCTGAACTACACACGCCCTCGTAAGCCAGGTTCATCGCGCGAAGCTTCATAGCGTCGGGATTTTCCGCATATACATCGGCAGCTTCTACAAACATTTCAGAAATATCCTTTTCGACCTCGGCCAGGATGATGCGCGCATTCCGCTCGCGCTCGGCCTGCGCCTCTCGAGAAAGGGCATCCTGCAATTCTTCAGGAATGACGATGTCGCGAATCTCGACAGACAATACAGTGATTCCCCATGCTTCGCATTTGGAATCGAGCATCTTTTCGAGCTCGTGGTCGATCTGCTTTCTCCTGGTTGAAATGTCGGCAAGATTCAACTGGCCTATAGCATCGCGAAGCGCGGTTTGCGCAGTACGTAAAACGGCTTTCGGATAGTTTTTCACTTCCAAGCACGCCTTCTTGGCATCCCAGACCATCCAAAATAAAATGGCATCCACATCAACAGGAACCAAATCGGCAGTCAAAGCCGCCTCGGCAGAAAACGATGTCGTCATGGTGCGCTGGTCTATATGGATGGCAATCGAATCGACGAACGGAATGCAGAAATACAACCCCGGACCTGCAATTCTGCGAAACTTGCCGAAACGCAGAATCACAACACGCTCCCACTCTGGAACCACATGCACGCTCATGGCGGCAACGACGCCGACGCATGCCGCCAAGACGAACGTCATTACCGTCAACGGAGCAAGTAAATACCAAGCCCCCACGAACAGCAGCATAGATGCACAAAACGCGATCGAAGCGAACCCGTACACGCTTATACGTGAAGCGTCGTTGGGGTCGAACTCCGTATCGGCGACCTGCCTACGGGACGATTCCGACCGCGCGGTCTCGCTTTGCTGCTTTACTCTACGAAACGCCATCTTATCCCCCTACCGCTCAAGATCACTTATTGAACTCGGCTAAACGGCCTTCAAGCAACAGAACTATTCGTGAGGCAGGTATTCCCAATTCCAGACACTTTCGAATATAGTCATCCGTAAGAACTTCCGCCTCGCCCTTGGAGCCGCTCTCATCATGACCGCAGATGGGCGCGACGAACGTACCCCTTCCCCTCATGGAATTGATATATCCATCACGCTCGATATCTTGGTACACCTTGCTTACCGTGTTGTAATTGATGCCAAGACTGACGGAGAGTTCACGAACGGTCGGAAGACGCTCCCCTTCTTCGAAGATTCCCGATTCGATAAGGTATACCAACCTGTGACGAAGCTGCAGCCAGATAGGCATACCGCTGTCCTGATCGATTGAAATGAGGGATTTCTTATCTTCTGCGCTAGCGCTCAAACCAGTTAACCTTCGAATTGCATGTTCCGGGATATTTTACTATCAAAGCCAAGCATACCCTAAACAGCGAGGTCGTACCGAAAAAAGACGGTACGACCTCATAACACTTCGAGAAAAGACGAAGTTAGATTTCGATAAGATGCTTACGTTCGCCATCCAAGAATTCTTCAAGGTATTCGGCAACGCCTTTGTAGAATAGCGTTCCAGCATACTGAGAAAGCTCATCGGCGAACATAGGAGCCCACCGGTCAAGGTGGTCCTCGAAAAACGCCTTCTGCGCCGACACGATGGAGGCGAGACGAGAATCGATAGAAATCGATTCATCTTCAGCGCTCGCCACGGACGCCATATGGCACAGTTCGCTTTCCAATTCGCATAGATGGGCCATGAAGAGCATCTCCATAGAGATGTGATCCTCCGGCCAATCGAAGGAGTCCTTGTCAACGGCCAGGTTATAGAAACGATAAATATCGAGCACCTGATTACGCTGCTCCTGCATAATCACATGGTTGCCGCTCAAATAAACCGACTCAGAGGTGAATACGGGATGAGCCGACATATTGAGGAACAAGGCGCAGAATTCAGAACGTATGTCCTGGGTGATCCGCTCGAAATCGGATTCTTCAAGCGTATTCACGAATTCCGCGAGCTTGCTCCCCTCGACGGCCTCGAAAGAAGCCATGTTGGCAACGAAATCCTCGGTTACCTCCGTACTGAATACATCGGCAAAAAACATGTACGCCATGCGACGAGCGTCAGCGACGAGAAATCGCTCACCGTAGTCCAAAGACATCCTTGTTCCTCCTTAGCGAAGCACATTAACCGATAAGCGTATATACACCTAGCATTGCTTGGTAGGCATCCGGGCTCACAAGAACGGCATGCATGCCGCCTGTAAGGATCACGAAACGAAGAGTGAAGCCTCCCACCAGAGCGCAGGCAGCTGCAGCGAAATGCAGCAGACGGGAAAGCTCGGGGTTGCGCACGACATGCGCCAACTCAAGAACGGTAAGCACGAACGGAATAACCAGTCCGACAATCACCACGAGCACCCAGAACTGAATGCTCAAATCGCCATGAAGCAACGTGTTCGCACTAAGAACCTGGCTTGTCGAGCCTTCGAGATGCATGAAGAACAACGCCGCAAGCGTACACGCTTCAAGCACGATGAGCGCCACCAAGGCGATGCTTACGCGCTTGATGAACGCCGCCGCTCCGTCCGATTTCTCGAGCAGAAGAGCGACAAGAACGACGCTTGCGCCGGCATCCAGCGCCGAAACGGTGAACAGCACCGGAATAAGCGGGGTGTTCCACAGCGGAATGCTATGGGCGCTCCACAGAAGGACGCCCGTATACATCGCGACACCCAAACCGAACAGTGCTCCCGCCACCATGCATACCTTTGAAATGGCCTCGGCACGACGGGCGAGAGGCCTGCAGAATGCCTCGACGATAGACACGATTTTCGGGGTAGAAAACACCGAGCAAAGCCCCATGAACGCCACTGCGGCAAACAGCAGCCATGCGCCGATAGCCATCCAGGAGTTCAGGTTCACGAAGCTCTTCCACATCATCATGGCCTGGAAGGGCTTGGAAACGTCAACTACCAGGAATAACAAACCTACCACCAAAGCAATGGTGCTTGTCCAAGTTCCGATGACCGTGACCCTGGGGAATGCGTTCTTGCTCAAAAACCTTACGAGGGTGACGACGAAAAACGCCCCGCCGGCAAGACCCCCCAAGAACAAATATATGGCGGGCTCCCATACCCATGTGGTCTGAATCACACCAGACATCGGGTTACCTCCTCTCTAAGACGAGCGGCCGCGGGCAACGCGACGCGACCGCCGAATTCATCGATAAGGTTCTATTCGAAGCCCTTTACGGTTTCATGCGCTTTGGCGCGCCCGCCAAGCCTCAGGGCCTCTTTCTCCTGAAGGATTTCTTTGATTTCATCCTCGGTTCCGAAATACAAAGCACGAGTCGGACACGTCGCCACGCAGTGCGGCTCAGGACGGCCGTCCTCGCCCGTTCCAAGGCTCAAGCACATATCGCACTTGGTCATGCCGTCATCGTCGTAGCTCGGAATGCCGAAAGGACATGCAAAGAAGCAGTAGCGGCAGCCGATGCATTTTTCGGAATCAACAACGACGATACCGTCTTCGGCACGTTTGGTAATCGCACCCGCAGGACACACATTGGCGCATGCAGGTTCAGCGCAATGCTGGCACGCAAGACTCTGGAAAGCACGAGTGACATCGGGGAATTTGCCCGAAGTGTGTTCGATTACGTTGCGACGGCTGACTCCGCCGGCCTTGATTCCATGCCACTGCTTGCAGGCAACCTGGCAGGCATAGCACTTGATGCAACGCTCATCGTCGCAATAAATCATCAATTGCTCAGACATTACAGCTCTCCGTTCTCAATGACGACTTCGTTTTTGGCCGGCTCTTCATCCCACTTGCTTATCTTGACAAGAGTCTGCTTAGCCGATGCGGTAGAGAACTTATCCCAGTTAGCAGGATTGTTATCGTAAAGAACGTTGCATTCGGCACCACCGTCGACATATCCGTAGCCAGGCAAATCAAGCTCTCGGCAATCCTGCCACCAACCGCGGCGGGCCATAAGGACCTCGGGGGAAATGCCCTCGAACAACTTGGCCTTGAGGGCAACCCAGCCGTGCGGGGACTCGACCCTCACCCAATCGCCATCGGCGATTCCGTACCGCGCCGCCGTATCGGGATTGATCTTGACCCACGGATAAGGCTCGATTTCGCGACACCACGGCAAATTGTTTCGATGGCTGTGCTCTGCCAAACGATGTCCGTGCACATCAGAGAACACCAGCGGGTAGTCTTTGGCGATATCGGGGGTTCCAGCCAAAGATTCAGGAGCGCCGACGTACTCGGGAAGATAGCCCAGAGTGCCTTCGTCCGTGTTGTCGACCTTGCCGCCGAAAAGCTCATGGTAGGCTTGAACTTTATTGTTCGGCAGCTTGGAGAAGAGTTCCTTGTAACGCTTGTATTCCGGCTCGATCATGACGCGTTCTTCGACGGGACGCTCGACGAAAACGCCCTTGTCGTTCTCCGGAGCACGAAGCTCCTCCAGCGTGAAGCCGGAACCGTCCAGCAGCTGGCGAAGCATACCGTCGGTATCCCCATCCCACCAGTCTTTCTCGAATCCCATGCGCTTCGCGAGCTCCGCGTAGATGCGATAGTCGGACATGGATTCGCCCAAGGGCTCGATAAGCTTATGATTGAGGCCCAGGAACGTACCATCGAGACGATTCCTGATTCCAAGCTGGTCAGACGCCTCGTACTGCGTGCAGGCGGGTAGCACGATGTCGCAATAGTTGCAGGTATCGTTCCAGTTCGTATCCATGGTGAAATGGAAGTCGAGCTTGGCCAGACATTCGGCCGTACGCTTGGGCTGACGCAAGCAAGAAAGCGAATTGGTCGCGTGAGAGAAAATCACGCGGGGCTTCTTCGGGTGATCGGAGTCGATGGCTTCGATAACGCGAGGATTGCACGAAGAGAGCGAGTAGCAGAAGTCCTTGTAGAAATCGCGCGGGAACTCAGGGCACAGCAGCTTGGAAGTACCTGCGGGCCAGCCGTGCTCGATGTCTTCGGGCGTAGCCTCGAGTTTATCGAACTTATGGAACGTAGGCAGGAACCATCCCATATCGGAAATCTCGAACATCGGATCAGGAAGCTGCAGGCTCGCGCCATTGCCGCCCGGAACATCGAGATTGCCCGTGATGGCCTGGATCAGGAAGATGGAGACGGCGGTCCAGGTACCGTCGTTGGTCTGATCGCCGAAGCCATTGCCGTCCATCAAGGCCATAGGCTTGATGGTTCCCATCATGCGGGCGATCTGATAGATTTGCTCGACTGGGACGCCGGTGATTTCGCTAGCCCACTCGGGAGTGAATTGCTTCACGTGCTCGGCAAGCTTGTCGAATCCGTTGACCCAGTTATCGCAGAACTCGTGGTCGTAAAGATCCTCGCCGATAATGACATGCAGGATGGCCAGAGCCAAAGCGCCGTCGGTACCGGGACGCACAGGAACCCAAATATCGGAATGCGCGCCTAGCGTATTGAGCATCGGGCGGATATCAATGGTAATCATGCCGCGATCGCGCTGATCAAGACGGTTCGCATTCTGGCCGCGCGTCTGATTGACGCCGGTATTCTCTTTGTTATGGCCCCAGCAGACCAACAGATTGGTCTTGTCGATCTGGCCGGGGAACGTGGAGGCGCCACCGATGGTGCATGCTTTCGTGGTTTCACGCTGATCCCAGCAAATTCCGTTATGGCACCAATTGGGGGAGCCGTAAAGGTTAAGGAAGCGCATGCCCAAGACATCGACGACCTCGGCCGACTGGCCGGAAAGAATGAAGAAGGTCTCGGGGCCGTATTCCTCTGCAGCCTTTTTCAACGCGTCGGCAATAGTGTCGAGAGCCTCGTCCCAGCTAATGCGCTCGAATTTTCCGCTTCCTTTTTCGCCCACGAGCTTCATGGGGTACAGAATACGAGAGGGATCGTACACGAGCTGAGGAGCAGAATTGCCCTTCGCGCAAAGCGTACGACCGCCGTGCTCTCCGTTATTGCCCGCCAATGGATTGCCTTCGACATGCGTGAAGACACCGTCTTCAACCGTGCAAAGCGTTCCGCAATACGTTTCGGAAACGCCACACATCTGACACCACACGTGCTTAACTTCGGCCTCGCCCTTCGGAGCATCTTCAGCAGCAGAAGCCGTGAACGGAGCGACGGCCATTCCCGTCGCCGCAGTCATGGCGCCAAGCGCTGCAGCTCCCTTCAAAAAACCGCGTCTCGAGATTTCCCCCATGATTACCCCCTAACTTAGTCGTACAGACCGGCGGTGCATCCCGCTCTTATAAGCTATTTATCTATTAGCCTATTGTCATATTGTCATATTAGCATATTTCTTTTGTTTAATATTATCCTAGTTTAAGAATAATTCCTGTTCAAAAGCAGTAAACGAGGGGTGTCGAATCGCAAATTTCGGAGAATGACCGCACTTAGCCGCCACGGAGCCACGAGGGACGCCACAGGCGACAAAACCCGCAATACGCCTTCCGAGCACGATGATCAGGAAGGCGGCGATACAATCGGAAATGGGTGCCGACATCGCAACGAACCCGTACGCCGCTTCCGGAAACGCCGAGAAGCACAACGCCAAGATGGCGAATGCAGCGTTACGGCACAAACATGCCGCAATAACATATCGCGGAAAGCCGCGAACAATAAGAACGGCTCCGACCGTCTGGCTCACGCCGACAAAAGGAAGCGCAACGCACGAGATGACGAGGCCTTCTTTCGCCATCTCTCCAAGAGAGCCGATTGCTCCGAAAGCAGTGGTCACGGCACCAGCGCCGCATACGGAAAGCAGACCCGTCGCAGCGCCCAACATCGCCGACAGGCAGACGGCAACCCGGGCCACCGACCTCGCGCCCTTTACGTCTCCTTCCCCCTCACGCAACGCGAGAAGCGTCTGGGACGCGTTCGACATCCCCACCATCGGCGTTATCGCGAGCATGTAGCACCTCTGAGCGATGCCCCACGCCGCAACCTGATCGGTTCCCATAGAGGCCATGGCAGCGTTCGAAAAAACCATCGCAACACCCGCAACGAACTGCGGAGCCCCTTGAGCCACACCGATTTCAACAATCTCCCGCAAACATTCCGACGCCTCTTTGCCATGAAGCATGCGCGGCGCCGGAAGCAGCCGGACGCGCGCAAGCCACGCGGCGCACGCAGCTGCGCATATCACCTCGCTGGCCAACGTGCCGTACGCAAGGCCCATGAAACCGAAGTCGAGGCCAAATGCAAAAACAACGTTAAGCGCTATGTCGGCAACCACCGATGCCGTCGTAATGACCGTCTCTACAATCGGGTGGCCCAGAGCCCTTATCCCCGTTGCCAGCGAGAATCCAACCGCGCTCGCAACGTTGCTCACAGCCTGCACGATAAGATAGCCCTCCAGCATGGCAAGCTCTTCGCCATGGGCACCAAGGGCGGGCAAAAGCCATCCGATACTCGCGACAAAGGCCACGGACAACAAACCCGAAACCCCAGTGCATACCGTCGTCGCAAAGAAAAAACGAGCATCTCTACGCTTCCTATCATCAATACAGCGAGCCACCACAACCCCGATAGGAAGAGCGAACAGAGACTGCGTCGCCACAAAAATCCCCATAACAGGAGCTGCAAGCGACATAGCGGCCAGGGCAGATGCGCTCTGGCCGCCAAGATGCCCGGCAAGAAACGTATCCGTCACCGCCGTCAGAAGCTCCGCAAAAAGAGAGACGGTTATTGGAATGGAAAATACGAAAAGGTCAAATGCGGCCTTGCCCGATCGACGAATGCTACCCATTGACTCCTCCTCACCCAATTCAAGCGGGAGAGGATGCTACGAGGCGAAAAACGACAGCGGGTGTCGTGTTTGAAAAAAGCCTCGCAATATCCGCAAGGCCACCGACAGATTAAGCAAAAGACGCCGCCTGCAGTTCGACCGGGCCGCAAATCAGCCTTTTATAAGCCCTTTCGGATAAGGGGCGTATTCGACGCGATCAAACTCGACAGGCAAAACGGCGCAATCGTCTATTGCGCAAAGAGGAATCAGTCGGTAATCCCTCCCACCCGCGCAGCAGTACAGAAACAAGCCCGATGGGCGCAATACGTAGGAAAGGGGCGCCGCAACCATGACATCGTCAGAAATCACGCATTCGAGATACGTTTCGTCTTCGAGTGCCATATTGATTCGAACGAATACAGCATCGTCCGTCCCAAGGTCTGCATCCAGAAGTTCGATATGCAAATACTCGTCGAATTCAAGCTTTTTCACATACGCCAATTCAGGAATAAGAGCAGATAGCTTTTCTAAAACGCTTCGCCCGCGTCCCTTGCCGCCGACACTTTCCAGAAGATGCAGAGCAAGAACTATGTCGCCTATCTCCTCGCCATCGAAAGAACCGCGTTCGATTCTGTAAGAGGGGTCGATAAACACCCCGCCTTTGCATCCCCGCTCGCAATGAACGGGAATCCCTGCCGAAGAAAGGCGCAGAATGTCCCTTTCCACCGTCTTCTTGCTCACCTCGAACCGCTCGGCCAATTCGGAAATGGTAGCCCTGCCTCTTCCGACAAGAAAAAGCGTCATTCCGACAAGCCTGCTTTGCATATGTCCTCGCTTTCCTGTAGCAGCGAATGAATTTTCGACCGGGCAGTTGCACCACGACAGAACAGAGGACCATGCACGGCCTCTTTTATATGCCGGCCAAGCCTCCCCTTAGACGCACGCACACGCGCCTAACCGCCTTAATAAGTTCAAGGCATATGCACGAGCGCATACGCCCGCGCATAATGACGGCTATACTTAGCATAGGGAGGGACGCCATGGATATATCGTTTTTGAAAGAATACATCGCCTTTTCACGAACCATGAACTACGCGAAGACCGCCCAGGAACTGTTCATGGCCCAGCCGACTCTTCGCGCCCACATTCATGCCCTTGAAAGCGAGCTTGGAATCGCCCTCGTTCAGAAAAAAGGCACGCGGCTCGAATTGACGCCGACGGGACGCCTTCTCCTGAAGCACGCGCGCCTCATCACCAACCAGGCAGACAAAGCCATAGAGGAATGCCGCGATTTTGCCAATCGGTCGGCCTCCATTAATATCGGCACGCTCGACTACCCGCTTTTTGAAAAAATCATACTCGATGCGCGATCGGCGCTCGCGGAAAGCGAAAACCCCTGCCATATCGACATCACATTCGCAGCAGGGGCCTATGCAAACATCGAATCGCTGATCGCAAAAGACGTCGATATGGCCGTCTTCGTCAGGGTCAGACAAGCGGGGCAAAATGAGCCCGAGCAGCTCTGCCTGCCGGAATCAATCCAATCCATCCGCATCGCCGAAAGCGAATGCCGGTTCTGGATCGATCGGCAATGCCCCCTCTACGACGCAGAAGAAATCCACACATATGACGTAGAGGGGTACACGCTTCATTTGGGAAATTCAGAAAACATGGCGGCCGCGGGCCAGGCGATCCAAAGCTATTTCGACGCACTGGGAGTCAAGATAACGATAGACACCCAGCCTTGTTCCGATTACCGCGATCTGCTATTCGTCGACGAGGCAGCATCTTTCGGAATTGTTCTTTCGGGAACCAGGTCTCAAGACAAAGAAATGCTCGGTGCTCGCATCTTTTCCTTCGCAGATTTATTCGTGCCCTGTGACGTCTATGCCCTCTACAACGAGAAGGCGCTCGGGTCTTGCGGCAAAAAATTCATTGACGCCTTTCGATGCGCCGCCGAATCCATCGGTGACCGATAAGGCTCTGCGCGAAACCCAAACGATCCGAAAAAGAAAGAGACGGAGTATTCCGTCTCTTTCCTGGAGGGGTTATTTAAATCTATTCGGCAAGGATACCGCCAGCGGCCATATAGCCTCCGACGTAAGACAATCCGACATCGCCATACAGGCCATTGAACGGCTTACCTGCAATGTTGTTTTCGCCGTTCGATCCGCCTGCGGTGTGCCAGCCAGCATACAAGCCGGGAATAACCGCACCTTCCTGGTCGATGACCTGCATGTTCGGATTGACTCGCAGGCCGCACTTCGTAGCGAAGATATTGCCGCCGATCTTGGCGCCGTAATACGGAGGTTCACTGATGGGCACGAGCCAATTGGGGTCGTATTTGTACGTAGGCACGTTATCTTCACCGGCTTCGCATGCCTCGTTCCACTTCGCCACCGCGTCGACCAGCACGCCTTCACGCAGACCGAGGGCAGCTTCGAGTTCCTCGATGGTATCGCACTTTTTGACGGCACCGGCATCGACCATATTCTGGAAGCCTTCGCGCCAATCCCTCTGCCATTCGGGAACGCGATCAATAAGCTCATCGTTTTCGTCGACGACCTTACCGACGCGGCAAACGGCCTGCTGGAAATAGTTATCCATAACAAGCTGTTCGTACTTGGAGTCGAAGCACACATACGTGCGGCCACCCGGCTGGCTCATCTCAACAGCAGCCTGGTCGGTCAAAGCCGTAACGAGCGTTTCTTTCGAAGCGGTCTCATACGGATACGAACGGCCCAAAGCGCCCATATAAGGAACCCTCTGACCCATTCGATTAATAAGGAGCCACGGCTGGCGAACGGCCTGGTTGCCATCCTTGTTAACATGGGCGGTCATCTGCGGCTCGAACTCATCATAAGGAGCCCATTCGACGCTGCCGTCGAAGCAGGCAACAGACTCGTAACCCGACAAGTCGGCACCGACGCCAAGGCCCATGCGAATGCAAGCACCGTCATTGTAAGGAGGAGTAGCAACATTGACGATGCCCCTAAGGCAATTCGGCGTATATTTGCTCAGCATGGAGCGATTCATCTCGAACCCGCCCGCCGTCAGCAAGACCGCACGTTTAGCGCGATAGAACTTCTCGGCGCCGTCCTGGACAGCCTTCACTCCGACAACCCTGCCGCCATCGACGACGAGAGCCTGAACCTCGGTGCTCGTATGCACGTCAACCCCGTGCTCTTTCGCGCGCTCTGTCAGCATTTCGAGAGGATAGCAATTAATCTGGATGGAATTAGTCTTCGTAATCTGCCCATCCCAATAGAGATTCTGATAGCCAGAAGGACCGGGAGTCATAGGAACCCAAGGAACCTGCAGATTATCTTCCATCCAGTCGATGCACTTCGGACCCTCGACCGCCATCGCATAAAGCAGATCGGCGTCGACCGTCATCTGCTGTTGGTCGTTGATCCAAGCAACGACCTTATTAGGGTCGTATGGGTAGCTCGGCAGAGCCCACTGCGCCTCATTCGCTCCCCTGTGGCCACCGGCATTGACGAACATTCCGCCGTATGCCGTAGTTCCGCCCGTTTTCTCATTCTTTTCGAGCATAGCCACAGCAAGGCCCTCGTCAGCAAGACGAACCGAACCGGTAATGCCGCCGCCACCCGAGCCAACGACGACGACATCGTATTCATAGTCCCAAGAATCCGGCGCATCAATGGGATCAATAGGCCTGGATGCGGCTTCGAAAGCCTCTCGCGCCTCGTCCTCCTTTCCTCCGACAGATTCCTTAGGAGCATCGGTCGGTGCGCAGCCCGCAAGCACGCCCGCGGCGGCAGCAACAGCTCCTGCCCCACATGCAGCAGTCAGAAAATTACGCCTGGTCAATCCTGAATTATCGGAATTGATGCCGCTGTTTTCACGATGCATAAGAACACCTCCTCGTGTTTTGATTTTCCCTCGTTTCACCATATGGCAGCCCCCGCCTAACCGAGAAAAGGCAAACCGACGGCATGCGCATAAAAATGAAATGGCCCGAGGAAAAACGGCACAGGCCCTCGAATTTCTTTCTGAGCCCAAGCGCCAGAGGCGACTATTTCGCAAAACCCTCGAAAATCAACTGAACACTGCCCGAATTCACGCACGGGACAACGAACCCGGTATCCAGGACGGCCGTCTTTCGAAACGGCCCTCCAACGCAGCGCTCTCACCGTCTCCAATAAGGCCGCCTATAAGCAAAACGCAGAAGGAACCAAGCCGTATTCGAAACGGAGCTAAAAGACGAATATTTAATCAAATAAAAAAGGCACCCGATGGATGCCTGAGAATTTGGTCGCGGGGGCCGGATTTGAACCGACGGCCTCCGGGTTATGAGCCCGGCGAGCTACCAGACTGCTCCACCCCGCAATATGTATAAGCCCCTTAGGGCAGGAAATTATATTACGCGCCTTTGATGAGGAGTGCAAGATTTGGATTGTATTTTACGCGGGCCATCACGCGTTCTCCACAACTTACCAACGAATGCCGAAATCGGCAAACGGACTTCCGCATTCTCGCATCCGAAAGCGGGCCTTCTCTAGCCTAAGCAGAAGCGAACCGAGGCCGCGCCGCAGCAGGCTCCTCAAGCAATCGGGAAAGCCCGCTCCGTGCGGCGCAATCATAGCTGCACCGCACCGCGAATAGCACCGGTCAACCTGGTCAACCGCTAAGACCGACTCAAGCAGCAGCAGCAACAACAGCAGTGCCGTCGCGCCGCCTCGCCGCTTGCGCGACAACCGTTACCCGGCGCAAACGCCTACGCGCGTTCCGCCAGATAGCAGCAGTGGATCTTCGGGTTGCGTTCGAAATCGTGAGGGATGGTTTTCGCCGTGATGTCGGTCAGCTTCACGCCCTGCGCCTCGAGTTCTTCGAAATCGGGCTTGAAGTTGCGCAGGTTGCAGCTGAACACCACCACGCCGCCCGGCGCCAAAAGGCGCACCACGTGCGACAGCAGCTTCACGTGGTCGCGCTGCACGCTCCAGGTGTTCTTGCCCATGGCCTTCGAGTTGGAAAACGTGGGCGGATCCACGAAGATCAGGTCGAACTGGCGTCCCTGCTTCACCGCGTTCACCATCCACTGCAAAACATCGGCGCGCTCGAAACGATGCTCGGGACCTTCGCAGCCATTCAGCGCCATGTTGCGCCTGGCCCAATCAAGATACGTCTGGGAAAGGTCCACCGTCAGCGTGCTGGCCGCGCCGCCCACCGCCGCGTGCACCGTGCAGGTGCCCGTGTACGAGAACAGGTTCAAAAAGCGCTTGCCCTCGGCCATGCCGCCCACCATTTCGCGGGTCACGCGATGATCCAGGAAGATGCCCGTGTCCAGGTAGCTGCCCATGTCCACCTCAAGCACGTTGCCGGCCTCCTGCGTGTACATGAGGTAGCCGTCTTTCTGCTGGTCGACGTATTGGCCGCCGCCCTTTTCGCGGCGACGCGTCTTGGCGAACACGCGTCCCGAAGGAATGCCCGTCACGGCTGATGCGATGGCCACCGCATCGCGGAAACGCGCTTCGGCCTTTTCGGGATCGATGCTTTTCGGCGCCTGGTATTCGGCCACGATCAGGCAGCTTTCGCCTTCGCTTTTCCACACGCCGTCGTAGCGGTCGATCGCCACCGAGAAATCGGGCAGGTCGGCATCGTAGATGCGATAGCACGAAACATCGTTTTTGCGCGCCCATTTGCGGCGCTCTTTGGCCACCTTCTTGAAGCGCGCGGCGAACTGATCCGATCCCTTATCATGCACGGGAACGGAAATTTCGGCGCCGCTTTCAAGATTGGCGACCTTGATGACGGATGCCGGGGCATCCATGAATGCAGGGGTAGTCGTAGTCATGCGCCCTATGGTAGCGAAGGCGGACGGATGCGTCTACGAAAACGGCCGGATGCGCCGCACGCGACGAAAAAACCAGGCCGCAGCCACGAATCGAACCGCACGCCGCCTTCGCTTCGATGCGCCGCCCTAAAGGCGATGCTTGCGAGCGAGCCAATAGACAAGCGCCATGAACCCTACCGAGAAACAAGCCGCCGACAACATCGCGGTCGCGAACGCGCCGCTGAACAGACCCGTACTCATGAAAACGCCTCCTTCGCCTTGCGAGCAACCTCTCACGTCTTCGACTTCAGCATACGAAGCGCAGGCCAACACCAGGCAAGAGACACGTCGATCCCAGGTCAAAAGCATGTAATATCGGCGGCGCCTTACGCGAACGGCGGGTTCGCCACCATTTCGAGCACCAGCTGGCAGCGGATGGAAAGCGGGTCGCGGTTCTCTTCGAGGAAGCGCGGGATGTCTTCGCGCTTGAGCTCGAACGACTCGATGAACTCGGTCGATTCCACGCGCGGCTCTCCCACGCGCTCGACCTCGGCGAACACCATCGCGATGCTTTCGTCGCCCATGCCGAGCGACGAATAGCCCGGCTGCAACGACGCACGGGCGTTCGTGGGGCGGCCGTTTTCGTCGCGCACCAGATCGTAGCCCGTTTCTTCACGCAGCTCGCGCGCCGCGCATTCCACGACATCTTCGCCGGGCTCGCGCAGACCCGCGGGAAACGCCACGCACATCCGGTTCATGGGATAACGGAATTCGCGAATGAGCAGAAACGCGTCATCGGCCGTATGCCCCACGACGCACACGGCATCCGACGACGGCTCCGCGGCGGCCGTATCGCGCACTTCGTCCTCGTAGCGCTGCAGCGCCTTGCGGGAAACCACCTCGTAGGGCAACTCGCGGCCGTCGGGCAGTTCGTAGGTGAGCACGTATTTCTTCAGCCAGCCGTCGCTGACCTGTTTCACGTTTTTCAACTCGGGCATCTTCATCGCAGCACCTCCAGGTCGCGGCCGACATTCACGAACGCCTCGACGGCGAGGTCCAAATCCTCCTGCGTGTGGTCCGCGGAAAGAATGCACCTGATGCGGGCCTTGCCGCGCGCCACCAGCGGATACTGGATGGCCTGCGCGAACACGCCCTGCTCGTAGAGCGCGTCGCTCATGCGCACGGCCAGCGCCTCGTCGCCGATCATGACGGGAACGACAGGCGTGATGGAAATGCCCGTGTCGAAGCCCGCCTCCTGCATGCGCTCGGCGAAATACGCGCGATTCTGCCACAGACGGCGCACGCGCCAATCGTCCGACGCGATAAGGCGCAGCGACTCGGCCGCGGCCGCGGCCAGCGAAGGCGCGAGCGGCGACGCGGTCAAAATGAACGAGCGAGCGCCTACACGCACGCGGTCGATCAGCTCTCGGCTGCCGGCCACGAAGCCGCCCATGACGCCGAACGCCTTGCCGAGCGACCCGGTTTCCACCTGCACGCGGCCCTCCAGTCCGAAATGCGCCACCGTGCCGCGGCCCATGGGGCCCATCACGCCGTCGCCGTGGGCATCATCCACGAGGAACATGGCGCCGTAGCGCTCGCATACCGCAGCGATTTCGTCGAGCGGCGCCACATCGCCATCCATGCTGAACACAGCATCGGTCATGACCAGCTTGGTTTCGGCGTCGCATGCGGCAAGCTTTTCTTCGAGGTCGCGCACGTCGCAATGCTTGTACACCGTAGTATGCGCGCGCGACAGGCGGCACCCGTCGATCATGCTGCCGTGATTGAGTTCGTCCGAGAAGATTTCGTCGCCCTTGCCCACCAATACGGGAATCACGCCCACGTTGGCTGCGTAGCCCGACGAGAATACCAGCGCGGCCTCGACCCCCTTGAATACGGCAAGCTCGCGCTCGAGTTCCGCGTGCACGGGAAAATCGCCCACGATGTTGCGGCTCGCGCACGGGCCCACGCCGTGTTCGTCGAGCGCGCGCTTGGCCGCAGCCACCACCTCGGGCGCGTCGGCCAAGCCGAGATAGTTGTTCGACGCAAGATTCACCACGCTTTTGCCCGCGAGCACCACACGGCCGCCCTGGGGCGTTTCGGTCGTTCTGAACATGCCGCCTCCTTACCGCGCGGATGCGCGTCTTGCGAAAGTCGTTCCATACGGCATTGTACTCGCGAAAAAGCAGGTACCGCGCGGGGCGAGCGACCGCAGACCACAGGCGGCGCAGACGGGTTTTCGCAAGACGGCACGGAACAGATGACGCCTGGAAGGGCCGCCACGTCGGGTTCGTGCGAAAAAATGCACGTTTTTTGCAGTTGGCGGTCTTTTTTGGGCCAGATTCTTCCTCGCACGGGTCAAAGCGCGGTGTTTGGAGGCCTTTTTCCTCGAAAACACCCCTCTCGGCGCCGAAAACGCCAGCCAAAAGACCGCCAACTGCAAATTTCTTACAATTTTTCGCTTCCAGACTGCGCGCGGCGCCGAAACGGGCCGCGCAACCAGCGATTCCAAGCGCGCCGCCCCTCGCGTGGCGCGCAAACGCGTACACTCTGACAAAACAGCAATCGCGCGCGGCGTCCGCACCGCGCGCGACCATCTTCTGAAAGGATCGGCCATGACCGCTGAACACACCGAACCCTGCGCCCCCTCCCTCGACGAACGCATGCGCGCTTACGCGCGGCTCATCGTGGAGGCGGGCTGCGCCCTCAAGCCGGGGCAGGACCTGTTCGTGCGCGCGAACATCGAAAGCGCTCCCCTGGTGCGCCTCATCACGCAAGAGGCCTACGACCTGGGTGCCCATCATGTGACCGTGCGTTTTTCCGACGAGGCCATCGAGCGCATGCACTACGACCATTGCGCGATGGATGTCTTTGAAAACGTCCCGTCTTGGCTCGCCGAGCTGAACAACAGCATGGCCCGCAACGGCGCGGCTGTGCTCACCATCGATTCGGACGACCCCGGGGCCATGTCGGGTATCGACACGCGCAAGCTCATCGCCCGCGCCCAGGCAAGCCACAAGGCATGCAAAGAGTTCTACGACGCACTCGATTTCGGACGTTGCGTCTGGTGCATCGTCGGCGGCGCCTCGCCCGCGTGGGCGCGCAAAGTGTTCCCCGAACTGCCCGAACGCGAAGCCGTCGAACGCCTGTGGGATGCGATCTTCAAGACGGTCCGCCTCGAAGGCGCCGATGCCGCCGCAGCCGTGGAAGCCTGGAACAAGCATCGCGACAGCTTCGCCGACCGCTGCGCCTGGCTGAACGCCCAGCGTTTCGATGCGCTGCACTACACCAACGCGCACGGAACCGACCTGACCGTCGGCCTGACCGACAAGCACCTGTTCAACGGCGGCGGCGACACCACGGTGGACGGCGTGACGTTCTTCCCCAACATGCCGACCGAAGAAATCTTCTCGACGCCCGACCGCCTGCGCGCCGAAGGCACCGTGGTCTCGGCCATGCCGCTTGCGCACAACGGCAGCCTGATCGAGAACTTCAGCCTGACGTTCAAGGGCGGGCGCGTGGTCGACCTGCATGCCGAGCGCGGCGAAGACGTGCTGCGTTCGATCGTCGAAACCGACGAAAACTCCTGCCGCCTGGGCGAAGTGGCGCTCGTGCCCTTCGATAGCCCAATCCGCAACGCAGGCGTGCTGTTCTACAGCACGCTGTTCGACGAGAACGCGAGCTGCCACCTGGCGCTCGGCCGCGGCTTCGCCGACTGCTACGAAGGCGGCTACGGCATGACCGAAGACGAACTGTTCGAGGCGGGCGTCAACAAGAGCGCGACGCACGTCGACTTCATGATCGGCACCGACGACCTGAACATCGACGGCATCAAAGCCGACGGTGAGCGCGTTGCGATCTTCCGAAACGGCAACTGGGCCTTTTAACAGGCATGATGCGCGGCATGGGGCATAAGGCGCAGCTCCATGCCGCAGCTCGCACGGCGGTGGGCGCGGGCCTGCGACAAGGCGGGCCGACCCGCCGAAACGTACGTGGTGTGAAGACTTTTTAAGATTTCAGGCGAGCGACGGGCGCGGGTGTAGCATGTGCATCTCTGCACCCGAGACGAATCGAGATGATACGCGCCGCGCGCATTACGTTATGCAAAACGCATCCAACGAACCAACCCGAACCGATTCCCCGGTCCTCGACGGCGCCGCCGTCGCAACCGACGCGCAGACCTGCGCGCCATGCCCTCCCGGCGACGTCGATTCGCCGCCCGTGCGACAGCGAAAGCGCGACAAGGCGAAACGAGGCAGCAAGAAGCTCGGCCTGCTCTGCCTTCAGTTCGCGTTTCTGGCAGGCGTCTGCTACGTGGGAAGCGCCGTGTCCGACTCGCTTCCTATTTCCATTCCAGGCAACATCTGCAGCATGGTCATCCTTTTGACGCTGCTCATCAGCGGCATCGTCGCCGAAGAGAAAATCGCGCTCGCATCCAACTTCCTGCTGAAATACATGCCGGTCTTCTTCATTCCCGCCGGCGTCACCATCATCACCAGCCTCCCGCTGATTCAGGGCCGCATTCCCCAATTCATCCTGGTGTGCCTGGTCACTACGTTCCTGGTGTTTCTGGCCACCTCGACCACCGTGATCGCCGTGACGCGCCTGCAGAAATATTTCCTCGCGAAACGCGCAGGAGAAGATGTCGAATTACGCAAGGTGTTCTCCATCAAGGGCGACCCGGCCCTTGCCTCCTACGACCCGTCTGCAGACAAGAGCACGGCCGGGCGAAACCGCCCCTGCGCTCCGAATGTCGAACGAACCGTCCCGACCGCCGAGGGAGAATAACGCATGGACGTCATTGCCGTCATCGAAACCGTCGCCAGCCTTTCGCTTACCGTAGGCGTATTCGCAGGCGCGGTATGGCTCAATAAGAAAACGAAGTCTCCCCTGCTCAACCCGCTGCTCGTATCGGTCGCCGTCATCATGGCGATTCTGGTGGCGTTCAATATCCCGCTAGAGTCCTACGAATCGGGTTCGCGTCTGATCGCGGCCATGTTGGGGCCCGCAACCGCCGTCCTGGCATTTTCGATCTACCAGCAGCGCAAAGTGCTGCAAAGCAACTTCCTGCCCATCCTCGCCGGATGCCTGGTAGGATCGATCGTGTCGATGGTGAGCGCCTACGCGCTATGCAAAGCGCTCGGCCTGGGCGAACAGGTGGCGCTGTCCACGCTGCCGAAATCAACCACGGCGCCGATCGCGCTATCCATCACGGGCGAGCTGGGCGGCACCGCATCGATCACCATGGCGGCCGTCATGACCACGGGCGTCATGGGCGCCATCTTCTCGCCCATGCTGGCGAATCTGTTCCGCATCAAGAACAAGGTCGCGCAAGGCGTTGCCATCGGCACCTGCAGCCACGCGATCGGCACGGCGAAAGCGCTCGAGATGGGCGAGCTGGAAGGCGCGATGAGCGGCGTCGCCATCGCCGTATCGGGACTTCTGACCTGCTTCATCGTAATCGCCGCGCAAGCGATCGGATAAACGCGACGAAAAAAGCGGCGCCTCCGCGAGGGGACGCCGCTTCGTTTTAGGCCGAAACGCTAGCGGATAAAATTCGTTCGGATCACGGGTTCTTGCTCGGGGCGCTCGATGCCCGCAGCCTTGCCGGCTTCGATGCACTTCGTGATCCAGGCCATATTGCGACCGAGCGTACGCATGGTCTGCAGACCCTCCTCGTCGCGCAGCACTTCTTCGGGCGTGCTGCCGTGCACTTGATTCCAATACTGAGAGCCCACGACAAGCATATTCGACATGGTGAAATACTTATTGAGCTGATCGAAGGCCGCCGAAGCACCGCCGCGACGGCACGATGCGATCGCAGCCGCGGGCTTGCCCGCAAACAGGTTGCCGCGCCCGTAGAACGCGCGGTCCATGAACGATGTCAGCGCGCCCGAAGCCCCTGCGAAATGAACGGGCGTGCCGAAGACGAATGCGTCGTACTTGGGAACGTCGTCGAGGAACTGGTTCACCGCGTCGTCGATAAAGCAGCGGCCCGACTTGAGGCACTTGCCGCACCCGAGGCACCCCGAGATGGCGCCCGTACCGATCCACATGATATCGGCATCGACGCCTTGCTCCTGCAGGCCGGTCTCGACCGCGCCCAAAGCCGTATACGTGCAGCCGCGGCGATGCGGGCTTCCGTTGATAAGCAGCGCTTTCATTTCGTTCCCCCTTCGAACGGGTTGTGTATGGCCTCATGATAACGCCGACGAAGGCCGCGTGCCGGGGGCGTTGCCATACCGCAACGCTTCGCGCGAGCGGGCGACTCGGGCCAACGGCAGGGCAGCGCGAACGAGCGGCGAAGACCTGCGCGCATGTTCGGGAAATCGCGCGCCGCAAGCTCGTGCTATCATGCCGCGGTACCGACGGCGAACGGGCGGCTTCCGCCTTCGCCGCCGCGGGCTGCGCGCCGCAAGAAAGCCGCGGCCTCCGACCGAGCACCATCCGACGAAAGGACCCCGTGAACCATACGAACGCACCCGAACCCGTCGGCTTCCCCCTTGCCCGCTTCGTCGACTCCAAGCGCAGGCCGAGCGCGCCCGACTTTATAGAAGGAGCGATCTTCGACCTGGACGGCACGCTGCTCGACAGCATGCCCTGGTGGGAGAACCTGGGAGAAAACTACCTGATCGCACGCGGAAAAACGCCGGCGCCCGACATCAAGCGCCACTTCAAGCGCATGACACTGGAGCAGTCGGCCGTGTTCCTGCGCGACGAATACGGCCTGGAAGAGTCCGTCGACGAAATCTGCCAGGGCATCCTGGACGGCATCGAACACGCCTATCGCGACACCATTCCGCTGAAGCCCGGCGCCCGCGCCATGCTGGACGCCTTCGCCGCATGCGGCGTGCGCATGTGCGTCGCCACCGCCACCGAGCGCCATTGCGCCGAGGCCGCGCTGGCGCGCCTGGGCGTACTCGACCGCTTCTCGGCGGTATTCACCTGCAGCGAAGCGGGCGCGAGCAAGACCGAACCTATCGTGTTCGAAACCTCGCTCGCCCACCTGGGCACGCCGCGCGAAGCGACTCTGGTGATGGAGGATTCGCTGCACGCGATCGAAACCGCCCGCGCCGCAGGCTTTCCCGTGGCCGCCGTGCACGAACCGAGCGCGGCATTCGAGGCCGACGCCGTCAAAGCCCTGGCCGACCTGTATCTTCATTCGTTCGACCTGGGCGAATAGCCCTTACGCCACCCGCCGTGGCGCCGATTGCCCACGACGGCATGCGCCATGCAATCCGCATGACAAAGCGGCCCGGAATCCCGCCGGATTCGGGCCGTTTTTCATATCTACAAACGCCGGAGAAGCCGCTCCTTCGCCCCCAAAAGCCGCCGGGTGCGCTTGATAGCCTGACTTCGCGAGCGTCCGAAGACGCACCGAGACGAAGGAGGCAGATCATGAACGACACCGGCAAACGAGATGCGCCGAACAAATCGGCGCCGAGCACGGCGCGCTCGACGCGCGGGCCCGCCCGCCGCTGGACCGACCGCATCGCCAAGGCGGCGGGAGCCTGCGCCATCGCCGCCGTGGCGCTATGCGGCGCCTGCATGATGCCCATGCAGGCCGAAGCACAATCGAAGGCGGCAGGACCTAAGGTCATCGAGGTGGCAGAAGACGAATTCGAGCCCATCGGCTACGAGGCGTCGCTCGACTTCGACGACATCCAAATCATCGAAGGCTTCGAAGAGGTGCCCGACCTGGGCGTCTACTTCGACCACCGCTACAGCGACGAGGAAAATCCCAGCCTCGACGACCTGTACGTCCAGGTCAAGGGCCATCCCGGCCTTGCTTTCGCGATCGACGGGTCCACGAAGAAGGGCTCGGCGTCGCTGCGTTACACAGGCGGCATGTACAAGGGCGAGGCGTTCGACGCCGTGCTCACGCTGGAAGACTGGACGTATATGGAGCCCGATTGCGGCTGGGAGAACTACGCCCCCTTCTACGACGGGCACGAGGTGTTTCAGCCGGGCGTCTACCTGAGCACGCACTGGAAGTCGCTCTCCGACGGGCCCGAGGGATACCAGAACTTCAACTTCTACACCATGGGCCTTTCGAACCTCGACGTGAGCGTGCAGTTCGTGCGCGCAGGCACCGACGAGCCGATCGAAGTGAAGGGTCACGCCACTTGCATCGACCTGGACACCATCCAGGCGTTCGAGTTCGGCGGGGCCATCACGGGCGGACGCATCGTCGCGGGAAACGACGCGCTCTATCTTGAAAACGACGGCACGCGCGTGGCCTCGAAGCTGGTCTTTCTTTCCACCGACGGATGGAAGCATCCCGAGGAATACAAGAAAGGCCTGGTCGAAACCTTCTACGACACCACGGGCGACAACCTGGGCAAGCCGGCGGAGTTCCGCTTCTATTCGGGATGGAACAAGCACGAAATGGACAGCGGGCATAATCCCGACCCGCAATCGTTCTTCGCGCTGACACCCGACTTCCTAACGGTGCCCAATCCCGAGGAAAACCCCGACGGCCAAACCGACGTGGTCAAGACCGCCGATAAAACCGATGGCGTGAAGCCTGGAGACGAGGTGGAATACGCAATCGACTTCCGGGCACATGAGCAAGGCGTCGACTGCCGCGTGGGCTACCGTTATTCAGCCCTCGAAATCGTCGACACCCTCCCCGCCGAGATGAGCTACATCGACGGCACCGCATATCTGACCGACGAAAGCGGATCGCCCCTTGAAAACGCAGGCGCGGCGACGGTCGAGAAAACGCCCGGCAAAGACGATGCCGAAGGCCCCGACGCAAACAAGCCCGGCAATTCCGCAGGAACCGAAAATGCCGAACAGCCCGATCGGACGCGTGCAGACATGCGCGCCGCGACACCGGCAGACGATGCCGAAGCGCCCGCCGATGACGGCGCAAGCAGGCCCGACGCGAACGATGCCGCAGCTGCGGGGGATGTCGTGCGCTTCACCTTCGACAAGGAATTCCTGGCGAACATGCCCATGAAGGGCGAGCACTACCGCCTGGTGTTCAAAGCGAAGCTCGACCGCTACCCCGCCGACGGCGGCCTGTCCGTGACCAACAGCTCGTATGCCCTGATCAACTCGAACGGCAAAACGCCGTCGAACGACGTGGAAACGAAGCTGGCGAAGCCGGGCCTTTCCATCGAGAAAAGCTCCGACAAACATGCGTATGAAGCGGGAGAAACAGGCCTCTACACGCTGACCGTCAGCCAGACCGAGGAGGGGCTGACGGCCGAAAACGTCGTCGTGAAAGACCTGCTGGACGACGGCGCCGCGGGCGCGATCGTCGAAGGAAGCGTGAAGGCGGCCAAGGGAGACGATGAACCCGAGGCCGTCGAACCCGCCTATCTGCGCGATGACGAAGACCGCATCGTCGGGTTCGAATTCGTGAGCGGCATGGACCTGGCCTATGGCGAAACCATGACTTTGACCTACGAGGTTGCCATGGAAAAGCCAGGCGCTACGATTACAAACACCGCTACGACCTGGGCCGACAATGTCGACGAAGTCGAGGCGGATAACAAGGTCGAAATCGCAGCCGAAGATGTCGAAGTTCCCGCAAAGCCCGACGGACCGGGCAAACCCGTCGTCGCGCTTGAGAAAAGCGTCGATAAAGACGAGGTGCCCGTCGGCGAAAGCGCGGCTTATCTTGTGCGCGCAACCGTCGAAGACGCGGGCGTGACGGACGTCGTGATATCGGACAACAGCCTTCCCGAAGGCATGCCGATCGACGCCGAGAGCATCGAGGTGCTGGTCGACGACAAACCCGATGAGACCCTCGAGCCGACGGTCGAAGACAACGGGTTCTCCGTCGCGATCGACGAGTTGCCCGAAGGAAGCATGGTCGAGATCGCATACACCGCACGCGTCGAAGATGAGACGCTTGCGGGAACGAACGTGGTCAACACGGTTCTGCTGACGGCCGACGAACTGGACAAGCCGCTCAGCGACGACGCCGTAGTGACCGTGCCGCCCATCGAAGACGATGCCGGCCCCGATGACGAACCTGCGGCGACGCCGATCGTTCCCGCCGCTCCCGACGAGCCGGCCGGCACTCCGCCGAGCAGTCCCGCAGCGCCAGGAAAGTTCATCAAGACGGGCGACGCGACCATGGCGATCGTCGCAGGAACCATCGGCGCGGCGCTCCTTGCCGCAGCGGCCGCAGCCTTCGCCCTGAAACGCAGGCACGCGGGCGGGCACACGGCGCATTCGCAGGCACTGGCACGTGCGACCGAATACGGTTCGACAGGAAACGACCGCAGGACGCGATAAATAACGCATGATGCATGGCGGATTCGCCGATTCGCACGGAATCCGCCGCGCCGAAACAAAGGCCGAGAGGGCAACGAACCCTCCCGGCCTTTTGCCGTTTCCAGCCGAAAGAATGGACGAAATAAGGCGACGGCAACCAAAGGCCCAAACGGACGATCGTGGGGTACACTTGGCAGCAGCAAACCATCCCACGGCCCAATTCGCAAAAGGAGCATCGTCCATGGGCAACTGCCTCGTCGCGCAATCAGGCGGCCCTACCGCCGTCATCAACGCAAGCCTCGCCGGCGTGGTCAGGGCGAACCAACTCAACCCTCTGTACGACCGCGTCTTCGGCGGCCTGCACGGCATCGAAGGCGTTTTGGACGGCAAGCTCTACGACCTGACCGACCTCAGCGGCCATGAGCTGGAAATCCTCAAGCAGACACCCTCCAGCGCGCTGGGAACGTGCCGCTACAAACTCAAACGCGGCGCCGATGCCGACTACTGCCGCCTGATCGAGGTCATGGATGCCAACGACATCGAGGTCATGTTCTACATCGGCGGCAACGGATCGATGGACACCGTGGATGCGCTGGCGAAATGGGCCGAAAGCGTCGGCTGCGAGAAGCGCTTCGTGGGCATTCCGAAAACCGTCGACAACGACCTCGTACCCGTCGACCATGCGCCCGGCTTCCCGAGCGCGGCCAAAATCGCAGCTCAAATCACCCATGCCACCTACCTCGATTACGCCGCCTATACGCGTCCCGAGGTTTTCGTGCTGGAAACCATGGGCCGCGACGCGGGCTGGCTGGCCGCGAGCTGCTGCGTATCGGGCAACGTCGACCTGCTGGTCCTGCCCGAGATAGACTTCGACAAAGACGCCTTCCTCGCCGAAGCCAAGCGGAAATTCGACGAGAAGGGCGAATGCTATATCGTAGTGAGCGAAGGCGCTCATTATGCCAATGGCACCTACGTTTCCTCAGGCGGGCGCGCAAATGAAGGCTTCGCGCATCCCGTGCTGGGCGGCGCGGGCTCCATAATCAAGCAGATGATCGTGGATGCCGACATCGTGCCGCGCGGCGTGGTGCAAAACCTCTCCCGCGCGGCGCGTTCGAGCAACTTCGCCCAAAGCCTCGTGGATGTGAACGAGGCCTACGAGCTGGCCATGAGCGCCCATATGCGCTCCGCCGACCCGACTTTCACCGGCTTCGTGGTAGGAGTGCGCCCGCGCACGGCCGAAGAGATAGCGGCGGGCGTCTACGATGCGCGTTATTTCGCTGCGCCGGCAGACCGCTTCGCTAAACACGTGAAGCATTTCCCCGTGGAATGGATCCTGCCCGACTACCAGGGCATCACCGAGGATGCCTTCGCATACTTCAAGCCCCTGATCGAAAGCGAGCCGAAGCTGATCTACGACGGCGCGATGCCTGCCACCATCACGCCGTTCAACAAACGCTGACGCCGCACCGTCGGCAGACGGCTACATCACCTGATGGCGGCGGAAGAACAGCGCCGCCAGAGGGAGACACGCCACGAACAGCACGCTGTACACGAGCGCCTGCATGCCTATAAGGTCGATCACGAAACCGCCGATCGGATACGACATGTAGTCCCAGAACAGATACGGCGCCACAAGGCCGCTCGTCGGGAACAGCGCGTTGAGATGCACGAGAATGCCCACGCCCGCCGTGGGAATCATGCCCGTCAGAAGAACAAGGGCAACGTCGATCGCGAAGATTGACAGCAGCGAACGCAGCTTCGACGACAAAAACAGCGTCAGGCCGGCGAACCCGAGCGTCATCAGGTAGGCGATGCCCACCATGATGGCGGTGCCCTGGGCCATGGTGAAATCATACGGCGAGGAAAGCGCCATCATCTGAATGGGCAGGTCCGCGCCGTCCGTACCGTGAGCGGCAAGCGACACGGCGCAGATGATGGCCATGCATACCGCGAAATACGCCGTCGTGAACAGAAAGGCCGCGATGAGCTTGGCCGCCACCAGCTTGGAACGGCCATAGCGCGACGACAAGATCACGCTGTCGGTGCGCTCCTGGTATTCGGCCGCGAACATCGGGGCCAACGCCACGCAGATGGCGATGATGGCGAACGCGATAAAGGCGATGCAGTCCATGATGTTCTGCCAGCCTCCCACATATCCATACACAATCGGCTCGGTCACTTCGGCCTGCTTCTGCGTCCAATAGGCGCGTTCGGCATCCGAATAGACCCACGAACCGGCCTGTCCGTCATCGAGGATCACCTGGGTCTTTTCAGCGAGCGCCTCATAGAACGACACCTCGGGAGAAGGCCCCAGTATGGCCGACATTTGAACGACTTCTTTCTTGTCGTTGTTCCATGCCCCGAACAGCCACGGCCAATAGCCCGAACCGTACAGCTCGCGCGCGCCTTCGATGCCGTAGGCGGATTTCACGGCGTCGTAGGACGCAGCATCGCTCATGGTCACGATCTCGTCGGGGTCGAGCTTGGAAAACGCAAGCTCGTAATACGAAGACAGTTCCTCGGCAAGACGCTCGTCGGTCAACGCCCCCGCACGCGCCTCGGCATTCTCCTGCCGCTGATGGATGGCATCGAGGCCCGACAGGATCTCATCGGTGTTATTCGTGGTCTTCGTCTGAAACACGTTCATCGTCATGATGAGGCACAAAAGCGCGACGATCGCCAGGCAGGTATACCGCGTCGATTTACGCGCGACGATCTTCTTGAGCTCGAATTTCACCAGATCGAACATGGCTACCTCCTTCCGCTGAACAGGCCGTTTTTACGAGCATGACGCCCCTCCGGCACCTCGCCGAAACCACCGCCCGCCATGTCGGCGCCCGCATCGTCTTTGAACGTGTACAGATACAGATCCTCCAACGTCGGCTCGACGGAAACCGCGCCCGCCACGGGAGCTTCGTCGGCCGCCACGCGCACCACCGCTCCGCCGTCGGACGCGTAATGCACATTGCATACGCACGCAGAAGCCGAAAGCTCATCGGCCTGGCGCGCTGAAACGCGGCATTCCCACACCTTGCCCGCCACGGACGAAACCACGGCATCGGGACGGCCGCGCAATACGAAACGGCCGCCCTTCATCACCAGGATGTCGTCGGCGATGTATTCCACATCGGACACGATGTGCGTGGAAAGCAGCACGATCTTGTCTTGCGAAAACCCGGAAATCAGGTTCCTGAAACGCACGCGCTCTTTCGGGTCGAGGCCGGCCGTCGGCTCGTCGAGCACCAAAACCGTCGGATCGTTGATCACGGCCTGCGCGATGCCCAGCCGCTGCTTCATACCGCCCGAAAACGTGCGCACTTTGGCTTTCGCATGAGCGGCAAGGCCCACTTCCTCCAGCAGCTCGGAGCAACGCCGCTTGGCCTCATGGCGGCCGAGGCCCTTCAGCGCAGCCATATACAGCATGAAATCCATCGCCGTGAAATCGGGGTAATACCCGAAATCCTGCGGAAGGTATCCCAGTATGGCACGGTATTCGTCGCCCATGCGGGCGATATCCACGCCGTTGAAGGCGATGCGACCCGCGCTGGGCTTGAGTACATCGCACACCATGCGCATGAGCGTGGTCTTGCCGGCGCCGTTGGCTCCAAGCAAGCCGTACACGCCTGGGCGCAACGTCGCCGACACGTCGTCGACAGCAGGCTTTTCTGCAAATCGCCTGGTCAGATTTTCAAGGGAAAGCTCCACAGTTTCCTCCTATCGATTGATGGACGACGAATCGAACGAAAGCAGGCGCGGCGAAGCCGCCACATCGGCCAACCATGCCCTGGCCTCGCACGCCGCCCATACCGCCGAAGCGGCGGCGGCCAGCGCCCATATCCACACGGAGGCCTGCTCGTATGCAACGGGCGCTTTCATCGCGAGGAAATAAGACGCCGCCATGACCGCCGCGCCCCAGGCGGCAGCGGCCGCAAGCGCACCCGAACCTTCGATGCGGCGCGCGGCCGCAAGACAACCGGCAACCGTGACGCAGTACGGAGCAAAAGCGCACAGCAGCGCGACGGGCGCTCCCGCCTGCGGGTCGGCGAGCGCGAGAAAGCCCGCCATGGCCGCAAGGCCGATCGCATTCGAGCACGCCAAGACGACCATGCGAGCGGCCGCGACCGAACGAGCATCATGTTTGCACGAACGCTCCAGTTCGATGATTCCGCACGCACGCGATGCCGCCATATCGGGCAAGCCGCACACAGCAACGGCCGCCCCCGCCAGGCAGGCGTACAGCCCCGATGCCGCGTTTCCCCCGCCGGCGAACCACAAAACCATGACTGCAACCACTATGCACGCCTGAAGAGCCCATGCGCGGGCCCCCATGAAGCGCGCCTGCGTCGCCACGAACGAGGCCGCCTCCGACACGCCGCATACGAACGCCGAAAGCGTCGGACGCGCGGCGCGGGCGGGCGCCGCATCGACACGCGCACGTCGAGCCTCGGCGACGGCCGCCGCCGCAACGGCGCGCTTAGCCTCGTCGTCAGCTGCAGGACGCTGCTCGCGATAGTAGGCGCGCAGGGCGCCTTCGACATCGCCCGCATGCGTCACATCGCGATTTTCTTTGTTGAAAGACCTCATATGAGCCCTCCGTCCGATTCGAAGGAGTAGGCGTCGCGCACCTGCGCGAGCGCACGCTTGAGCAGCCTGTTCATCGCGAACCGCGACACCCCCATGACCCGTGCGGCTTCCGCCACGCCGAGCCCCTGGTCGAAGCGCAGCTCGATCGCCTCGCGCTCGTCGGGAGCGAGCGATGCCAGCACCGAGTCCATCTCGACGGGATAGGCGTCGCAAGATCGCGGCGCCGAAGCTTCGTCCAATTCGACGAACTGCGGCCTGCGCGCGCACGACCGCGCCGCATCGGCGCACAGGTTGCGCGCGATGGTCAGCAGCAATGCAAGCGGCTTTCCGCGTTCGTCGTAGGCGCTGGCGCTGCGCACGAACCGCAGGAATGTTTCCTGCGCGATGTCGTCGGCAGCATCACGAGCGGGCGCGTGGCGCCTGCAGTACGCCAGCACGTCTTCGTAATGTCTCTCGACGATGCGTTGAACCGCAGCTTCGTCGAGCATCGCCTCGTGTTTTCTCAAGCGTTTCTCACCTCCTATCCTCTTTAACGCCGACCGAACGCGAAATGTGCGCACGGATTCGAAAAAAATCGCTTGTTTCCGGCGAACTTTGACACCGCAGCCGTCGAAAATCAATGCGAGGACGGAGCGGGCCTCGCCCTATGATGCAAAACGCCTGTTCAGTGCGTGAAACGAATCAAGGCGCCCCGAAGGACGCCTTGACTGCATGTCGCATGTCGATTGCTTGTTTGGTGCCGCTATTCTTCGCACACGGCCCACACGCGGGCAGGAAGGCCCGATGCTCCTTCGATGCGCGGCCATGCCACGAACACGATGGCGCCCGCAGGCGGCACCTTGTCCAGGTTGGCCATGACCTCCACCTGCAGATGGCATGTGTCGAGCACGTATCGCTCCACCGCCAGGTCGTCGGCCTCTACAGCCAAATACGACGCGTCGGTATCGAAGGTCTCATGGCCGTTCATGGCCACGCCGCGCTCTTCGAACAGGAACTTCAGCGTTTCGATCGACCAGCCGGGGCAATGTTCGCCGCCGTCTTCGTCCAGGTTGCACAGGGCGTCGTAATTCGGCCAGCGCTTGTACCAGTCAGTGCGCAGCGCGACGAACGCGCCTTCGGGAATACGGCCGTATTCGGCCTCGTAGGCAAGAACGTCGTCGATGGTCACGGCGTAATCGGGGTTTTCGGCGGCCTTCGCAGAAATATCGATCACGCACAGAGGATAGGCGCTCTGCTCCACGCCGAACTCCTCGGCGGCGGGACGGCCCGGAACGAAGTGCATGGGGAAATCGACGTGCGTGCCGAACTGGCCGGGGAATTTATAGGTATGGATGCGGCACGAAAGCATCTCCTCGTCGTAATCGAACACGGTCTTGCACAGCTCCACCGAACCGTCGGGAATGCCGCCCCAATACGGGCTTTCGTTCGTCAGCGGATGGGTCAGGTCGACCCAACGGCAGCGCTTCAACTTCTCAAGATCGCCCCACAAGCTCATGATGCCTCCTTACACACCCGGTCGACGCGACGGCCGGCGAGTTCGCATGGCGAAACGGACCGGACGAGCGACGAAAAAAGCGCGACGTCCTTTACGACGCGCTTAAACTATCGCCCACTATTGTGCCGTATCGAAGGAAAAGTTGCACGCGAAACGAAGCCTCCGTGCATGATGCACGCCGTAACCGTGCGAACAAGCTGGATGTGCGCGACGAGACGGGAATTGCGGACGACACGAGAGACGCTTTGCGGCGCCAGCCGAACGAGCGCGGCAACGACCCCGATGCGTTCCCGCCGCCGTTCACGTTCCTGCAACACTGGCCGAACGCACGCGCGCCAACGGTCGTGACGAAGCGGGTGGACATGCATATATGTTTCAGTCGAAGGGCCCAGCAGAAAGAACATGAAATGATGCCCCGAAAAACAGCATTTCAGAGCCTTAAATCAACACGAAGTCGACAGGAGTTCCTTTATTCAGCACTGTGCCCTACAATTGTTCTATGCATTATAAAAACCGAATATTCGAGGAGGTTTCCTATGAAGGGCAGGCTGAAGGCCCTGACTTTGTGCGTAGTCATGGCCTTCGCATCGTTCCTTTTGCCCGCGTATGCATTCGCAGCGCAGCCAGAAGGAACAGTTCATAAAGTCGGCAACGCCGCAGAATTCACGGCAGCCGTCGTCGAGATTCACACGAGCGCAGAACCTAGCGCAACCATCGAGCTGGCAGGCGATATCGACCTTGCCGACGCATTCGCAGGCGTCGAAGGTAAGCATGTTATCGTGCGCAGCGATACTGGCACCCCCCCCCCATTTTCTGAAACTGAATTCTGATATCGTCAGCTTGATGGGCGATGTCACATTCGAGAACATACGCATCTCTTCCAAAACGCTGTACGCAAACGGCCACCACCTCACGCTGGGCGAAGGCTTCGGCGGCGGCGAAGACGGCCAGAAGCGCATGATCGTCTACGGCGGCAGCGACAGCGACCTTACCGCCGATACGCACGTCACCGTTCTTGACGGCGTGTATAAGCTCATTGCCGGCGGCAACTCCGCAGGCACCCTCACGGGCAAGACCAACGTAGAATTCGGCGGAAACGCCCGCTTTCCCAATGCATCTGAAGGCAAGCAGGACGGCGACTACGTTGGCACACAAAGCGAAAATCACAACCTCTACCTTGCTGCTAAAGGCGAAGGCAAATGGGACGGCCCGGCTTTTGACGGAATGGACTACGAATACGGCATCCTCCCCTACGGCATCTACGGCGGCGGCACCTGCGGCAACACCGAGGGAGACACTAACGTCAAGATGAACGGTGGCACGGTCTATCAAATCTTCGGCGGCGGTGCGGCAAGGCGCAATCCCACTCATGCTGGACACCTGGGCGAACTTGACGACCTAGGCCGCGTTTCAGGCAAAACCTCCGTCATCGTGACGGGCGGCGAAGTCAAAAGCGTCTACGGCGGCGGCTATAACGACATCTTCGTATTCGGAAGCTATGAATACAAAACGAGCGGCGTTCCTGCAGAAGCCCGCAGCCAGCGAGCCGTGGTCGAGGGCAACACTTGCGTTAAAATCGGCGGTGATGTCCACGTGGCCGCAGCCGAGCAAAGCGAAGATAC
Source organism: uncultured Slackia sp. (assembly GCF_959608125.1). Classification (GTDB taxonomy): domain Bacteria; phylum Actinomycetota; class Coriobacteriia; order Coriobacteriales; family Eggerthellaceae; genus Slackia. The sequence goes on from NZ_CAUHPG010000006.1 coordinate 88,131, forward strand.
CTCTACTGCCGGCGCCGACTACCCGGCGATCTACGGCGGATCGTTCCACTCTACCGTCAACAATACTCAGGTCGTCATCGAAGGAAACGCCCTGGTCGAATCCGGCGATCGCAGCACGTACGGATACGGCGCTGTTTACGGCGGTGGCTGCAACGACATCATTCGCGGAACGTCGTCAGCCCTGCTCAAGGACGAGGCCCGCATCGGCAACGACCAGAACAAGCCTGGCGCTTCCGTGGCTTCACAGGGACAGATCGGTGTCATCACGCCCATGAGCCGCGCCGCGAAGAGCGGATGCTATCTCGGTGGCGCCCAATACCAGGACCTCCCCGTCATCAAGAACGAGGGCAAGAGCGACTATGCAGCACAGGCAGAGGTCGCCGGCGGCACCGTCGACGTTCTCATGGCCAGCGTGAAGTCCCGCATGGCAAGCGGCCAGCCCACCAAAACCTGCCAGGGAAACGTGAAGCTCACACAATCGGGTGGCGCGGTCCACGCGATCGAGGGCGGCTCCGTTTACTCCAAGAACCTCATCGTCAACGGAAACGTCGACATCCTCGTCACGGGCGGTACCACCGAGGAATATATCTACGGGCGATACAGCACCAGCGACCTGGGCAGCAGCAAGATTATCGGCGATTGCACGCTCACGTTCTCTGGGTGCGGCACCGCCGACGTTTTCAGGATAAGCCCTCTCATCTGGTCGATGGACTCTGTGCGCGTGACTGACGGCGCCCACGTGGCGGTTTTTGGCGACCACACGTTCTTCGATTCCGATAAAAAGCCTTTCACCGTTCCGCTTTACCAAGTCAAGGATTTGGCCATCGATAAGGGCTCGACGCTCGCTTTCAAGCAACACGCGAACATCGAAGGCAATCTGGTCGTCAACGGCACCCTCAACATGGCTCGCGTTAGGCCCGTCTTTAACATCGGAAATATGGAAGTCCCGTATGGCGACCCCAAGGCAGTAACCCTGACCGCTGCTGGCACGGCAAAAGGCACTGGCGGTCTCCTACCCATCGCCGACCCAAAAAACGCCAAAGACGGATCGAACTACAGCTCTTATAGCGAGCCGGTCGCTAACGAAGAGTACGTATATGCCCAGGCTGCCGACTCCGACATGGAACTTGGTCTTGTCGAGGGCGCAGACAAGTTCTTCGTCGACCGCAAGAATAGCAAGACCGCGGGTCAAGACGTTTGGTTCATCAACGAGCAGGTCGCCAAGAACGTCACCGTAACGTTCGACAAGAACGGCGGCGATACCGAGGCCGTTCCCGGCAGCATGACGGTCAAGAGCGGCTCCGCCGTGGGCGCCCTGCCCACGGCACCCACGCAAGCTGGCCACACGTTCCTCGGCTGGAATACGCAGCCCGACGGCAGCGGCGAGGCGTTCGACGAGAACACGCCTGTGACCGGCGATATCACCGTCTATGCCCAGTGGAAAAAGGAGCAGAAGCAACTCTGGTACTACGAGCTCTACTATCAAAGTTATGCACCCGACGGCAGCCAAACCGACGAGAGCGGCCTTCGCTTCAACTGGCTGAGACAGGGCCACGGCCAAGGTGGATGGGCCTACCCCGGCGACGATGTGAGCATCGACAGCAAGAAATTCGACGGCAAGCAGTTCGGCTGGGACGCCATCGACGGCTCGGGCCCCGAAACCCTCGGCGTGCACTACGTGTTCGATGAGAACTACGGCCCCCATCGCCTGAGCGCAACCTGCGCCGAGGCCACCAAGGACAACCCGCTCAAGATCTACTACCGTGCAACGCCCCATACCCTGACCTACGAATACGAAGGCACGGTCCCCGACGGAGCACCGCAGCTTCCCGCCCAGGTGAACTCCGCGTACAGCGCGCCCGTCAAAATCACCGACGCGCCCTCCATGAAAGGCTGGGAGTTCGATGGCTGGAAGGTCAAAAGCCCCGAAGGCATCACGATCGCCGATGACGGCACGCTGACCATGCCCAACGCCGACGTCGTGCTCGTGGGCTCGTGGACCAAGACGACCACGCCCATCGAGCCCACGACCGCCGTTTATAAGGTCGAGCACTACAAGCAGCAGCTTGATGGCACCTACCAGCTTGCCGATACGGACTTCCCGCTGTACGGCAAAATCGGAGAGAAGGTAACCGCCGCGCCTAAGGGCTACGACGGCTATCACCTCAATGAGGGCCGGTCCGAGCTCACCGGCACGGTCTTTATGCCGCACGAGCAAGACGGCAAACCGGTCTATCTTGTGCTGAAGGCGTATTACGACCTCGACCAAGTCACGCTGCATTACGACCTGAACGGCGGCACGGGCGCCGAAGGCGTCGACTACGACGACAAGACGCTGCCCATAGGCACCAAAGTGACCGCGGCCGACGCCCCGACACTTGAAGGCCATGACTTCCTCGGATGGAAGAAGGAGGCCGACCTGGTCAAGCCTGGCGATACGTTTAATCTGACGGCCGACACCACCCTGACGGCCCAGTGGGAGAAGAAGGCTCCCGTCGTTCCGCCGGTCGATCCCGACCCGGAGCCGGATCCGAAACCTGACCCAGAGCCGGAGCCGAGTCCTGATCCAGAGCCAGGCCCGCAGCCGGAACCCGAACCAGAGCCCGAACCGAGTCCTGAACCCGAGCCTACCCCGCAGCCCGAACCCAAGCCGGAACCCGCTCCCGAAGGTGGCTCCGACAATGACCAGCCGACCGCGCCAAGCCAGCCCGAAAACCCTGGAACGAACTCCGGCGCAAACGGCCAGACGCAGGCAAACGCCGCTATTCCTGCGATGAACGACTTCTCGACCATCATTGTCGCAGCGGCGATCGGCACGGCGGCGCTCGCCGCCCTGGCATGCGTCGCGGCATACCGCAAGGTTCGCAAGAACCGGTAAAACAACGACCAGGAGCCCATACCGCGGCACCCTGCCGAAACCCAAGAAGGGCCCGCTTCGAAGCGGGCCCTTCTTCGTTCGCGGCACATTCGATCGCAAAGCACGACATCAAGCAGCAAATAGGCCCCCGCATTGCAGGGGCCTATTCTCATCCAAAACTCTTAAAAGACGCTATGCGTACATGCCGTTGATGAAGCGCATGACCACCGCGGACGCCTCGGCGCGGGTGGCGCCGTCGGTCGGGTCGAGCCGGCCGTCGC
>NZ_CAUHPG010000007.1 GCF_959608125.1 uncultured Slackia sp.
TCCTATCGTCTGCACGCAAGATACCATTGTGCCGCCGGTTTGCAAGAAAAATTCAAGAATTGATGCCGAACGGCATCCGAATGGCAAACGTGAAATCATATATATACAATAGGGATTATGAGAAAACCATTCCGTCCGCCGATCGTGGGCGCTTGCACTCCGGAAGTATAGAAAAAGTTGCTAGGGGCGATTGCGGGATCAAGGTTTCTATGGGATACTGAACGGTACCGAAAATGGCGACATTTCGCTTAAACACACTTCAAATACCGCATGAGCGAAAGGACCCCATCTCATGGCAACGAAGCTTTCCCGCACTGCTTGCCCCGTCGAGGCGACGCTTTCCTTGATATCGGACAAGTGGAAGATCCTCATTCTGCGCGATCTTCTAACGGGCACGAAACGCTTCGGAGAGCTGAAGAAATCCATCGGCAGTATTTCGCAAAAGGTGCTCACCTCCAACCTGCGCGCCATGGAAGACGACGGCCTGGTCGTGCGTCAGGTATACGCCGAGGTTCCGCCTCGCGTCGAATACACGCTGACCGATCGCGGCGAAAGCCTTCGTCCGATCATCGACGCCATGCGCGTCTGGGGCGAAGAGCACCAGGCGGAACTGGCAGCCGAAGAGGCCGCCAAGCAGGAAGCCGGCGCCGCCGAATAAGGCAGGCCGCACGCCTCCGCCCATTCATCAACTCGCGCAACACAGCCGTAGCGCACCTTGAAGCCGCAGGACGGACCTGCGGCTTCTTTCATGTTCGCCGCCCGAAACGCCGCGGCGCCTTAGGCTTACGCCGCACGCGAAAACCAGTCGGCCGAATCGAAACTAGCTCAGCCACGGCGCGCTTTTGCGCATGGCCTTCAAAAGCGCCCAATCGCGCTGCTTCATGCGCGGATCGGCCAAATCGCGCGCGAACGACGAAAACGCCGCATAGGCGCGCCCGAACACGAACCCGTGGGCTCCCGGCGCGACGGGCTCGCGATACGCGGCCTGCAGAAGCGCCGCTGCGCGGGCGTCGGCCGCCACCAGCATCAAAGGATCGAGCGCCTCGACGGCGGCGAACAGGCTCTTGCACGCCTGACGCACGGCGGCTTCGTCAGCCCCTTCGCGCGCGCCTTCGCCCGCAACCGCCTGCGCATCCAGAAACACGGGCTCGTCCAGCCCGATGCCCGCGCACGCCGCCGCAAGGGCCGCGCGCGCCGCGGCGGGCAGCTCGTCGCCGTACGCCACGCACACGGCCGCATCCGCAGGACCTTCCACGGCGGCCTCGAACGGCGCCAACGCGCGGCGCTTCGCTTCGACATACATGTTGTTATTATTGCCCGGAGTTTTCACACCGTTTCCTTGTTCCCGCCGACCTCATGCTTCACTTGGCACAATAATAAGACATGAGAACAGCGGAGCGCCGCGTTTACGAAGCGGCTCCGCCCAACCGACGCAAGGAGGCGCGCTATGTGCACGAACGGTATCAACACCGCCCAGTTCGAGCAGATGATCGACCAGATCGACGACCATGTGAAACTCGAGCGTCGCTGGGCCCACAACCTGGGACATCAGGCCGAAGACGCCGGCTATGCCACCGTGGGCGCCAAGCTGCATGAGGCCATGGCCCTGCTCGACGCCGTGCGCGCCACGCTCGACGACGCCAAAGAAGCCCTCGAGGACGACGCCCGCGACGCCAGCGGCGTCACCGTGGAACTGGTGTAATCCATGGGCCGAGACCTCATGCGGTTCTCGGTAGCCATGCCCGAGGACCTGCTCATGCGCTTCGACGCCCTGGTGGCCAAGCGCGGACTGGCTAAAAACCGCAGCGAAGTCGTGCGCGACCTGGTTCGCGAGGCCCTTGCGGAAGAAGACTGCACGCTGCCCGGCGAAGAGGTCATGGGCACGCTCACCATCGTGTTCGACCACCATTCGGGCGACGTGCGCGACAAGCTGGACACCATCCAGCACGAATACTACGAACAGATCGTCACCTGCCTGCACGTGCACCTGGACGCGCACACCTGCATGGAAGTGATCATCCTGCGCGGCGAAAGCGCGCTGGTGCAATCCATTTCCAACATCATCCTGGGCACCAAGGGCGTGACGCACGGTCATCTGACCATGACCACCACGGGCAACGGCCCCTATCACGGGGGCGCGGGCGGCGACATGGCCCGGGCCTGGGCCCACGACCATCCCCATACGCCCGCCAGCTCGGCCGTCTACCCCTCCCGCTAGGGGCGAACGGCCGCGGCCGCGCGGCTCAAGCGAAAAGACAGGAGAATCATGAAAGAAGCTCTCGACATAGAAGTGCACGGCATCGTGCAAGGGGTGGGGTTCCGCCCCTTCGTCTATAAAGCCGCACGCAGGCACCTGATCTGCGGCTGGGTACTCAACGCCACGGCAGGCGTGTTCATCCACGCCGAAGGCGAATCTAAAGACCTCGACGATTTCGTGCTCGAGATTTCCGACCATGCGCCCGCAGCCGCGCGCGTCAGCGAGATCCTGATGAAGGAAGTGCCCCTGGCCGATTTCAAGGAGTTCTCGATCCGCTATTCCGACGAAGGCGACGCCCAGGCCACCACGCTGGTGTCGCCCGACCTGGCAACCTGCCCCGAATGCGCGGCCGAACTGTTCGATCCGGAAAACCGCCGGTATCGCTATCCCTTCATCAACTGCACCAACTGCGGCCCGCGCTTCACGATCATCGACAAGCTTCCCTACGACCGCAAATACACGTCCATGGAGAAGTTCGCCATGTGCGAGCAGTGCGCCGCCGAATACGCCGACCCCGAAGACCGCCGCTTCCACGCGCAGCCCGACGCCTGCTTCGAATGCGGCCCGCACCTGACGTGGCGCACGGTCGACCGCGCGCTCGACGCCGAAGCCGACCTGGCGCGCCATCGCGAAGCCGAGCAGGCGAAAGCGCCCGCCGACGCCGACGGCACGCCCCGCGTGGGCGCCGACCCGGCATCGTCCGACGCGATCATCGACGCGTCCGTCGCCCTGCTGAAAAACGGCGGTATCGTAGCCGTGAAGAGCCTGGGCGGCTTCCACCTGGCATGCGACGCGCGCAACGCCGACGCGCTGGCCGAGCTGCGCCGCCGCAAGCGCCGCGGCACCAAGCCGCTCGCGGCCATGTATCCCACGCTGGACGCCCTGCGCAAAGACTGCCTGGTCAACGACGCGGAAGAGCGCCAGCTCACCGGCCCGCAGCGCCCGATCGTGCTGCTGCGCAAGAAGCCGGGCGCGCATTTCGCGGAAGGCCTGGCCGACGGACTGGGCGAAGTGGGCGCCATGCTGCCCTACACGCCGCTGCAGCACCTCATGCTGGACGCGTTCGACGGCCCGCTGGTCATGACTTCGGGCAACCTGCATGACGAACCCATCCAGACCCAAGACGACGAGGCCTTCGTGGCGCTGCACGGCATCGCCGACGCGTTCGTGGGCAACGACCGCCCCATCCGCACCCGCTTCGACGATTCCGTCGTGCGCGTCATCACCGCAGGCAGCGCGGGCGAAGCGGTGCAGACCGTCCGCCGCGCGCGCGGATTCGCGCCCCTGCCCGTGGCGACCGGCAAAACCGACGGCACCACCCTGCCCGACGGCTCGCCGCGCACCATCGTGGCCGCAGGCCCCGAGCAGAAGAATACCTTCTGCCTGCTGCGCGGCGCAGACGCCTTCGTCAGCCAGCACATCGGCGATATGGAAAACGCCGAGACCTACGACGCGTGGCTCGACACCCTGGCGCGCTTCGAGGGCCTTTTCGAGGCCGAGCCCGCCGCCGTGGCGTGCGACATGCATCCCGAATACCTGTCCAGCAAGTGGGCGGCCGAGCGCCACGACGAGGGCCTGCCCCTGTGCAAGGTGCAGCACCACCACGCGCACATCGCCGCCGTCATGGGCGAAAACAACCTGGACGAAGCCGTGATCGGCGTGGCCTTCGACGGCACGGGCTACGGCGTGGACGGCGCCATCTGGGGCGGCGAAGTCATGCTGTGCAACCGCACCGATTTCGAGCGCTTCGCCAACTTCTCCTACGTGCCCATGCCGGGCGGTGCGGCGGCCATCAAGAACCCGCTGCGCATGGCCTACGGCGTGCTGTGGCAGTACGACCTGCTGGAGCACCCCGCTGCCAAGCGTGCCCTGGCAAGCCTGGGAGATGCGGCCGACACCTGCGAACGCATGGTGGAGCGAGGCCTGAACTGCCCCATGACCTCGAGCGCGGGCCGTCTGCTCGACGCCGTCAGCGCGCTGCTGGGCATCTGCACGCAGCCCACCTACGAAGGCGAGGCGGCCATCATGCTGGAAGCGGCCATCGCCGGCGTGAACACCGATGCGAGCTATGAAATCGGCATCGTGAAGAACACCGCCCTGGAAACCAGCACCGCCCACGACACGAGCGTCGTGCTGCTGGACGCCGAGAGCATGTTCGAGGGCATGCTGGACGATATGGAAGCCGGCATGGAAACCTCGTTCATGGCCGCGAAGGTGCACAACGCCTTCGCCACAGCGATCGCCCAGGCGTGCCTGATGGCCAACGCCGCCTACGGCATTTCCACCGTAGCTCTGGGCGGCGGCGTGTTCATGAACCGCTACCTGACCGAGCGCACCGTGGCCCTGCTGCAAACGGCCGGGTTCACCGTGGCGCTTTCCCAGGAGCTTCCGCCCAACGACGGCGCGGTCTCCTTCGGCCAGGCCGTGGTGGCGCAGGCCCGCTTCGCGACGCAAGATTAACCGGACGGACGCCGGTTCCCGTGACGCGGCGCCCTCTTCGATATACGCGCATGGCGGGCGCGGCGCGCCGCATGCGAGAAAGGACGAATATGTGCTTGGCAATTCCCGCTAGGATCGCCGAAATCGGCGAGGACAACCTTGCCACCGTCGATATTCTGGGCGTCACGCGCAAGGTTTCGGTGGACCTGACCCCGCAGGCCGGCGTGGGCGATTACGTGCTCGTGCACGCAGGCTTCGCCATCGAGGTGGTCGACGAGCAGTTCGCCCAGGAAACGCTCGATCTGATCAGGGATTTTCCCGAACTGGCCGACGCCGAAGCGGTGTAGGGCCATGGTCGATCAGAACAGCTTCAAAGACCCTGTGCTGGCGCGCGGCCTGATCAAGAGCATCCAGGCGCTCGCGCCCGAACACGCCACGCTCATGGAGGTGTGCGGCACCCACACCGTGGCCATCGCCCGCAACGGCATCCGCGACCTCATGCCCGAAGGCTGCAAGCTGGCCAGCGGCCCGGGCTGCCCCGTGTGCGTCACCGCCAACCGCGACATCGACACCGTGATCGCCCTGGCTCGCGTGGAAAACGTGATCCTGACCACGTTCGGCGATATGACGCGCGTACCCGGCAGCTCGTCTTCGCTGCTCAAGGAGCAGGCGGCGGGCCGCGACGTGCGCATCGTGTATTCGCCGCTCGATGCGCTGAGCATCGCGCAGGCCAACCCCGACCGCCCCGTGGTGTTCGTGGGCGTGGGCTTCGAGACCACCACCCCGCTGGTGGCCATGGCCATCAAGCGCGCGGCTGCGCTGGGCCTGAAGAACTTCAGCGTGTACGCCGCCCACAAGAACATGCCGGGCGCCCTGGACGTGCTGATGGGCGATCCCGAGCTGAAGGTGGACGCCTTGATCCTGCCCGGCCACGTGAGCACCATCATCGGCATCGAACCGTACCGATTCCTGGCCGAAAAGTACGGCATTCCCGGCGTGATCACCGGCTTCGAGCCGCTCGACGTGCTGCAGGGCATCGCCATGCTGATGCGCCAGCTGCATGAAAGCCGCGCCGAAATCGAGAACGCCTACGCCCGCGGCGTCATGGCCGAAGGCAACCCCGTAGCCCTGGCCGCGATCGACGACGTGTTCGAAACCTGCACCGCCACCTGGCGCGGACTGGGCCCGATCGAGGGCAGCGGCTACCGCATTCGCGAACAGTACGCGCAGTTCGACGCGCTGCGCCGTTTCGAGCCGGAAATCGAAGAGACCCACGAACCACGCGGCTGCCGCTGCGGCGACGTGCTGCGCGGCATCATGGCGCCCAACGAATGCCCGCTATTCCGCACCGTATGCAGCCCCGAGAACCCGGTGGGTCCATGCATGGTGAGCTCGGAGGGATCTTGCGCGGCGTACTACCGGTACTACTAATCTTTCCGGTCTGACACGGCCGCTTGAAAAGCGGACAGGCGGCCGCAATGGGAGGGGCGGAAGGGTCTGTGCTCAAACAGTTCCGCCCCTCTTGCGATATGGGCCGACCTGCCCGGCGGAAAACCCACAGCCCAGAGCTAAACGCGCCACGTGAACCAGACCCTTTCCCGGAGACTCGAAAACGCGCTGGAACATCCCCCTGGGACGAAGCGATAACCGGCCAGGACATGCGCGAGCAGTTCGACGCGAACCCCGACGCCTATACAAGAATTATGAATAACGACCTCTTGCCGGCCGTCTACCGCCGCCGCAACGCCAAGCAGGACTAAGCTTGTCTGCAACACACGATGCGCGCGTCGGCGCCCTGCGCGCCCGGGCCGCATGAAACGCAGACCAAGGAGCACTTTCCATGAATGACGAAACCGTTTTGCTTGGACATGGATCCGGCGGCACCATGATGAAAAGGATCATCGACGAAGTGTTCGCCGCATCCTACGGCAGCAAAGAGCTTGCCCAGGGCGACGACGCCGCCGTTCTGCCCGCACCCGCGCCGGGCGAGCGTCTGGCGTTTTCCACCGACACCTTCGTGGTGACCCCGCACTTCTTCCCTGGCGGCAACATCGGCCGCCTGGCCGTGTGCGGCACGGTGAACGACGTGGCCACCAGCGGCGCGCGCGTGAAGTACCTGTCGGTGGGCATGGTGCTGGAAGAGGGCTTCCCCATGGACGACCTGCGCCGCATCTGCGCCACGATCGCCGAAACCGCCGAAGAGGCGGGCGTGCACGTGGTGACGGGCGACACCAAGGTGGTCAACCGCGGCCACGGCGACGGCATTTACATCAACACCGCTGGCGTCGGCCTGATCCCTGCCGAGCGCAGCCTGTCGGGTACGCACTGCAAGCCCGGCGACAAGGTGCTCGTCAGCGGCACCATGGGAGACCACGGCATTGCCATCATGACCCAGCGCGAGGGCCTTTCGTTCGCCGCGCCGGTCGAAAGCGACGCCGCGCCGCTGAACCATCTGATCGCCGAGGTGCTCGAAGCCGCGCCCGAAACGCGTTGCTTCCGCGACCCCACGCGCGGCGGCCTGGCCTCCACGCTCAACGAGTTCGCCGCCCAGTCGGGCGTCGACATCGTGGTGCGCGAAGACGACGTGCCCGTGAAAGACGTGGTGCGCGGCGCATGCGACATGCTGGGCTACGACGTGCTGCAGGTGGCCAACGAGGGCAAAATGGTCTGCGTGGTTCCGGCCGACCAGGCCGACGCCGCCCTTGCCGCCATGCGCGCGAACAAGTACGGCGCCGACGCCGCCATCATCGGCGAAGTGACCGAGGCGTCGCCCGAGCGCGGCCCCAAGGTGTTTTTGCAGACCGGATTCGGCAGCAAGCGCATCCTGGATATGCTGGTGGGCGAGCAACTTCCGCGCATCTGTTAAGCAACCGTTGCAAAAGCGCGAGGCGAACGGCCGGCCTCCTTTTCGAAGGGGCCGGCCGTTTTTATGGGCAGATAGCCGATGCGCGCGATCCATCAGGCAAAACGCTGCGTTTCCGCCCAAAACGGGCAGCGCGGGGGCTTGCGGCGAAGCAACCGCTCGAAACGCGGCCCGCATCACTGTCTCTCCACATGAGGGCGCATAAAGTGGCGGGCGATACGCCCCATTTGGTACACTATGCAGACAAAGCGAAAATACCACGATGGCGCACGTTCTTTTCGTGCGCCATTTTCTTGCATATCGTTTTCGAGAAAGAGACGCCCATGCTTGCCAGCGAAACCGAGAAACTCTATCCCGCTGCGAAAACCCTGGTGCGCGATAAGGTTGCCAGCCGCATCCACGCGAAGGACCACACGCTCTACGCGTTCGAAGAGGACGCGTGCGATTGCGCTGCCGATTTCATGGGCTGGGCCGACCTGGCTACCAACCCGCCGTATCCCTGCGAGCAGATCCAGGCCTTCGCCGCCAAGGCGATCGCCGAAGGCATCGAGACCGTGCTGCTCATCGGTCAGGGCGGTTCTACCCAGGCCCCGATGACCATCACCAAATACAACAAGATCGACCGCAACGCCGTCGATTTCAAGGTGCTCGACTCCGTGTCTCCCGTGCGCGTGCGCACCATCCTGACCGGCATCGACCTGGAAAAGACGCTCGTGCTGGTTTCCAGCAAGTCGGGCGGCACCATCGAGATGCGCAGCGTCCTGGACGCCGTGGTGGACCACTTCGCCGAAACCATGCCCGCCAAGCAGATTCCATCGCACCTGGTGGCGATCACCGACCCTGGCAGCGGCCTTGAGGCCCGCGCGCTCGACGAGCATTGGCGCGCCTGCTTCCCCGGCGAACCCACCGTGGGCGGCCGATTCAGCGCGCTGTCCGTGTTCGGCCTGGTTCCCGCCGCGCTTGCCGGCATCGACCTGGCCGATTTCCTGGGCCACGCCAAAGAGGCCGAGCAGGCCTGCAGCGAAGACGCCGTGGACAACCCGGCCATCGCGCTGGCATCGTTTTTGTTCGACAACTACCTGGCGGGCCGCGACAAGTTCTGCTTCTTCACGCCGAAGCGCGGCCGCGTTCTGGGCCTGTGGATCGAGCAGCTGGTGGCCGAAAGCCTGGGCAAAAACGGCCTCGGCATCCTGCCCAACATCGAAATCGATACGCTGCTTCTGGCCGAAGACCCCAAAGACCGCTGCGTGATCACGTACTCCACCAAGACCGACCTGTGGGACGAGCGCAAGAACTTCGACCTCAGCCTGGCCTACCTGGACGACGCCATTCCGCGGCTCTCGTTCCGCATCGAAAGCGCGGCCGAGCTGGCCGAGCACTTCGTCATGTGGGAATACGCCGTAGCCATGTGCGGCTACCTGATGAAGGTCTGCCCGTTCGACCAGCCCGACGTGGCGTCCACCAAAGCCGCCGCGCTCAAGATTCTGGAAGAAGGCCAGCCCGAGCCCGATTTCGAAGAGCCCTTCATCGGCCATGTGCATATGGGCGAAGCCGAGGTCACCATGGCCCCGTGCGTCAAGGCCGATATGATCGAAGACGCGCTGTATAACCTGTTCTCCTCCGTGCAGCCGGGCGATTACTTCGCGCTCAACGCATTTCTGCCGTTCGACGGCGAAGGGCGCCGCGAAGCGCTTGAGACCATCCGCCATGGCGTGGCGGACAAGCTGGGCGTGGCATCGTGCCTGGAAATCGGCCCGCGCTATCTGCACTCCACCGGCCAGCTGCACAAGGGCGGCCCCAACAAGGGCGTGTTCCTGATCATTTCGGCCGACGAGCTTAAAGACATCCCGCTTTCGCACGTCGAGGCCGAAAGCCTGGGAACGCTTGCGAAGGCGCAGGCCGCGGCCGACCTGTCCATCCTCATCGAGCGCGGGCGCCGTTGCATGCATCTGCATCTGCCCGACAACTCGGGCGTGACCATCCGCGCCCTCGGCGACGCCGTGATGCGCGTGCTCTACCGCATCGACGCCGAACGCGCCGCTGATGCCCGGGAAGCCGTCGAGGAAACGCCCGAAGAGTAATCCCTCGACGCACAGACATATACGCCCAAGAGGCGGCCGGACACGCATCCGGCCGCCTCTTTTTATTCGCAGCGAAGCCCCGTGCAGGCCTATTCCCCCAAATCGTAGAACACGCCCTTGGAGCGGCCGTATTCTTCGAAGAATTCCGTAGCCGAGCACGCAGGGATCTTCGACGCCGAAAACCCGCGCACGTCACGCGTCAGAATGTAATCGGCTTTGATCTTTTCCGCCGCGACGGACACCAGGCAGTCCTCAAAATCGGGCCATTCCAGCGAGGCCGCCCTGGCTATATCGGCGCCGTCGATCGAGCATACGTTCAGGTATTCCATGCTTTCCAGAAACATGCGCTGCACCGCTTTTGATCCGAGCGGCTTTTTCAAGATATAGAAGACGTCGGTGTAGGATTTCGCGGACGTCCATAGCTCGGCATCTCCGAACAGGCGCATCAGCATAAGGCGCTCGCAATCGGCGAAAAAGGGCTAGCGGCGACCGAAAAGGTCGATCAGCGCGTTCGTATCAAGCAAGAGCCTCATAATCGGCGCGCCTCCCTTCTTCCAGGAGTTCCTTGTAAGAGCAGTCCAGCCAGAACGACTCGGGAACTTCGCGCGTCATGGAAGCAAGGGCCGCCTGCAGCGCATCGCGTTGCGCAGGCGTGGGCGTTTTCACCGACCGACCGTCGACGGATCGGGCCTCGCCGCGCGCGTGCGCGCACGGGAGCGTGCCCGTTTCGAGCACGTACGAATACGCCGCGTTCACGAGCTGGGTGGGCGTGGCCCCGATCGAGCGCAACACCCGCGCCCCCTGCTCTTTCACCTCGACAGGAACCCGTGCCGTAACCACCGCATCCATGGCTTCCCCTTTCGTCGGTTTCTTGTAATACCGTATTACAACAGTATTTCAAACCAAGCTCGAAAGTGCAACGATACACGCACGCCACGCCGAAAAGCCCGCAAGCCAAGCCAGATGGCTCAACCTTCGCTACCAGGCAGTTCGGCTCGAATGCAAAAGCGGGCGAAGGGGAATCCTTCGCCCGCTCGGAACTGTCGCACGCGAACGCAGTTCGCGCTATTTCTCCGGGAAGAACACCTGGAGCATCTTCTTGTCGCTGGGCTTGCCCAGGTACGAGCCGACCACCATGAGCACGAGCGCCACCGTGATGCCGATCACGATCTGATGCAGGCCGAACAGCTTGAAGCCGATCGCCATGGTGAAGCAATAGGTCAGCGTGCCGCCCACCATGGACGCGATCGCGCCCGTCTTGTTCGCACGCTTCCAGAACAGCGCGCCCACGAACACCCAGCAGAACGCCGTTTCCAGGCCGCCGAACGCGAACATGTTGATCTTCCAGATCACGTCGGGCGGGGTGACGGCCAGCACGAACACGATGACGCCGATGCCGAACGTGGCGATCTGGCTGAAGCGCGAGACGTTTTTGTCCTGCACTTCGACGCCCTTCTCCTCGACACGATGCAACCACAGGTCTTTGATGATCGCAGAAGAGGAAGCAATCAGCAGCGACGAAACCGTCGAGATGGACGCGGCAATGGGGCCGATGATCGCGATGCCCGCAAGCCACGGGGGCAACGTCTGCGCGATGGCGATCGGGATGATGTTGTCGACGCTTCCGCCGTATGCGGCAAGGTCTTCGGTCAGAACGCCCGCCGACAGCGTACCCAGGGCGGTGACGCCGATCATCATGGCGCCGATGATGACGGTGCCCCAGATCATGGCCCTATGCAGCGACTTGGTATCCTTGTAGCCCATGCAACGGACGACCGACTGGGGCAGGCAGAACGTCAGCACGCCCACCAGCAGCCACTGCGTGAAGTACAGACTCAAGGGCATGGCGCCGCCGGCGAAGGGCTCGAGCAGCTCGGGACGATTGGCCTGGATGGTGTTCATCACGTTCTCGTAGCCGCCGCCTGCGCTGAAGATGCCGCCAGCAAGCACGGCGATGCCCACTAGCATGGCGATGCCGCACAGCGCGTCGGTCACGGCCACGCCGCGGAAGCCGCCGACCGCCGTGAAGATGATCACGGCCGCGCCGAACAGGAACAGGCCGGTGACGTAGGAATAGCCCGTCACGGCCTCGAACAGCTTCGCGCCGCCGACGAACTGGGCCACCATGGTGGCGGCGAAGAACAGCACCAAGATGAACGCCGCGGCCACAGCCAGCGCGTTGGACTGGTAACGCTCGCGGATCACGTCGATGACCGTGACGGCGCCGAGCTTGCGCGACACGAGCGCCATCTTCTTGCCCATGATGCCGTACAGCAGGAACAGCGTGACGACCTGCACCGTAGCCATGTAGACCCAGCCGAAGCCGACATTCCACGCCTGGCCGGGGCCGCCCACGAACGAGCTCACCGAGCCGTACGTGGCGATCGTGGTCATGGCAAGCACGAAGCCGCCCAGCGCACGGTCGCCGATGAAATATTCCTTGACGAATCCGCCCGTCGAAGCGGCGCGCGACTTCCTGCGCACCACGAGCGCGAGGCCCAAGGCCGCCAGCAAGAATACAAGCACGGGCACCAAGCCCGCGAGTCCGATGGCATTAGTCACGGTCGGCACCTTCTTCCTCGTCGTCCAGATCGAAATCGGCAAAGACGCGCTTCGCCAGGAACACCGCCGCCGCGACGGCGAACAGCCACGTTCCTACCGTGCCGCCGATGATCCACACGGGCGTGCCGAACACCTTCACATCGAGGCCGGCAAGGCCGAAGCCCGCGACGGCCCAAACCACGATGCAGAGCACGAGCGAGACCACCGTGGCCTTCGCTTCTTTGTTCGCCTGAAGCATCTTCTGGCGATAGGTCAATCCGTCTTTCGACGACGCCATGACCGCTCCCTTCATTTCCTACAAACGATCGCTTCGTCTGCGACGCCGAGTCGTGAAATCCTCTTCGTCGCTGCCGCCGATGATGCGGCACAGAAATTGTATCGGCGCGGCCTTCCTCGTACGACGTCGTATGATTTCGGAAGGACATATTCGCCACTCTGCCCATGTATGCGCCATTTACCTGGGGAAATGATTGCATCTTCTGTACAAAGCTTTTATATTTATGCGGGGTATTGCGGGGTACGAATCTCGCGAAACCTCCTCGCCGCACAAAAAGCACGAAAGGCAGGCCGTCCCGAAACGGCCCGCATTCCGCCGAAGAAAGGCCCGCCATGCACCTCAAGAAAACGAAACGCAACGGCCGTATCTATCTTTCCATCGTTCAGAATTACCGCGAAGACGGCACCACCAAAACGCGCACGATCGAAACCATCGGATACGCCGACGCCTACGCCGGGCAATACGCCGACCCCATCGCCCATTTCGAGGAGCGCGTGGCCGCCATGAACGAAGAGCGGCGCTCGCAGCGCGCGGCGATCGAATTCGCGTTTCCGCCCGACTGCACCATCGACGCCAACCGCACGGAATCGGCCCGCTGGGGCGTGGCGATCGCGCTGGCCTACCTTGACGCGCTGGAAGCGAAACGCGCCATAGGCCCCACCGAACGCGATGCCCGGCGCGCGAAGGCGGTCGAAGACGCAGGCGGCGAACGGGCCAAACCCTCGCGCACCGACGCGTTCACGGCGCGGCGCGCGTTCGAGATCTTCACCGTCGAGCGCGTGTTGCACGCCTCACCCAAGCACGAAACCTGGGAGCGGCGAGAATCGTTTCCGCGCCCGTGCGATTTCGCGATCGACGAGGCCTACCGCGTGCTACCCGCGATCGCCCACGCCGACGAGCGCATCGCGCACTCGATGCGAGCCGCCTACGAGCGCATCAGGCCCCATCACGCGCCCCTCACGTGCGCTCATGTGGTCTTGGGAGCCTTCGCCTTCGACGACACCGACGACGTCGATTCGGCGGGCGCGGACGATGTCGGGGGCCGCATGGCCGTCTGCCTGGCCATGGTGCTCGACGAAGACGGCATGCCTGCGGGCTATCGGCTCATCGAGGCCGATCCCGACGAACACGCCGTGCGCCGCCTGGCCGACGATATCAAGAAGAACATGGGCGCCCGGCGCGTGGTCATGGTGGCGGGACGCCTGTCCCGTGCGGAGGCGATCATGAAAATGCTCGGCGCGCAAGGCGACGGCTTCATCATGCACCGCCCCCTCGAAACCGCCGTCGAAGACATGCGGCATTGGATCGTGGACGACCAGGGCTACACCACCAGCCGCTCGGGCAACTACCGCATCAAATCGCGCGTGCGCACCGCCACGGTAAAAGCCGTCGACGCGCCCGAAGGAGGCCCCCAGGCCGCCAAGCGCGTCCGCGTGCGCGATATCGTTTTCTGGGGCCGCGATTACGCCTTGCGGCGCCAAGGCGGGCGCGGCGATGCCGAAAACGGCGCCCTGGACGGCTACGCGTGCATCGTGACCAGCGAATTGGGCCTGAAGGCGCCCGAGGTATTCCACCTGTACCGCGAGCTGTGGCGTCTTGCCGAGCCGTTCCAGGTTCTCGAATCCGACTTCTCGCCTTCGCCGTATCCCACGCCGCGGGACGAGCATATGCGCGCCCATTTCGCGATCTGCTACGCGGCGTTTTTCGCCATGCGTCTGATGCGAAGCGACCTGCACTGGCGCTTCAACGCGGCCCAGGTGGCCGACGCGCTCATTCGCATGGAAGGCGGCCACTTGGCGGAAAACTGGTTCCTGTTCGGCTATCGCAGCCCCGTGAGCGATGCGATCGAGCAAGCCGCGGGAGTCGATGCAGCCCGGCGACTGCGCACGCGCCAGGACATCCGCGAAGGAATAGCCCGGGCGCGGCGCCATATCAGGTGCGAGCAGGCGGGCCCTGACATGTGATTCGCGGCACGTAAAAAGCCGCGCCTTTCGGGCGCGGCTTCGCTATTCATCATATGAGGCGGAAAGACCTAGAGGCCCAACGCCTTTTTCAGGGAGGACACGCGGCGGCGAGAAACCGGAATCTTGTCTTCCACGCCGTTCAGGGTGAGCAGCAGAGTGCCGCCCGCCACGGGTTCGACTTCCTCGACCATGGCAAGGTTGACCAGGTAGCCGCGATGCACGCGGAAGAATCCGTGGCCGTCCAGGCGCTTCTCGAGCTGAGCCAGCGAAACCGTGGAGAAGTAGCGGTCGGAATCGGTCTGGAGGTAGGCGTAATCGTCGCGAGCCATGACGTAGCGGATGCTGTCGATCGCGATGAGGATCTTCTTGCCGCCCTTTTCGACGGGAATACGCTCGGACTGAGTAGCCTTCACGTGCAGGGTGACATGCTCGGTGGCACGGTTCACGGCCTGATGCAGACGGTCGATTTCGACAGGCTTGACCAAGTAGTCGACCGCGTTCACTTTGAAGCCTTCGAGGGCATGCTCGCTATAAGCGGTAACGAAAATGACCGCCGGCGGATTCTTCAGGCGCTGCAGGGCCTCGGCGAACTGAATGCCCGTTACCTCGGGCATGCTCACATCCAGGAACAGCACGTCCACAGGATAGCTCTGCATTTTCTCGATGGCCTCGCGCACGCTTGCCGCTTCGGCCAAAACCTCGACACCGCCGACTTCGCCGAGCAGATAGCGAAGCTCGGAACGCGCAGGCGCTTCGTCGTCTACGATAATTGCGTTAAGCAAAACGTCCTCCATCACCCTTGGCGAATGCATCGACCCGCCTCAAACCGTTCTTGCATATTAGCCGAAATATGCAGCCCCGTGAAGAAGTTCGGATGGAATGGGACAGGATGGGCATCATTCTCCTTATATCGACAGAGAATCGCCTCGGAATAAACCGTTCGCCGACAATAACACGCCGTTTGTTTCAGTGCGCATACCGTCCGCCGGAAGCCGGACATGCGCATGCCTGGCGCCGTCCACCGCCCATCCGGGCCTATTCGTCGAGCAAGGCGTCCTTGAGATACATCTTCACGCACGTGCCGTTGCCGGGAGTGGAATCGACCTGCATGCGCGATTCGGTACCGTAGTAGCCGGTCAAGCGCTCGCTGATATTCTTCATGGCGATGCCCAAGCCCTTCGATGCGGACGGGCTGAGAAGCTTGCGCTGCTGCTCGGCGTCCATGCCGATGCCGTTATCGGACACGGAGATATACACGTCGTCGCCTTCGCTGTACGCCTCCACGGCGATGCGCAGCTGTCCCTCCTGCGGCATGGCGTGGCGCACGGCGTTTTCCACAAGGGGCTGAACCATGAACGCGGGCACCATGAGGTCTTCCAGGCCCGGCTCCACATCGACGTCCATGACCAGGCGATCTTCGCCGAAACGCGCCACCTCGAACGTGAAGTAGCGCATGGTCTGGTCGATTTCCTTCATCAGCTCCACCAGGTCGTCGGAGCTTTCGAGCGTACGGCGATAGAAGATCGCGAACTCGCGCAACAGCATGCGAGCACGGTCGGGGTCGGTACGCACGAGAGATGCGATGGTATTGATCGTATTGAACAGGAAGTGCGGATTGATCTGGGACTGCAGCGCCTTGAGCTCCATGGTGGTGGCCAGCTTGGTCTGCTGCTCCAGCTCCACCGCGGCAATCTGGGTGGACATGAGCTCGCCAAGGCCTTCGGCCAGCGCCAGCTGCGTCTCGGTGATATCGTTGGCGTGGCGGTAGTAGAACTTCAACGTGCCGATGATGGCGTCGCCGCGGCGCAGCGGCACGATGATGCCGGCGCGCAGGTTCTTGGCTTTCGTGGGAAAACCGATTTCTTCGGGTGTATGCAGCGCACGGATGCGGCCGTCTTCGATCGTGGCATGCGTGGCCTTCGTGCGAATAGGGGTGCCGGGCGTGCTGGGCGCCTCTTCCAGGCCCACATATCCCAGGATGTATTCCCTGTCGGTGATGGCAACCGCCTGTGCGCCCGTGGCGGGAAGCAGCAAGCGGCACACCTTCTGCGCCGTTTCCACGTTAAGACCTTCTTGGAAGCATGCCAGCGTTTCGCGAGCGATTTTCAGGATGGTATCCGACTGACGCGCACGCACCGAATCGGGGTTGAGATGCAGATAGATCAGCAGCGCGAGCGACACGGTGAACGAAACGCCCGCGATCACGTTCAGGTTGCCGAACATCGACGGGCGGCAGACGCCCATGACGAGCACCGCGGCGGCAAGCGTGGCTACGGTGAACAAAACCAGGTCGATCAGCTTCGCGTAATTCGCCTTTATGTTGTTGATGGTCACGAAAACTTCTCCTTATCCGATGATCCTAAGTTCGTTTACCGTCAGCACGACGGCGACGACCAGCAGAAACGCTGCGAATGCGAAGCGAAGGGCGCGCTCGGGCGCGCGTTTGACCAATCCCGCTCCCAAAATGGCGCCGGGAATGGAGCCTGCCGCCGTCGCAATGCCCACAAGATAGTCGATGTTGCCCAGGATTCCCTGCTCCACCGCGCCGGGAATCGCCAGAATGCACACAGCCAGCAGCGAAGTGCCGGACGCGAGGCGCATGGGCACGCCGAGCAGCGCCATGAACAGCGGAACCATGATGAAGCCGCCGCCCACGCCCACGTAGCCGCTCAAGAAGCCTGCCACGATGCCGATCGCCGCCACCTTCGCCACGAAGGCCGGCTTCAGGGCGAAGCGCACATCGGATGCGTCGACATCGGGCGCCTTGGACCCTGCGCTTGAGACCGGCTTCGAAGAAGCGGAAGCGCCCGCGTCGCCTTCGGCCTTGGCCTTGGGCGCGGCGAGCGCTTTCTTGAACATGGTGTACGCCGAATAGGCGATGACGAGCGCCGCAGCGCCCATCACCATCCATGCGGGCGACGCGGCGGCGGCAAGCACGCCGATCGGCGAGAGCACCGCTCCCGCCAAGCCGCATATCACGCCGACGCGGATCACGCACGTCTTGTTGCGCGCGTGCTTGGTCATGCCCGAAAGCGACGTTGGGATGATCGTGAACAGCGACGTGGCCGTAGCGGCGATAGGGTCGAGCCCGAACACCAGCCTGAACAGCGGTACCATGACCACGCCGCCCCCGATTCCCAGCAGACCCGACAGCACGCCGACCAGCACGCCCGCGAGGGCCGCGACGATGAACATCTCCATGCGTTATTCCCCCGCCCCGAGGTTGAGCCTGATTTCAGTGGTCTCGCCGGGGCTCACGCCGCCCGCGGCGCGCGTTGCGGCGCGCATCTCGTGGATGCGCTCTTTCTCCTGGTTGGACGAACCCGCCAGCGCCGACTGCATGATGACGTCGTTTTCGAGGCGCGCCATGATGGTGGGCCACTTGAACTGGAATTGGAAATAATTCGCGCAGTTCTCTTCCGCATAGCGAGCCGCGTCGGTGGTCGCCGATTTCGCGGCCTTGCGGTACCCCTTGCCGTCGGGACGGCCGATCGATCGAAGCCATGCCGTGCGCTTCGCGCGCTTGGCAACGCCCGGCTGCAAGAACGGACCGGGATACGGCAGCAGCGACTGCGGCTTGATTTGTAGCAGATCGATCTGCGTACGGGCGTATTCCACCTTGCGATGCTCATAGAGCCATCGGAAGATGTCCTGGCGGAAACGCAGGCCTTCGCGCGGGGTATCGGGCGGCAGATGGCGCATATGCCACTGGTTGTCGAACCAGATGTCGCTGCCGTACATGCGCAGATCGAGCATATAGTCCAGGTCTTCGCCACGGGCGATCCAAGGATCGAACGACACACGCCTGAACGCTTCGCGGTGCAACGCCAAACAGCCGCCGCACACATGGTTGGAACGGGAAAGGCGCGGGCCGTGCATGGCCTTTTCGATCCATTCATTGAACGCGCGGCCCTGTTCCCAGAATCGGTCGTACCACTTCTGCGACCTGCTGGAACGATAGCTGCCCTCCTTGTTGAGGTAATAGCCCGTCTTGGCAAGGATGGGAATGCCGCGGCGCGTCAGCTTGCCTAGGCCGTACATGGCCTTCTCGAGAAACGCCTCGTCTTCGACCACGGCGTCGTCGTCCAAGAACACGGCCGCGTCGAAATCGAGCATATCGGCCACGAGCAGACCCAGGTTGCGCACGGCGCCGTAACCCGTCAGGCCTATTTCGTCGCCCACGGACACGCCCAGCTGCCCCATGCGCTGACGAACGATGGCAAGCTCGGGCGATCCGACCACGGTGATATCCAGATCGGAGAAATGATCGGCCACGTCGCGGATCTTGTTGACCGCCTGGTTTTCGATGGCCGATTCGGCAGCCACCAAGATGACGATCTGGCCCAGGCCGCGCACCTTGCGCAGCGAATCGAGACAGCGCGGCAGTTCGCCCTGCGTCGAAAGCGTGGTGGTATGGTCGTAGGTGGCCGTGACCGGGCCTGCATCGGTGCGGCGGCGCGCCGATATATACGTAGGTATAAGAACAACAGGGTTCATGGATGCCTTTCTGTCGTGCACCGCATACCTGCGGGCCGTTGCTGCGGCAATGCCGAGCACGACGCGTATCGCATCGTCCCTCCCCTGCCGACATCGCACATTCGAGCCCTATTCTACTCTTTTGCGACAAAGCCTGCCGCAAGCGGCCGCGCGCACGCGAGCATGAAAAACGCCCCCTGCGCCGTTGGGACGCGCAGAAGGCGTATATGCATCCGACCGAATGCGAACTATGCTAAGCGGGCCGGCGACCGGCAGAACGGCTAAGCCGAATGTTTGAAGATATTCGCCTTGCGCAGCGCCGAAAGCAGCGGCATGCCGAGCGCATACACCACCACGGCTTCGCCGATTCCCGTAGCCACCAGGCCGAACAGATACATAGCCAGGTAAGCGCCGTCGAGGCTGATCGTAGTGAAGGGAATGGTGTAGAAGCCCAGGCCCTGCAGCAGCAGGGGAAGATATGCGGGCACGATGAGCGCGTTGGCCAACACGGGGCCCAAAAGGGCGATGCCGGGGCGAGAGGCGAACTTGCGGCACCACAACGCGCCGACGAGCGTCGCAGCCGAGCCGAACACCACGTCCAGCAGACCGAGAGCGCCCGTTCCCGAAATGACCATATTGGCGAGGTTGGCCACGATGCAGCCGATCGTCAGGCCCGGCACGGCGGCGGGCGTCAACACAGCCAGCACCACGAGAGCCTCTGAAATCCTGAACTGGACGGGGCCCCAGGCAAGCCCCTGCAAAAGCACGAGGGCGGCAAGCGTGCAGGCGGCGTACACCGCGCCGATCATGCCTGCCTGGGCAACATAGGATGCGCGCGCCGAAGACGCGCCTTTCACGGCGGTTTTCTCCATGAGATTCTCCTTTTCCGCATGCGAAAGAATTCGCACGGGCTATGGGCAACGAATAAACGAACGAGGCACAGGGCCCAACGATGCACCTCGCGACAGCGCAGTATAGCAGAAACCCCGCCGGGCGGCGGGGTTTCGACGGTTCGATTGAATTCGGGACCTATTCGGCAGACTTCTCCGCTTCCTTGGCCTCCTCGGCCTTGGCGGCCTTCTTGGCGGCCTCGCGCTCGGCCTTCAGCTGGGCGATCGGCTTGGAAGCCTCTTCCTTCGCCTTGGCTTCGGCGGCTTCCTTTTCGGCCTGGGCCTTGAGCTCGGCCTCGGAAGGCGCAGGAGCTGCATCTTCTTTCTTCTTGCCGAAGGCGTGGCCGAAGCGCTTCACCTGCTTGGCCTCTTTCTTCGCCTTGCGGGCATCCTCTTTCTCCTGGGCGACCTGGTTGGCGGCGTTGGTGGCCATGTGCTGCTTCACTTCTTTGGGATGCTTCTTCATCATTTCCATCTGATACGCGCGGCGAACCTTGCGAATCTTGGAGAAGTCGAGCCACAGGGCGCCGATAATGCAGCCGTAGGCGGGGATGATGCACATCCACGTGGCCCAGACGTTGTCGGGCATGAAGTTGGGCATGATCATGCCCAGCACCGTAAGCACGATAGCGCTGATCAGCAGCACCCACCAGATGCGGCGGAGCTTCTTGTACTCGTCGGTAGGCGGATTGTAGAACATGCGGTCGAGCTCGGCGCGCTTGGCGCGCTCGGCCTTCTTAATGGCCTTCTTCTCCTGAGGAGTGTGGCCGGCAGGGCGCACATACACGCTTGCGGCGGCCTTGGCCTTCGGCTTGGCGGCGGAGGCGGATTTCTTGGTCTGGCCCTTGGGCTGTTCGCTTTGATAGCGCTCGTTCATCGGATTACGCTGAGACACTTGGCTTCGTTCCTTTCGATACGCGGATGCGCAGAATTTCCGTAAAGTGAAATAATGCCAAAGCCCAGGCCCTGCCGCAAGCGGCAAAGCGCTGCCGTTTCAACGCCGTTACGTCGCAAAAGACGAAAAGCGGGGCCGCATCCGCGAACCCCGCCTCGATGCGCGCCGCATAGGACGCGCGCTATTTCTTCGTTTTCAGCTTGCGCATGCTGCCCGTCTTGCTGGCGTTTTTGTCCTTGGGCTCCTTCTTTTCCTTCATGGCCTTGATGCGCTCATAATCATACAAGGGGATGTGGATGGTGAAGCAGGCGCCTTCGCCCTTCTTGCCTTCCACCTGCACCCAGCCGCCGTGGCGGTCGACGATTTCCTTCACGACGGCCAAGCCCACGCCCAGGCCGCCGCTCTGACGCTCGCGGCTTTCCTCGGCGCGCCAGAACCTGTTGAACACCATCTTGCACTCTTCGGGCGACAGGCCTATGCCCGTATCGCGCACGGCGATCGACGCCATGATGTCGCCCTTGCGCACGATGACCGACACCTTGCCGGGCGAAGGCGTGTAACGCACCGCGTTCGAAATCAAATTGGCCGTAGCTTGACGGATCATGTCGCGGTCGCCATACACCATGACTTCGTCTTCGGCGTCGAATTCGAGCGAAAGGCCGGCATCGCGCACGAACGCCTCATGCGACATGACTAGCGGGCGGATGAGCTCGCCCACATTGATGACCTCTTCGTTCATGGGCGTCGATCGGCTTTCCAGGCGCGACAGGCGCAACAGGGCATCGACTAGACGGCTCAGACGCTGGACCTCGGCGTTCACCGTGCCCAGACGCTCGGCGTCGGGTTCGAACACGCCGTCGACGATCGCTTCGACGGTCGACTGGATGGCCATCAGCGGCGTGCGCAGCTCATGAGCCACGTCCATAGTCAGGCGGCGCTCGAGCTGCTGATTCTTCTCGACGCTTTCGGCCATGGCGTCGAACGTCTTGCCCAGCTCGGCTATCTCATCGTTGCCTTCGAGGTTCGTACGCGCCGACAGGTCGCCCTCTTTGATGGCGGCGGCGGTGCGCGTCATGCGGTTGATGGGGTTGACCAGGCCGCGCGCAAACAAGAAACCGATGCACGAGGCCAGGATGGCCGACAGGACGGCCGCGAACGCCATAGCTTGATAGCTTTGATTGCGGAACGTCTGGTCGGCCTTGGAAAGCAGCACCTCGGAACCGTACACCCACATATGGACCGAGCCTACCGTCTTTCCGTCCGACAGCACGATCGACGACGTTGCAAGCTTGTCGTTGCCGTCGGGGGCGAACGATGCGTCGGCCGTGATATCGCGGTCGTTGCCGTCGGAATTCCTGCGTCCGTTAGGCAGCGACGAATCGTAGACCACCTGTCCGCCCTGCGCCGACGTGACCTGGATGCCCATGCCCGGCTGCAGCATATGGGCCGATTGCGCGGGCTGCACATCGTCCATGCCGATCGCCGGATATGAGAAATCGTTCGATTTGCGCGCCTCGTCGAGCGCTGCGGCATGATTCGATTCGTAACGAGACGCCACGCTTTCGGCCGTGGCGTCGGCCAGCTCCTGCACGTTTTCGCGCGTATAAGCCTGGAAATGCTGTTCCCACACATACGAAAGAACGCCCATGGCCACGATGACGGTCATCATGGCCACGAGCGCGAACGTCACGGTGACGCGTGTGGTATAGGAATATTCGAAAAGGCGATCGTGGATCCGCGAGAAAACCCCCTTGCGGTCCTTGGTCGAAGTGTCGCCCGGTGATGCCATGGCACACGCCACCTTTCTAAGCCGCTACGGAAGGTTCACGGCGGCCGCTAGCTTACTTTCGTGGGATCCTCGAAGCGGTAGCCCACGCCGTGCACGGTGTGCAGCCACTTGGGATTGCGCGGGTTGTCGCCGATCTTGGCGCGCAGGTTCTTGACGTGCGAGTCGATCGTGCGCTCGTAGCCTTCGAAATCGTAGCCGAGCACCTTTTCGACCAGCTCCATGCGCGAGTACACGCGGCCGGGGTAGCGGGACAAAGTGGTGAGCAGCTTGAATTCGCTGGCGGTCAGGTCCACTTCCTCGTCGTTGACGAGCACCTTGTGGCCGGACACGTCGATGGTCAGCTCGCCGAACTCGAGCACCTCGCGCTGGGGCTCGGAATCGGCATGCACGCGACGCAGAAGAGCGCGCACGCGGGCGACCAGCTCACGAGGGCTGAAGGGCTTGACCAGATAGTCGTCGGCGCCCAGCTCGAGGCCGATGATGCGATCCTCGACTTCGCCCTTGGCGGTCAGCATGATGATAGGCACATCGGAGTTGTCGCGAATGGCGCGGCAGACGCGCTCGCCCGGCACGCGGGGGAGCATAAGGTCGAGAACCACCAGGTCGAAATGATGCTTCCCGAATTCTTCGAGGGCCTCCTGGCCGTCGCCGACGGCGGTGACCCAGTAATTTTCACGCTCGAGATAGGCCGCCACGGCGTCGCGGATGGCCTTCTCGTCTTCGACCAGCAGAATACGGCGAGTTTCGTTGCTCATGATTGGACTCCTCCAATTCTCGGGGGGTTGATACCCTCGCGCGAACGCCACGTTTCGCGCGGGCCCGGTTTGCGTTTATTGTAACGATTCAAAGCGCGGCCCATGTCACCTCTGGTGAAAATGACACAATAAGCTTCTATGGCTCAAAGAAAACCTACACCACGCCGAACGACCTCATCACGGCCCTCGCGTCCCCAGCATGCACAGCCGAGCAGGTCGCCCCAGGCCCGACGCAGCACGCGGGCCTCTGTCGGTGTTTCCGCAAGTCGGGCGACGAAGAGCAACCGAAGCGCCCATACTACGCGCGCGCACGGGAGAACTCCCCGCAGCGCCGAAATGCCGACGCTGGCGAAGGGCGCCTCGAGCGCAGCGTTTCGCGCCAGCCACGCCGCCACCGCACGCGCGGCCGCGGCCTATAAGCCCAAGGCCCGACGCGTCGCAAGCCCGCTCGACAGCCAGGTGCGCATTCCCCTGCCCGAAGGCGAACGAACCCTTACGCGCCGCCAGCTGCTCATCGGAGCGGCGGGCCTGGGCGCGCTGCTCGCCGTAGGCGCCGGGGCCCAGGCGATCACGAAATCGAAAGAAGCGGCCAACGCCGTCGAAACCCTCGAGGTTCCCGCCGACGCCGTGACGCTGCTGAGCAGCGACGCGTATTCCGCCGTCGAAGGCGACGCGCCGCTTGCCGCCGCAGGCGAATACAAGCTCCCCTACGGCACGCTGGTCTGGGCGAATTGCGACTCCTACGCAGCATGCCTGCTGCCCACCGAGGGGTCAACGCCGCTCACGCAGGCGGGCATCATCACATTGGCGGACGGCACCGTGAACACGGTGCTGCCTCAGCCCGCAAGCGAAGAGCGCGGCTTCGATATCTACGATGCGCGCTGCGACGAACGCGGCATGGTCTGGGTGGAGGCGAACTGCCTCACCGGCGAATGGCGAATCTACCAGGCAACGCATTCCGGCACGTCGATCGGTTCCCCCGTGCTGGCCGAATCGGGTACGGCCGATTACGACGTGCCCTTCATCGCCGCCGCAGGCGGTCGGGCGTTTTGGCAAGTAATGCCCGACAGCGCGGGCTCTGCAGCAAGTGAGGCGTCGCTGCTCAAATCGGCGGCTTTCGGCTCGTCGGACGTGCGCGAAGACTGGCGCTCCAACGGCCGCATGGGCACGCCGATCTATTCCACGGGCGACGGCGTGGTCATCACGCCGCGCGTCGACGCGACGGGCGTGTACTACCGGCTCACGCTGATCGACGCCGCAAGCGGCCAGGCCGAAGATTCCATGACGCTTCCCGCCGGCATGAAGCCGCTCGAAGCGGGTTATGTCAACGGACGCTTCACGTTCTCGTTCGACGCGGGCTATTCCCAGCAAAAGGGCCTTTCGAGCATCGGCACCTATGCGCCCGTCGACAAAGGCGGCGCCAGCGGCGCGCAATGGTTCTGCTTCGACCGCAATCCCACCGCAGCGCCCGCATGGACGGGGTCGTACTTCATCGTCAAATCGACGCGCACGGTCAGCGGCGTCGACCTCGCATCGGGCACGTATTTCTCGCTGTCCTGCCCTAACGGATGCGACGACTACGGCGACTACCTTGCCAGCAGCGGCACGGTGAATACCCTGGTCACCTACGTGGCCATGCCCGCCGCGGGCGAAACCGAGGCGCATACGCTCCTGCGCGTCTGGAAAGCGTAGGCCGCACGCCGCCTCAGAAGCCGGCGCCGCCGTGCGCCTTCGCGAACCCATATCGAAAAGGACACGCCGTGAAGCTTCAACAGCTCAAGTACCTGGTCGCCGTAGCGGAATGCGGCGGCATCACCGAAGCCGCACGGCGGCTGTTCGTGTCGCAGCCGAGCATCACCGCATCGATTCGCGACCTCGAGCGCGAAATGGGCGTCACCGTGTTCGATCGCACCAGCAAAGGCGTGACCGTCACCGACGAAGGCCAGACCTTTCTCGGCTACGTCCGCCAGGTGCTCGAACAGGCGGACCTGCTCGAAGAGCGCTACAAGAACAACGCGAAACCCTCGCCGCGCTTCGCCGTGTCATGCCAGCATTACTCGTTCGCGGTGAACGCGTTCGTCGACGTCATCCGCGTCTTCGACGCGTCGCATTACGATTTCACGATCCGCGAGGAGCAGACGCACGAAATCATCGAAGACGTGGCCCGCATGAAAAGCGAGCTGGGCGTGATCTATCTGAGCGACCGCAACCGCGAGGTGATCGGCAAGATGCTGCGCGCCGAAGAATTGGAATTCAAGCCGCTGTTCATCGCCGCGCCGCACGTGTTCATCTGCTCGTCGCACCCGCTGGCGGGCCGCGCCTCGGTCACTTTCGACGACCTGGACGACTACCCGTACCTGTCCTACGAGCAAGGCGACTTCAATTCGTTCTACTTCTCGGAAGAACCCGCATCGACGCTCGACCGCCGCAAAAACATCCGCGTGCGCGACCGCGCGACGCTGTTCAACCTGCTCATCGGCCTGAATGGCTACACGGTGTGCTCGGGCGTGATCAGCCATGAACTCAATGGCGAAAACATCATCGCGCTGCCGCTCGAAGCGGACGAGCATATGGAAATCGGCGTGGTCACCCGCAAGGGAACCACGCTTTCGCGCTACGGCAAAGCATATCTCGAAGCACTTCGAAGCCATGTTCCAGGCGCTGCGGCCGGCCTTGGCGGCGACGACGAATAAGGGACCTTCGACAGCGATGCGGACAATTCGGGCTTAGGCTTTTCACTCCCCTTAGAACCCTTGCGTCATCTGCGGTGCAGTCATAGCACCTGCCCCTTTACATCCCTCCCTCATAGGAAATACCTATGGAGAAGCCGCATCTTCTTGTATTTCTCAATCGCAAACGCAAGCGTCATACTCCTCGGCGTCGAACATTCCACGCACATCAAACGAGAGGACCCGCCATGACCCAGCTTGCACCCAACCGCTACGACGTCGTCGGCAGCTTCCTGCGCCCCGAACGCCTCAAAAGAGCCCGTGCCCAGCACGCCGCCGGCGTCATCGACGATGCCGCGCTGACTGCGATCGAAGACAAATGCATCACGGAATTGATCGAGAAGGAGAAGGCCGCGGGGTTGCGCTTCATCACCGACGGCGAGTTCCGACGCGGATACTGGCACCTCGACTTCATGTGGGGATTCGGCGGCATCGAGCATGTCGAGCTCGATCGCGGCTACCAGTTCGTCGGCGAAGAGACCACGAAGGGTTCGGCCATCCTGACGGGCAGGATCACCGGCAGCGGCCATCCGTTCATCGAGCATTTCAAGTTCGTGCAGCAGTTCGAAGACGAGAACCATACCGCCAAGCAAACCGTCCCCGCGCCCGCCCAGCTTCTGCTCGAGCTGTACCGCAACGAAGCCGCCGTCGAGCGCGTGCGCGCCATCTACCCCGACGAGGATGAGCTTTTCGCAGATATCGCCGCGGCGTATCGCACCTTCATCGAAGAAATCTACGAGGCGGGCTGCCGCAATCTGCAGTTCGACGACTGCACCTGGGGCATCCTGGTCGACGACCGCTACTGGAAAGACCGTCGCGGCGACGATTTCTCCGAAACCACCGAAGCCGAAAAGTACCTGCGCCTGAACAACCTGGTGCTGGAAAGCAAGCCCGAGGGCATGGTGATCAACACGCACGTATGCCGCGGCAACTACCACTCCACCTACGCCAGCAGCGGCCCGTATGACATCATCGCGCCGTTCCTGTTCTCGCGCGAGCATACGGACGCGTTCTACCTTGAGTTCGACGACGAACGCTCCGGCAGCTTCGAGCCGCTGAAATACGTTCCCGAAGGCAAGAAGGTCGTCTTGGGCCTGATTACCACGAAGCGCCCCGAGCTGGAAGACCGCGACGCCGTAATCGCCCGCATCCACGAGGCCGCCCAAATCGTGCCGCTTGAAAACCTTTGCCTGTCGCCGCAGTGCGGTTTCGCAAGCTGCGAGATCGGCAACAAGCTCACCGAAGACGAGCAATGGGCCAAGGTGGCACTGGTCAAAAGCATCGCCGAAGAAGTCTGGGGCTGCTAGACCTGGGCTTGCAAACAGGGGCCGCATCGGATTCGTAGGATACGGCCCCTGTTGCATATCGGGTCAGCGCATGCGAACACGTAAACCCGACTTTCTTTCCCGCTCTTGTCAACTTGCGCGAAATGTTTCACGTGAAACACCTGGCTTCGCCATCTGTCAACCTCTTTCTGACATGGCGTACGAATGGTCCGATCGTCCGCATCCACGTCTATGCCAATCGAATACCCTGGCCCAGAAAGGGAGGTTCGTCGTCAAAAGAAAAGAGACCGCTTCGGATACCCTTAAAAATAGAATAGCTCTTCGAATTTTTTGTCGAGCGCAATGCAAAGAATGAGCGCGAGTTTCGCCGTGGGGCTGAATTGCCCCGTTTCGATAGAGCTAATCGTATTTCGAGACACTCCCGTCAACTCAGCAAGCTGCGCCTGCGAAAGGCCACGCTGATTGCGCGCCTCTCTCAAGGAATTCTTCAGAATCAACGATTCCTTCATAGTCGCATCAACCCACAATCGCGTAGGCGCACAGCCATCCAAACGCAATAACGCTATATAGAACAGTCACCAGAAGCGTCCATCCCGACTTGCCCTTGCGCCATTTATAGGCACTCGCAGCAGCAAGATACACAAAAAGGATAGCGAGCAAATCGTACGGATTCCCTCCCTTAAAAAACATTCGAATAAGGAAAACGGAAACGACTGCCGCCGCCATAGCGATCATACCCCAGGTTCCTGCCTCGTCGGCCATCCTGCGTTCACGCTCATCCCAACGCCGATTTTCCAGGCGGCTTTTAGCGAGAATTTCTTCCCTGTCCATGACAGCCTCCAATCATGCCAAGTTTTATTGTCATTACAAGTATAAGAATGACAATAAAACTTGGCAAGCGGTCGCTTCAAACAAAAGCGGCCGCAACACAAGGCACTACAACAGTCTGTCGAGCCGGTCGGGCAATTCGTCTTTTTAAGGCAAGTTTGCCAGGTCGGCTCGACATCTGGCTCTCATGCACCACGGTTGTTGTAACCAACCATACGACGGACGATTTCATATACGAATGTGAGCTCTCCCCACTCGAAAATCTATCCGGCCCCTCCAGAAAACTATCCTCACGCCAGATCGCTACCGCATGAGAATTACGAAAAAGGACCCATGCATCGTCAGCTTCATCGACTGCTTACTCGAAAAGGGTGAACGGCAGGCCAGGCGCATAACGGGTCGTAAAGACAATAGGCCACCAGCCACGAATCTGAAGCCTCTGATGCGGATGGCCCCTTCGCATCGAGAGGCGATCGAGGCGATTGCCATCGGGATGAACAGTCTGGAGCACGATATCTACATGGCCCAATCGCTACGTGAATCGCAATCCTGATACAGAAAGGAGCAGACGAGCTACATGCCGCGGACGGGATGACGAAGGACCGTCTTGAGATTTTCGGGCTTCGTGCGACGTGGATCGCCCAGATAGATTTCATGATGCAGGCGCATTGACGGCGCGCCGCCGTCCACGTCGAACGCAGCCAGCGCGGCGGCAGCATCGAACGAACCCTGCGCCGAATGCCCCCAGGGCGATTCCCCTCCGGCGGCCATATCGCACAGCAATCCTTCTTCTTGCACGTAGGCCGTCAGCTTCGCAACGGTAGCGGGCTCACTATCGTACGAACCTCGATGCATGATTTGGACGCATGGACCCTCGGCAAAACGAATCAGGCGCGGAACCCCTTCCGCGCGGACGCCGCAAGCCGCCTTGCATGCGTCGGCCAACGCGGGCTTCTTCTTCGCCAGCTCGGCACACGCCCACGCAAACGTCTCAGACGTCACGAAGTCGGGCTGACGAATAAGCGACACCCATGAAAGCGCTCGCTTATCGACGATCGAGGCGCCGTCGAATGCACCCGCACCCGCCCACCATAAGCCTTCAAGCGGCGGCACGACATAATCGAAATACCCCTCAGGCTGCCATGGGCCCATCTTCGACATTTTCACCGTATACGAAAGTCCGTAAAGCAGCTCGACCGCCTTCGCGTAGGCACCGTCGGGCTCATTCGGATCGCCCGCTCCGGCGACGGCGAAAAACGTCATGGACGGAACATCGACGAAAGCCGGCTCGGTCTTAGGTGCGTAAAGACCTTTGTCTTCCTTCTTGAAATCGAATGGCATCGCAACCTCCCGCGTCATCTCTGGTTAACTTCGACAGCAGAAAAAACATCATCGGATTTCGAGGCGATTTCGCGCTGCAACTTCTTGGTAAGCCTGGAAAACACCAACCCATACGAGTGGTCGCACAGCTCCATGAGCAAACTGTCGGACACGTCAGCATCGAGGTCGATCGATATCCAATTGCGTTTATCCATGTAAAACCCTGGATAAACGGCATGAGGGAGCTCCGAACGCAGGGCTTCAGCCCATGCAGGATCGCATTTCAGCGTCAAAAGATGACGCCCTCTATACGGCTCCTTATGCTCAGGACCAACCGTGAATTCAGCAGCGAACATCTTGCCGCCTACCAGGTAACGCCACCACTCCCATTCGGCTTTGAAATCCTTTTCGGCGCTGGGCTTGGCGCATAAATACGCATCGACTTCCGAAGTCTTCATCGAATCCTCCTGACAACATGACGCGCCCATCCTACAAAAGAAAACTGGACAACGCATGGCCTGTTTCGAAATGAAGAGAGTCCCTACGCCAGAAAAGAAACGGCCAAGCAACAGCCGACGCAGGCGCGGGGCCGTAGGCGCAGCCACTAAAGAGACGTTGCCGACACGAGCGTTTCAGTGCGTGGATAAAACACGATGCGAATCCCATCTCCCACGGTGGATGTCGCGAAAAACTCTATTTCGTCGCCATCGATCGACGCCAGCTCTATGCGATGCAATGCCGACCCCTCAACGCCACCTTGGACCGCCACGAAATCGACCTCCGTCACTTCGCCCGAAAAGCCTCCTTTTCGGGCATCGCCGCTGCGCCTCGCCGCATCCACTTCGACAATAGACGCCTCGATGTCCCGCGGTCCTGCCGCCACATCGATCGCCAAACATGAAAAACGTACGGCCCCGAACGTAAGCGCGGCGCAGGCAAGCATCGCGACGAACACGACGATCACGTCGCTTATCACGCGCCCCCGCAACAACACGACATCGCAGCGAGCCCCGAATCGCGCACGAAACGCACGCCACACGAACACGACCCAAGCGATCGTCGCTACAACAACCCCCGCAACAAGCGCCATACGAACAGCGCCATAGGGAAGCAAGCTGGAAATCGCAATTCCAAGCGCCCACACTCCGACAACGCCCGCCACTTCCAAAGCCGCGCACAACAACACGGAGCGTTCGGCCCTAATGGCCTCTTTGTGAGAAAATTCCAATCGTTGATTACGGTCCTTGACCCACACATCGCGCAAAACCGACCCCGCCAAAACAGCGCAGATGCCGCCGAGAAGCAAAGCCGCCAGAATCATCGACGCAGCGCTCGCAGCGTACGTAACCAATCCTGCCGCGCCGACGCGCGAGGACGCGCGGGAATAAAGAATGCATGCAGCGGCGCATACCGCCACTATCCCTGCCGCAAAACGTGTTTTACGCGAAACGCTCGACTTCGCCATCTATCGCCCCCCGCATCGTACGGCGTCTATTCCTGCGGCGAAACATTCTCAAGAAGCGCTGCGAAGCGAGCTGCGGCCGAAGACGGGCGCTGCGGGAGAAGCGCCACCGACGAGAGGCCCTCAACGACGAAGGCCTCGACACGGCAGACGCCGCCCCACAGTTTCTCGCATGCGGCCGCCGACACGTCAGACACCTCGACGATGTCGACGCTGCCGCCCAGATTGGAGACCACCCCCAGGTCGTCATCGTAGATATCGCCGATCGGCACCAATTCCAGATGCAGCGAAGAATCGGCCTCGTGAATGCGGGGCCATGCGGCGAGCATCACATGCGCGGGGCACGCCGCCGAAATCCCCAAACGCACCGTCGTGCCGCCGAACGTCTCCTGCTCGCGAGCGCGGCGCAGCACGTCTTCGGACATGCGCATGATCGCACGCGCGTCTTCGACGACCGATGCACCGGCGGGCGT
The DNA here is from genome assembly GCF_959608125.1 of uncultured Slackia sp. Classification (GTDB taxonomy): domain Bacteria; phylum Actinomycetota; class Coriobacteriia; order Coriobacteriales; family Eggerthellaceae; genus Slackia. The sequence continues at coordinate 31,347 of NZ_CAUHPG010000007.1, forward strand.
GAGAAACACGCCGCGACGCGTTCGGCTGAACAATTCGATGCCGTATTCGTCTTCGAACGTTTCGATGCGTTTAGCAAGGGCGGGAGTCGATACGCCGAGCTGCTTCGCGGCTTTCGAGAAGCTGCCGCAATCCGCCGCCGCAACGACGGAATCGAGTCTTCGATCGTACACTCCGCCCTCCCTTCTTTTCTCCGCAGTTTTCCACAGTGTATTAACTAATTGTTAATAACTTTTTCCCCTTTTTATCAATAATCAGGGGATAACCTCGCTTGAGTGTTTTGTTTTAGTTAACACTAAAAAAGATACTTTTGTCCGGAGGGAAATCGTCATAAATGTCCTGGAAATGTAAAACGGCCGGATAAATGCATAAAAAACGGGCCCTCGCACAGTGCGAAGGCCCGATTCATGCATCAGCCGCTCTTCAGTTGTTCGGTGGAAATGGGGAAAACTTTTCAAGGCCGCGACGACGCCTGGGGAAAACGTGACGAAAACCCGCGGCGCGCGAAGCTTAAGACGGCGGCCCCGGCAGCGTTACCCCTATCCGATCGTCAGCGCATCCGCTCCGTCGATGCGCATATCGGCCGCGAAAAACGCCTGGATCGCGCGGATGCCGTTCAGCACGTCGCGCATACCCATGGTCTCGAACGACGAATGCATCGCCAGCTGCGGCAAGCCCACATCGATGGCATGCATGCTCGCCTGGATGTTCGACAGGTTGCCCAGCGTGGAGCCGCCCGCGGTGTCGCTGCGGTTAGCGAACGACTGCAGCGCGACGCCCGCATCGGCGCACACGGCCGCGAACGCCGCGCGGCTGAACGCATCGGTGCAGTAATGCTGATTGGCCGCCTCTTTCACCACGATGCCGCCGTTGAGCACGACCCTGTTGGCCTCGTCGTATTTCTCGGGGTGGTTCGGATGCACCGCATGGGCGTTATCGCAGCTCACCAGCATCGACTTCGCTAGCGCGCGACGGTAGTCCTCGTCGGAGCCGCCCAACGCGCCGCAGACGCGCGTCAGCACGTCGGGCAAGAATGTCGACATGGCGCCCTGCTTGGTGTTCGAGCCCACTTCCTCATTGTCGAAGCAGCACCACGCCGAAACCGCGCCCTCGTCGCCTTCGGCGCGCAAAAACGCCTCGAGCGACACGTACGCGCACGCCAGGTCATCGAGTTTCGGCGCCGAGAGGAATTCGCCCGCCGCTCCCCAGATGCAAGGCTTCTGGCGGCTGACCAAGAACAGGTCGCGCGCCAGCACCTGGCCGGCCGCCACGCCCGCTTCTTCGGCCACGAGAGCGTCGAAGGCTCCGCGCTCGAGGTCGCCCGCCGAGAACAGCGGACACAGGTCGACCTGCCTGTTAGGAGCGAATCCCGCATTCACGCCGCGATCGAGATGCACGGCCACGCTGGGAATGAGCAGCAGGTCGCGGTCGGGAGCGATCAGCCTGCTCTCGATGCGGGCGCCGTCGCGCACCAGCACGCGGCCCGCCACGGTGAGCGGGCGGTCGAACCAGGTGTGGTCAATCATGCCGCCGTACGCTTCCACGTTCAGACGCAACGATCCGCCCGCGCCTTCCAGCTCGGGCACCGCCTTCACCTTGAACGTCGGCGAATCGGAATGCGAGGCCGCCAGCTTGAAGTGGAAATCGTCAGCCGACGGGCGTGCCGCCGCGCCCGCACGAAACGCGATGACGCTCGAGTTGTTGCGCACCGTGTAATAGCCGCGACCGGGCTCCACCTGCCAGGCATCGCCTTCGCGAAGATAGACGAAGCCCGCCTCGTCGAGCCTGCGCCGCGCCGACGCCGCGGCATGGAACATGCTCGGACTTTCTTCGATGAACCCGATCAGGCCCTGGGCCGCCTCGGCGTAGCAGACGGAATCGCAACCCGCCCCATATCGCTTTTCGGCCACCTGTTCCGTCTTGTTCGCCATTCCTGCTCCTTCGGTCATCTGCGGCACCTCGCCTTTCATGCATTCAACAATCTTTGTCGGTGCCCATGGTATACGAAAGACCCGCGAGAGTTTTGGCCTCGCCCCCAAACAAGCATGCTCCCGCGGCGGCGGACCGAACCTCAAATGAGCGCTTTCTTGCCACATGAGAAAAAACTCGATTTGTGGGTCGTCGCCTATTTTTCTCGACGCATCCGTCGGCCTCGGGAAAGGAGATAATGCAAACCCCTGTTTAGATGATGCACGTCTACGATAAGAAAGCCATCCCTCGTCCCCCAGCCCCACAAACAGGCGTTTTCTTGCCGGTCGTGGGCAGGAAAGGCTCGATTTGCGGAATTCAACGAGATGCGGCCAGCGCGATAGGCGGGAGCAGCCCGATGTATCGCGCGATGCCATACAAATCTGACACACTGCCCAAGCAACCCGATGCACCAGTCAAACGTATTCGTTGCCAGCCAGGCACGTTCGACCCGTCAGCAGAATACGTGCGACATGCCAGCCAGGCGCTAATCCGCGGCCCGACGCGAGACGCCTCAGCGCTGCACGAGCTCTTCGACGCTCGTGATTTCGGGCATACGCACGATTCGCACTTCGCGGCCTTTTTTCGAATCGATCAGCAGGCGCACCCATTCGTCGTCGAAATCCTCGACAACGGCCTCCACCGTCGCCGCACAATCTGAAGCCGGCACGAAAGGATTACCCGTGAACAGGCCTTTTCTACCGCGCATCGAGGCAATCTGCGCTTTGACCGCGCGAGCGTCTTCGGGCACGTCATGCCGCGCAGCCTGGCCCTTCGAACACTTCGGCATGCGAATCGCGATAACGACCAGCGCTATCAGAATAAGGAAGTGCCACGCGCTCACCAGGTGGACATCGTGCGCCATATCAGAGACGGCCTGCGCTTGCTGGACGACGGCCTCATCCTGCCGTTCGAGCGTTTCGACTTCAGACATTGCAACTTTCCTTCCATGTCGTCACCGCAATACCGCACCGGCAACGCCTCTATTTTCCGAAATGAGCGGACGAAACGACGGCAAAACGCTTGGGAATTCCGTCAAATTCTTTTGGCAGACAGGCGGGTGCGCGTCGATTGCGAGAGCCCGCGCCGACAGTCGCGCTACGGAATACATCCAGAAGGAATAGCACGATGCACCCGTCGACCGTATGCGGCCGCCGCGCGAAACGTCCATGCGCCGGGCGAATCCAACCATGACAAAACCTCGCATGTCGATAGCATGCGGCCGCCGAAAAGGAGTCCGCCCGCTGAACGCGCGCAACCGTCACGAACGTCCAGGCGATACGTCAGACCGCCGCGAACGCCCGACCGATACACATATCCGCCGCACCCGACCTCTCGACAGGCCTTCTCCATCATCGAGCCGTTTTACTGCATTATTTCGCATCAAAATGATGCAGTAAAATAAAACACAAGCGAAAGAGACTAAAGGAGGACCGTTGAGGCAGTTCGACTACACGCACGTGCCCGAAGGGCTTCTCACCAGCGAAACCATGAACCTTCTTGCAGCGGTCCACGAATATCGGGGACGCCAGGCGTCGTATCTCACGGCCAAGCAAGATATCCTCGACTCGCTGGTCGAAGTGGCGAGGGTCCAATCGACCGAAGCGTCGAACCGCATCGAAGGAATCCGCACGACCGAAAAGCGCCTTCGCGACATCATGGCCGATAAAACCGACCCGAAATCAAGAGACGAAGAGGAAATCGCAGGCTACCGCGACGTTCTTGAAGCAATCCACGAAAGCCACGACTACATCGACGTGACTCCGAATGTCATCCTGCAGCTCCACCGCAACATGTATCGCCACACCCCCTCTCCCATGGGCGGCCATTTCAAAGTGGGCGATAACGAAATACGTGGCATTCGACCCGACGGCACCGATTACGTTCGATTCAAAACGACGCCGGCAGTGGCCACGGCCGACGCGATGGATCGGTTGTGCGCAGCGTTGCGAAAGGGGCTCGCCACCGATGGCTGCGACCCTCTTATCGTATCCCTCATCTTCGTTTTCGATTTCACCTGCGTTCACCCTTTCAACGACGGAAACGGGCGCATGAGCAGGCTTTTAACGCTTCTACTTCTCTACAAAGCCAACTATGACGTGGGTAAGTACATTTCGATCGAAAAAGAGATAGAACGAACGAAAGGGTCGTATTACGACGCCCTTGCCGCCAGTTCGCACGGCTGGAACGAAGGCGCGAACGACCCCGGACCCTTCGTTCGCTACATGCTCGGCGTCATCCTCGCTTGCTATCGAGATTTGGATAATCGCATTTCCGTCGTTGTCTCCGCGAAGCTTTCGAAAGCCGAGCGTGTGGAATCCTATCTGCGCGAGAGCATCGGCAAGACAACGAAAGCGGACATTCTTGCCGCCTGCCCCGATATAAGCAAAATCACCGTTGAACGAGCGTTGAGAGAATTGGCTGCGGCAGGAAGAATTGCCAAGGTTGGTTCGGGCCGCACTACGGGATACGTCTGGAAGGGATAGCGCGGCGCGACCGTCGATTGCATGCGGCCGCCGCCGAAGCGCCCATGCGCCGGACGAATCCGACCATGGTAGAACCTCGCATGTCGACAGCGCGCAGCCGCCGAAACGGAACTCGCCCGCCGCACCCGACCTTTCGGCACGCTTTCCCCATCATCGAGACTTTTTACTACATCATTTCGTATCAAAATGATGTAGTAAACGAACTCGCCCGCAATACAAAACCGCCCCTCGCTTCCCGCTGTCTGAGAAACGAGGGGCGGCTCGCCATCGGTCACGCAAGTGCTTTAAAACTCCAGCGCCTCGAGCTTCTTGAACACCACGTCTTTATGCCCCAAGAACGCCCACGGGTCGAAAATCTCGTCGAGCACCTCGGGCGCAAGCTTCGCCTCGGAATCGGCCTCCAAGCGCTCGCGATACGTCGGGCCGTCCACGGCATTCTGGATGTCTTCCCACACAGCCATGGCGTTACGCTGCACGATGGCATATGCCTCCTCGCGCGTGATACCCGTGTCCACCAGCGCCAGCAGCACCTTCGACGAATAGATCAGGCCACGCGTGCGGTTGAGGTTGTACTCCATCTTTTCGGGATACACCTGCAAGCCGTCGAGCATCCACTGCATCTTGCCGAACATGTAGTCGAGCGCCGCGAAGCTGTCGGCCAGCACCACGCGCTCGGCGCCGGAGTGCGAGATGTCGCGCTCGAACCACAGGGCCACGTTGTCATAGCCCACCTGAGCGTTGGCCTTCACCACACGCGCCAGGCCGCAGACGCGCTCGGCCGTGATCGGGTTGCGCTTGTGCGGCATGGCGGAGCTGCCCTTCTGGCCCGCGCGGAACGGCTCCTCGGCCTCGATGACGTCGGTCTCCTGCATGAGACGCACTTGCAAGGCGATGGTCTCAAGAACGCTGGCGGCCACGGCCAGGGCGGAAAGCACCTGCGCATGGCGGTCGCGGAACAGAACCTGCGTGGAAAGCGGGTCGGCCGTCAGGCCCATCTTCTCGCACACATACTGCTCGACGAACGGGTCGATGCTCGAGTACGTGCCCACCGCGCCCGAGATGACGCCCGTAGCGGCCACGGCGCGGGCCTCCTCCAGGCGGGTTTGCGTGCGCTTGAGCGCCCACGCCCAGCTGCCGAACTTCATGCCGAACGTCATGGGCTCGGCGTGGATGCCATGCGTGCGGCCGGCGCACAGGGCGTCCTGCAGCTCGAACGCGCGACGCTTGCAGGTTTCGCCGAGGGCCTTCACGTCTTCCAGGATGATGTCGAGAGACTGAACCACCTGGCACGAAAGCGCCGTGTCGCCCAGGTCGGACGACGTCATGCCGTAGTGCACCCAGCGGCTGGGCTTCTCTTCGCCTTCGGGAACCTCGGCGTCGATGTGCTCGCCCATGCACGTTAGAAACGCGATGACGTCATGATGGGTGACCGCCTCGATTTCGTTGATGCGCTCCACGGTGAAGCCCGCATGCTCGCGAATCCAGGCGGCGTCTTCTTTGGTGATGCCGCACTGGCCCAACTCGGCCTGGGCCTCGCAGGCGAGGACTTCGATTTCCTGCCAGATGGCGAACTTGTTTTCGAATTCCCAGATCTTTCCCATGGCCGGACGCGTATAGCGAGAAATCATGCCGGTTCCTTTCAGCCGAACAAGGCCGCCGCATATGCCGAAAGGCACGGCGACCGAAACGATATGCCGTCGCGCTGCGCAATAAGGCCGCAGCGCCGTGTCAGGGTTCACTATACCGCCGCAGAACGCGCCAAAATCCCAGTTCGGGGCGGGTTCGCGAAAAACAAAGAAGCGCGTCGGCGCGAATTTCGCGCGGCGTGCTTCATGCTATACGTCTGCCATACCATCCTGAACAGGCATAACGTTTATCTATACAGTGTAAGAATATCGCTACTTGACGCAGTAAACTTACAGATTCGCGAACAAAGCGCGCACGTCGTCGACCACATCGTGTTCGGCGACGACCACCGCCTTATCGCCCGGATACAACACCGAATCGGGCGTCGCGATTTCCGCGTCGTTGTATTCGCGACGGTCGATGGCCGCGAGCAACGCGCCTTCGGGCAGGGCGATCATGTAAGCGGGCACGCCTTGCTCGGGGTCGAAATGCTTCATACGTGCAGGAATGCCGAATTCGATAAGCGAGATGTCGCCGCGCGACAGAGCCGACACGACGCCGACGCTGCCCAGCAATGCCTCCTCCTCGATCATGTTCGCGATCAACATGGTAGACGAAACGCTTTCGATTCCCACCTCGCGGAAGATGCGGCGGTTCTTGGGGTTGTTCACGCGCGCGATGCAACGCGGCACGTTGAACACACGCGTCGCGATCTCGCACGCAACCAGGTTATCGTCGTCGCGACCGGTGACGGCTACGAACACGTCGGCGTTGCGGATGCCTGCGTCTTCCTGGAAGTCGGAGTCGCACCCGTCGCCGTTGATGATCAAGTACTGCCCCTGCAGTTCCATAGACAGACGGTCGGCCTGGGCGCGATTCGCCTCCAGCACGGCCACCTCATGATGCTGCCTCAGAAGAACGTCGGCCAAATAGTTGCCCACCTTGCCGCCGCCCATGATGACGATATACATCGGTCCTCCCGGTTCCGCAGACTACATCTGCATGTACTTGGAAAAGGCGGCGAGCAGGTCGTGGCGCACGCAGGCCAAAACGCTGTCGCCATGATACAGCACGCTATCGCGCGTGGGAATAGAGCTGGTGCTGCCGTCGCGGCGCTCGAACACTACGATACGGATGCCATGGTTGCGCTCGAGCTCGGACACTTTCACCTGCTTGCGCATGGTACTGGACAGGTCGAGCGAGAAGCGCAGGATCTCGAAATCGCCGAAAGTGTCCAAATGACTGCCGTGGCCCGACATGATCTTGGAAAACACCTCTTCTGCCACGAGCGAGGTGCCGCACACGTAGTCCAGACCAAGCTGCATGTACGCCCTCTCGCGCGCGGGGTTGTACAGGCGTGCGATAACGTGAGGCACGTGGAAGATGCGGCGCGCCACCTCGACCACCATCAGGTTGGAGTTATCCGATTGGGTGACCGCCGCCACGACATCGGCGTCTTCGACGCCCGCACGGATCAGGACATCCTCATCGAAACCGAGGCCCTGCAGCGTCGTGCCGTTGAAGTTTCTGTTCAAGTTGGAAAACGCCTCGGCATTGCGGTCGACCACGCACACGTTGCCGTCGTTTTGCGAGAGCAACGTTGCCAGCTGAGAACCGACACGGCCGCATCCCACGATGATGACATTCGCCATTGCACGCCCCCTGAAAAAGAAGATGCGCCCCCAAGCGCATCCTCGCCGTTTCCTTTATAGGAATTTGTAGTATACCGAGCGAACGCCCCAGTCGTGCACGTCGGTCACCCCGAACGCCTTCCAGCAGCCGGGAGCAAGGTCGAGCGCGCGGCCGTACGATTCGAAGCCGCCGGTATCGGTAACCGTGGCCACGATGATGGTCTCGCCGTAACGAAGGGCCACGGCATGGCCAAGAAGATGCGCCTGGGACTCGGGCACGGCGACCGTCAGGCCTTCGCTGGAAAGCGGCACGCCCGATGCGGTGACGTCGGTGCCGAAGTTGCCCTTGCCGTCGTCGTTATCGGCGTGGCTATAGGCCGAAGCGCTGCCCAGCGTCCAGCCATCGCTTTCGTCGGGCATGATATGCGGAGCCGTGGGGAGCGGGTCGGTGGTGCCGAGCTCCATGGCTGCCGCGACGGTGGATGCATTGGTGGCGTCGTACGCCGAAATAACGATGACCGGATCGGGATCGCTCACGGTAATGGAGCGCGTGGCGGAAGAAGAAACCGACGCCGTATCCGCGCTTGCGGCGCGCATGCGATCGGCCGAAGAAGCGGGAGCGTCTTCGGCGGTATTGCGGGCATCGCCGATACCGATCGTATCGACATCGACATCATGCGACGCGACAGCCGGCTGCAGCATGAACGCGGAAACCGCCGCTACCACGGCGAGGATGCACGCGCCCAATGCCAAAGGCGCCAGGCGAAGCGAGCTATGTGATGTCTGTCGAGCCAAACATACTCCCCTACACGGCGCAGGGCTCCGACGGCATCGTCGGTGCGCGGCGGTCGAAGACGACACGCCCTCCTGCACATACGGTCACGAAACTTGATTATTGTACTCGATAGCGCAGGCCTTGGCCAACAGTGCAGGCGCCTTGGAGGCAAAGCACAGAATTACATGCCTCTCATCAGGTATTATGGATTTTCAAAAAGGCAAAAAGGACAGAAACGCAAGCTCAGAACATCGCATGCGGAACCATTCGCCGACGCGAAGGCGCCGCCCGCTAGGCGCGCGGAACCAGCAGCGCCACCAAAATATAGGCGAACAGCACCGTAGGAGGCCACATAACCAGCAAGATCACCGCGATTACGCGCACTACCGTCGAATCGACGCCGAAATAGTATGCGATGCCGCCGCATACGCCCAGAAAACGCTTGTCGGCGATGCTGCGACGGAAGGGGGCCCTCACACGTGACGACGCGAATCCCGCAAGCTTGCCGCGCTTCGAAGCCCACAACAGATACCCGCCCGCAGCGACAAGCGCGCAAGGCCACAAAATGCGCCAAATCATGCCGATGACGGCGCCTACCTTCATCCAGATACCATGCGGGACGATATTCCCAGCCAAGCTGAACAAGCCGAACGCAATGAGAATCGCGCCGAGCACCACCGCAGCACGGGGACGACGCGGCGCATTTCTGTAATCGGCCATCACGCACCCCTTCCTACAGCCACGGGTTGATATCGTAGGTCCTCGGCCCGAACGGCAAGTTCACCGTGACCTGCTCCAACGTCCCGGGGATGGCAAACGCCGTACACATGGCCACGCAGACCACGATCACGCATAGCGCGAGGCCGAAATCGAACATCTGGTCGCGGAGCGACACGTTCATGACCACGAGCCCCGCCATGACAAGAGCGATGGGCCACAGCTTGGCCATGGCGTAAAACACCGATGATGGAGCCAAGATGCCGATCGACATGAACAACATGACCACGCTCGCCGCGACGATCACCAAACCGCACGAGAAACGACGAGCGAACGAGCCTTTCTTCGAAGGCACGACCATCAACACGAGACCCGCCACCACGCACAAAACGGGCCATAGCTGCCACCAGACGATACCTTCGACCATGTAGTCGACCAGCAATGCCGCATCGACGGCAAGGAGAGCCGAGCCGAGCCACACGCACAAACGCGACCAGCCTGACATGCCGCAGCACTCGCGCGGCTCTTCGGCGGAATCGACGGGAGCCACGGTAGGCGCGGGCTTGCAACAGCCGTCATCGACCACGAATCCTGCGGGCGGAACCGGAGCCGCGCCGCGGCGCTTGCGAGGAAACCCGGCTGGAACGGGCTCAGCGGCCGGGACATATGCCGCACAAGCAATCGGAGCGGGAGTCTCCATCCTTTTCGGCAGAACAAGCCACATGACCGCATAAACCGCAACGGCAAGGCCGCCGGTGCAAATCGTCAGAAGCACGGCCAGGATGCGCACCGCGATCGGGTCGAGGTCGAAGCATTCGGCGGCTCCGGCGCAGACGCCGGCTATGACTTCGTCATCGGAACGATGGAGGCGATTCGCCTCGAGCATACCCGGCCTCCTCTCTCTTCTGCGGTCAATGTTGCCGAACTACTCCGCTCCCGACATCTGGAGCTCCTGCTCTGCGGCGGCAGACGTACGCGTCACGCGCAGCTGGGAAACGCGGCGGCGGCGCATCTGCTGAACCTTGAACACGTATCCATCGACGGCGAACTCGTCGCCCAGCTGAGGCACGCGGTCGAACCTGTCCATCAACCAGCCCACGACGGTTTCATAGCTCTCGTCCTCTTTCACGGGCCACCCGAGCTCGACGGCCTCGTCGCACGGAATCGACCCTGCGGCAAGCCATTCGTTGTCGGACAGGCGCGTGACGTGTTCGTTTTCGCCGAAGTCGGTTTCGTCGACGATTTCGCCGACGATTTCTTCGACAATGTCTTCGATAGTAATTAAACCGGCCGTTCCACCGTACTCGTCGACAACGATCGCCATCTGTTGACGATTCGTTTGCATCTCGTTGAGCAGGGGCAACAACGCCTTGCTTTCGGGCACGAAGCCCGCTTCCGCCATGTACTGATCGACCGTGTCGGCCTCTTTGTCATCGAGCAGCGGATTGATCAAATCCTTGTAGCGAACGACGCCCACGACTTTATCGAGATCGTCATGATAGACGGGAAGGCGCGAATAGCCCGTGCCGCGCATGCGGTCGAGCACCTGGCGCACCGTTTCGGTGTCTTCGGCGGCGATCATATCGACACGGGGGGTCATGGCGTCTTCAGCCGTGGCATCGCCCAGGTCGAGCACCTCGTGGATCATGCGCTTCTCATCGTCGTCCAGCTCTTCGTTGTCGGCCACGATGTAGCGGATTTCTTCCTCGGAAACCTCCTGGCGCTCGTCGGCGCTCTTCACGCCCATAAGGCGGGCGATCAAGTTCGCGGAAGCAGCCGTGAAACGCACGACGGGGCTCGCGACCTTCTGGAATACCCTCAAGGGGCCGGCGACGGCTTTGGAAACCGATTCGGCCGACGCAAGCGCGATGCGCTTAGGCACGAGCTCGCCGATGACGATGCTGAAATACGACACGATCAGCGTGATCAGGACGGGAGCAAGAGCAGGCGCGGCGAAGGCCAGCCAATCGATGCCGAACGATGACATCCATTGAGCCAGCGGGTCGGAAAGATTCGTCGCCGCGGCGGCCGAGGCGAAAAATCCTACCAGCGTGATCGCGACCTGGATAGTCGCCAGGAAGCGGTCGGAATCGGAGGCGAGCTCAAGGGCGGTAGCCGCCTTCTTGGAACCTTCCTCCGCCTCCTTCTGAAGAACGACCCTGCGTGCATTGACCAAGGCCATCTCCGATGCGGAAAAATACCCGTTCACCAGGATGAGAACGAACGTGACCAGAATGCTTACGCCGACGTCCATGAGGATATGTCACAACCTTTTCAAGCTCGCCGCCTGCCAGGCGGATGAACACACGCGCTTAGAGCACGTACAACACGATGGAGAGGAACTGCAGCACGCTGCCCGCAAGCACCCACACGTGGAACACGGTATGCATGTAAGGAATCTTCTTCAACACGTAGAAGATGCAGCCGATGCTGTAGCAAATACCGCCCGCCAGCAGCAACATGAGGCCAGGGAACGGCAGGCTGGCGATAAGCGGCGGCAAAAATCCGACCACGCACCAGCCGAGCAAGAGATAGATAACAGCGGAAATCCAGCGCGGGCGGAATACCCAGAACGCCTCGAGCGCCACGCCCACGATGGCCAGCGCCCACACGGCCAAACACAGCAGCATGCCGCTGGAATCGGCCAGCGTGATCAAGCAGAAGGGCGTGTAGCTGCCCGCGATGAACAGGTAAATCGCCGAGTGGTCGATGACTTTGAACACTTTCTTGGCGGGAATGGGAACCAGCGCATGATAGAGCGTGGAAGCGACGTATTCGAGCAGCATCGAGATGGTGTAGATCAACGCCGCCGCCAGGGCCACGCCGCCGCCGTGGGAAACGGCCGTCACGACGCAGATGGGAATGGCCGCCACGGCAAGCGCGGCGCCGATGCCATGCGAGATGGAGTTGGCGATTTCCTCGCCAACCGTGTACTCGCGCACGTTCTTCTTCGAGCGCGGCGCGCCGACCGATGCGCCTGAGCGCTTAGCGGTTCGCTTTTCGGCTTTTTCTTCCGCACGCGATTTCTTGAAATTGGAAATCTCCCACGCATGGGATGCGGAAGAGGCGCCGGCCGCGGCCTCGCCTGAAGCGGCGACGGCCGTGCAAGACGCCCCGTCTGAAGCATTGGTTTTCTTCGTCATAGTATCCATGAACGACATTCTAGCATGGGGCGTCCTGACCGAAGCATCGGCTCGGCGTGCGTTACCAATCCATCACGCAAGGCCCCGATGTGGGGTTTTTCTGCCCGAAAGAAGGCTTTGGAACACGAAAACGAGACAACAGGCATTCGATACATTTCGATAGAGCGCACCTTATGCAGCACCCTCGACATCTTCGTGCACACGGGACGACCCGCGCGGACGCACCCATTCCATCCAGCGATCGGCCTCGGCCTCGGCCACGTCCCACAACTGCTCGGTGGTGCCGCCGACGCCTGCGGCCGTTCGGGCGTTCACGATAGCCACATGCGCCGCTCGCTGGAACGGATTGGTCTTCGTGAACCCGTATTGAATCTTCTTGCGCGGAAGCACCACGGTCTTTCGCGACAAGCCCCCGTTGGTGACGCTCATGAACGAGCGGTCGTACCCGAGCGACGACGAGCGATACCACAACACCGCATCTACCACGTTCAGCACGGCGGCGATGATATAGAGCGAAACGACCGCCGCGAAACCGACCTCCACCATCGCGAATACGCCGGCATCGACCGAAAAAGCCCCCGACCGCAAGCCGGCCTCGAAGCCGAGTCGCCCCAGGACGGATCCGACCATCAGCCAGAACACGGAGCTGCGAATAACGGCCTTACGAACGATAGCGCGACGCAGCGCCACGGGAGCGGGCTTCACGGTTTCCTGCGGGATATCCGCAAACTCAGGCAACACGCCGGCGATGATTTCGGGCACGCGATCGGCCTTCACGAAGGGATGGATCACCATGCCGCGTACCGACATCTGGCCCTCTTGGCTATCCTGCGACGCCGAATCGATTTTTCCCACCGAAAGCTCGCAGTATCCGATCAAACGGCGGACGAACGACTGCTTCACGATGACGGTTTGCACGCGGTCGACATCGATTCCGTGAAACGTGCGCTGCAACAGGCCATGCTCCACCTCGATGCGGCTTTCGCGGCGGCGCGCCTTGAAGCCTCCATACTGGACGATGGTCCCGACGACCGAAAACGCCCAGAGAGCCAAAACCGACACGATAGCCCACAGCGCCACTTGCCATGCGAACGACCCGAACAGGCCTCCCAGCATATCGATGCCCTGCATCGACGACGATGCGCCGGCCATTATGCCGTCGACGGAGCTTTCCACCCATTCTTCTATATTGGATTCGAAGAACTGCGCCACGGCGCCCGCCAAGCCGATGATGCCCGCAATAATCACGCCGAAATGCCCCGCCGCGCCCGACAGACCCGCGAAGAGCAGCTCTTTGTTGCTCAAGCCGGCCTCGAAGGAAACGGAGCCCGTAGCCACTTCTTGCCCGCCGAACACGCCGCGCATATCAGACAAAAGCTCATCGGCCCCGTCAAGAAGATTGCCCTCCGTCGCGGAACGGACCGCTTCCGTCGAAGCCGAACGGTCGATGGGCCGGTCAAGCATCGCAGGATCGGCTCCGAAGGCGATTCCGGCCGAACGCTCGTCCCCGCCGGCACACGCGATGATCCATGCCGAAGGAATAACCGCGCCGCCGACGAACGCAGTGCCGAACTCATCGAGTACACCGCCCGCCAACAGGACCTTTTTGCGACGAAACAGCTCGGAGCGCAACGCTTCCGCTTCAGACGTACGCACATAGCGAAGCAAAACCGCATCGTTTGCGGCGCCGCCGGCCGTATCGATCTTCACATTGCAGATCCCCAAAACACGCTGCATCACGCCTGCCTGCTGATTGACTGACTGAATGCGCTGATAGGGAACGTGACGCCGTTTCTTGTTGATGATTCCCGAAAAAAGCGAGAATTCCGTCGGGGTGAGTTCGTAGCTGAGGTTCTTCCATGAAAGCCACTGCACCGAAAACACGATGCCGCCGATAACGAGAGCCATCACGACGCCGACACCCGCCGCGATAAGCAGAGCGACGATGGAAGAAAGGCCTCCTTCGATCAGAGAAATGATCGAGCCGAGCGAGGAAATGATCACCGCGACGGCAATGGCGCCCAAAGCGGAAAGGCCGCCGAGCCATATGTACGAATGATGCACGGAATGCTTGCCCGGGCGCAACGATACGGGAACGGCGTTGCGCGGATCGTTCGGGGGAAGAGCCACAGCGCCGCCGCGCGCACAAAAGACCAGCGAGTCGCGATATGCCTGCCATTCGGCATTCGGAGGCGCAGGAAAGGACGATACCGTCTGCGGCTCTTCGGAAACGCGGGCGGCATCGTCCACGGAAGGCGACCGGTCGGCCTGCATAGAGCGAGAATCGACCATGGCTTACACGTCCTCTTGGGCAAGACGGGCCTGCGTGGCGATGCGGTCGCGCAAAACATCGGCCTCTTCGAATGCAAGGCCCGGAATCGCATGCTCGCCCGCCGCCGTGGATACGGTAACGCTGGCCAAGCCGAATGCGCGCAACACAGGTCCCTGCTTGGTGTCGGTGTTCTGAACGCGCACGAATGGAATCACCGAGCGCGTGCGCCAGATGATGCCTTTGGCGATATCGAGCTCGTTTTCGCCCACTTCGTAACGCCATCGCATGTAACGCAAGGGCGGTATGACGACCACCGCTGCGACCAGCGCGAGCACCCATGCCGCCGTCATGGCCGCGACGACCATCCAGGCCCAACCCGCCGAAGGGTCGCTCATGGCCACGATGAAGAACGTGAACGCGCACGCCAGGTAGGTCGCGGTGATCCACAGCGCATCGCCGATACGCCAGACGCTTTTCACCTTGGGGTTCAGCTGACTCTGGGGCAAAGGCCTCATATCCGCACTCCTGTCGCGTTTCAAGAACGAATCGGCCCACCGACCGCGCAGTCGAAACGAAGCTCGAAACCTGCGCATATTTTTCGGCAGTATAAAACTATGCAATCAGTATACAGACGATATATCAGATCCTGTAAACAAAAAGAAAACGGTCGAGATTTGCAGAATGTTCGGCGAAACGCGCTCATTCGATGCATGCTCGCGCATGCACGCCGCCCATTTTTCTCCCTCGGGTACAATGAATCCTCGAACACCGCGGGTCGGCTTGGCCCGTCCCCGTAGAGCGTCCGGAGCAAACGCGTCGGGCGCATGTCATCTCCAACAAAGGAACGCCCATGAGCACCCTGCCCTCTCTTTCGCTGAAACACCTTGTCGAACTGCTGAATGCAGCGGGATGCGCGGCACGCCTCGAAGGCGACGACGCGCAGGTCGGCGGTATGACGGTCGATTCTCGCGAAGCCGAGCCGGGGTGCCTGTTCGTCTGCAAGGGCGCCTCGTTCAAGCCCGCGTTCCTCGCATCGGCGATCGATGCTGGCGCCGCGGCGTACCTGTGCGACGAAACGCTCGCCGACGCCGTCGCGCAAGCAGGCGGCGACACGCCTCGCATCGTCGCATACGACGTGCGCCGCGCTATGGCGCTCGTGGCCGCCGAGGCCTACGGCAGGCCCGACGAACGCTTGAACATCATCGGCATCACGGGAACGAAGGGCAAATCCACCACGGCCTACATGCTGCGCTCCATCTTCACCGCCGCAGCCGTCGAAACGTCCATCCTGGGCTCGATCGAAACCGACGACGGCGTCGAGCGCTACGAAAGCCACAACACCACGCCCGAAGCCCCCGAACTGTGGCGCCACCTGCGCAACACCGAAGATGCCGGGCGCGAAATCATGGTGATGGAGGTGTCGAGCCACGGCCTGAAATACGACCGCGTGCTGGGACTGCATTTGAACACCGCGTGCTTCCTCAATATCGGCCGCGATCACATCTCTCCTGTCGAGCATGCCGATTTCGAAGACTACTTCTCTTCGAAGCTGCGCATCTTCGAGCAGTGCGAGACCGCCGTGGTAAACCTCGACTCCGATCATGCCGACCGCGTGCTTGAAGCCGCAAAATCCGCGAAACACCTGGTCACGTTCGCACTCGGTCGAAACGGCGACGTGCAGGCCGACTATCTGGCGCGCAATATCGTCGCCTCCGAGCGAGGCATCTCCTTCTCGGTCGAAGCCGAAGGCGAATCCCATGCCATGACGCTCGGCATGGCGGGCGCCTTCAACGTGTCCAACGCCCTGGCGGCCATCGCCATGGCGCGCCTTGCAGGCGTAAGCTTCGACGCGATCGCCGCAGGCCTTGAACACGTGCGCGTGCCCGGCCGCATGGAGCTCGTGGCCTCCGCCGACGGACGCATCGTCTGCATCGTCGACTACGCCCACAACGAGCTTTCGTTCGAAACCCTGTTCTCGTCCGTAGCCAAGGAATATCCGGGACGCAAAGTGATCGCCGTCTTCGGCGCGCCGGGCGGCAAGGCGGTCGAGCGCCGCGAATGCCTGCCCCGCGTTGCCGGCCGCTACGCCGACTTGATCATCTACACCGAAGAAGACCCTGCTCACGAGCGCGTCGAGGACATCTGCACCGAGCTCGCGGCCAACACCCCCGCAGGTGTGGCTCACGAGGAAATCTATGACCGCGAAGCGGCCGTGGCCCGCGCGTTCGAGGCCGCCGGCGACGAAGCGGCCGTCGTGCTGCTGCTGGCGAAAGGCGACGAAACCACCCAGCACCGCGGCGACGACTACCCCGAAATCAAAAGCGACCTAACGCTCGCCCGCGAAATCCTGAACGCCTAAGCGTCCGCGAGCCGCAACCGCGGCGACGATGCGCCCACGCACCACCGGAAGGAGACCGATGCCCACCTATATCGCCCACTACAAATCGCCCAACGGATCCACGCAGGTCTCGGGCGTGTTCGAATTCGAAAGCACCCATCGCGCAGGCTCCAAGCAGAACATGCACGACGCGCGCATGTGCATGCTACAGTCCTACGGCAACGAAGCCGTGGCCTGGCAGATCGATTCCATCGAGGCGAAAAAGGCCGACGAGGCGCGCTCGGACCACCAGATGCAGCTCGACTTCCGCGAGCCGGCCGAGCATAAGCCCAAGAAGCGCATCGTCCGCGGGTTCAAGTAGGATCCGCGGCACCTGCCTTCCGACGCGCCCCACTCCAGCGCACTGTCTGGACAGGCATAACGCAACAAAAAGGACCGAACCGCGTAAACGCGCAGTTCGGTCCTTTCGTTTTTCCGGGCTTTGCCGAAATGTCGCGACGAGCGCGGCGACGAAACGCCTTATGCGGCCACGGGGCCCTTCTCGTCCACGAAGTAGCGCTTGTACCAAATCAGGAAGGTCAGCGTGGTGTAGATCTTGCGGTGGTTGAGCGCACGGCCCTCGAAGTGGTCGTCCAGCATGGCCATGAGCTTCTTCGTGTCGAAGAACTCCTCGGCCCACGGCGCGGTGAAGTACTCTTTCACGTAGTCGTAGTATTTCTGCTCACGCAGCCAGAACTTGATCGGCACCGGGAAACCCTTTTTGGGGCGCGTGGCCCATTCGTCGGGCAGCACGCGGTTGGCCGCATGGCGCAGCACCTGCTTGTTGCCGTTTTCATTCACCCGGTAGCGCGCGGGAATGTGCTGAGCGAACTCCATGACTCTCTTGTCCAGGAAGGGCACGCGAAGCTCGAGCGAATGAGCCATGCACATCTTGTCGGCCTTGAGCAGGATATCGCCCGGCAGCCACATGTTCATGTCAAGGTACTGGCGCTTGGACAGGTCGCAGAAGTTCTGCACGCGGTCATACACCGGAGCGCACAGCTCGAACGCGTCGGGGCCCTTAGCGTAATCGGGCTTCACGACGTCGTCGATTTCGTCGGGACGGTAGATGAACGCCTGGCCCGTGAACCACTTCTCGGGCATTTCGGCGGCCTTCAGCAGGAAGTTGCGGCCCTTGAAATACGACTTGTCCGCAACGAACTTGCCCAGGCCGCGGCGGATGCAGCGCGGCACGATGCGCTTGAACCTGGCCAGCGAAGGTACATCTTCGTAGTAAGCATAACCCGCAAACAGCTCGTCGGCGCCTTCGCCCGAAAGCACGACCGTGACCTGCTCGGATGCCAGCTGGGCCAAGAACCACAGCGGCACGCTGGACAAATTCGACTGAGGTTCGTCCATGTGGTACTGGATTTGAGGCAGCATCTCGAAGAACTCGTCGGCCGTCACCATCTTGCGGAAATTCTTGATGCCCAGCTTGTCGGAAAGCTCGGCCGCATAGTTGGTCTCGTTGAAGTCCTTGTAATCGAAGCCCACCGAGAACGTATTGTCGGGCATCAGGCATGCGGCGATGTAGCTGGAATCGACGCCGCCCGAAAGGAACGAGCCCACCTTCACGTCGGCGATGCGATGGGCAGCAACACTCTCGTGAACCGCCTGGTCGCATTCTTCGACATACTGGTCGAAGGTTTTGGAATCGTCGTCGGAGAAATCGGCATCCCAGTAACGACGCACGTCCATCGTGCGCGTGGCCAGGTCGTACGTGAAGCAATGCGCCGCCGGCAGCTTGAAGACACCCTCGAAGAACGTCTCGTCCGTCGCGGGGAACTGCATGGTCAGATACGGGCGCAGAGCCTGCTTGTTCACGGCCTTCACGAAGCCGGGATGCTCGAGGAAGCTCTTGATTTCGCTGCCGTAAAGCAGGTCGCCCTGGGCGGTGGTGCAGTAATAGAACGGCTTGATGCCGAAGATATCGCGCGCACCGAATAGGCGATTCTTCTTCTTATCCCAGATGACGAACGCATACATGCCGCGCAGGCGATCGACGACGCCCTCGCCCCACTCTTCGTAGCCGTGCAGGAGCGACTCGGTGTCGGCGTCGCAATGGAACTCGTAGCCCTTGTCTTCGAGTTCGCGACGAAGCTCCATGAAATTGTAAATCTCGCCGTTGAACGTGATTACCACGCTGCCGTCGGCGTTGCTCATAGGCTGCGAGCCCGCCTCGGTCAGGTCGAGGATGGACAGGCGACGGAAGCCCATGGCCACGTTGTCGGCCAGAAACGCATCGCCCATGTCGGGACCGCGATGCACGATGCGATCCATCATGGCCTGCAGAACCTGCTGCCTGTTTTCGATATCACCGGTGAATCCGACGAATCCGCACATAAGGCACCTTTCGTAGTTGACAAGGCCCCTTCGCGAGGCCCGTTATTCCGAAACGATGATTTTACCGCCCGGATCCCCTCTTCAGGGGAATTTCGCCATTTCAATAAAAAGGCCCCGCTGAAAACGGGGCCGAACGCGCTATTTGTAGTTGTCCGGGTTGGCGAACTTGTCGATATAGCGGTGCACGTGAATTTTCATCCAGGCCCAACGCATCGGATTGAAGCGCAGGTCAGGAGCGTAATCGAAGCTCATGGACTCTTTGCCCTGGGCGACCAGCTGTTTGGCACGCTCCACGAACTCGGGGTCTTTGACGTACTGGTACACCACCTTGCGCGGCGCGGAGTGCCAGAACACCTCGTTGGTGTTCTGCACGCATTCGCCCAAATCGCGTTTGAACACGCGGTCCTCCACTACGTAGCGCGCGATATTGTGGCCCGCGGCCGTGACATGGTAGTTGGTACGGCCCTGACGCAGATTGACCTCGAACACCTTGTAGGAGCCGTCGCGGTCATCGCGCTTGATATCGAAGTTCGCGAAGCCCGTGAACCCGATCTTCTCGAGGAAGTTCTTGATGAGCTCCTGCAGCTCGGAGTTGGGCTGCGTGATGATGGCGCAGGGGTTGCCGAGCGCCGTGGGCGTGTGCTCTTCGAGGCCCTCACGACCGAAGCAAATCAGCTTCACCTTGCAGTCGCGGTCGCAGTAAGCGGTCAGGACGTTCATGTTGCAGTCTTCTCCGACCACCATGTCCTGCAGCAGCACCTCGTCGGGATAGCCCGCGCCGAAGATCAGGCCCAGGATGCGCAACGCGTCGGCCGGGTTTTCGGCGGTGTACACCTTCTTCATGCCGTCGAAGGGGTGCTCCCAATACGTCACGCTCATGGCGGGCTTCACGATGATGGGATAGACGAACCCGACCGCCTCTTCGGAAAGGTCGGCCTCTGCGAGGCCCTGGTTGAAGCGCTCGGGCGTCACGGCGAAGGTTTTCGGATACGGGATGCCGTGTTCCTCGCACATGCGGTAAAAGCTCGATTTCGACTCGAGGCGGTCGCGCAGCTCGGCATCGATGTAGAGCGTCACGCAGTTCTCGGGCAGGTCGTCCTGGATTTCGGAAAGCAGGGCCGCATATACATCGGCGCAGCCCCACACCAGATGGATGGTGTCGGGATGCTTGGCCGCGAATTCCTTGATGGTGGCAAGAAGCACCTCGGGCTTATCGAGGTTTTCGTTATAGCTGCATTCCACGATGCGGCTGTGCATGGTGTCGCCCGCGGCGAAGCGGCCGAACGCGTAGCTTTTCTTGCCGTACTGCTCGTGAATGGCGCGCGCCACCGAATAGCAGTTCATATCCCCGCCGATCAATACGGGAATGAAATCGATTTCCTCAGACAAGGTTTCTCCTCGTTCAGTATCGGTGAAGGCGAACGGAATCGCCCGCTCGCCCCGAACGCCTGCGATTATAGGCCGAAATGCGAGCAGGCGTGTAAAACGCGAACGCGCCCGCGGCGGAAACGGATCGCAAGACCCTTAGGCCAGGCGGCTGCCGATCTCTTTCGCAGCGGCGGCCTTGTCGAAGTTTCCGCCGGTGGCAGCGTTAAGCGCGCCCATGACCTTGCCCATGTCGCGCTTGGTTTCGGCGCCCACTTCGGCAATCGTCTTCTCGACCAGGGCCACCAGCTCGGCGCCTTCGATCTGCTTGGGCAGGTAGGCCTCGAGAATTTCCACCTGTTCCTTCAGCATGGCGGTGCGCTCTTCGTTGGTGCCCGCCTTGATGGAACCCTCGAGCGTTTCACTCGTCTGCTTGACCAGGCGCTTCAGCATGGCATCGACGTCGGCCTCGACGATTTCACGGCGCTCATTGACTTCGATGTTTTTCACCTCGCCCAAAACCTGGCGCAGAATGGCCAGGCGGTTTTTGTCGCGGGCGCGCATGGCGTTCTTGATTTCTTCCTGCAGTGCGGCGTATTCCATGATGCCTCCCCGTATCTCGTATCGCGCGCCCGGCGGCGCGCGGATTTTGTCGTACGCCAAAGTATAACGCGCGCGAAAAAGCGCAATGCGAAACGAACCGGAAACGCATCCGACCGCCCGAAACGACAGAAAAAGCAACGCATGCCGCGCCGAAGCGGAAGTTCGAAGGGCGCGCTGGGGGCGCGGGGCTCACTTTGGAAAAAAGAGGTGCCTCAGGCCAAAAAATGCGAGGTTTGGCACGAAAACAGACGGGGAGGCCGCCGTAGCAGTCACGATAATCCACAAGATTGTATAAAACGCGGCATATTAAGGCCGAAATCGCCTCGAAAAGCCGCACACGCATCCGCGCTCGTGGCACACCCTCGAAAAAATGGCCTGAGACGCCTTCTTTTTCCAAGAAAGGGCGACGAACATCAAGTTGATGACTGACGCTCATACCATCGAAAAACAAAAAGCCGGATCCGATCAAATCGGATCCGGCTTTGAAACCGTATGCCAGGACGTTCGGTTCAAACGCTGTCGCACGCTTGCAAAAGACGTCCGAACGCCTTAGTAATGCAGGTCCTTCGTGTCCACGCGACCGCGGAAGGTGCGATAGATCATGAAGTGATACGCGAGCACCAGCGGCAAGCCGACGCAGGTGATGCCCAGCATCCAAGCCAAAGCAAGGTCGGTCGACGCGGCGGTAGCGATGGTGATGCTCTCACCCGACGCGGCGGTAGCGAAAATGCTCAGCGGATCGCCGGCGCCGGCAACAACCAGGTTGGGGAACATGAGAGCCGCCCACAAAGCAACCAACATGGCGCATGCAGCCGAGGACGCGATGAAGGTCGGCAGGTCCGCGGAATCATCCCTGCTCTTAAGAATGGCGACCACCAAGGCGATAATCACCAGCGCGAAGAAGAGCATGCGCAGGATCGACGTCTCGGGAGCCATCTCGGGCTTGAGGATGAACAGCGCGTAGCCCGCAGTCACCAGGAACAAAACGCCTGCGGCCACCAGGGCGATGCTGCGGATCTTCTTGGCGCGAGCACGTACCTCGGAGTCCAAGGGAGCCTTGAGAGACAGCCAGCTGGAACCCTGGCAGATGAACAGGCTCAGGCCCAGAAGACCGGTAAGCAGCGTGAACGGAGTGACCAGGCCCAGCAGAGGAACGCCCACGTAGTCGCCGTTAGCATCCATCGGAATGCCGGCGAACACGTTGCCCGCCGCAACGCCCAGCAGAAGCGCGGGCAGAAGCGAACCGACGAAGAACAGCGCATTCCAGATTTTGGACCATTCCTTGTCATGGCCGGCGAATTCGACGGATGCGGCACGAACGATCAGGCCCATGAGAACCAAGATGATAGCCAGGTAGAAGCCGGAGAACGTGGTGGCGTACGCCGGCGCGAATGCGGCGAACAGCGCGCCGCCCGCGGTAAGCAGCCAAACCTCGTTACCGTCCCACACAGGGCCGATGCTTTGGCGAACGATGGCCTTCTCTTCGTCGTTTTTCGCGACGAAGGGGCTCAGAACGCCCGCGCCCAGGTCGAAGCCGTCCAGGATGAAGTAGCCGGCGATCAGGACGAAGATGAGGCAGAACCAGATAATTCCGAGAGTCGTCATGACTTATGCCTCCTTCTTCTTGCTATCGGCAGCGTCGTCGGCAGCAGCCTCGGCGACGGCCTTGTCGGAAGCCTTCGCGGCGGCCTTTTCGGCCTTCTTGGCGGCGTGGGCCTCGACGAGCACCGGGCCTTCCTTGATGAAGCGGCCGATCAGACGAACCCATGCTACGGCCAGGAACAGGTACACCACCAGGAACAGCAGGATAGTGATGATAAGCTCGGGGGCCGAAACGGACTGAGAAATCGCGTCGTTGGTCAGCAGCGAGACGCCGTCGGGGCCGCTCACGGACGGGTACACGACGTAAGGCTGACGACCCACCTCGGCGGTTACCCAGCCGGACTGGATGGCCAGGAACGGGAACAGCGGGGACAGAATCAAAATCCACTGGACCCACTTCTTAGAGCCGAGCTTGCCGTTCTTCTTGAAGGCGACAAGAGCGGCCAGGATAATGGCGAGCGCGATCATACCGAACAGCGCGACCATCAGGTGATAGCTCTGGAACACGAGGTTCACGGGCATCTCATCGAGCTTGAGCTCGGGATTCTCGGCGGCCAGATCCTTGAGGCCCGGATACTCCTTGTCGAAGTCGCCGGAAGCGAGCCAGCTGGTGAAACCGGGCAGAGCGAAGGGAGCGATGGTTTCCTGGCTCTCTTCGTCGACGATGCCCACGGCGTACAGAGGCAACGTGCCGGTCTCGTAGTGGCCTTCCATCATGGCGATCTTGGAAGGCTGCTCTTCAGCAACCACGACGGCGGAAGAATGCGCGGAGATGAACAGGCAGCCGGTGGCGACGATGGCAACCACGACGCCGGTCTTCATGGTCTTCTCGGCGAAGTGCTGATGCTTGTTCTTATGCATGTACCAAGCAGACAGGGCAATGGCCACGAACGCGCCCAGGACCAGCAACGCCAAAACGGTGTGGCTGTAACGCGGGAGCGTGGTGGGGTTGAAGGCGGCGGCGAAGAAGTCGGTGATCACGGCCTTGCTGCCGTCGGCGGCGAGCTCGGCGCCGGCGGGAGTCTGCATCCAGGAGTTGGCGATAAGAATCCACAGTGCGGAAAGGCAGCTGCCGAACCAAACCAGCCAAGAAGAAATCATGTAGAACTTCGGGCTCACCTTGGCGCGGCCGAAAAGCACGATGCCCAGGAAGACCGACTCGAGGAAGAATGCAAGCAAAGCCTCGGCGGCCAGAGGAGCGCCGAAGATGTCGCCTACGAAACGGCTGTAATCAGCCCAGTTGGTGCCGAAGGAGAACTCCATGGTGATGCCGGTGGCAACGCCGATGGCGAACGTCGTGGTGAAGATCTTCACCCAGAAGCGCGTAGCGGCTTCGTCTTTCGGGTCGCGGGTTTTGTAGTACCGCGTTTCGTTGATGGCCATGATCAAGCCGAGACCGATGGACAGCGGAACGAAGCAGAAGTGGAAGATGACCACCAGTGCAAACTGAATACGCGAAAGCAGCGCGACATCGGTAAAGAGCTCCATAGCACACCCCCTTTTCTTTTTTTCTCGCGCCCGCAGGCGCATCCCCTTTTACCTCCTTCGCGGCCGCGGCGTTCCGACGGCCCGAAGGCTTTCTTTTTTCGGTGCTTTCCTTGACCTACGCCGCATTCGAACCGCGAATGGGATCGCCCACGGCCACATACAAACACCGTTGGCCCAGAAAAACACGGTGCCATCATACCACGTTCTCGTTTTTATATGTTATTAGTTTGGTATCAATTTATATATTTTTACGAGACGAGAACAAACGCAGGTCAAATAGACGAGCTGCGCGAGATCCGCAGATACAAAAAAGGCGCAGAGCCGAAGCTCCGCGCCTTGAAAGAGGCATCTAACGCACTTGAAGGAAACTACTTGCTTGCATGCTTGGCGGTGCCGCGGCGCAGCAGGAAGAAGGCGAATGCGGCGACGACGATCGTAGCGGTGCCCACAGCACACACGGTCTGCAGATGGATCATCGGAATGCCGACCAGCATGCCGATGATGTAGGGGACCAGCCAAAGCAGCCACACGAGGGTGCTGAACTTATGGAAGGTCTTTTCGGCACGTTCGTTGCGACGAACATAGGTCGCCGTAGCCCAAACCGCATGCACGAGCATAAGGATGATGGCCAAGAGGCCGGAAATCGCATGGATGCCGAACCCGGTCGCGCCGGACGTCTGCGCGATATTGGTCATGATCGTCGTGCCCGTAGTGTCGAATACCAAGCCGCACCAAAACATGACGACATGGCTCAGTTTGAGGGTGTTTGCGCGACGCTCAGAGAACACGCCTACGGTGTAGAAGACGAGAGCCAGCGTAATGGCGGCGGAGGCGGCGATCAATTCGAAACTCATAACTATCCCTTTCCTTATGTTATCAGCTGCGTTTCTTTCGTATTTCTGAACTATGTTCATAAATGAACGTTGTTCAGAATAATAAGATTCCCAGCTGATTGCAATGGCATGCGTCTTGCTTCATCATTTCATCAAGAAAATCGGAGAGCCTGGAGGCAAGTCGACATGGGCAACAAGGCCGTCATATCGAGACAGCATATTCTGGAAACAGCATACGACCTGTTCAGAACCGAAGAAGCATCTTCTCTCAGCATTCGTGGAGTCGCTGCGGCGTGCGGTGTGAGCGTGGGATCTATTTACAACTACTTCCCCACGAAATCGGCTCTTGTGGCCGAAATAGTCGAGATGTTCTGGCGGGAATCGCTTCATAAGGAAATGTTCATCGCCGCATCGGACGAGAATTTCGTTGCATTCTGCGAGCGCCTTATCGAAGACCTTCGCACGACGCTCGAAGTATTCCGCCGCGATTGGCTGACGAAGCTCATGGCCCTCGACACCGAATGCGTCCGGGAGATTCGTCGGCGTGAAGAAGCGGCATTCGTCCATATTCGCAGAGGATTGACCGTCGTCATTTGCAACGACAAGGACATCAAGCTCGATGTCATCGGCGGCGAAGAGGGAATCGACAGGCTTGCAACCCTGGTCTGGAGCACGATCGTAACGTCTCTCGAGCACGGCGACGAGTCGCACAGGGCGCTATTCGCCCTCATCCACGAGGCGCTGTACGACTAAGCGCGATCGCGCCCGAACGTCTCCAACGCAACGAGCCGCGGCATGCACGCCGCGGCTCGTTGTATTCTCCTTATATATGCAATGTCACGGCATCCGCAACGCAGCGGAGCCTAGAGCGCCGCACCCCTCAAAACGACCTGACGAAGCGTCAGGTCTTCGCCGAGAAGGGCGATGTCGGCGATGGCACCCGGCTCGAGCGTGCCGCGCTCGCCAAGGATGCCCAGTGCGCGAGCAGGATTGACCGAAGCCGCCTTGACCGCCGCGACCAGGGGAATATCCATGTCGCACACCGCAACGCGGAAGCACTCCATGAGGTCGGTCGCGCTGCCTGCGAGCGTGCCGTCGTGCAGCGTGGCGCGATTGCCGCGCACGGTGACGGCCTGGCCGCCCAGACTATATTCGCCGTCGTCGAGGCCGGTAGCCATCATGGAGTCGCTGACCAGAATCATATTGTCCTCGCCGAACAGGCGGAATGCCGCACGAACCGCCGAGGGGTGGATGTGCACGCCGTCGGTGATGATTTCGGGGGTCGCGCCCGCATCGGCCGCGGCGCCGATCACGCCGGGCTCGCGATGGGCCAAAGGCGGCATGGCGTTGAACAGGTGGGTCACATGGGCCGCACCGGCTTCGAACGCTTCGCGCGCCTGGTCGTATGTCGCGCAGGTATGGGCGATCGAAATGCGCACGGAATCGGACATGTCACGGATGAACTCGATCGCACCCGGTTCCTCGGGAGCGATATCGACGATTTTGAACAGTCCGCCCGCGGCCTCCTGCAGGCGCTCGAACATGGCAGCATCGGGAGTCTGCACGTAAGCAGGATTCTGCGCGCCCACCTTGTTGGGGCTGATGTAAGGGCCTTCCATGTTGATGCCGACGAGAGCCGCGGCGTCGGGAGCATCCTCATGCTCGGCCGCGCAACGGGCGATGCCCGCCAGCTTCTCTTCGGGATAGGTCATCGTGGCGGGACAATACGCCGTCACGCCTCGCGACGCCTGGTAGCGGCAGATAGCGTCGATCGCCTCGTGCGTGCCGTCGCAGAAGTCGTAGCCCATGGCGCCGTGGGAATGCACGTCGACAAAACCCGGCACGGCATAGCAACCGGAGGCGTCGATCACGTCGCACGGACCCTCGACGGGACCCTCGACGATGCGACCGTCCTGCACGAACAGGCTTTTCTCTTCGAAGGCGCCTCCGACGAACACCTTCGCTCCTTTAATCTGAAGAGCACCCATAACCCTTCCTTTCTTCATAAAAACGGCCCGTCGCAAACGCGGCAGGCCGTTTCTCTCTTTATTTCATCTATCCGACGAGCATTCGTCGGACGGCGGTCGGCCGAACCGGCACGCTGCAGACGATGGAAAGCCGCCGCTTAGTGGCAGCTGCAACCCTCTTCGCCGTGCTCGTGGCCATGGCCGCAGCCGCATGCCTCTTCGGCGATTTCCTCGCACGCGGAGAACGCAGCCTCGTCCACAACCGCGATGGCGTTGGGGTGGAACTGCAGAATGGAAGCGGGAACCTGCGGGGTGACGGGGCCGAAGAACACGTCGCGCACGATCTGCGCCTTGTCTTCGCCGCTGACCACAAGAAGAATCTGCTTAGCGGCCATGATGGTGCCGATGCCCATGGTGTAGGCCTGGCGCGGCACTTCGTCGGCGGAATTGAACAGGCGGCTGTTCGCGTTGATGGTGCTTTCGGTCAGATCGACGCAGTTGGTTTCCTTGGTGAACTCGTCGGCAGGCTCGTTAAAGCCGATGTGGCCGTTGTGGCCCAGGCCGAGAAGCTGCAGATCGACGCCGCCGGCCAATGTGATGGAAGCCTCATAGGCTTCGCATGCCGCCTCGGCGTCGGGATTGGCGCCGTTGGGAACATGCGTGTTCTCGGGACGCACGTTCACATGGCTGAACAGGTGCTTCTGCATGAAGTAGTGATAGCTCTGCTCATGATCGGCGGGCAGACCGCGATACTCGTCGAGGTTGAACGTGGCCACGCGGGAGAAGTCGAGACCCTCCTCTTCGTAGCGCTTCACCAGTTCGGCGTACAGGCCCTCGGGCGTGGAGCCCGTGGCAAGGCCGAGGACGCAACCAGGCTTTTCGGCAACGAGCTCGGCGATGATGTCGGCCGCAGCCTCGCTCATGTCCTGGTAATCTTTGGCTACGATGATTTCCATTGAAACCCCTCTCGTATCATGCATGCCCGCATCCTCCAAGACGCGAGCGAAACGCCGCTTTCGCATACCTCATCATAATGACAAAGCGAAGGCGGGCGATTGTTTCAGGTTGAAGAAATAGCACGGAATCAGCAGGGCGAACCGAGCATGAAGCCAATCCACATGCGAAACCTCTATGCGAAATTGGAAGTACATTCGCAAAGCGACCTATACTTGCTTCTGGAAAACAACGTGAAAACCCCTGGGCAGGAGGAAATCCATGACCGCCGATAGAACCTTCGACGCCTTCGTTTTCGACCTTGACGGAACGTTGCTGGACACGCTTCCCGACCTGGTCAGCGTGACCAACCGAACCCTGCGACACTTCGGCCAGCCAGAACACACGCGCGACGAGATCCTCGCCATGGTGGGAAACGGCCTCCGCTCGCTCATCTCGCAAGCGGTACCCGCCGACACCTCCGATGACGAGCTCGAAAGGGAGCTTGCCTACTGGAAAGAGGCCTACGACTCCTGCGGCCATGCACACACGACCCTGTATCCCGGAATGATGGAAACGCTCGAAGAGCTGAAAGCCCGCGGCAAGAAACTCGCCGTGCTGTCAAACAAGTTCGACGGCGGCGTTAAAGACGTCATGGCCCACTTCATGCCCGGATTCATGGATTTCGAGCTGGGTGAAGGCCCCGTGCCCCGCAAGCCTGACCCCGAAGGCCTGCTGCTCGTGGCGAAGACTCTCGGCATCGAGCCCGAACGTGTGACCTACGTAGGCGATTCCGCCGACACCGATATGCTTGTCGCTCATAACGCAGGAGCGTTCGGAATCGGTGTGACCTGGGGATACCAACCCACCGAACGCCTCGCCGCAACAGCTGACGCGCTGATCGATGAGCCGCGGAGACTGCTCGATTTCGCATAACGCCGCTCACCGACAACGACGAGAAGATAGCGAACGATTCAAACGACACCCTGTCGACGAGCGGCGATGCGATGCCGCGAAGCGGCGGCCGTTCACGGCGAAGCCCGCCGCTTGCCATAACGCCCCTGCCATGCCAACCTGCCATTCGCCCGTCGACGAAAATCACCCTCATACAACCCAAGCGGCCGCTTGCCGCCGGTCGCCGATCAAACCAGGAGAATCACGTGCACCATTCGTCCCGTCCTCCCCTTCGACCGCACGGCGAAAACGCCGAGGCCGCCGCGCGCGGCCGCCGCGCCGGCGTGAAATTCCGCTTCGCGCGCCTATTCGCCGCACTCGCACTTGCATGCTCGCTCGCGCTGCCGCTGGCCGCATGCGACAACGCCTCGAACGCGCCCGTCGAAGCCCCATCAGGCCAGGCGGCCGCGACGATCGAAGAGCTCCCCGCATACGATGGCGAGCTTTCCGTCGAAGTGAACGGGGGACAGCCGGGATTCACCGAACAAGAGTCGGCGCCCGAAGCCGCCGACGATCCTTTCGAAGACTACAGCCCCCTTGATGACCTGGGACGATGCGAAACCGCATTTGCCCTGGTAGGCCCCGAAACGCTGCCCGACAAGCCGCGCGGCGACATCTCCAATGTCCACCCCAGCGGCTGGAAGCAAGCGCGCTACGAGACCATCGACCAGGAAGCTCTCTATAATCGCAGCCACTTGATCGCCCACCAGCTCGCTGGCGAAGACGCAAACGAGCGCAACCTCATCACGGGCACGCGCACCATGAACGTCGAAGGCATGCTGCCCTACGAAGAACTGGTCGGCGATTACGTGCGCAAGACCGGCAACCACGTGCTCTACCGCGTCACCCCCGTCTACGAAGGCGACGAGCTGGTTGCCCGCGGCGTGCAGATGGAAGGCTTCTCGGTCGAAGACAGCGGACGCGCTGTGCGCTTCAACGTATTCGTCTACAACATCGAGCCAGGCATCCAAATCGACTACGCCACCGGCGACAGCTGGGCATCCGACGACACGCCCGAGGTCATATCGAATAAAGCCATCAACCAGGGGTCCGAAGGCGGTAAGGGCAGCTCGAGCAACAAGCCCGCCAAGACCGAATCCTCCAAAGCGCAGAACGGAGACACGCAGGCCTCCTACGTACTCAACACCAACAGCCGCAAGTTCCACGACCCCTCGTGCCCGTCAACGGATGACATCGCCGACAACAACAGGGAAGACTTCGAAGGAACACGCAACGAGCTGATCGAAAAAGGCTATGAGCCATGCGGGCGCTGCAACCCTTAAAGCGGACACCGTGCCGTCGCGGTCGCGTTGCGGTTTCGTAACGTCTCTGCGGTAGAATAGCGCCGAAACACAAAGTTCCGACTCTGGCCGCTTTCGCCATGAAAGCGCGCATCGGGAAGGCAGCCCATGGCAGCATCCAACAACATCGGCAATCAGATTCGCGACGCGGTCCAACAGGCCGTCTCTTCGCAGGACTACCGCGAACTTCAGGCAACCGTGGAACGCTCTATCGGCACGGCCGCCGAAAACATCGGCAAAGGCCTGGCCCAAGCATCCAGCAGCATTCGTCGCGCCCAAGAGGAATACGCAAAAGAAGTGCAGCGCAAGCAGCAGCAAGCCACCATGCAGACGATTTACGCGAAAACGGGCGGAGCGCGCGCGGCTGGCATCGCTATGGCAGGGTGGGGCGCCTTCTTCATGGTGCCATGCCTTCTGGGAGCGGGAATCATGTCCGTCAGCGGAAGCGTTCTGCTCACCGTTCCTCCACTGCTGCTCGCGGCAGGCGGTGCGGCGCTGCTTTATGCAGGCATCAAAAAGCTCGAGCTGGTCAAACGCTTCGAGAACTACCGCGATACCATCGGCGTTCGCGAACATTGTATGCTCGATGAACTGGCTGCAGGAACGGCAAGCTCTCCGAAAGCCGTTTTGAAAAACGTGAAGAAAATGCTTGGCAAAGGCATGTTCAAGCAAGCGGCGCTCGACGATTCCGAAACCATGCTGATCATGACGCGCGATGCCTACAAACAGTACCGCGAGGCCCAGATGGAAGCCCAGCACCGCCGCCACCAGCAGGACCTCGCGCAAAGCGTGGCCCCCGAAATAGCCGAAAAGAAGCCCCTGACGCCCGAAGCCCAGGCGCTCCTGACGCGTGGCGAGGCCTACATCGCACGCATCCGTGCGAACAACGACGCCATCAAAGGCGAGGAAATCTCGAGGAAAATCGACCAGATCGAACACGTCGTGCGCACTATTTTCGACCGTGCGGCCGAACAACCCCAGGTCATCGATGACCTGGGCAAGCTGATGGATTACTACCTGCCCACTACGGTCAAGTTGCTCGACGCTTATCGCGACCTCGATGCGCAGCCCGTCCAGGGCCCCAACATCGCCGCCTCGAAGCATGAAATCGAAGCGACCCTCGACACGCTGAGCGTCGCCTTCGAAAAGCTGCTCGACTCGATCTTCCGCGACATGGCGTGGAACGTTTCGTCCGACATCTCGGTATTGCGCACCGTACTCGCCCAGGAAGGCCTGGTCGACAGCCCGCTCAAAAGCCAGACAAACGGCCCGCAGAAGCCGCAGCAGCCGCTTTCCTAACGACGGCCCGAACCGCCGCTCGAACGTCCAAGGAGGACTCCATGACCGACACCGTGAACAATCCGCTTGCAAACGACGCGCCCGCTCCCACGCTCACGCTGACGCCCGTCCTCGACGACGCGCCCGCTCCAGCCGCGGCCGCACAGCCCGTGGTAGCGATCGAAGAGCAGCCCGCCGCAGCCAATAAGCTCGACGACAGCATGCTCACCGCCGAAGAAAAGCAGATGGTCGACAATTTCGCGCAGCAAATCGACGTACGCGATTCCGGCCTCGTGTTGCAATACGGCGCGGGCGCCCAGAAAAAGATGGCCGACTTCAGCGAAACAGCGCTCGCCAACGTACGCACGCAAGACCTCGGAGAAGTGGGCGATTTGATCAGCGGCGTGGTCACCGAGCTGCGCAGTTTCGACGCCACCGAAGAAAAGGGGCTGTTCGGCTTCTTCAAGAAGGGCGCCAACAAGGTCGAGGCGCTGCGCGCCCGCTATGACAAGGCCGAAGGCAACGTCGACAAGATCGTGAAGGCGCTGCAGGGCCATCAGATGAAGCTGATGAAGGACGCGGCGATGCTCGACAAGATGTACGAGCTCAACCTGACGTATTTCAAAGAGCTGACCATGTATATCCTGGCGGGCAAGAAAAAGCTCGCCCAAGTGCGCGAGGTCGAGCTGAAGGAGCTCATCGCGAAGGCCCATGCCAGCGGCCGCGCCGAAGACGCCCAGGCGGCACAGGACCTCGAGGCCATGTGCACGCGCTTCGAGAAGAAGATTTCCGACCTGGACCTCACGCGCACGATCGCCATGCAGACTGCGCCGCAGATCCGTCTGGTGCAGAACAACGAAGTCACCATGGTCGAAAAGATCCAAACCACGATCGTGAACACCATCCCTCTGTGGAAGAGCCAGATGGTGCTGGCGCTCGGCATTGCGAACTCCGCCGAAGCGGTACGCGCCCAGAACGCCGTCACCAACATGACCAACGACCTGCTGAAGAAAAACGCCGAGATGCTGCACACCTCAACCGTCGAGGTGGCGCGCGAATCCGAGCGCGGCATCGTGGATATCGAGACTCTCAAGAACACCAACGATACGCTGATCAAGACCTTCGATGAGGTCATGCAAATCCAGCAGGAAGGCCGCCAGAAGCGCGCCGAAGCCGAAGCGGAAATGCGACGCATGGAAGCTGAACTCAAGCAGAAGATGCTTGAGATTCCGCTCATTCCGTACATGGCGAAAGAAAACCTTCTCAAAGGGACCGGACGCCTTCGGGGGGTCCGGTCCCTTTGCCTTACACGCCTGTCGCCGACACATCGAGACAGATCACGAAACCAAGCGACGCCCGAAACGGGGCGACTTCACACCTATGCAAGCCGACGTTCGTCCATAAGCGCGACCTCATCCTGGACGGCGTCAAGCAATTCCTGGCGGGAATGCACGTCGAACTTCCTGTAAATATGCGACACGTGCGTTTTCACGGTTCCGTCCGACAAATACAAGGCTTCGCAAATATACGGCCTGCTTCTACCCTGGGCAAGCATCATGAACACGTCGGTTTCACGCGCCGACAGACAATGATTTCGCGCTATTTCCCGATGATATTCAGCCAATCGACGCTCGACACGAAACTCTTCCACCGATGCCCGAACGTCGTCTCCCTCCGTTGTTTCGGCCTTCGCGTAAAATCCCCTTGAAGCTATAGAACTGCCACACGACTCATCCGACGGAAGGCGAACCCCGTCCATCTCCTTTACCTCGGCACCATGAAGAGGGGATGCGGGTCCCATGTCGAGCGAATGTTCTATTTCGAACGGCCTCGTGCTCATGGGCCTGATAGCCGCAACCATGACGAAAAAGATAGCGACTACCATGATAGAGCGCATGTCGACCGACGTATCTTGCGCCAAAAACACCCATGGAATGGCGACCAGCCCGAACGCGGCATCGCTAACGCCCTGGAACATCCATGCGGCAAGCTTCGTCGTACGAATGGCAGTCATAATAAGCGTCCCCGAAAGAAGGTGCCCGAACAGCTCGACGGTGAGATACAGCCAATCGAAAAGGGGGGCCGGACCTGAAGCCGTGAAAAACTCATCCTGAAGCACGTAGATAACAAATCCCGCAGCCAACACAAGAAACGCAGGCTGAAAACGCACAAGCATATGGTTGTTGCTATTGCGCACTAACGTGAAATGCGCAAATGCCAGTAAAGCCACGCCGACAGTAGCATAACCCGCAACCGTCGAGACGGGAGACCCGCTATACCCCTCGCCCCACAATCCCAAGTGGCTCGTTCCCCTCAATGCCGCAAGGACAAGAGAAACGGCCACAAGAAGGAAAAGCAAGTCCGAAACACCCGCGTTGCTCAACGAACTGCGCGATCGATAATCGTCGAGATTGCCGGACCCGAGATGCGCCATAGCCGAAAGGGACGCGAACGACACCGCTGGAAGCATGCACGATAACGCGATTTGCACGGCAGTCGGAGCCGAAACACTTAACCACGACCCAAAAACCGTCTTCAAGAAAAGCGCGGCGGCGACCGCCGCTATGGCGACAGAAAGACGCCTGGCTTTAGCCAATTCGCAATAGGAGAGAAGTGTCGTAGCGTAGTAACCGACGCCACACAGGAACAACCCCGCAATGGCCACGGCGTCCGATGGAAAAAACGCTTGCATATGAGAGCCGGAATAAAGCAGCGTTCCAACGACGGAAACAACTAGAGAGAACCTTATCGGCAAAGAGCCCATCTTTTCAGCATGCTTCGCAAGAGCTATCGAAGCAAAGGCCGCAAGCGTGAAACCGACAAGGAAGAATAGCCGCGAATTTCCCAGACCCTGCACGACCGTGGCCGACGATTCGAAACCGAGCCCGTGGCCGAGAAGGTCGGCCCAAAGAATGACGGACATAAGGGCAGTCGCCGCAAGCAGCGCAAGGGCGCCATCCTCATGTTTCATATGCCTGGCGCAAAGCGCGCAAATGCGATTCACCACGTTCACCGCCCCCCGTATTTCCCTCGACGGATTATAAAGCACGGAATGGAAAGCCTTGCTCGCTCTTGCCAAGAAATGCCATCCAATCAGGTATTTCGAAGAAAAATCATCCACTTTGGGGATAAGAGATGCATGCTTTTTGACGAATTAAGACGTTTTGGGAGAAGAACGATAGGGCTGCTCTCGGTATCACGGAAACAAGGCGGCTCGAAGGGGAAACGACGAAGAAAGCACGGGCCGCACCGGACGAGACAGTACAGGAGGAACCATGGCAGAAATCAATTCCGGCGCAGGCCGCGCCGACCTTCAGACCTCGCGTCGCACTTTCCTCAAGGGGGCGGGCATAACGCTCGCGGGCGTTGCGGCATTGGGCGTCGCGGGATGCGCGCCAAGCGGAAAGAATTCCAGCAATGCCACAGCAGAGGGCTCTTGGGACGGCGAGTACGACGTCATCGTCGCGGGAGCCGGAATCGCAGGCCTGACCGCCGCCGTCACCATCGCCGAAGAAGGCGACGGCGCATCATGCCTTCTCTTGGAGAAAGAATCCAAACCCAACGGCAACAGTCCGTTCTGCGCAGGCTGGCAGATGTATTTCGAAGAGACCGAAGGGCCTCTCAACTACCTCAACCACCTTATCGGCGATTGCACGCCGCAGGAAACGATCAAGGCATACGTCGAAGAGACCATGCACAACCTGGAATGGGTTCTAGGCCTCGGCGCCAAAGAGGAATGGCTGAACATCTATCGCCCCGAACCTGAGGAAACGAATGAGTATGCCGAATACCCCGACAGCCACACAGTAGGCTATCTCCTGTTCAAAACCGAAGGAGACCAGCCTCATCACATCCACGAATTCCTGATGGGACTGGTTGAAGCGCACTCCGACATCATTGACTACAAAACGTCCACTCCCATCGAGGCGCTCATCCGTGACGACGAAGGATCCGTCATCGGCGTCGTCGCCGACGGAAAACGTTACCGAGCCAAGGGCGGCGTCATCATGTGCACGGGCGGCTTCGAAAACGACCAGAAGATGCTTCAAGACTACACGGGCGTCAAGGGTTACCCCTATGCAGGCCAGGCAAACACCGGCGACGGACATCGCATATGCCAGAAGGCAGGCGCGGGATTCTGGCATATGCATGGCGGCGCGACCTATTGGCTCTCGCTTCGCAACCTCGAAAACACGCGCTTCCTCTCCACGCTGTATTCCTTCACCACAAAACAGCACGGCATTACCGTGGGCGTGAACGGACGCAGGTTCTATCAGGACTTCGACGGCTGCAGCAACTTCAAGAAATACGCGCTTCCCGGCACCGACATCACGCGCAACGTGGGCTATCGCCACGGCATCACTCAATTCGGCGGCGGAATGGCCCATCTTCCCCTGCCCGAGAAGGGCTGGTTCGTCTTCGACCAAGCGGGGCTCGATGCGGGCGCATGCCCGAAAGACAAATCGGAAGACCCCGTCGCCGACGGCTGGGCCGTACGTGCCGACTCCATCGAAGAACTCGCAACGCTTATCGAAGTTCCCGCCGACGAGCTGACGAAAACGGTGAATCAGTGGAACGAATTCGTCGAACGCGGTGAAGACCTGGCATTCTACCGACCCGCAGACACACTGACGCCGATCGCCCAGGCCCCCTATTATGCAATGCTCTGCGTTCCTGCCTTGCTGAACACGGACGGCGGTCCGATTCGTAACGAGAAGGGTGAGGTTTGCGACCCCGACGGCAACGCCATTCCTGGCCTTTACTCCGCAGGCGAATTCGGTTCCATTTGGGGCCACCTGTACCAAGGCGGCGGAAACGTAGGGGAATGCGGCGCATTCGGCCGCATCTCCGCGCGCAACGCGCTGGCCCGACTCTCCTAATATTTCGATTCCCCCACGACACGACGCGTGAGCGAACACCCCTCCCTCCGCTCACGCGTCGGCGTCTTGCCCGAACGGGGCCGGACGCCCGAAAACGCCCGGTCCCGTTCCTTTTCCGCCGAGGTCGCACGTCTTGCATCCTTTCGCAAAATGCCTGTTCAACAATGACGACGATATGGTGCTATCCTTTTAATGCACCAATCTTGCGGAAAGGAGCGATCATGCACGCATCCTCGAAGATCCGACGATTTCTTCTGATAACGGCCACGGCCGCATGCGCCGCGCTCTGCATCGCCGCGCCGAGCGCTTTCGCCGGCCAGTTCAGCGATACAAGCGGACATTGGGCCGAAAACGAAGGGGTTATCGACCGAGCCGTCGCCGAAGGAATCGTGACAGGCTACCCCGACGGGCGATTCGCACCCGACGAAGCGGTCACGCGCGCGCAGACCGTCGCCATGCTTGCCCGCGTCGACGGAGAAGATCTGTCGAAGTGGCCGAGCACTAACGAAACGCCGTGCGGCGACGTGCCCGATAACGCCTGGTATACGCCTGCGGTCAACTGGGCCTATAGCGAAGGCGTCATGACGGGCGACGCAGGCCGCCTTCGCCCTGGAGACCCTATTTCCCGTCAGGAATTCGCCTCCATCCTTGCACGTAAGGCGCAAAACGCAGGATTCCCCATCGGAGGAGACGAAGACCGCTGGACGAAATACTCCGACGCCTCGGCCGTAAGCTCCTGGGCCCACAACAATGTGCTGTGGGCCGTCGAAGAGGGCATCATGGGCGCGTCTTGGAACGTCAACCCGCAAGGCAACGCGACGCGCGCCGAAAGCACCAAGATGATGCTCGTTTCGCTCGACATGTTCAACGGCGCCAAAACGGGCAACCCGCTCCTGAAATCCCATTTCATAGACGTAGGGCAGGGCGATAGCTGCTTCGTCGAGCTGGGACACGGCAAGTCGATGCTGATCGATACGGGCACCGCGAAATCGGCTCAGAAAATCGTCTCGTACATCCAGAACCAAGGCTATGGCCGTATCGACTACCTGGTGCTGACGCACCCCGACGCCGACCATATCGGCGGCGCAGCGGCCGTGCTCGACGCGTTCGCGGTCGGCACCACGTTCATGCCCGACGTGATTTCCACCACGCAGACGTTCGAGCGCACCATCGCAGCCCTCGAGCGCAACGGCTGCGCCGTGGTTCCCGCCGCTGCGAATACGTCGTTGTTCACCGACGGAAAGCTGAGTGCGCGATTCGTTTCGCCTACGCATATCGTTTCGGGCAAGACGAACGAGAACAGCGCGGTTGTCTGGATGGATTACGGCGGCAAGACGTTCTATTACACGGGCGACGCCGACGCAGCCGACCTGGCAAGGGTCGCACCCGGCCATGTCGATGTGCTGAAGGTTAGCCACCATGGATCGAACACGGGAACGTCGGCGGCTCTCGTGACCAAGACAACGCCCTCTCACGCCGTGATTTCGTGTGGACTCGATTAACACTACGGACATCCCACCCAAGGCGTCCTGCAGCTTCTCAGCGGCTCCAACGTCTACCGCACCGATTACCAGGGCAGCATCACTGCTTACTCCGACACGACGGGGGTCTGGTTCACGACCGCTCCGACCGCGCCCATCGACCCGGCTCCTCAGCCTCAACCGCAGCCTCAGCCAGGACCCGACATGGACACGACGGTATACGTCACCAAGTCAGGATCGAAGTATCACTATGACTGGTGTCCCAGCTTGAACAGGTCGAAAAACCTCACGCCCATGAAAGCAAGCGACGCCTACAACAGCGGCTACGCAGCCTGCAAGGTTTGCAAGCCGCCGACGTGGTAGGAGGCGACGGCCCATGACCCGCTATATCATCGACCGTATCGAAGACGGCCTCGCCGTACTCGAACGCGAAGACGACGAATTCATCACCATGCCGATCGACGACTTGCCGGCAGGCTCCGAACAGCACGATTGTCTGGAATGCAGAAAAGGGTGCTGGACGATCGATGCGAAACGAACGGAGGAGCGCAAGTCACAGCTGCGCGACAGGCTCGATAGCCTATTCGGACGTTCGTAATCGAAGGCGACGATTCCTATGGATATGCCGGGCGTTTGCGCGCCCGGCATATTTTCGCCCAAATCAGAGGCAGCCCGTATACGTGTTGCTGTAGATATTCAAGCAAGAGGAGAAAATAAAAAAAGCCGCTCGAAGAGCGGCTTCAAAATTCGATGGTGGTCAGAGAGGGACTTGAACCCCCGGCACGGGGATTTTCAATCCCCTGCTCTACCAACTGAGCTACCTGACCAGTTGCGCTAGCGCGAGTACATATATTACCGATGACGTTCTCATTTTGCAAGAAGATTTTCTTATTTTTTCCGCCCGTCATTTCGAGTGGTCGGCCCTGCATTCGCCAGCACCGTGAAGATCTTAATGAACATAATTTGCTATACAGAGTAAAGAAGGCCCTTCATCAGGACCTTCTTTCACGCTATAAGAGTTTTCAGGCTATTTCATAGCACAGCCGGCACCGAAAAGCAGATCGCGCTCATCGGCAGGAAGCGCCGAACGAGCCTGATCGCGCAGATTATTCACGCCGATAAAGAACTGGCGCATCATGACCACCATGAGATAGCGGCCCTTGGGGGTCAAGGTAATCTGCTCAGCGTCGTCGATGGCGAACGCACCGACCGACTTCATGAAGCCGTATTCGACGGGCAAGCCCGCCGCCACGCTGCAGCCGAAATCGCGCTTCCACTGCTTTTTATCGAGGCGAAGGCCGAACAGCTGCATCATGAAGCGATAGCGCATGCGGTTGCGCTTCGAGAACGTCGCTTTACCCATCAAAGACATGCGGCCGCTCTCGATCGCCTCGTTGTACTCGCGAACGCTGAAAGTGTTCACGTACTGCGTGGCGCCCAAATACGTCATGCCGCCCGAGCCGATGGCGGGATATTCCTCGTAATCGACGATGTACTCATCGATCATCTGGTCGGTTCCGTCGCCCGACCCGTCGGAATCGGCCTTGTTGAACGTCCATGCCGAACCGTGCGTGAAGGCGGGGTTGTCGCCGCCTGCGAGCGTTTCGCAGATGATCTCGTAGAAACGCTGCTCGCGGTTGTAATCGACCTTGCCCACGGTGGCCGCCAACGATTTCTCGACCGACGGAGACGCCATAAGCGGGTAGAACGTGGTCTGGCTGGTGCCGCTCTCCAAAACCATCTCGAGGTCGCGCCTGAGAATTTCTTCCGTCTGCGCGGGGAAGTTGAAGATCATGTCCACGTTAAGCGACTTGAAATACGGGGCGGCTACCTTGATGGATTCGAGGATCGTCTTGCCGCTGCCGTATTTGTCGTACCTGTCCATCTGTTTGAGCAAGCCGTCGTCAAAGCTCTGTACGCCGACGCTCATGCGGTCGACGCGGCCCTGGAGCTTTTCCAGATACGACGGAATCAGGTGGTTCGGGTTGGTCTCGCACGAAACCTCCTTGATGGAGAATTCGCTTTTCGCCAAATCGATCGTCGCGCACAGCTCATCGAGCATGATCGTGGGCGTGCCGCCGCCGATGTAGAGCGAATCGAAATCATAACCGAGCTCTTTGACCATCATCATTTCGCGGCGCAAGTTCTCGAAATAAGGAACCGCGCGCTCTTCCGAGAACGGAAACCTATTGAACGAGCAATACGGGCACAGGCGCTCGCAAAATGGGATGTGGATATAGAGCATGTAGGGCTGACCCGGCGTGGGCCCGGGAATGCGGGCATCATCGCAGGGTTCGATATTCATGAAGCGCGATGCGCAGATGCGCACCGCGCGCGTAAGCATTCGTTCGCTGAGCATACCGTCCTAACCCTCGAGAGCGCGCAAAGCGATGTCGAAACGCATCTGCTTGCCTTCGAAATTAATTTTGTCGCAGGCCTCGTAAGCGCGCTCGCGCGCCTCTTCGAACGTGTCGGCCAGGGCCACGACGTTCAGCACGCGGCCGCCGTTTGTGACAAGCTCTTCGTCGGCGTTGAACGCGGTGCCCGCATGGAACACGGTGACGTCTTCGAGACTTTCGGCCTCTTCGATGCCCAGGATGACCTTGCCCTTCTCGTAGGAACCAGGGTATCCCTCGCTGGCCAGCACGACGCATACGGCGCATTTGCTGCTCCACTGCAGGTCGATATCGCCCAGACGGCTATCGGCCACGGCAGAGAACACCTCGAGGGCGTCGCTTTCCATGCGCGGCATGATGACCTGCGTCTCGGGATCGCCGAAACGGGCGTTGAACTCGAGAAGCTTGGGTCCTTCGGCGGTCAGCATGAAGCCTCCGTAGAGCACGCCCTGATACGGCGTCTCGAAGTCTTCGGCCGTCGCAGCGGCCGCCTGCTGCATGATCTGCTGCATGCGCTCTTCGAGCTCGGGAGTGACGCACGGAACGGGAGAATACACGCCCATGCCGCCCGTGTTGGGGCCGCGGTCGCCGTCGTAGGCGCGCTTGTGATCCTGCGCGCACGGCATGCACAGGGCCTTGCCGCCGGCGAGAAACGCCAGCATGCTGCACTCGGGGCCTTCGAGCATTTCTTCGATGACCACGATGCTGCCCGCTTCGCCGAAATCGCCCGCGAAGCAATCACGCACGGCCTCTTCGGCGTCTTCCATGCAGTCGGCCACGATAACGCCCTTGCCCGCAGCCAGGCCGTCGGCCTTGACCACGATGGGAGCGCCCACTTCGTGCAGATAATCCATGGCCTCCTGCTCGGAGGTGCATTTCTTGTAGCGAGCCGTGGGAAGGTCATGGGCGATCATGAATTCCTTCGAGAAGCTCTTGCTGCCTTCGAGCTGCGCGCCCTGCGCGTCGGGACCGAACACGGCGATTCCCGCTTCTCGGACCTTCTCGGCAACGCCTTTCACCAGCGGAGCCTCGGGGCCGACAACCACCAGGTCGATGGCGTGGTCGCGCGAAAAACCGATGACGGCTTCGGCATCCTCCGCGTCGAGAGGAACGTTTTTCGCAATGGCCGCCGTGCCGCCGTTGCCCGGGGCGACATACAGCTCGCCGACACGAGGAGATTTTGCAATAGCCCACGTCAAAGCATGTTCGCGGCCGCCGCCGCCCAACACTAGTACGTTCACGTCGAGCTCATCCTTTCAATACGATCGCAAGGCCTTCCTTGCGAACCTTCGATCCGCGCCTGATGCGGAATTTCTTTTTATCGTCGAGAACCCGGAGGCTATGCCCCCGGGTTCCTCATACCTGTTCTGCCGCAACGTAGCCATCAAGCTCGTCGCGATTGCATTGTCGTAATGATGCTACCAGCCACGCATGAAGGTCTGGTTGCGGTCGGGGCCGACCGAGATAATCGAAGCCTTCACGCCGCTCAGACGCTCGATTTCGGCCACGTAATCCTTCGCGGCCTGCGGGAGCTCATCGAAGCTCTTCGCGCTGGTGATGTCCTGACCCTTCCAGCCGGGCATGGTCTTGTAAATCGGCTTGGCATGGAACAGAACGCTCTGCTGCATGGGGAAGTAGTCGTAACGCTTACCGTCACACTCGTAGGCGACGCAGATTTTCAGCTCGTCGAACGCGGAAAGCACATCGAGCTTGGTCAGCGCGATGTCGGTAAGGCCGTTGACCTCGGCTGCGTAACGCGCGATCACGGCGTCGAACCAGCCGCAACGACGCTTGCGCCCGGTAGTCACGCCGTATTCGTGGCCCTCGGCGCACAGGATATCGCCGTCGATGGCGTCCTGGCCCTCGCCGCCGTTTTCGGGATACAGCAGCTCGGTGGGGAAGGGACCGGCGCCGACGCGCGTGACATAGGCTTTCTGAATGCCGAGCACGCGATCGATGGCCGTGGGACCGACGCCAGAACCGGTGGCCGCGCCGCCGGCGCAGCAGGAAGAGCTGGTCACGAACGGATAGGTGCCGTGGTCGATGTCGAGCAGGGTACCCTGCGCGCCCTCGAACAGAATCTGCTTGCCGTCGCGCAGCGCATCGTTGAGCAGCTGGGCGGTTTCGGCCATATGAGGACGGATGACCTCGGCGTACGGCAGGTACGCGTCGCAGATCTCGTCGACCGTGAACGTGCGCTTGCCGTAGACCTTCTCGAGAATGGCGTTCTTGACCTCGAGGGCGGCTTCGACCTTCATACGGAACACGTGCTCGTCGAGCAGGTCCTGGATGCGAATGCCGCTGCGGGCGGCTTTATCCTGATAGCACGGGCCGATTCCACGATTCGTGGTGCCGATTTCGTTT
The DNA here is from genome assembly GCF_959608125.1 of uncultured Slackia sp. GTDB lineage: Bacteria > Actinomycetota > Coriobacteriia > Coriobacteriales > Eggerthellaceae > Slackia. The sequence continues at coordinate 74,128 of NZ_CAUHPG010000007.1, forward strand.
TTGCCCAAACGGAATTCGGACGCCTTATCGAGCTCGATGTGATACGGCATGATGACATGAGCGTCGCAGGAAATCTTCAGACGCTCGCAGCTCAAGCCCTCGCCTTCGAGCATCTTCATTTCTTCGACAAGCACCTGAGGATTCACCACGACGCCGTTGCCGATCACAGGCACTGCGTCTTCATACATGATGCCCGAGGGAATCAGGTGAAGGGCGAGTTTCTTGTCGCCGTGGATAACGGTATGGCCGGCATTGTTGCCGCCCTGATAGCGCACCACGTAGTCGAAATCACGGGCGATAAGGTCGGTTACCTTGCCCTTGCCTTCGTCGCCCCACTGGGCGCCGACCAAAACCACGTTCGGCATGTTCGTCCTTTCGATTGACATCCCTGAATAGGAAAAATGCGTTAGACAACCTTTAGATTATAGCGCTACCGTCGTGCACTCGCCGGCGTATCGCCTGACGGTCTCGAGAATCTCCTTATGACAGGTAAAAAACACCACCTGCCGCGTCTTCGCGAGCTGAGCGAGGGCCTTCACGGCACCGATGCGGCGCTCGTCGTCGAAATTGACCAGGATGTCGTCGGCGAGTACCGGCAGCCCCGCACCCACATCGCTCGCGCGCTCGAGCAGGGCGATGCGCAGCGCAAGATAGAGCTGCTGGCAGGTGCCGGTCGACAGAAACCGCGGTTCGAAACGCTTGTGCACGGCATCCACCGCGATGATCGCGCCGTTCTCATCCGTTCGGACCTGCGTCCAAGCACCATTCGTCATAAGCGACAACAGTTCGGATGCGCGGCGATACACCTCGGGAACGCTCTCGCTTTTCCACTCATCCAATGCCTTCTGCAGCGCGCGTCGGGCCAGCAAAAGCTCGGCCAACGCCTCGGCCGATTCGCCCTTGCGCGTCACGATCTGCGCCTGACGGGTCTTCAGGATGTCGAATTCGTTGGAAAGCGACCCTTCTCGCAGCATGTTCTTAAGCTCGCCGAGACGGGCATCGGATCGGCGCATCTCTTCGACCGCCTCGCGGCGACGTTCCTTCAGCAAGTCTTCCTTCTGATCGAAGGCGTCCGCGCCCTGGGACGTCTCGAGACCGCAACGCGCGAACAACTCGTCCCTCGATGCGCACGCGCGCCGCAGCGATTCGAGGGAGTTGGCTCGGGTGCGCGCAACCTCGTCGCGTGCGGATCGGCGAACCTGCGAACGGCGGCGGCATTCGCATGACGCCGCGACAATCTTCTGCGCCTGGGAAAGCGAGCCCTGCGCCGCCTGAAGCCCCGCCGACGCCAGCTCCTCCTCTATGCGAAGACGAAGCATGAGCTCTTCCTCCTCGCATGCTTCGAGAATCGCACGAGCCCGATTCATGGCCTGATGCGCAGCATCGCCGCGGGCCGAATCAGGCGCCGTGAGCGACATACGAAGCGTCCAAACCGCACAGACAGCCGCCATCACGGCCACGACGCCCGATGCGATGACTCCCGTCATCTCGCCCGACCAGGCGAAATAGAGCAGCGCCGCGACCGCCGCAACGGCCGAGGCTCCGAAAATCGCCGGCACGGCCCGCGACGCGGAAACACCCGGCTCATCCGAAGCCTCCTGGGCTTCGGCGCGCGCCGCAGCGAATGCGTCGCGGGCGGCATCGATGCGATGCGCCAGACGAGCCGATTCATCGACCAGGCGCTCCACCACGGCCGCAGCGGCGGCTTCCGCCTGCTCATCGGCGAATAGCGCAGCCTCTTCGCCCCCTTCGAGCGTTGCGAGCCTGTCGTCGCATTCCCGCACGCGACGGCGCTCTTCGTCTGCCGCGCGATCGAGGCGGACAGCTTCGGCCTTCGACGACGCCACCTTCTCGATCGATTCGTTAAGAACCGCCACCTCGTCGGCGCGACGTTCCTTATCGGCCATAAGAGCCGTATATTCACGATATTCCGCCTTCAAGGCGTCGGAGCGTTCGCGCGCCGCCGCAAGACCCTGCTTGCATTCGTCCTCTTCGATGTCCAGATGCACGAAAGATTCCGTCGCCGAGGCGGCACGGCTCGTGTACGCCGCTATCCTTTTCTCCACGTCGACCAGCGCCGTCGCAGGCGAAACGGCCGTTCCCGACCCTGCGGTCAGAAGCTTCGCCGCCATGTCGGCGGCGCCTTCAAGGCTACGCAGCTCATCGCTGGTCAGCGCGAACATCGTATCGAAGGTATCCTTGTCGAGCGTCGACACTAGTTCGGTCGCTTCGGCAGGATCGAACGCAGGTCCGTCAACGTTTCTCACGCGCGATATTTCGTAAATGGAGCCGTCGTCGGCATCGGCGAAGAACAGCGTTCCCGAGCGGCGGGCGATGCTGGGCTTGTAGACGTTCTTACGGCCGCGAGCTTCATCCCAGCCGAACAGAACGCCGCCGATGAATGCATTCAACGTGGTTTTTCCGGCCTCGTTCGGCCCGTATACCACATTAAGGCCCGGCGAGAACGGCCCGACCGTCGTATCGAAAAACCGTCCGAACGCCGCGATGTGCAGGCGCTGGAGATACGTCTTCTGCGCATTCATCGCGAACGTCCTTCCTCAAGCAGCGAGAGCGCCGTATCCTCGGCGCGGGCGGCGATTTCGCCCAAACGAGAAGCCACGCGTCGCGGCACCGTCAGACCGCGGGAGGCGAACTCGCCCTGCAGGTAGGAGAGAAGCGCTGCATCGTCATCGTCAGCAGCGAAACAACGCAGCAGCGTTCCTTCGAAAGTGCTCGATGCAGCTATCTTCTCCTTGTCTCGCAGCGGCGTGGTTTCGCAGACCAACGCGTCGCAGTAAAACGACGGATAGCTCTCGTTGAGTTCCGTGCGCAATGTCTCGAGCGCGACAGGGTCGGAAAGCATCTTGTGCAGGGGCGTGGCTCCCTCCAACACAATGCGCACGACCATCTCCTCGCACGAGCCGCCGGCATTTTCGGCGAACGCCGCGCGCACGCAGGCGGCAACGACCGCATCCGAGCCCGCGCACTCCGACACGTCGACACGCACGCGCCCCCATTCCACCTGGGATGTCGCGATGAATTCGACCTTATTCGGCTCGCCCTTGGCGAGCGTCACTTTCAAACAGCCGCGCGGGCCGGTCTCTTTGATATCGCGTCCCTGGATGCAGCCGCAAAACGCAATGCGGGGGTCATGGGCTGGCGTCAGGTAGCTCTTGTGGATATGCCCAAGGGCCCAATAATCCATATCGGCCGCAAGCAGCTCTTTTTCGGAAGTCGGAGCCTTATAGGGGTCCATCCACAGGCCCGAATGCAGCATGCCGATGCAAAACGGCGCCTCGACGCCGCAGGCGCGCTCGGCGGCGGCGCGGGTCATGCCATCGGCGATATCGGCACCCTTCTCCATGTTCGAGAACCCGCGTGCGGCGATAAGCGCGCAAGGGCGACCGTCTTTTTCGAACACCGAAAAAGACGGAGCATCGGAAGGCAGCAGGCATGCGTTGGAAGGAAGGTCGCCGACGACGTCGTGCCAGGTCGAGAACGGGTCATGGTTGCCAGCGATAATGTAAGCGGGGATTTTCCTCGACTCAAGGCGTTTCAACCCCGCAAGAAATCGGCGGTAATGGGCATAGCTCGGCTTATCGGTGTCGAACACGTCGCCCGCAAGCAACAGAAAATCGACCTGCTCGTCGATGCATGCTTGGATCACTTCGTCGTAGGCGTCGGGAATCGCCGTGGCAAGGCGGTCGGCCCAAACAGGAGAAAGAGCCCGCAGGCCCCTGAAGGGCGCACCCAAATGGATATCGCCCGAATGAATGAATGTCACACGCTCTTGCATGCTTCGAGTCTAACGCAGAAGAGCCCGCCGAGGTCGCGCGCTTCGATTGATGGCGAAAACCTCAAGTCGGATGCGGGCTCTTTCGTCCAAAGCGAAGGACCCTAGATCTGCGATGCGTCGATGTAATTGCCGAACTTGGTGTATTCAGGGTTGAACGACAGCGTGATATCTCTCGTGGCACCGTTACGATGCTTCGCCACGATCAGCTCGGCCGTGCCCCATTCGGGACGGCCCTCCTGCTCGCCCTCCATCTCGTCCATGCTTCGGTCGATGAACATAACGATGTCGGCGTCCTGCTCGATCGAACCCGATTCGCGCAGGTCGGACAACATTGGGCGCTTCGTGCCGCGCATCTCGACGGCGCGGGAAAGCTGCGAAAGCGCCAACAGAGGCATGTTGAGCTCTTTCGCAAGCACCTTCAGACCTCGAGAAATCTCGGCGACCTCGACCGCACGATTGCCGTCTCGGCGATTCGAAGGCGGCTGCATCAGCTGCAGATAGTCGACGATGATCAATCCCTTTTCCTTATCGCGCAGCTGGCGGCGGGCCTTGGCGCGCATCTCGAGCAGCGACAACCCGGGGGTGTCATCGATGTACAGCTCGAGGCCCGAAAGCGTGGCTGCGGCGTTCATGATGGCGCTCCAGTCGCCTTCGCTCAGCTTGCCCTGACGCAGCTGGCCCAGGTTCACGCGAGCCTCGGCGCACAGAATACGCTGAACGAGCTGGTTGGCGCCCATCTCGAGGCTGAACAGAGCCACAGCGGCGCCCGACTTGGCCGCATTGGTAGCCAGATTCAACGCGAAAGAGGTTTTGCCGACGCCGGGGCGAGCGGCAAGAATAAGCAGGTCGCCGCCACGCAGGCCCCAGAACAACTTATCCACATCGGTAAAGCCGGTCGGCACGCCTGCCATATGGTTCTGATTGTTCACCAGGTCGTCAATCTCGTCGAAGGCCTGCGTCAGAAGGTCGGTGATGTTTTGGAACGAAGACGATACGCGCTTTTGCGTGACGCTGAAGAGCATCTTCTCGGCCTCTTCGATGACCTCGTTCGTATCGTCGGGGGCATCGTAGGCAAGAGCGTTGATGTTCGTGGAGGCATACACCAAATCGCGCAAGACGCTCGTGCGCTTGACGATTTCCGTATGGCTCTTCCAATTCGTCAGAGCCAAGGTGTTGTTCGCAAGCTCCACCAGGTAAGGCTTTCCGCCCACCGCCTCGAGCTGGCCTTCGGCGGCCAGGCGCTCGGCCAAAGAAATCTGGTCAATGGGAATATGCCTCGTATTCAACTCGAGCATGCCCTCGAAAATACGCTGATGGGCAGGGCGGAAGAAGTTTTCCGGCCTGAGCTTGGTGGCAATGTCGTCGACGGCCTCGGGATTGAGCATGCATGCCGCAAGCACCGATTTTTCGGCCTCGATATTGTGGGGAAGGGTGCGACCCGTCGTCGATTGAAGAACCGGGGGGTTGGCGGTAATGTTTTCAGCCATGGGTAAATGCTCCGTCGATCGATTGGGAAATGCGCTAAGAGAACATCATAGTATACGGGTCGAGCGCCTCTTAATCAGAGCTTCCGAAACCATGTAAGCCGCGCGAAAGCGCTATCGTTCAGCAGACGCAAGAAAATCCTCTTCCCGTTCGTCGACGCCGTCGATGAAACCAAGCAGCCCCTCGCGAGAATTCACATTCAATTTCGCATAGATATGACGCACGTGGGTGCGCACGGTATTTTCGGAAATGAAGAGCTTGCGCGCAATGTATCCATGGTTGTATCCACGCGCAAGATAGTACAGCACCTCCTTTTCCCGCTGGGATATTCCTAACGATTCTTCCAGCTCGTCACAGCGGCGGCTGATATAGGCGCCCGGTCTCAGATTGTCCATGACTCGCGCGTTCTTTTCCCTCTCGGTCTCAAGGGCGTACCAAACGGCGATAAGCGCCATGTACACGGTCAAAAGCAGGAGGCAAAGGTCTTTTCCCGCAAGCCCTATCACATGAATAATCTCCATTCCGAATATCGTCGCCAAAGCGAATAAGGAAAAACACCATACCGCAGGCGCAATTATGCGCGCCGAGCGCACGGCGGCCACCAAGCTCGCCCACGTGACCAACACGATTGCGGAAAACCCTGCAGCTTGGACGATTTGGAACAAAGCCTGAACCGCCGCGGATTCCACACCCAGTGCAGGAAGGACGAGAATCACCGCAACCGCACAGGGCAGAACAACCCCTTGCATCAGAAAAACCGCCGAAGACGACCGATAGACCACGATGGCAACCGTCACCGCAGCAGCAATGCAGGGGCCGATGAACAGGCATGCTTCATACAGCGGAAGAGACGAGTGAACTATCTCACCCGATACGACAGGGTCCCACGTCAATCCGAAGATGAACACCGAAAGAATCGCGCCCGAAACGGGAAGCCAGAGGATTTTCGCTGCAAAAGAAAACCGCTGTTTCAGGGGCGGCGCGGCATCGGATTCATCGTCCTGGATCTCCTCCGACGAAAGAGACGCATGCGTACGAGCAGCGCAAAAAGACACCGCGGCAGTACCGACCAAAACAAGAACGGCCAGGAAATACCATTGCGGGGAAAGCAAGGACGTCGCCGCGAACTGCGCAATGCCCGCAACCACAAGGCCGACGGAAGAAGACAACAGAACGTCGTCCATGGCGTAGCGCGCACATTCCTTAACCCATATCGCTCCCATCAAAGAGAACGAAGCGCCCGCAAGCACTCCCGGAGCGAACGGGGGAACAAGACCCGTCCATGCGACGATCGCCGCGGCGGCCACGAAAACGGCGCCGAAGCCGACGCAGGCGCATTCTCTGTCTTCAGCCAACGAAGGGTAGCTCTTCCGCCAGAGCTGCAAAACGACCATGCAGGCACCGACGAACACGGCGCCCCAAAGGATTCCCTGGGCCATGGCCAAAGACACGGCCTCTTTTGCTCCTGGCACCCCTTTCACAAGGAGCATCAAAGCGGCGAAAAGGAGTCCCGCTCCTACGATATCGACACGGATTTTCCCCATGCATCTTCCCTCCAAGATAATGAAAAAGCATCCGTCATCATATTCCGATGACCATGACATTTCTTCTCCGAAACAAAAGAATACCCATTCTGACCTGGAATCACCAATTTCAGTGATACCCAAAAGCCCCCTGCGAGCTTACTTTTTTCCTCGGTCCAGGCAACAGGACTGCAAGAGAATGCGGTTCGCCTTGGCGCAGGACACGACGCCCCCCTCCCTCCATGATCCGTCGACTGCATGCCAAGGCGGACCCGTTAACAAGGAAGGAGAAACTATGTCGACCACAGGTTTGAGCCGCCGCGATTTCTTTAAAGGAGCGGCCGCGGGCACGATGGGCGTCGCCGCACTCGGCGCCCTTGGAGGTTGTGCGCCAAGCACTTCGAAAGGTACGGAAACCGTCGCAAGCGAAACCAGCCAGGCGGGCACCTACGACGTCATGGCTGAGCTGTCCACCTATAACCGCGGCGAAAATCCCGACAAGACCGCAGCCACCACGCCCGAGGAATTCATCGTCTCGAAGGGCGACGGCGTGCTTTCCGCCGGCGGCGGCGTCGAGGAGCTTGGCATCTCTCCCGCCGACTTCATGCTCAACACTCCCGCATGGCTTGGAACCGCCCCCGAGATTTCCGATATCGCCGACGAGGAATCGTGCGAGGTTCTGGTCATCGGCGCCGGCAACGCGGGCACGGCGGCCGCGCTGCATGCGCAGGTTCTCGGCGCGAACGTGTGCCTCGCGGAAATGCAGACCTACGACGAATACGACGAATATGCCTGCGATATGGCCTGCTACAACTCCAAGATTTTTCTCGACAAGGGCACGCCTGAGATCGACACCATGGAAGTATTCAACGAGTACATGCGCCTTTCCCGCGGCCATGCCCACCAGAAGCTGGTGCGCGACTACGCAACCCGTTCGGGCGAAATGCTCGACTTCCTCATGGAGTACATCCCCCAGGATTACATCGACCAGTACGCCCACACCTCCAATTACAAAGGCAACGAGAACTTCTCGGGCGAATGCTGCGGCCAAAAATCGTGGCCTGCCATGACCCAGTGGCGCGATGTCGATTCCAACATCAACATGTGGCCCTTCGTCATTCGTACCCTTCACGCGGCACTCGAAGAGCAGGGTGGCACCATCAAATGGGGCTACCAGGGTGTAGTGCTGACCCAGGCGGAAGATGGGTCGGTGAACGGTGCCATCTTCAAGGATGTGGACGGCGCCTATCATAAGATTTCAGCCAAAGCCGTCTTGATGGCGGCGGGCGATTTCGGCGGCAACCCCGACATGCGCCTCGACCTTGCCGACCAGATGCGAAACACCGGCTGGTCGCACGGGCTCGACCGCAACGACCCTTCCAACCTCGGCGGCATGGGCCGCGACGGCAGCGGTATTCGTATGTGCCTGTGGGCGGGCGCCACGATGGAGGGCGGCCCGCGTGCCGGCCAGGCTTGCGGCATCAACGGCGTTCCCGGATTCGCCTTCGGCGGCGCGTGGCCCTGCTTCGGCAACGACGGCAAACGCTTCATCAACGAGACCATGGTCAAGCACGGCACGAATGGCTATCTCGACATGCTTCCCGCCGATTTCCTCATGGCCAACGTAACCGATGCAAACTGGGAAACCTATCTTTCCTACCAGGGCTACGGCCATGAGACCATGGACCGCTCTTCCGACTATATGGTCGAGGAGGTCCGCCAGAACATGGCCGACTACAAGACGGGACCCGACGGATTCAACGTGCGCGCATTCTCTCGCTTCGGCAAGGAATACATGCCTGTTTACGCCGCCGATACGCTCGAAGAGCTTGCCGACATCATCGGCTACACGGGAGAAGCGAAAGAGAACTTCCTCGCCGAGGTGCAGCGTTACAACGAGTTGTGCGAAAAAGGACACGACGACGACTGGGGATGCGACCCGCAGAATCTCTTCCCTATCAAAGACGCCCCGTTCTTCGCCAGCTTCGGCAAAACGGGAGGCAACCCCTCCAACGGCCTCTGCCAGCACGCCGCCGTCTGCACCGACGGCCGCTATCAGGTGCTCACCGGCGAGAAAACGGTCATCAAAGGCCTTTATGCCGCGGGCAACAACTGCGGACAGCGCTACGGCATCCAGTATGCGACGCCGACGGCAGGCAACAGTTGCGGTTCGGCACTGACCAGCGGCTATTGCGCTGCGGAATCGGTTGTTGAAGACATCGAATCTGCATAGCCCAACCATAAAGAAGGTCGGCGGGGAACACTCGCCGACCTTCGCGTTGAGGCAAGCAGCAGCACCGTGTGCCAGGAGCATGAAAAGAGGAGCTAGCCATGAACCGCCGCCCGATTCCTATGAAAATAGAAATCCCCTTCACTCGAAGATGCCCTCGAGGTTGCTGTCACAGTGAACACGATTGGGACACTCCGCGCATGGAGCGCTATATCCAGGCGATAGAAAGAGAGGCTGCGGCCAATGCCGGCCAGTTCGAAGATTGCTCCATCGAAGCCATCCGCCTCGAGGGAGGGTGCGCCTCTCTTGCACCCGCCTCCTGCATCTCCGACCTCATGAGGACTATCCGACGCATCTATCACGGGGCGGACAACGCGCCCATAACCATGACAGCCTCCATCGCCGATATATCGGGCGCTACGATGCCGTATTTCCGAAGGGCACGGATTTCACGCTTCGATTTCATGATGATGTCGCTCGACACGTTCGATTTCGCGCGCGTGAACACCAGAGACAACCTGAGAGATTTTCCCCTTATATGCGAGTGCTTCCTTCATTCCTACGCCAACGACACACTTGGCCTCGTTCTAGCATATGGCCTCGAGAGCAACAGCATCGTGTTCAGGAGATCGCTTTTCGCCGCCTTGAGAAACAACTGCCGGCATATCGAACTGACGCGCTGGACGGGGCAGGGGGCGGCGAGCGACGACGAAGCCGAAGCCCAGCTTAGTGAAGGACGAAAGATTCTTTTCAATGAGGGATTCACGGAATACGCACCGCTTTTCTTCGCCGCCGCCGGGCACGAGGACCGCTGTATCGCCGCCAGAGCGCAAAACGGAGACATCCTCTCTTTCGGCTTAGGGGCTGAAACACGCATAGATGGCATACAGAGCATCAATACGTCCGATATCGGAACGTATCTCAGCCATTCCGACGACTACTCCCTCATCACTGCGGAAATAAAGCCCTTAAAATAGCATTCCTCCATCGAGTTTACTTTGCAACTCGAATGCCCCTTTACCCGATAAACAAAAACGCCCCGTCAAAACGACGGGGCGTTTGCATGCGTGGAAAAGCGCGCTTATTCGGCAGCTTCCTCGGTAGCCTCGACGGCCTCTTCGGCGGTCTCGACTTCCTCGACGACCTCCTCAGCGGCCTCTTCGGCCATGGCCTCGCCGACGACGAGGTTGAGGTCGACCTTGATGTCGCGGTAGATGGACAGAGCCACGACATGCTCGCCAGCAGTCTTGATGGCCTTCTTGAGCTCAAGACGCTTGCGGTCGATTTCGATGCCCAGCTCGGCCTTGACGGCATCGGCGATCATGGCGGCGGTCACGGAGCCGAAGAGGACGCCCTCTTCGCCGACCTTGACCTCGACCAGGACCTTCTTGCCCTCGAGGGCAGCCTTGAGAGCGTTGGCATCGGCGATGCGCTGCTCTTCGCGCTTGGCGATGTTGTCCTTGCGCTGCTCCAGCTGCTTCAGGTTGCCCTTGGTAGCAAGGACAGCCATCTTCTGGGGACCAAGATAGTTGTTGAAGAAGCCGCGGGCGACCTCAACGACGTCGCCTTCGCCACCCTTGCCCTTCAACTCGGTAAGCAGGATAACCTTCATGGAAACCTCCTAGCGGTTGCGACGATCGCCGCGGCCGCTGACAGCAGGCACCGTGTAGGGCATGAGAGCCATCTCACGAGCATTCTTGATAGCGGTGGCGATATCGCGCTGGTGCTGGACGCAAGCGCCCGTCACACGACGGGGCTTGATCTTGCCACGATCGGTCATGTATTTGCGCAGCATAGCCGTGTCTTTGTAATCGACGTACTGCGTGTCCTCTTTGCAGAACTGGCAGTACTTGCGGCGCGGCTGCTTGGTGTATTCAGCCATGATTTCCTCTTTCAAATCCTTTTAAGATACTGATGTCGGTGGTTCGCAGGCCTAGAAGGGGATGTCCTCGTCATAGACAGAGGTATCCACCACAGGAGCCGCAGGCATCGCCGCGGGGGCGTATGCCGGAGCGGACATGCGCGGCATGCCGGCGTTGCCGCCGCCATCGCGCGAAGTCATGAGCTCGATCTCGTCGACGATGACTTCGATCTTGCTACGCTTCTGACCATCGCGCTCCCACTGGGACCAGCGAAGCTTTCCTTCGATGGCAACCTTCGAACCCTTGCTCAGGAAACGAGAGACGCTTTCGGCGCGAGCTCCGAACATCGTGCAGTCGATGAAGTTCGGGTAGTCCTCCCATTCGCCCGTCTGCTGGTTCTTGCGACGGTCGTTGACCGCCACGCCGAAGCCGAGAACCGGAAAACCGTTCGCGGTCTGACGCAGCTCGGGATCGCGCGTGAGGTTGCCCGATATGACCACTTTGTTGATGCTCATTGCTCTTCCTCATTCCTTACAGCAACGAGGGCGTTCGCCCTCAATCCGATAGCTCGATCGCAATTAGTCGCGATCCTCGCGATGGACGATCTTGTGGCGGACCACCGCGTCGGTGATGCGCAGCACTCGATCGAGCTCCGCGATGTTAGCGGGATTTGCATGGAAATCGATCAGGGTGTACTCACCCTCGGTCAGGCCCTCGACCTCGAAAGCAAGCTTGCGCTTGCCCCAGTCCTCGACGTTGTCGACCTTGCCCTCGCCCTCGGCGATGGTGGTCTCGATACGCTTCATGACTGCCAAACGGGTTTCGTCGTCGATCGTAGGCGCGACAAAGAACAACAATTCATAAGCCTTCATTATGTCACCTCCTCTGGACTTACGGCCCCGGGACGCATGAAGGCATCTGCCCGGGACAGGAAACCTGGCTATAGTACCAGCAAGACGAGCCCGATGCAAATACAAAATCCCACGTCGGCACGCACATCACAACTTGTCCATGAGCATAGCCCTGCAACCCGGCGCGCTTTTCGCAGATTCTTAGTCGCGAGCCGGGCGAGAAATATCCGACGCACGGCCGATTTCGGGTTTCCCTATGCACGAGCGCCTTCGGGAGAAAAAACGCGAAGGACGTCTCTTATACTGCGAGACGAACGAAAGCCGCGACGCACGGGCGTCGCATGAAAAAAGGAGATGCCATGGCGGATAGGAATGTCGAAAGCGACGCTATCGGAGTTCCCCAACTCGACGAGACCCTCGAGGTCCTGCTGCTGCAGACGATCGAAGAGGCGCAGCAGCGCATGGACGACGGCGAGGACGTCGTTCCCTTTACCGCTCTGCTCGTGGGCGAATCGGTCTTCGAAGAAACTCACACCGGCACGACCGACGAATGCTTCGAGTCTGCCCAGAACGCCGTCGAGGGCGCCGAAGGCGCTCGCGCGTATGCGTTCTGCTACGACGGCTACGTCGAGACCGACGACGGCGACAAGGACGCCATCATCGCCGAGGGCGGCATGGCAGGCGAGACCGCAGGCGTTGCCGTGGGCCTGCTCTACACCGAGGGCGAAAACGGCATCGAGTTCGAGGAGGAGGTCTGCTACATCGCAGAGGCTCCGAACTTCCTCGCCGGCAAAGAACCCGTCTCCGACATCATCGAAGACGACGAGGAATAAATTCCATTCCCGCCCTTTCAAAGCCCGCCCTTCGGCGGGCTTTTTTTCGGAGCGAATTCGGCCGTACGGATAGTCTCGAAAAAAATGCAAGCAAACGCAACGTTTCGCGCACCTCACGCATGTTAAGGGAAAGCCCGAAAGAAAGGAGCGCGATGAAGCCGCCACGCCTACGCAGCGAAATCTTCATGACGCAGGCCATGGACGCCTGGGGCGACACCGTATATCGCATCGCCCTTTCCCACATGCGCTCGGTACCTGACGCCGAAGACGTCACGCAGGACGTCTTCGTGAAGCTCCTGAAAAACACGACGGCTTTCGAAGACGAAGACCATCTCAAAGCATGGCTTATCTCCGTAACGCTCAACCGATGCCGCGAGATGCAGCGCTTGGCGGAACGACGAAAAACCGTCCCTTCGGAAAAGGTTCCCGACGAACGAGCAGCCCCCGCAGCCGACGAGAGAGTCCTCTCGCGCGCAAGTCCGGTCTGGAAAGCGCTCGGGACCCTTCCGCCTGATATGAGATCGGCCCTGCATTTGCGCTACGTAGAGGGCTATTCGGCGGAAGAAATCGCGGAAATGGCGCGACATCGCCCCTCGACCGTACGCTCGTGGCTCTTCAGGGGCCGCAAAAAGATGAGACTCGCCCTCGAAGGAAAGGACGACCTATGAGCACCGGCCCCATGAACGACTACCGAAACGCAATGGAGAAAACGAGACTTTCGCCCGAACAGAGGAAACGTCTCGAAAACGCCGTCTCCCAGGCGCGAGCGCGCGAAGAGGCCGGCGCCATCGCGCGCCCTGCGCCTCGCGTGGTCACACGGCGTGCGTTCGCAATCGGCGCAGCGGCGGCAGCCTTCGCCGGACTTGCCGGCTTCGGGGCGCTGAATGCGATCGTCGGCACGGCGCAAAGCCCCGTCAACTCGTTCGGTCTTAAAGCCTACGCCCTCGATGACCCGGCTCGCCCGAGCGGATACACCGAAGTCCTGACGAACAACGTGCTCACGCGCAATGTAGGCGGGTACTTCGGCGCATGGGAAGACGAGGAAGGCAACGTCGTCGAAGGTACGCTCGGCTATGCGTTCAGGTTCGATCTGGAATGCATCGGCGAAAACGTGGCATCGTATTCCTACCGCATCGAAGGAGACCAGGCGTATTTCGGCCTCACGGGAGCCGAAGGCAGCGTTTCCGAAGAGTTCTTCCCTGACGGGTCTTTCTACGTGAAGAAATACGAGTGCTCGGAGTCGCTTTTCGTGACGAAAGAGAACCAAGAGGAATTGGGGATCGACAAGCACCATGTGCCCCTTATCGTTTTAGCGCTGCCTATGGATGATGAGTTCCAGGCCGCATACGACCTTGCCCGCAGCCTTGAGCACACCGATGCCAGCGAATACGACATCCTCGAGTCGGGCAGCACGTTCGACCGCTTCGTAGAAGTCAACGCCTCGCGGAAAATCTCCGAGAGCACAATCCACGTGACGGCCGCCTACGATGACGGCGCGTCCGAAACGAAGACGTATCGAATCGCGCCCGTCGAAGATTTCGAAGAACGCTACCTCGCCTTCCAAAAACAACGCGACGAGGCCTTAATAAAGGAATGGAGCGGGGAGGCGTCCGACACCTATCCCGACGACCCCGAGCTCTACACCATCACCGAAGTCTCCTAAAACAAAACGGCCTGGCGGGATTTCTGCCAGGCCGTTTCCTGTATCGGCTTATTTCGAAAACCGGCTTCGACGAGAAGCCTCGGCGCCTTAACGCTGCATGCGACGACGGGCGAACAGGCCCGCGTCCTCCGCGCGAACGCCCTTCCTCTCGGACTGAAGCCTTCGAGCGAATTCCCGAAAACCGTCCACCGGACGGTTTTCTTGAAGGGATTCCACCTCATCGGGTCGAATCCCTTCAATCGGAAACAAAAACAGGTCCGGGAACTCTCCCGGACCTGCTGCATTCATGCTGGCGGAGGAGGAGGGATTCGAACCCTCGTCACCCGGGTTACGGGTGAAACGGTTTTCGAGACCGCCGCATTCAACCACTCTGCCACCCCTCCGCAGGATGGCACGGCATCTGCCATGCGCAGTAGTGCATAGTAACAGGTTCGAAAGAATCGGACAAGTGTTTCACGTGAAACACAACGCGTCCTGAAACCGAAAACGATCAGGAACCGCTTCTCATGTTTGAAACAAAAACGCCGTTCAGAAGAACGGCGTAATGAATTCTGGCGGAGAGATGGGGATTCGAACCCCAGATACGCTTTTGGCGCATACACGATTTCCAATCGTGCTCCTTCGGCCAGCTCGGACATCTCTCC
>NZ_CAUHPG010000008.1 GCF_959608125.1 uncultured Slackia sp.
CGCCGCCGTCATTTCCTTCCGCTCCTCGACTCGATGTAGGCGTCCACTGACGCCCCCGACACCAAGAGCTTCCTTCCGAGCCTGTACGAGTCGATCCCTCCCGACCAGATGAGGTCGTACGCCTTGCTCCGGCTCGCCCCCATGTACTCCCGCATCTCGACCACCGCCATCCACTCGTCGCGGCCCCGGTTGCCCTCGGGCGCGGCGCATTTCGTCGCGTTCGCCATGGCTGCCTCCAATCTTTCCGCGCCATGCGCCTGCGCGGTCCCGTGTGCGTTTTCGTCTGCGCGACGATTGAACCGCCTGACGGCGATTTGCGCGCCTGACGGGAACGGAGACGGGTCGAGCTGGTCGGGCCTTCATGAAACGGCCATGAGCCGCACGCCTTAGCTGGCTGCTAAGTCCCTGAAAAATAAGAGGCGCCCATGCGGGCGCCTGCCTAGTAGCTGGAGTTGTTCGGTTGTGGTCGAAATGCTCGTCTTCCGCGGTGCTGTCGTCCGGGGTCCGGCATCTGTCGTTCGCCCCTTCTGTCGTGTTTGCTGTTGCGTGTTCTGCGAGCGACCTCGCGCAGGTTCTTCAACCCGTTGCCTCAAGTACACCCGGATAAATGGTACCCATCCGTTGAGACGTAGTGTGGCTAATAGGGTGTTTATGCTGCGGAGGGATGGACGAACGGCGAAACTGGTTTTATACCGCCCATCCAAACTATTTCGGATGATTCTATTAACGTTTCAGTAGCATGTCGCATTCATATAGACACGCGCAAAACAGGACGATCCTCGCACTGAATAGAGTCTAAACATTGAGCTTGATGCCGAAATCAGCAACTCTCGACAAGAATCTCTCGTTATCATGAGTGGAGAGAAGCTTATTTTGCGTATAACCTGCATATTCAATACTGTTTATTTCTTCACGTCCGCGATACTTGCCAGCTTCCTCACCCTTCAGGGTGGCACTGAAAATTACCTGATTGGGAAGATCTACAAACAGAGAAAGCACGCGCTCCTCTCTCCCAGTCGATAGTTCTTCAGCACGAAAAGAGTCAATAACAATAGGCAATCCGTGATGTATGTGCTTGGCGAGTGAATAGGATTTTGCGAGGAAGAACTCGGTGGCCTCGCTTCCGATATAGGGGCTGTTGTTGGTGGTAAATAGGTCCGTGTAATCTTCGACGACATCACTTTCATTGATCGTGCGGCGCACATCATTCATGGTGGCAAGCAGTGTCGCATTGAAAGCTGCCCTGTCCTCGCTAAGCTCTTTATCGACAGTTTTTGCCTCTTTGAGCTGTTCGTCGATACTGTCAATTTGATCCGAGATATCGGTTATTTCTCGATCAATTGTTTCAAGGTCGGCGTAGTCCTGACGTGCGGCAAAAATATCCTCTAGGGTTATTTCCCTAGAATCCGCAAGGTTATTGAATTGATCCTGAAGCTCACGAATTTCCAGGTCGAGCTCTTCAATCTCTTTTTGATATGCGTCGATTTTGCGCTCGATGCTCAGGAGGATTTGCGACCTCATCTCACTCGTCGTTATGTCAAATACATAATCTGATCCCGGAAGCTTGTAACCAATCTCATCCGATCCGCAGTTCATGCAAATCACGGAGCCGACCTTGATTTCCCGATTTAAGGAATTTAACTCCTTCTTTATCGCCTGATTTTTGGCTCGGCGAGTATGAGCATGGTTGCGCTCATTCGTGAGGCTGACTATCGAATTCTTCAGGAAATTGAGTTGCTCGATAAAACGAGCGGTCTCTTCTCTATTTGCTGTTGGGCTAACCACGGCAAGCGAGGTTCCAATTTTACGTAGTGACGATGCCTGCTTGGCAAGCTCTTCTCTTCTAGTTTTAAGAGTACTCCTCTTGCTCTTGAGGTCGGCAATAGATTTCTTATCTAAGGTACGAGCATCTAAGCCCTTTAAGGCATAAACCATTTCCTTGAAGTCGTCTTTGTTGAAATAGCTTGTGCTAGTACGTGCAGTGCTTCTGCCCGCCTGAGGAACGAAGGCAATTTGAGTATAGAGAGGAAGCCCCACTATTGTTTGACCACCATCCTTAATAATAGTGGGTAAAGGTGAGATATGGTCGTTCCAGAAAACATCAAAGTCACCTGAGCTTTCGATTGGGGTAATCGTTTCTCCATCCAGGACGACAAACGAATCCCTGCTTCTCAGTATGGAAAGCTCGCGTCCATCAACTTCGAGATCAACAATAAAGAGATATTCTTTGCTTTTGAAGCTTGGAGGGAAGCGTGCTTCAGATCCAAGTGCATACATTATTGCCTGCATAACGATGGTCTTACCAACATGGTTTTCATCACTAGAAATGATGTTCACGCCAGTGATTGCGAAATCATCCTGGATATAGGATTCAGTCTCGTTGCCTATGTATACGGTTTTGATGCTAATCATGGGCGAAGTCCATCCTTAATGGTCGCAATAAAGTAGAGGTGAGATCTCCTGGTCAGCTGAGTACAGGAGGTTAAGGAACCTTCGTCGATTTTGCTATAAATCTGCTGTATATCAGCTTCGGGGTCATCTTGAATGATGCCTACAATTACGTCCAGAAGATGCCAGAAAGCAGCAAGGTTGTTTTTATCAAAATACTGAAGGCAAAGTTCATTTCTGCAGTCTTCCTCCACGTCTTCAATTCGCATTTCCGGTGGAAGCGAATTGAGATAAGGTCGGAAACTGTCGGGAGATTCTTCTGTCAGAAAGCTCATATTGAGGAGACGCTGAATTACCAGCAGACGAATCTGACGAGTTGACATGGTACGTCCGAAATCCATGACAGCATCAGGTCTATCTATGACTCTTCCAGCTATTCCGGCACGGTTTTTGAGCGATGACTGTTGGTCGCGTATCGCTCCAAAAATACCAAGAAGGGTCCGCTTGTCCGTTAAAAGGACAGAAGAGTTGTGCGCAAGAGCGCGGATGTACTCGGTCTCGTCCTTCTTTGCTACAACGAATCTAACACAGCTCAAAAAGTCGTCAATGGTGTCGTCATCGATCAGCTCGTCGGGAATGTCGTTGCGTCTCTTTTTGCACGCCTCGATGAGATGCCCACGGACGCTCGCCTGCGATTTTGGCTTCAGATGATGAAATCGAAATTCCGTAAGCGTCGGATCCTCGAGCGTGGTTGGTGATATGCCCCCGACAAACAGGGTAAGCGTGTCGAAGTACTTTGAGAAATCGCTTGCTCTGTTTTCGAAAAGCGTAGCTAGATACTCGCCCAGCCTTGCTGGGGTTATTTTAGTTTCGCCCTTTGACTGCACATCATGAAGGGTAATGCATGAGTTGTCCATTCCTGTAACGTCATTAAAGCAGTCGATGGCGAACAAGTCGATTTCATCGCGTTCAGGGGCAAAACACATCATATGCAACAAAGCGCAGGTTTCCGCCCTGTTGCCACTGGGAGTCCCTCTTTCTGTCGAGATGAATTTATACGTCATTTCAATTACCTGCTAGTTAGTTGACGTGCCTTGAGCGTATTATAACGGAGCGATACGGCACAATACTGGAGAGACGAAAGGACGCCACCGAACCTTTGACGAGAGCTAGCCACTTGCGACAATTCTATTGGTCATATCTATTTTGTATCATTTCTGACCTGCGGAAACGCAAGGCTGCAAAGCCACTGGCTACGATTCATCTCGGGCCGCGGTCGTCAAATCGATTATTCGATGGATCTGGCTCCCGTATTTGAGTGTTTTGAGCCTCAAAACCATCCCGTTTTTACCCCCGGGACAAAAACGAAACTGCGGGCTTTCGGGTGCCGAATAGTTTTATGTGTTGTCCCACGTTTTCTCCCAAACACCTACACGAAGTGACGCGGCAGGATTTGGCGATATGGCGGTCAAAATCGATGGCCCAACTGGAGTAGACCGGAATGACGCCACGGCAAACGAGCGTAAAAGAATGGAAATAGATTTCAGGGTTTTCCGAACACAAAACCCCAGTTCAGAGCCTTGCGGAAATCGCCTGCAAGGCTCTTTTTACCTAAACGATCACAGCAAGCGCTCTGGCGCCATCACAAGCTGCGCCCAAATTGCCCGAACCACGCTTTCAGAAGCAAAGAACGAATAGGATTCACCTATTTTAAAGAACGAGCGACAGACGCTTGGCATCGAACGGTTTACCACGACCACCATTGTCGTCAAAACTCGAGAATGAAACCTGGTCAGCATCGGGAACATCGATGCCGCAATTATGCATCAGTTCGACTACCTCTTCGACAAGCACAATGCTCTCGGAACCAGCACCAGGAATCGAGGTATATGCGTAAACCTCTTCCATGTCTATCAGGTTTCTAAGGATATGCGCCCAATCATCGCCCATGTCGGCATAGAGCTTCTTTAACTGCTTGAAACCATCCTCGTCCAGCCAAGAGAACTCATCGGGGTCATAGGCATCAAATTTGTAAATGCATTCGGGAAGCAGGTCCATTACACGGTCAGACCAATCACCCCACATAACGTCTTCGGCGATGCTCCAAAGGTCCTTAAACACCGGCCGCCACTCGGCATTCGGCCTCTTCGCCAGAGCATAGCGCTCAGCACACATAATCACGTAGGCCATGCGTCCGCGCAGCGAAATGGCCTCAAACGAGTTGGTCATGACCGTCATTCTCCAACCAGTGCAGCAAGTCCTGCAATGTGAAGAATCATAAAGCATGAGGCCTTCCCAGGCACAGGAGGGAAGCCCATCTCTGTGAATCGCCCTCTCGAAGTTCCGGGCTCAAAACCAACCGAAGGAAAGGTACCCATGGGCGGAAATTGCCCTGAAGAGCCTGTCGGCGTTGGCGCCCGCCCCGACGCGCCCCTGGCAGAAGCAGCCGATCGGCTGGTGCCGAGCCTTTAGATGTTTAACGCCTAGACACTGCTTGCACCCAGACGGCGGCAAATGGGCAAAATCCCGCATGCTATGAATCTAGACAACTCACAGCATGCGGAAACCCTCCCTATTTGTTACCAGCGGATGCAAACAACGTCTTGGCACATAACATCTAGTACGTTATCGTCCATGTTCCGTCGGCGCTGACAATGAAGAACGCCTTCGGTTCGTTCCATATAACCGTTCCGTCGTATGCTCCAATTTCGTTGACGAGAAGGTCCGATTTGTTCATGCCGATGGCCTTCACAACAAAATTCGATTCGCCATCATGGGTGAATTTGACTTTTGAAATTGCCTCCGCATCTATGCCTACAACGCTGTCGCCAGTGAACGCGCTTCCGCTTTCGGCCCTGTTCATGGATAGCATAGGCGAGAAGGTTATGCTCCACGGACCGCTTGCGCTCACCTGAATCATGCTTGCGTTCTTGTAATTGAGATAATCGGTGACAATTCCTGCATATGGGGCAATTTCATTAACGAGCAAATCGACCTGTTTTCCAGATGCATCCATCGTCTTTACGGCGAAGTGACCGCCTCCGTTGTTGCTTACATTCATGATGCAAGGGCTACCGGCACACGGTATGTCGATAACGTCATCGCCAGACCCATCTATGGTTACAGGCTCGAAGTTGCCCATAGAATTAAGAACCTTATCGAGTTCGCCCAAAACGCATCGCCGACGGCATCTGGATTAAATGAAATACTATTGATTACGGCATCCTTGACGTCGGCACACACTGAATCTTCCGTCTCACGCGGTCCGTAGTTTATAAACAGATCAATCGAATATCCCTGGTCGTTGTATCCAACCAGGTGAGTGTATGACCCACCTTCTTTCGTCGTTGTGGACATAAGAGTGTATGTTGTGCCGCCGTCCGACCATGTCTTCTCCGTTTGGTACTCGGCACCGAGGATTGTCGGCCCCGCGATAAACTCTTCGACGTTGCTGCACCTATCGTCGTTATATACATGGATCGAAAACACAGACGATGGCGACGGCCTGAAAGAGTAGCCCACTTTCCCGTCTTCGTTTACCGCCTTCCATT
This sequence comes from uncultured Slackia sp., assembly GCF_959608125.1. Classification (GTDB taxonomy): domain Bacteria; phylum Actinomycetota; class Coriobacteriia; order Coriobacteriales; family Eggerthellaceae; genus Slackia. The sequence goes on from NZ_CAUHPG010000008.1 coordinate 5,940, forward strand.
CGGGCGAGACCTTCATGCTTACGCCTGCGAACGAAAAATCCTTGGTTATGTTTGCGCTAATGATCGGAGCATTAAGCTCTTGCTTTTGCTTGGGCTGTTCGACGCCATTAGTCTCTGTCGATTCGCTTGCGCATCCAGCAAGTGTTACGGCCATCATGGCGGCAATGATTGCAGGCGCTGCTTTTCTCATCGTTAATCCTCCCTTTTCCTAGCTGTTGTGTGCCGATAGGTTGTTTACACCGACGATGCGCGACATGGAGGGCAGGCCCCCGCACGCGCCGTGCGGGGGCTCCCAATTATAGTGCTCCATGAAGGCGGGCAGGGCATCGGCCCTGCCCGCCTCGCCGTCCCGCGCCCTGGCGTACTGCCATTCCTGGGCCAGCGTGCGGTTCATGCGCTCGACCTTGCCGTTCTGCCAAGGGCCGTAGGCCCTCGTGCAGACATGGCGGGCGCCCTCGGATTCGAGCAGCGCGTTGAACTCGCCGCTGCGGTAGCCCGGGCCGCCGTCGGTCATCACGCGCTCGACCCGCACGCCCACGCCCTCGAAGAAGCGCAGGCAACGGCCCATGAACGCCGCGCAGGGCCCTTGCGCTCGTCGGGCAGCAGCTCGGCGTAGGCGACCCTGCTGAAGTCGTCGACGGCGACGCGTAGGCAGGACGCGCCCGCGCCCCGCGCGGAGCCGCGGCGGCGGACGGCCTCGGCGACGCCGAGGCCGGATCTTATGCGCGAGACGAGTGTCTCGCGCCCCTTCGGGGTGAGTTTTGCGGTAGGATGCTGTTCCACGAGAGGTCTCCTTCGCTATGAACCTAGACAACTCACAACCCTTGCTGGCAATAGCGGCCACATCGAATACGCCCTCACTGAATGGGTAGGCCCGCAGAAGCCGACAACCGCAACACCATGAAGGACGGCATCGGCAGCAAGTCAAAGATTGAGACCGCCATCAGGGACAGGATTGCAGAGCGCTCCTACCGTGAACTCTGCAAGCTTGAGTTCGGCTATGCGACACCGTATAGCACCTCTGGCCACCTACCCCATCAAGCGGCTTAGGAAGGCTTCCAGGCTCACCCAGGACGACCTTGCCAAGGCTGCCGGCGTAAGCGTCTTCATCGTTCGCGGCTACGACCAGGGCAAGCGTAATCCCAACGACGAGCAGCGCGCTGCCATTGCCAAGGTTCCAGGCGTGCCGCCCGAAGTGCTTACCGACCCCGGCATCACGAACTCCAACGAGGCATTCCATTTCATTAGGGAGTTCGCGCACATCTACCAGCTGGCTCCGCAAATGGACAACATTAGTCCGATTATTACGGAGGACGGGAATCTACCTACCTCTGGCTTGCCTAAGAGGCCAAGCCTCATGAAACTGTTCAAAGGCTGGCATTTCGCCTGGATCGAACTCAAGGAAACCGGCGATGCCGAGAAGTACCTAGACTGGCAAGACCATTACGAAGGTTAAGGTGATCCGTCCAATGAATACGATTTCCCTTCGCAATTGCAAGAACTTCGATTCAGCGACATTTTGCATCGAGCAAGGAAGACTCAACATCAAATACGCACCCAACGGAACGGGCAAGTCATCTATCGCAGATGGTATTCGTTACGCAATTACGAATAATCCTGCTTTGCTTGAATCCATTACCCCCTTCAAGCACAGAAATAATCCCGACAGTCCTGCTTTCGAATCATCAGGTCTTGACGTCTTTAACAGCGTTGAGGTGTTTGATGAATCCTACGTTAGCGATGTCGTGTTCGCCCAAAATGAATTGTTTTCGTCAGGATTCGAAGTATTTGTGAAATCCCCTGAGTACGAGGAAACGCTAAAACGGATTGATGAGCTTCTTGGCCAAGTTCAAGAAAAGCTCAATGGAGACGCTCTTCGAGACCTTGGAAATGCACTAGGGGTCTTCTCGACCAACGTATGCGGAAACAGCGGCCTGACCAACAGCAATCAGCTTCGCGCTACGGCTCCCGCAAAGAAAGGGTTACAAAAGGGAAATCCTAGAGTTGATATTCCGGCGCAGTTCGAAGTCTTCCGCGCCTATATCGATTCTGACAGACTGTCTCAATGGACAAAGTGGCACGCGAATGGTCACAAAATTCTTCTCGAAACCGACGATCGTTGCCCATTTTGCGGGCAGGAAATAAAGGAGCTGAGTTCTTTGCTTTCGGCCGTAAAGAACGAGTATGTCGCGGCGAATGCAGACAACCTTGACAAGGCAACAGCCGGAATTGTTGCTGCCAACGATTATCTTCACAACGATACTATCGAAATGCTCGAAAACATCATTCAAACCAACCAGCCTCTCACCACAGCACAGGGAAAATACCTCTCTGAGGTCGCAATCCAAGCCAACACGATTGCCGACAGCCTAAGGAAAGCAAGGAGTCTTTCATCGTACTTCAATCTCGCAAAAGCTGGAGGAAATCTCGCAGAGACTATTGCGGATTGCGCGATTGACCTCGAATTGCTAGCACATTTCAACTCTGACGAGATGAGGCAGCTCGTTAAAGGCTACAACGAAGCGCTGGCAAACGCAGCGAAAGAAGCAAAGGTTCTATTTGGCGTAATCAACAAACAAAAGAAAAAGTTGGCTGACGCCCTGGCCGGATACGAAGCTGAGATTAATACCTTTTTCACGAGTGCTGGTTATCCGTATACGGTAAGCATCGTAGTGTCCGATGAAGGACAGTGCAGTGTGAGCTTGATTCACACATCCTCATACCAAATTAAGAACGCTGGCAATACCTTGAGCTACGGAGAAAGAAATGCTCTTGCGTTGGTCTTCTTTATGTACTCAGCATTATCAAATAACCCAGATCTCATAATTTTGGATGACCCCATCACTTCGTTCGACGGGCACAAAAGATTCGCACTGTTGCATATGCTGTTCCTGAAAGACGACTGCAGCCCGAACTCTCTGAAGGGTAGAACGGTTATTCTCCTCACCCACGAATATGGTGTGGTATTCGATGTTGAACACACATTGAAAAGCGAACTTCAGCCCTTGGCAAAAACAACGCTACTGCACATTGCAAACGACACCATAAGTGAAACGATTGTCGAAAAAGACGATATGAAACCGGTGCGCACCCTGTACCAAGAGCTGGCGAGGAGCTCGCATCACCCGCTTGCACGTCTCGCTTATGCAAGAAAGCTAATCGAGCTCGATGACTCCAAAGGACTTGAATGGGACTATCTTTCGTCCCTGTTCCATCACAGAAATGCTCCAGCCAAGAAGGACGGAACGTTGCTCAACGAAGAGGAGACTAAAGCGGCAGCGGCGAAAGTCGAGCAGCTAACGGGAGAATCGCCCAACTATACTTCGTTGATTCAACAGGTGACCAGTAAGCAAGCCATGCTGGAAGCCTTTCAGAAGTGCTCGTGCCGCTACGAAAAACTACAGATTGCTCGAATCGCCCTAGATGGAGAGAATGTCGACAGGGTTTCAAAAAAGATGCTCGACGAGACTCTGCATGTGGACAATGGTTATATTTTTCAGCTCGACCCGAGAGACTTCGAGACCGTGTCCGATAGCATCATCCATCGCTGCGAAGACCTTCTGTCCCAATCAGACTGACATTAGCCACGGTAACGGTTTTTGGCTCACAAGGGAGCCGGTACCCATTTGGTTCCAAACCAGACGAAAGTATCCACCACTAGAGCAAACTATATAAACTGCATCGAGTGGGAGTAAGCCGACAGTGCTTTGACCTGCACTTTTGAGTATCACGCCGTAGTGCTGAGGTTCGTTTCGCATATGACTCACGGTAAAACCGCCAGCGACATTGGCGATTAAACTCGATTATCGAGCCTCCGTCCCGAGTTAGGACGGAGGCTTTTCGGGCTATAGGACAAAAAGTGTGTCCGATTTCGGGCGTTGACGCAGGTCAGCGCCCGTTTTTTATGGAAAAAGTCGTGGGAGTCGACTTTCCCGCTCGGACAAAAAGTGTGTCTGGATATTGACGTATCACCAGGTCATGTAGTGAAAACCATGGCAAAAAGTCGGTTTTTCCGAAGGAGTGCCATGGATAACAAGAGACGCCCGTCCTGCGGGTCGGCGATGAAGAGGAACGGGAGGACCAAGGCGGGGTCGCAGAGATGGCGCTGCGGGAGCTGCGGGGCGTCCTCCGTCCACCGCAACGACACCTCGGCGCGCGACCTCGCGGCGTTCGTCTCCTGGCTGCTGTCGAAGGACTCGCAGGGCGACATGCCGGGTCGCGGCCGGACGTTCCGCAGGAGGACGGCGGCGTTCTGGGGGATATGGCCGATGCCCGAAGCGGTCGACGAGGTGCACCGCGTCGTGTTCGTGGACGGGATATGGGTGGCCCGGGACGCGGTGGTGCTGATCGCCTGCACGGAGCGCCACGTCCTCTCCTGGCACCTCGCGCGCGCCGAGACGAGCGCCGCGTGGAGGTCGCTGCTCTCGAGGGTGGCGCCGCCCGACGTCGTCGTCACCGACGGCGGCAGCGGATTCGCCAAGGCCGTCGCGGCCGAATGGCCCCGCACCAGGGTGCAGAGGTGCGTCTTTCACGCGTTCTGCCAGGTCAAGCGCAGTTTTGCGCTAGGGCGCTAGGGAATGAGGGCCCCGCAAGCGTAGACAACTCACAGCATGCGGGACCCCTATTTGTCACCACTTGGATGCAAGCAATGGCTTGGCATCAAGAAGCTAGCACATCTTTTCTTTTGCGATCTGAAGGCCAATTGCATGGGGGATGCCAACAACCAAGGCGTTACCCATGCAAAAAGCACGATGGCCATCGGTCATTTTCTTTCCACCCACTTCGTCAGCCGTCCACCCTCTAGGAAACATCTGAATCTGGTCGAGTTCGTCAGGAACAAGGCGTCTAATCCTGCCGTTTTCAGCATAAATGGCATGCTTCGTCCTACTGGCGCCCCTACCCCCTTCACCAGTAAGAATGGTTCGAGCCGGCGAATGAAGAGGGTCGGGCCATGCCATTGCGCCTTCGGTGTAGTTGTAGACAAAGCCTTCGGAAGTAGTGCGCTTTTCCTTCTTAGCGGATCGCTGGTACTCCCACTTCGGCAAATCCGCTTCATCGATAAAGAACTGGCTTGGAACCTCGCTGTCGGGAACGCGAATGTCGGCAAGCGTCATCTGCGGGCCATCATAACTAGAGTGAACCTTACAGCTAAACACCTCGCCGCCCTGCATGCAGCCAGCATTTTGGAACGGGCTTTCCTTCTTGCCGACACCAAAGTCACGAGAAATCTCATATGGCTCGGGAGTGACATCCACGACAGTTTTGCGGGTAGCGCCGGGAAGAACAGGGAATGCTTTAGCAAGGATACCCGAAGACACCACTCGCTCCTCGAGATCCCATTTGTCATCAGTTAAAACGCCGTAGATATAGGTTCTACGTCGCTTCTGGGGCATGCCGTACTCAGCGGCGTTTATAACTCGCCACTCAACAGAATAGCCTTCGTCCGCAAGGCAAGAAAGGATAATCGCGAAGTCGCGGCCGCGCTGCTTAACGGGGCTTTTAAGGAGCCTATCAACATTTTCAAGCAACAAATATTTAGGCTTCTTAAGGTGCAGCATACGATAGATATCCCACCACAGAACACCTTTTTTCCCCTCAATGCCCCCAGAGCGCGAAAGAGGCTTCGCAACACTGTAATCCTGGCACGGAAAGCCGCCGACGAGCATATCGAAATCGGGAATCTCGCGCTCACCCATCTCGTATTGGTTGATCACCTTGTTGATGTCTTCGTTGATGCAGCTACCGACTCCGAACCGCGCTTCATAGCAACGCCAGGCGAACTGCTTAGCATCGGAACCGTCCGGCTCCCATTGATTGGCCCAAATGGTCTCGAACGGACCGGCTGCGGGCATATCGAATTCCGGGTGTTCGGGGTCATGGTATCCGTCCAGCCCCAGACGAAAGCCGCCTACGCCGGCAAAAAGCTCGGCAACTCTAATCTTTCCTGTGGTCATGGGTGCTCCTTCGCATTCAATGAACCAAAAGATGACATTTTCTCACAGTGCGGACGAATGATCAATATTGACTTTGCCGTCGGTGCATCTCTGGAAAGATCCTTAAATCCAATCCTCCTCCGCCATGCGCATGGCAACATAGGACCCTTTGACCCAAACCTGCTGCTTGTACATCCTCACGCCATTTACGCACTCAGGTTTATGGGTGCTATCGCCACTGGTGCCGCGCACGAAAACGAGCCCCTCCCTCGACTTTGGAAAGTTTGGCGCACTCTTCACGACGCCCGTCCTATTAACGATAGGCTGCCCGGTCCTCTTATCATAGGAAACCACGTCGATAAGCTCATCTTCCACAATGAGCTGCTTGATTCGACACCAAACCCGCTCGACCTCGTTTTCGATGAAGGCATCATCGAACGCCATGCGTTTAAAGCCCAAAAACACATTTTCCGTAAGCGGCGCGGAAATGCTCGGCTCCTCGAAAACCATGCAGAGAAGCTGGTTGTTGGCAAAGTACTCAAGGAACAGGGATTCGTCGAAATCGGCTTCGGGCGTAAATTCCTCAAAGTCGATAGTGAAAAGTTTCATGTCTTCTGTACGAGCGCCCGATTCGGTCAGCGCGATGGTCTTCGGCTTGAGGCCGATCGTCGCAAAAAGCTCGATAGAGCCCATCTTTCCGCTCGCGCCGAAGGCCCTGGTCACGAATTGCTCCGCGAGATTCTTGTTGGACTTCTTGGGGTCGTAATGAACACCCATCTGCTCCGCCATGTCACCGAGCCTCTTACCACGATACTGCTCGGCAATCTCATGCAGCTTTAAGTCAATGGCAGCGTAGCTCGTATAACTTTTCGGAAGCTGAGTGAGACCTTCTCCGAAATTCTTACGAACCATAGAAGTAACGGTTGACCTCTTGAGTCTGAATCGAGGAGGGTTTGGATACTTGGGGGCAGTATCAATGAGAAGCAGGTCTTTCCTCAGGGCGCTCGACAGCTTCGGATAACGTTCTTTCCGGGACTCCTCATCGGGAAATTCATCTCGAACCCGCCTCACGAAACTCCTCACAAGCGTCCAGTCGTTTTTCAACGTCTCGCGCTCATCGTCCGTGAACTCATGGAGCTGATACCCCTTAATTGGAAAGTCGGCATATCCAGATGCTGGCACGGTCTCCTCCGAGTCATAGAGGTAATAAACGATGAGCATCCGCTCTGCTTTGTGCCAAAAATTGGAAGTCTCGAACTCTTCGTCGGCAATGCTGCCAAGAGAGACGGCCGTAATAGACATCGGCTCCTTTGCCTCAAAACCCGACGTCTTCTTCGAAAGCCTGAGGCCCGTAGTTTTCAATTCCGTCTCCCTGCCATCGATGACCAAATCCGGCTCCTGAGCTGAGTTAGCAGGGTATCCGATCACCGACTGCTCAATCACGTCGCCAGCGATACCAGTAACCTTGGGATTAGTTTTCGTAATCGCAAAAACATCGGCGATATCGACCTCCCCCAGAGTCTTCTCGAGGCTACGCTCGAGCTTCTCCTCAAGGTCGGTCCACGTTGTATGATACTGGCACGTACCCAATGTCTCCTCCTTAGAACAATTCATATTCTAAGGCCCGAGAAGAAAAGTTCGGTAAACCCATTCGCGGATGATGAGCGTTCGAGCACTCTCGCTTGGCATAATCGGCCAGCACGTTACAGCCGCTTATGACCTCAATCGATTGCAATTTAACGCAGACCTAAACAGACGAAGGCCAAAAGCAGGCACCAACCGCAACTCCCTCGGAAGTTAAAGGGTTTGGCGGGGCTAACGCAAAATACAATCAGGTTCATCGATATCAGACAAGTCCTCCCGCGATGTCCGTCAGCGCCTTTACCCGCGACTCAATTTCAGCAATGACCTTGCGAAACTCCTCGTCGCTCTTTCCCGTCGGGTCTTCCAGGCCCCAGTTGTCGTCGAACGGCCTTCCGATGAACGGGCAGCCCACATTGCAGCCCATGGAAATCGCAATGTCAGGGTCGGGAATGTCGCAGATCAGCTTGCTGCGCTGCCCTTCCGCCTCCATGTCGATGCCGTAGATTTCCTTCATCAAGCGAACCGCGTCCCGGTTGATCTGCGGCTTCGTTTCGGTTCCGGCGGAATAGCTTTCGAACGCATCGCCCGCGAAGCGCCGCCCGAGCGCCTCGGCGATCTGGCTTCGGCAGGAGTTGTGAACACAGATGAATGCGACCTTCTTCATTTCGTAAACCACGCTTTCGATTCATTCGCCGTTTTCTCAGGATTGTACGCTCGCGAGCGAACGATGCCGCCACGCCGCGCATCGCCGACGCCGCCGAGCAGGCGGCTCCCCTAGAACCAATGGTCGTACATGCGCCGCAGGAAGCTCTTCGTCAGCGGGTACTCGTCCGATTCGGGGAGGACGGAATCGATGCCGCAGCGGGGGCAGAGCGCCGTGTCGCCACCTTCGTCCTCGATCCACTCCTCTATTTCTTGCGGGTCGAAGATTGCCAGGCAATAAAAGCATCCGCACCTGTCGACGCGCTGCAGCGCCTCCCTGTTGCGAATGCATCGCGCATGGACGTCCAGGACCAGCTGGTCCACGCCGTCGTCTTCTTCCTCTTCGGGGCAATGGTCGCGCCTGAATAGCCAGTTGAACATGACCGCCTCCAAAAACGTTCCGCGTCCGAATCCGCATTCGAACCACAGCATACGGCCGCGCAGGGCCCGCCTCCCGCAGTTCGCAACCGCCCTCTTCCGCTCGACGGCTGCGAACAGCCCTGATATCCGCAGGGCCGCACGCGGCTCCAATTAAGCCTAGAACTCGATCTTATATACGAAGTGCTTCTTTTCCTCTTTCTTGAGACCGGAAGAAAGCGAACCGCCCGCCTTCACCTTCGCAGCACCAAGGCTCGCATCGATCGAGCTGGCAAGGTCGATGCTGATCGACGAAGAAGTCGAGGCGGTGATGTCGATGCTATACGAGTTCAAAACCCCGCCCGCATTGGGATTGCAGCGCTTCTCGATAAGAGAAAGAATCTCGTTGTCGTGAGCAAACCATTTCAATTCCGGCCTTCGGGGCGTTGCCCCGGGCTCGAACGACTCGCTCATGACGATATTAAGCGTCTCGCTGGAGGTGCAGTTCGCATCGAGCGATTGAGAGACATCCGTGGAAGCCCGCTCCTTGCCGACTTTCGCCTGCACATGAGAATTCCTCGAAGCGCCCACGGAACCGAACAACCCCTTTTCCTGATGCACCTCGACGCTGCAGTGAACGCGCCCAGAAGGCACGCGATGTTCTTCAGCTCCGTCAGCTGGTCGCGCTTGCATATCTTCAAATAGTCTTTCACCTGAAGATAAAGGTCCGATTCAAAGGGATGGCGGTAATAAACGCCGCCGCACATAGGCCTCGGGCTGAACCTGACATTGCTCCTGGGAACGAACTCTTCGTACATGAAAATGATTTCGGGTATACGGCGCGTGTTGAGCCAGCCGATCGCCCCGTCGCAAACCTCGACTCCCTTTCGAATGTCCTCGTCCGCGATCACGACGAGCTTCGGCATGTCGAAATCCGTCGAGAAATAATCCTCTGCGAACAAAGGGTTGTACAACCGTTCTTTTTGACCCCTGATCGCACGCGCCGCCTTTTCGGATGCGGCCGCAGCACCGGAAGATATGGCAGTGCCTGCAGCGCCCGCCGCAACTACGGCTTTGCCTTTGACCGCCCCTGCCGCCTCGGCAATTGCGCCCTTCGCATTCGACGCGCTCTTGGTCAGCCCCTCTGCAATTTTCTTACGGTTGGTTTTCAGCGCCATATGAGCCCCCTTTGAAACTGTCCCTTAATTTAACCATAAAGCGCTGTGTAAAAATCGCGAATAGGACGCGGCGCCCCGAATGGCATCTGCAGCTATTCCCTGCATGCGGCGACCCTCGCCCGAAAGCCCCGCCTCCACGCACCGCATCGGACGCCTTACTTGAAATACCCGACTTCCGCAGGGAACTCCCCGTCCAATTGAATTCGCAAAGCGACTCTGCGAATGAGTTCCCACGCCTGCACGTCTATCCCATCGCCGTCAAAGCAAGTAGCGTTCGAACAGTTCGTCACCTTCAAAGACCCCGCGGCGATCATCTTTTCATAATCGACGTTTTCCGCCGACCTTATAGGGACCCCGTTCGGATAGCGCTTCGTTTTCTTCGGAACGTATGCGGACGCGATCGGCCGTAGTTCGATGTATATCTCGCCGTCTTCGCGGGGGTCGTTGTCCCGCCTGTTCAGGTTCGTGCATGCATACGCGTAGATGGCGCTTTCGCCGTCGCTCAGCACAAGACGGGCCGCACCTCCATATCCCAGGCTCACAAGGCACGCACCCCTTTCAACATCAAGCGACAAAATAGCTGGAGCGGCAAGGTCTGGCATTGACCGCACGCAAATGACGCCCTCCTCGCCGTCGCCTGGCGAACCGCGACGATAAAGCACACAGAGAGCCCTTCTCGCTCGTCATTTATAGAATACGTCGAATTCAATGTGGTGAATTTGCGCGTCGTCCGATCCAGCATCGATGGTGGCATGGTCGGCATCGGTCACTTCGGCCCATACCTCGTAGCCATCGTTGATCTTATCGACGATCAACATGACGGCCTCTTCCTCTTCTGGAGTAGCACGCCAGGGAATATCGCAAAGTTTATCGCCATCCGAGGTAACCACATCGAGCCAGGCCGCGTCTTCCGGAATGCTCGAATCCCGTTCGAAATACAAAATCGAACCAGGACCCAACGCCTCACGCTGCATCTCGACGGGATCAGGGCCGAAGATAGACTCGTCGTCTTCGTCAATCCATTCCTTAGGCCAAAGATAACCGTATCCTATTGTCTGAACGCTAACGAGGTACTTCTTGCCAGAATCGGAAGCCTTGGCAAACGAGGGCTTGATAAAGAAAGCACCGAAAGCCGATGTGGCCAACACGATAAATCCTCGGCGGGTCAACCCTGATTCTTCTCGACCGTCCATGAGCGCTCCTTTCCGCATGAGCTTCTAATTGCAGACAAGCGGAAACCGTCGAGGGCACCGCCCCGTGCCTAGCATAGCGCAAGCGAAAACATCGGACAGTATCATTGAAGCAGCCAACCTGCGCAACGTGAACGGTAAAAGCTACGTCACGCCTGTGAAGTCGTAGAATCCGTGGGGTTCGTGCTGGGCGTTCGGCATCGTTTCCATCATGGAAAGCAACCTGTTCATGCGGACAGGCGGCATCGATGCGAACGAGGTCCAAGCCGAAAGCCAAGAAGCCCCCGATCTCTCCGAACCTTCTTGGCCTATTTCTCCCACACGGCCATGCCTAAGAAAACGCTTCCGCTGTTCGGCGCCGCATCCCAGACAGGCGAAGGCACTCCAGCAATGGACGACGCATATCCGCTTAACGCCGGCTGCTACTCCATCGATGCCGTGAGCTCGATTCTAGCCTCGGGCGGACGGCCCCTGGAAACCACCGCGCCCTACCGAAACGACGAAGGCGACGTGGCCTCCTGGACCGACCCCCTGACGGGCTTGAATTCCTGCTATTCACCGGAAGGAACCTGGTCGCTCGACGAAGACGTGCGCACCGACCGAAGCAATCGCGCCGCCACCGTCGAGCCATGCATGGTGCTGTCAGGCCCCCGGAATCTGCAGCTGACGAACGACGGCGCGGTCGTCGCCGGCGCGGTCGCCCCCGAATCGATCGACGACGCTCGCAGAAAAGCTACTCGCGCTTGAGCAGCTTCGTGTTCGCAAGATAGAGAGCCACGACCAGCACGAGGATCGAAACGGAGAAGATGAGCGTGTGCATGGGATCGTCGTGGTACAAAATGATCAGCCTTATGATGGCGGTGATGCCGATGTAGATGAAGTAGCGCAGCGGGAAATGAAGGCCCGACTGGTAATACTTGGCGATCAGCGCAAGAAACTCGAAATAGAGGAACCAAGTCACGATCGAGCCCAGGATTTCCGCCCCGCTCAACTCGTGTGCGACGAATACGAGCGAGATGAGGTTCCAGGTGCTCATCAAGAGCAGCACCGAAAGAATGCCGCCCAGAATGAATAGCACGCCTGACAAAAACAGCTGCATGAGCCTCGAAAGCAATTCAGGGTCCACCAGCCCCTTGAACGCAATCTGGTCCTTCGTCGCCTTATCTTCCATGTCTCCACCCTCCAACGATTCGTGCGGGCGCGCCGAACGCATGGGCGTCGGACGCGCGAAGCGTGCGCAGAGCGCCTGATCGCAAGCGAAGCGGCCTGATGCCGCGTGCGCTGCGTCGTCTTCCCCTTGGCGCCTCTCTGCAACGCTTGTAAATGATACTATATCAATAGCATTTTAAAGCACGAAATGCCGCAGCGCGCCGCTCGATTTCCCATTGACAAGAAACTCGATGCGATGTACTGAAATATGTACCGCAGAATCAAGCGATAGGAGCATTATGGCCATCTACGCTATGAGCGACATCCACGGATTCATCGAACCCTTCGAAGAAGCCCTCGCGCAGGTCGACCTGAGCGACGAAACGTCGCGGCTGGTGTTGCTGGGCGACTACTGCGATCGCGGCCCCGCAAGCCTCGACGTCTACCGCAGGATCATGGGGCTTCAGGAAGAATTTCCCGGCCAGGTGATCGCCTTGCGCGGCAACCACGAGGAAATGCTGCTGGAATACATCGACATGGCACCCTCCGACCTGGGGTTCACGCAAGGTTGGATCCTTGCAGACGTCAACCTGAAAACCGCGCAAAGCTTTCTGGACGAAGATGCTTTCGCCGAAGTGAAACACCTGCTCATGCGCAGGAAATTCGAGGATGCGTATCTTCTGACGACCGATTACATGAAAACGCGCCACGCCGACGTCATCCGCTGGATCCGCCGCCTTCCCTATTACTACGAAACGGAATTCAAGCAAGTGTTCTGCCATGCGGGGATCGACGAAGAAGCGGGCGACCTGTGGCGCGTCGGAACGCCCAAAGAATACTTCACGTCTATGTCGCCGTATTACACGGGCAAGCATTTCGAACTCGACGTCATCGCCGGCCACATCAGCACAGAATTCGTCTCCGAGATTCCCAGCTACCACGACATCTGGTTCGACGGAGCGTCCCACTATTACATCGACGGCCAGACCGTCGTAAGCGGACGCATTCCCGTTTTGAAATACGACGAAGCAACCGGCACGTATTCAGGTCCCGGGCTGTAGCCGCCTCAAAAAAACGGCACGGTAGCGGCCGTCAAGCTGTGCCCCGATTGCGCCGCGAACGTGGCACAATCGGGGTGCAACGACCCCGGCAGAAAAGGAGACCGCCATGTGCACCGCCGTCAGATTCGCCGACCAAAACGGAGCCCTGTTTTTCGGGCGCAACCTCGACTGGACGGAATCCTACGGCGAAGAAATCCTGGCCACGCCGCGCGGCTTCGCCTATGACTACGCGCTGGGGGCAGCGCATGCCGAAGAGCCCCATGCCGTTTTGGGCGTCGGCTGCGTCATGGGCGGCAGGCCGATGTATTTCGACTGCGCCAACGAAACAGGCCTCGCCGTGGCGGGCCTCAACTTCCCGCGCTGCGGAGCGTTCCCGCACGAACCCGCCGAAGGCATGTGCAACGTTGCCACCTTCGAATTCCCCTTGTGGGTAGCGCGTAACTTCGCCTCGACCGACGAAGCGGAGCGTGCGCTGGCCGACGTGCGGATCGTATCGCTCGTGCAACAAGGGCAGCCCGAATCGCTGCTGCACTGGATTATTGCCGACGGCGCGCGCAGTATCGTGGTGGAATGCACCGCGACCGGGCTGCATGTCTACGAGAACCGCGCCGACGTGCTGGCCAATTCGCCGGAACTGCCATGGCACATAGCCAATCTGGACAACTACCTGCACACGAGCAGCGAAAACCCGCAACCCGTCGCATGGGGCACGCAAGAGCTGCGCGCATGGGGCATGGGCGCAGGCATGCAGGGCATTCCAGGCGACCCGGGATCGCCTTCGCGCTTCGTGCGCGCGGCCTACGCCAATGCGCACCACCCCGCCAAAACAACGGAACGCGAAAACGTGGCGCGCCTCTTCCGCACGCTCGCGTCCGTGCAGGTGACGGAAGGTACCGTGAAATCCACCGGCGGGCGCTTCGAGAAAACCATCTTCACCAGCGGTTTCTCCGGCGCGACGAACACCTATTACGCGAACACCTACGACAGCTTCGAAATACGAGCCTTCCCGTTCGATAGCTTCGACATGGACGGCAGCGCCCTGCAGACGCGGGCGCTATACTGAACGCGACCACGCACACCCGCACAACGGCGCCCGACCCATCGAGCCGAATGACGCCGCTCGATCGAACGGAGGCGCCTTTTGTCCTGGATCGCAGCAGCATTCGCTTCGGCGTTTTTCGCAGGCATTACATCCATCCTCGCCAAATGCGGCATCAAAACCACCGATTCCGACGTGGCCACGGCCCTGCGCACCTGCGTGGTGCTCGTGTTCGCATGGATCGTGGCGGCGCTTTCGGGCCCGCTCGACGCCGTCGGCGCCATCAGCGCTCGCTCGTGGCTTTTCCTCGTGCTGTCGGGCCTGGCCACGGGAGCATCGTGGATCTGCTACTTCAAAGCGCTTTCCGCCGGCGACGTGAACAAGGTGGTACCCGTCGACAAATCGAGCACGGTGCTTGCCACCCTGCTGGCCATCGTGCTATTCGGCGAGACGAGCAACCTGGGCGTGAAGCTCGCAGGCACCGCAGCCGTCGCGCTGGGCACCTTCATGATGATCGAGAAAAAGCAGGGCGTAAGCGAATCGAACGACCGCACGTGGCTCATATGGGCGATCGGCGCCGCCGTATTCGCCGCGCTCACCTCGCTCTTAGCAAAAGTCGGCATCGAGGGCGTGGAATCGAACCTCGCGACCGCCATCCGCACCTGCGTGGTGCTCGCCATGGCGTGGGCTATCGTGGCCATGAAAGGAAAACTCGGCCAGGTACGCAGCGTGCGTCGCGGCGAATTGGGATTCCTGACGGCGTCGGGCCTGGCGACGGGCGCATCGTGGCTGTTCTACTACTACGCCATATCCGCAGGCCAAGTGAGCGTCGTCGTGCAGATCGACAAGCTGTCCGTTCTGGTATCGGTCCTGTTCGCCTTCTTCGCGTTCGGCGAAAAGCTCACGAAGAAAAGCGCCGCGGGCCTGGTGCTCATCGTGCTTGGCACCGCTGCGATGGCATGGTGGACCTAGCCGCCGAAAACCCGTACCGACCCGAAACGATGGGACTACAATAGGGACATGAGAATCTTCATCGCACTCGAAATACCTTCGCTCATGCAAGACGAACTGGCGGGGCTGGTCAGGCCTTTGCGCGCCTCCGTGCCAGGACGCTTCATTCCTCGCGAGAACTGGCACGTCACCCTGGCGTTTCTGGGCGACGTACCCGAAGCATGCCTGCCCGACATCGAAGACGCGTTGGACGAAGCGGCGAAAGGCATCGGACGCATCACGCTTGTCCCCGACCGACTGGGGAAATTCGGACGCAGCGCCGATGCGTCGTTGTGGCTCGGGCTGGCCGACGACCCTCATCTGAGCGCATTGGCCGCTCGCTTGCGCGAAGAGCTGCGCAGACGGGAGTTCCCCTTCGACGACAAGCCGTTTCTGCCGCACATAACCCTCGCACGAAGGGCGCGCATCCCCAAAGGCGACTTGCCGCCCCTGCCCTTCCCTGGGCCGGCGCTCGCGACGCGCGTCGCGGTGTTCAAGAGCACCCTCTCGCGCGAAGGCGCCTCGTATGAAGAGATGTACGGCATAGACCTCGAACCCGCGCGCTGAAGCCCGCAAGCCGCGCACGAACAGAACCACCGACCTCGCGATAAAGGAGAGCAGCATGAAAGCACTGGTGCATGACGGAAACGGAGCCATCTCGATCGAAGACCGCCCCAAACCCGAGCCCATCGACCCCGGCGACGTCGTCGTGCGCGTCACGCGCTCGACCATCTGCACCAGCGACTTGCATATCATCCACGGAGCCGTCCCTCGCGCTTTGCCGAACACGGTGCTGGGCCACGAGTTCGTAGGCGTCGTCGATTCAGTGGGAGCAGGCGTGGCCAAGCTGGCCGCAGACGACCGCGTTGCCGTGAGCTGCGAGACCTTCTGCGGCGAATGCTTCTACTGCAAGCGCGGCTGGGTGAACAACTGCATCCAGGGCGGATGGGAGCTGGGTTGCCGCATGGACGGCTGCCAAGCGGAATTCGTGCGCGTCCCCTTCGCCGATCAGACCTGCAGCGTCATTCCCGACGGCGTGACCGACGAAGATGCGCTGTTCCTGGGCGATATCGTGGCGACGGGCCAATGGGGCGCCGAAATCGCCGAGCTCGAGCGCGGCTGCAGCGTGGCGGTGGTCGGCGCGGGCCCGGTCGGCCTTGCCACCATGATGTGCGCGAAGCTTGCCGAGCCGGGTCGTATCGTGGCGATCGACATCGACGCGAAGCGGCTCGCGCTGGCGAAAGAGCACGGCCTTGCCGACGAGACGATCGACGCAAGCACGATGGACCTCGATGCCGTCGAAGCGGCCGTGCGCGACATGACCGACGGTCGCGGCGCCGATGCCGTGGTGGAGGCCGCCGGCGGACCGAACACCTTCGAAATGGCATGGCGCGTCGCCCGCCCCAATGCCGCCATAGTGATTTCCGCCATGTACGAAGGCCCGCAGACGCTCCCCCTGCACGAGATGTACGGCAAGAACCTCGTGTTCAAAACGGGCGGCGTCGACGCCGCGAACCTGGACGAGACCATGAAGCTCGTCGAAGAAGGCCGCATCGACACGAGCTGCCTTATTTCGAAGCGCTACGCCCTCAACGATATCCTGGAAGCATACCGCGCATTCGAAGCCCGCGAAGACGACTGCCTGAAAATGGTCATCACGCCGTGGGAAGAACGCTAGACGACAGGGCCTCATCTTCAAACCAGGCGACGGCTCGGCAAGGCGAACCGTCGCCATTCTGTACTTTCAGAGGGAAGCAGCCGAAATCGAAGAGTCCGCGGCCGCATTGATCGAGATTCGTCAGGTTCTCGATGTTGACGACGTCGCGGCCCGCAAACAGTTTCTTGTGCCGCGGAAGGCTTTCGTCCCAGATAGGATCGATCCCCAACACGTCGAAGCCGATGCCCTTGAAGCCGCGCTCGATCACGAAATCGAGAACCTCGTCATCGACGCAGGGATAGTCGCCGAAATACTCGGGAGAGCCCCACCGCGCATCCCATCCCAAGTTGAACAGTAGGAAATCGGCCTGCTCGGCCGCCTGGCCGCAGGCTCTGACCTGCTCCATCGTGATAGCATCACCCTCGCGCAAATCACGACAATCAACCACGATCGCCTTACCCATGAAATGGCTTACGGGAAGCATATCGATCGTCGTGCCGTCCGCGAAAATGTGAGCCGGCGCATCCATATGCGTTCCCACGTGCGTGGACATGCACAGCATAGTGGCGCGATACCCGTCCGCATCATACGACCCCGCCTGCGTAAGCCGCGGCGCATCGTCGCCGGGAAACACGGGCATGTCTTCGCGAATCGTATGCGTCAGATCGATCACTCTCATAAAGCCCTCCTTGAACGAGCGCGCACTACTCGAAAATCCAGTCAAAGCCGACGAAGCTCATCATACCGCCAGCTTTACGAACCCCGACGCCCACGCAATCGCGACCGCAAAATAATATTCCTTTTGTCCTTCGTAACAATTCTTATCGACAGACACCTTCCTTTCCCATAGAATCCGCAGGCGCATATGTCTAATTCCGACATAGATAGTCGGCTTATTCGGAGCATATCGCCCGTTATTCACGCGAGCCGTACCCACGCGCCGCGCCACACGACAGGCGCCGTGCGCGGGCTCGAACCGCACAACCCCCCAAGGAGGTGTGTCTTGAGCAGCATCAGAGAGTTGATTCTCGCAGAGGGAGTCATTTCGATCAGAGATGATTGCAAAGGATGCGACGACTGCGTCAAAGTGTGCCCGAACAACGCCATCACGGTGAACGGCCTCGGCACGAAACACGTCATCGACCCCACGAAATGCCTGAGCTGCGGGCAATGCCTGATCACGTGCCCGTTCGGCAGGATCGAAGACAAAAGCATGGTCGACGAGGTCAAAGAAGCCCTGGCCGGCAACAAGGTGGTCGTGGTACAGGAAGCGCCCGCCGTCCGCGCGGGCCTCGGCGAAGCTTTCGGCCTGGAAACCGGCACCGACGTCGAAGGCCAGATGATCGCGGCCCTGCAGCAGCTGGGCTTCGACCACGTCTACGACACCGTCTTCGGCGCAGACATGACGATCATGGAAGAAGGCCACGAGCTCATCGGCCGTCTCATGCGCGACATGGGCGTGCCCGGCTACGAGGCCGTCGAGGGCAAGATTCCCCAGTTCACCTCGTGTTGCCCCGGATGGGTGCGCTATGCCGAGCTGAACTACCCCGACATGCTGGAACATCTTTCCACCGCGAAATCCCCCATGATGATGCAGGCCGCCGTCACCAAGACGTACGGCGCGCAGCAGTTGGGCGTCGACCCCGCCGACATGTTCAGCGTCGCCGTCATGCCGTGCACCAGCAAGAAATACGAATCCTCGCGCCCCGAGTTCATTTCCAGCGGATACCGCGACATCGACGCGGTCATCACCACGCGCGAACTGGCGCAGATGATCGAAGAAGCCGGCATCGATCTGACCTCCCTCGCGCCCAGCGAGCCCGAAAGCCTGCTCGGCCAGGGCAGCGGCGCGGGCGTCATCTTCGGCAACACGGGCGGCGTCATGGAAGCGGCCCTGCGCACGGCCTACGCCGCGCTTTCGGGCGAGGAGCTGGGAACCTTCGAGATAACCGCCGTGCGCGGAGAGGATGCGGTGCGCAGCGCCACCGTGACCATCCCCCTTTCCGACGAATGGAAGGCGGCCACCGGCCTCGAGCAGCTCGACCTGAACGTGGCGGTCGTCAGCGGCAGCCAGAACGTGACGGGCCTCATGGAGGAAGTGGCCGCGGGCACGAGCCCCTACCACTTCATCGAGGTCATGAACTGCCCGGGCGGATGCGTCAACGGCGGCGGCCAGCCGATCAACCACGAGATTCTGTAAGGAGGCGCCATGTCCACCCATACCCAACGAACCATCGGCGACCCCAAAGGCATCACGCGTCGCGAGGCGCTGATCGGCGCCGCCACGGCCATCGGGTCGGTTCTCGCAGCCACCGCCATCGGCGGCATCTTCGTGGGAACCTACAAGAAGGTCTACGAATACATCGCCAAGCGCAAAGGCGTCCTGTACGCCAATGACCAGGCACGACCGCTGCGCACGTCGCATTCGAACCCCGAAATCGTCGCGCTGTACGAGCAGTATCTCTCGCCCGGCGCCGTGGCGCCTTCGCGCACCGAGCTGTCGCATCGCCTGTGCCACACCGTGTACGGTAAGAACGTCGAAGCGCACGTGGCCGAGCTGAAGAGCCATTCGCTCGAAAGCGCCGAGCAGGAAACGCACGAATACATGGAAACGTTCAAGGCCTAGGGGGAATTCATGAGCGAAATGACCATCACGAACCCCGCCGCGCAAGAGCAGCCGGGCCTCGAACTGAAGATCTTCAAACACAACCTGTCCACGCGCATCATGCATCTTTGCGTCGCGATCGGCTTCATGTACTGCGGCGTCACGGGATTGCTGCTGTTCTTCGGCGCGCCCGTGCCGCGTTCGTTCGTGGCGCTTTCCCACTGCCTGCTGGGCGTGCTGTTTATCTCGGCGCCGACGGTCTACGTCGTGGCGAACTTCCGATCGTTCAGCCGCTTCATGGGCACGATCTTCCATTACGACAGAGACGACGTGGGCTGGATCACCGCTCCCATGGGCGGATACCTCGACCCGTACCTGTTCCGCAACAAGCCGCCGCACTACGTTCCGCCGCAGGAGAAGTACAACACCGGCCAAAAGCTTGCCGGCATCTGCCTGGTTCTCGGCGGCGTCATGCTCGCAATCACCGGCTTTTTGATGTGGGCGAATGCGGGCGAAGGTATCTTCGGCCTGGTCAAGATCAACATCGGTCCCGGCGGAACCTGGCTCATCTGGACGCTGCACTACATCATGGCCCTGCTCATGCTGGCCGTGTTCGCGGTGCATTTCTTCCTGGGAGCCATCTATAAAGAGACCAACGTGGAGTTCGGCACCATGTTCAGGGACGGCACGGCCGACTACGCGTACACGAAGAAGAAGCACGGCAAGTGGCTGCAGTCGCTCGAAGTGATTGACGAGGAAGTCGTGGAGGACACGCCCGAATACCTCGCGCAGCATCCCGAGGCGAAACAGGCCGCAGCCGGTGCGGCACAGGAGAAGTAATGGCGTACCTTCTGTGCTCGGTCGCAGCGCTCGTCGTTTCGTGGGACCTTGCTGCGCCGCTCAAAAACCGCCCCGCGATCTTCTACGGGGCGGCCGCGGCGTTCTGCGCGATCCAGCTCGCCGCGCTTGTGCTGGCGCGAGATGGCGCGGTCTCGCAGGCGCTTGCCGCATTCGTCGGCAACGGGCTGCTGTCGTTCTGCCTGTTCGCCGCGGTCATGTTCACGGGGTGCTTCAAACCTGGTTCGAAGGTGCGCATGCGCCTCATGCAGGTGCGCGAACCTCTGGCGAACACCGCGTCGATCCTGGCGCTCGGACACATCCTGTTCATCGGATTCGTCCACGACATCGATCCGAGACTCGGCGCGGCATTCGTGGGCATTTGCATCATGCAGGCGGTTCTCCTGACCATCTTGGCAACCACGTCGCTTTCTTCGATCAGAGAGCGCATGGGCATGGCTCGTTGGAAGAAGACGCACAGGCTCGCCTACGTGTTCTTCCCCGCAGCATGCATCCACGGCGTCTACGCGACGGCGGCGACGGGCGAATTCGCTCCAGGCCTCTTCTACGGCACAGCAGGCATCGCCTACGCCGCAGCGCGCCTGTACGCCTGGCGCGGCCATCGCAAGCGCCGACATCGTTAGCGCCCCCTCAAAATCCGACCCCCATCCACCCCAGCCGCACGGAAACACCCCGTGCGGCCAGCTTCGTTTCTGCACATGGCATTAGCGACGCCTGCAACGACGGCCGCGATCAAAAGCGCTCCTCTGTGCCACGTATCGTACGCACGGCGAATAAGGGGGTGGAATAGCCCATTGGAAACCGAGCCGTCATTTGGAGGTGGAGCCGATGAATCCGACAGACAGAGCGACCGTCGCGCCGTTCGATGACGGCAGAATCCCTGCATTTTTTCCTGGATGACGTCCGGCAAAACGACGGCGACACCCTTCCCGCCATCCAGACTACCGTGCCGAGAACGGCTCATACATCGGACGGGTCTACGACTCCCATTGCCCATGCATGGGAAACCCCGACCCCGACGAAGACCTGGCGCTTTCCCTCGGAGCCCGCTAAGCATCGAAGAGGCCCCTGCAAAAAAAATAAAGGAGTCGGACCGCCGCATTCGGCAATCCGACTCCTTTGCGTTCGAATCACTATGCCATCCGCATACGCACGCTCATGTCGATGGGCTTGGCGGTATAGGGCGCCGTGGTGGCCAGGCCGTCGACGCCGGTTCTTGCATAATCGGCGACGTTTTTATCGTTCACGCCGCCTGCAGCCACGATCGTCAGGCGCGGGTCGATCGCGCGCAGCTGCTCCACCAGGTCGGCCAGCTCGTCGACGGCAAGCTTATCCACCTGCACGCCGTCGACGCCCGCCCACGGCACGCGGCCGCCCGATTCGGCGCACGCACGCGCGCTTTCGGCGTTCACGCGCGCAAGCTGCAGCGCGCGCTTGGCATCCACCTCGACGAACAGCTTCTTTTCGACGCATCGACGCCTGATCGCCGGCAGCTGCTCGACGAACTTCTCGAAGCCGCCCATGAACGTCAGATGATGGTCGAACACGAGCACCGTTTCCGATAGGCCCAGACGGTGAGGAAACGCCCCGCCCGCAAGAACCGCGTCGATCAGCAGGCTTTTCACGCCGGGCATGCTCTTGCGCGTGGTCAAAATCTCGCACGCGGGATTCACGGCATGGGCGGCGTCTACCATGGCGCGCGTCTTCGTGGCCACCGCCGAGCAATGATCGAACACATTCAGACACACCTTCCACGCTTGATGCAGCGCGGCGGCGCTTCCCTCCATCGTCATGAACGACTCCCCCGCCTGCAAAACATCGCCCGACGCCGCATGGCCCGTCACGCGGCACCCCAGCTTGCACGCGATACGCTCGGCGACCTCGACGCCCGCAAGCACGCACGCCTCGCGCGTGAAATACTCCATCGCTCCCTGCTGCTCGGCGACGCCCAGCGCATGGCTCGTCAAATCGAAATACGGCACGTCTTCTGCAATGATGCGGTCGATCAATTCATCGGATACGGTAACCATGAGGCCCCCTGACACACGGCGAAACGAATACAGCGCCCCGCCCCTCCCCGAACACGGCGCGCTTCCGATGATAAACCATCCCCGCCACCCCGGCCGAAACCCGGCGCCGCCCACGCCCCTGACGTATCAAGCATCAAACGTCAAACCGACGAAAAATCCCCTTGCTACACTTCCGCGCAAGGAAGCGAACCGGCCGAGCGCAAGGGCGACGGCAGCATCGCACGCCTTCCTCGGCAGGTTCGCGGCATATCAGGGGAAGGGAGTCATCATGTTCTTCTACGAGCCGCTTTCGGCGACGGCATGGGTGAGCGTCCTGCTGTATCTGGCGTTCCTCATCGGCATGAACGAGCTGTCGCGCATCAACAAATGGATCGGCGGCGCCATCTTCATCGCCCTGCCGCTCGTCTTGACCGTATTCGTCTGGCCCCATACCGCGGTGGAAGGCACCGGCGCGGGCACGTGGTTCCAGTGGGTGAAGACGTATTCGTGCCTGGCGGGCGCCATCCTGGGCTGGCTGATCGTCTACTTCCCCGCCTTCCAGAAGAAATACATCGTCTGCATTCCGCCCGTCATCTTCGCCATCAACATCCTCGAGGCCTGCATTCGCGACTTCCAGCTCGCAGGCGTCAACGGCATCGTCGACGGCTACATGGTAGTCGGCGGCCCGTGGAACATCATCAACGGCATCGCGGGCATCCTGAACGCGCTGTGCATCTGCGGCTTCTTCGGCATCATCGTCAGCCGCGGCAAGAAGAAGGATTTCGTCTGGCCCGACCAGCTGTGGTTCTGGATCATCGGCTACGACCTGTGGAACTTCGCCTACACCTACAACAGCGTCTCCGACCGCTCGATGTATTGCGGCCTGGTGCTTCTGGCCGCCTGCACTATCCCCGCGTTCTTCATCAAGCGCGGCGCCTACGCGCAGCATCGCGTCCGCACGCTTGCCGTGAACATGATCATCACCATGACGATTCCTTGGTTCTACCTGCATCCGGCCTTCGTCGTGCACTCCACGAACGCCCCGGCGGCGCACATGACGATCTCGGTCATCGCCCTGCTGTTCAACATCGGCGTATTCGTCTACCAGGCATACACGATCATCAAGAAGAGGCGCAACCCGTTCAAGCAGGAGCTCTACATCGACAACCCCGGATTCCGCAAGGTGTACCTCGAGAACATCGACGTTCCCGAAGATCGGCGCGAAGCGGCCTTGGCCAATCTGGAAGAGTTCGGCTACGAAGCGGCTTGGGATAAGAAAGGCCGCGTCGACACCATGGTCACGCGTCCGTAACGTCCGCAGCTTATGCGCCGCCGCAGCAGCGTGCGCGGCGGCGCCCACGACCCGAGGAGGGACCCCATGGGCATCCTGTACCAAGCATCCGACCCTCTGGTATGGGCGATCTGGCTTTTCGTCGTGTTCGCCCTCATGGCTTTCAACGAGTTCGGCCGCACGAGCGTCTGGGGCGGCGTGGCCCTGTTCATCGTCGCGCCGATCGTCATGTCGATCTTCGTCTGGCCCGTCACCGCGGCGCCTGACAACGGCTACGGCACCGGCAATTGGTTCAACTGGGCGAAAACCTATTCGGCGCTGGCCGGATGCGTCGGCTTCATGGCGCTGCGCTTCGTGACATGGCGCGGCTCCGACGGCTGCGTGCATCATCTGTACGAAAAGCGATGGGCGCTGTGCTTCCCGCCGCTGATCTTGGCCATCAACATCGCCGAAGCCGTCGTGCGCGACCTGCAGATGTATAGCTTCGGGCTTTGGGACGGCGCGGTCGTCGACCACGTGTGGATGATTTCGGGGCCGTGGAACATCATGAACGCTATCGCCGGCATCCTGAACATCGTCACCATCTGCGGCTGGTTCGGCATCTTCATCTCGAAGGACAAATCGCGCGACATGATCTGGCCCGACATGATCTGGATGTGGATCATCGCCTACGACCTGTGGAACTTCGCCTACACCTACAACTGCATGTCGGACCATTCCACCTACACGGGCCTGGCCCTGCTGATCGCCTGCACCGTGCCCACCTTCTTCACGAAGCGCGGCGCGTGGCTTCAGCATCGAGCCCAGACGCTGGGGCTCTACGCCATGTTCGCTATGGCCGTCCCGCAGTTCTACACCTTCGCCGAGATCCCCACGACCCACAACCCCACCGCGTTTTTCGTCGTGAGCCTCGTGGCCCTGACATCCAACGTGGCGCTGGCCGCCTACCAGCTGCACCGAATCCGTACACAGCGCCTTAACCCGCTCAAAGACGAACTCTATACTGACGCCAAGAGCTATCGAGAGGTCGTCGAAGAGAACCGTTGATCGGCAGCGAACGCCGTTGCCGGCATGATGCGGAAGGCGCGGCGGCTTCATGGGAGAGCGAAGGAGCCGTCATGCGTGCCAGAACAAGCGCGGCCATGCCGGAATTCGATCCTGACCTGCCGCACCCCGTTACGCGGCAGGTCAGGCGCAGTGCGCGGCTGAACGGAGCGGCCGGCGACATCATGCTGGCCGCGCGCGAGCTGTACGAAACCGAAGGGGTGGCCGCCACGAGCATGGCCGCGATCGCGCGCAAGGCGGGCGTGGCGCGCAGCCTCGTGTACTACTATTTCCCCGACAAGCAGGCCGTCACCGACGCCGTGCTCGACGACTACCTCGAAGACCTGCTGGAAAGCGTGTCCACCTGGAACGAGCTACGCGTCTTCGGCGACATGCCAGCCGAACTGAAGAACTGCGTGTCGGCGTTCCGACGCACGCTCTACACCGCGTCGGGCAAGCCGCGCCCTATGTTCGCCGTGCTGGAAGAGCTGGGCCTGCGCGATCGGTTCGCCACGCAGGCCGTCCGCGAGGTCGTGGCCTGCATCCAGGATTACATCGTGTCCGAATACACCGCATATCGCACCATCGAAATCCGCTTGGTTCCCGAAACGTTCGGGCTTCTGCTTTTCGGGCTGGCGGGCATGATGAAGGCGAAACCCGACATCACCGACGAAGAGCTCGCCGAACTGATCGTGCAGACGCTTCGCCTTGACATGACGGTGCTCGACCCGCCGCCGTGGCCCGAGCACCCCGACGCGCCCGTCCTGCAGGCAAGCTAGGCGCTGCAGAAATCGCGGCGCACCTGCTCCATCAAGCGGGCGATCCGCTCATCGGCCAGGGCATATGCCACGTGCTGCCCCTGCTTTTCCGACGACAGAATCCCCGCCGCCTTCAATGCGGCCAGATGCTGCGACAGGCCCGGCAGCGAAATGCCCGGAACATGCTCGGCGATCTGCGCCACCATGCGCGGCCCGTCGAGCAGCGAGCAGACGATCAACAGGCGCTTCTGGTTCGACAGCGCCTTGAACAGGGCCGCCACCTGGGCCGCATGCTCCTCGAGCTGCACCGCATCGGATCCCGCCGCGCATCCGGCCGCATCGTCGGCTCGTTCTTGCTTCGACATATCCGTATCCTTCTCCTTTCCCCAAGCAGCCCTTCCCGCGCCCCGATCGAGGCTGCGGGAAGGGCCGCGCTCGTTTATTCGATATTGCATCCCGCTTCGCAGCCGGCGCCGCGTCCTGCGCCGCATCCGGCGCACGAAGAACCCTTCGCGCGAGCGGACGAAATCAGCTGCGTCATCGTTCCCATGGGGCAGAACACGCACCACGAACGCGGCCTGAACAGCAGCATGGAGAACAGGCCGATCACCGTCGACGTCAGCATGACGCCGTAGAATCCGAAGGCGAACTGCGCCACGCCCGGCGCCACCGCGACCGGGTAGGCCCAATGCCACGGCAGCTGGAACGTCCACAGCAGCTGCACCGTGGTGCCGAGCTCCTGCGAGCCGGTCAGAACAAGCCAGGTCACCACCAGCATATTAATGAACATGACCATGAAAAACGTCAGGAACCCGTAGCGAAACGCCTTGCTGCGGATCCAGCGCGGCAGCGCGACCCTGCGCGAGATGCCGAATCGCTCGCCCAGAAGATCGAGGAACTGGCCGCGGTCGCAGTAGCGGTTGCAGTACAGCTTGCCCTTGCCCGCCGCCGCGAAGATCAACGGAAGGAAGAAGAACAGCAGGCCGATCCACGCGAAGAGGATGTTGAAGAATCCCAAGGTCAGATAGATCGGCGTGACAACGTAGAGGTGGTCGTGCCATTTGCGCTCGCGCTTGACGGGCTTGGGACGCGGCTTGCCCGGGTCGCGCTTCTCATCCGTCTTCTCGATCGAAACGACCTCGGCAGGACACACCTTCGCGCACGTGCCGCATCCGACGCATCGGTCGGGATCGACCACGGCGAACCTGCCGTCCGGCACCGATATCGCAGAAAACGGACAGGTCTTCGCACACGTTCCGCACGCGACGCATTCATGTCCCACAACAGCACGCTTCGCCATCATCATCCCCTTCTTGTTTGTAAGTATTTAAGCAATTACTTAATTGTATGGGAACGAATGATATCCAAGCACGTCAAGTTTGGCAATAAAAAATAACGGCGGCCGCGACGCATCGAAACCGTTTTGTTCGACGCATCGCGGCCGCCCCCGTGAATGCCTTGGAGACGCCTACTCTTCCAGCAGACTGCGCAGGTACGCGCGATATTCGTCGACCAGGTTCTGGGGACCCGCGATCGTCACCGCCCCGCCCATGCCTGCGACCCATCCGAAGAATTGCTGGCTCACGCATACCCTGACGTTGGCCAGGGCGCTTTCGTCCTCCTGCGCCTCGGTCGAAACCACCGCAGCGCCGAAACGGTCGGTGATGATTTCGAGCTTGCTGGGCGCAGCCTTCAGCACGGCCTGCTGCTCGTTGCCTGTGAAGCGACCGAAAATCGCGACCGTACCGTCCTCGGGCTTGTAGCTCTTCACCGCGTCATTGTCAGCGGCGGGCTCATCTTCCAGAACGGCGAAATTCTTCATGCGGTCGAGGCGATACTCGACGATCATGGCGTGCTCGTCGCTATAGGCCGAAAGGTAATAGAATCCGTTGTCGTAGGAAACGGCGACGGGCGTGACAACGCGCGGTTCTCCCTGGTGCGCGGCACGGCGCTTGCCGTCGGCCCCCATATACATGTAGACGAAAGACACCTTGCATTTCAGGCGAATGGCCTCGTGAACAGCGTCGACCGTTTTCAAGACGCATTCGTGAGACGTTTTGACGCGGCCGACCACATGGATGGTGCGATTGAGCTTCGGGCGGTCGAGCTTCATCGCCAGGGTCTTCACCTTGTCGATCAGAAGCTTCGCCTGCCTGTCGCTGATAGCGCGGCATGACTGCACGGCGTCTGCGATCAGCATGAGCTCGGCGGCGCTCAGATTACGCGTGTCCAGACCGTATTCCACGGGATTGCGCTGGTAGGTTTTGACATCGACGCCGAACTCGCGCAGCGTCTTGATATCCTTGTAAACGCTCTTACGCTCGGCGCTTACCTTGTATTCGCCGAGACGCTCGATGATGCCTGCCATGGTCACGCCATGTTCGGCATCGGTCTCCTCTTGAAGAATCTTGAGCAGGTACAAAACCTTGATTTTCGAGGTTTTATTATTCGCCATGATTCACGCAGCTTTCCTTAACGGGCTTATGCCAAGCCCGCATTCTAACAGACGAAGAACCGATGGTCTGCACCATAGCCGCACTCGTGTAAATTAACGTTTATAAACTGTTTCCCCCATATGCTCCGTCGAGTATCCCACGATGCGCGAAGCCTCTTCTTTGAAAGCACGCGACCGGATCAGCCGAACCGCGGCATCCACGACGGGAATGCTGCGCTCGTTCTCGAGAAACGCGATGTCGAGCCACTCGTCTTGCAAGGGGAGGAAGTCGACGCCTTCCACCTGATGGAACACGCGCTCGGACCCGATACAGACATCGGCCGCGCCGCGCGCCACGAGCGACGCGGCCGTCAAAGCCGACGACACCTCGCGATCGTAGCCGTTCACTGCACGCACGTTCAGGCCGAACTCGCGCATCTTCTCGTCGAACAGCACGCGCGAGCCGCAGCCGCGCTCGCGGTTGACGAGCCGCACGCCTTCGCGGGCGAGGTCTTCCCATGC
The DNA here is from genome assembly GCF_959608125.1 of uncultured Slackia sp. Classification (GTDB taxonomy): domain Bacteria; phylum Actinomycetota; class Coriobacteriia; order Coriobacteriales; family Eggerthellaceae; genus Slackia. The sequence goes on from NZ_CAUHPG010000008.1 coordinate 34,301, forward strand.
GCGCAGACCGCGCGGATTCCCCTTCGCCACGATAAGCCCCTGGCGGCGCCCCACCAGACGGACCATGCGCACAGGAACGCCCGGCACCAGGCGCTCGACGAAGGGCAGGTTGTACGAAAGACGGTCGTAGAAGTGCACGAGCGCCGCATGGGCACGACCTGCATACAGGTCGCACAATGCCGCATAGCTTCCCTCGTAGACCCGCTCGAACGTCGAACCTGCGGCCACCGATCCCAAGTAGTTCGCCAGCATATCGCCCAATATGTCGTTGCCCGCGATAACGAACGATGCAGCACGGGCCCGGACAGCGAATGCGGACGCCTCGGAACGCACGGACGGCATGCGGACGGAGCCCTCGAGGAGTTCGGAGCGAGGCCCCGTACGACGTGCGACATAGTTCGCTACGTCATCGCGCGAGAAGCGCATCTTCCGACCGACGTGATATGCAGCAAGCTCTTCGCGCTTGACCAGGTTGTATACGGTATTCTTGCTGACCCGCAGAATCGCGGCCACCTCGTCGGCCGTCAAGGCCCCGCTTTCGGACACGCCTTCCCCCTCGTTCGACGCGGCTCCATTCGAACACAAGTATATACTCAATCAAGAATAAATACAGGGTACACCGCAAGTCGGCCGAAGCCGACCCTTCGCACAAACGACGACGCGGGTTGTGCGAAACAAGACGAAACGGCGCCTGGCGACGCGCTTTCCACCGCAACCCTTCCCCCGCCCCGCCGATGCGGCCATACTGGGAGCCGTCACCGAATCGCCGTCGCGAACGGACGGCGCATCCACGAAAGGAACGCCATGAAGATTTCTGCACGCAACCAGCTCAAAGGCATCGTCTCCTCCGTCTCCGAAGGCGCCGTCAACGGCATCGTCGCCATCGACCTGGGCGAGGACACCGTGAAGGCGTCCATCACCATGGAGGCCATCAAAGACCTGGGCATCAAGGAGGGCATTACCGCCTACGTCGTCATCAAGGCAACCAGCGTGATGTTCGCCGCCGGATCCGAGCGCATCGCCGGCATCTCCGCGCGCAACCAGCTCGCGGGCACCGTCGAAAGCGTCAAGAAAGGCGCCGTCAACGGCCACGTGGCCCTCAAGCTTTCCGACGGCTCCGTCATCAAGGGCTCCATCACCAACGACGCCATCGACGAGCTGGGCCTGACCGAAGGCGCGGCCGCCCTTGCCATCGTCAAGTCCACCGACGTGATCGTAGGCATCGAATAAGCGAACCTTCGCGAAAAGCGATGTTTCATCGAAGGTCCTCCGCACGGCAGACGTGCGGAGGACCTTTTCGTTTCAAGACCGATCGCGCCCATGCTGGATAAGGGCTTCCCCTATCGCCTTTCTTTTGTTATATTTAATCTATAACAAATAGAACATTAAGACGACGAAAGGAGGCCGCCGTGATTATCCGCATAGACCAGACGAGCCCCGAGCCCGTCTACCTGCAGATTCGCAACCAAATCGTCGCGGCGATCGCGCACGGGGAACTCGAAGCATCCGACAGGCTGCCCAGCGTACGCGCGCTGGCAAGCGACCTGGGCGTGAATCTGCACACGGTGAACAAAGCCTACGCCGTGCTACGCGACGAGGGATTCCTGATGATGCGCGGCCGAGCGGGCGCCGTGATCGCCGATTTCCGACACGCCGCCTCGCCCGAGCATCAAGCAGCCGGCGCCGAGAAGATCGAAGAGGCCCTGTATCGGCTGGCCCTGGAGCACCGCGCCCAGGGAGGCAGCTGCAAGTCCTTCCTCGCCATCGCCTCAGAGCAGGCGAAACGCGTCTTCGACGCAGCCGTTTCCGACACATCGACCGAAGGAGCGTGATCGCCGTGGTCGCCGCCGCAACCGTGGGCATGTTCGCCCTGACGACTCTTTCCGCGGGCCTGCTGCTCGCCTTCACTCCGTATCTCATGCGCCGCAACGAATGCTTCGCAACCACCGTACCTGCCGCCGCGCACGATGACCCGGCCCTGCGCGCGCTGAAGAAGCGCTACGCCGCGGCCATGGTCGCGTTCACGATCGCCTGCACCGCTCTTTCCGCAGGCGCGGGCCTCCTGATCGTTTCTGGAGACGAGACGCTCGGCACGGTGCTCGAATGCATCGCCGTAACCGCCCCGATCGTCGCGTCGTTCGCGCTCATGCTGGCGAACCGCCGCAAGGTCGTCGCCCTCAAGCGCGAGCGTGGCTGGCAGGCGCAAAGCAGGCAGACGGTCGCCTTGGCCGCCGAGCAAGACTTGCCCGCCGCCCTGCCTCTGGCATGGAACCTGCTCTACATCCCTCTCATCCTTGCCACGATAGGCATCGGTCTCGCCCTGTACCCGTCCATGCCCGACATGCTGCCTATGCATGCCGATTTCTCGGGTAACGTGAACGAATACGCGCCCAAATCGATCGGCAGCGCCATCGGATTTCCCGTGCTCTTCGAAGCGTCCCTAGCCGCATGCCTTACCTTCTCGCATTGGTCGATCCTTCGCTCGAAGCGCCCCGTCGACCCGTCCGCCCCTTCGGCATCGGCGCTCGCCTACGGTCTTTTCGCCCGAGCCCAGAGCATTTTCCTCCTGGTCGTCGGCCTTGGCTTAAGCGGCGGCATCGGCATTCTGTTCCTGCTGTCTTCGGCGGGTTTCATCGGCCTGGGCCAGGCGGGCGCGATCATCGTGCTTCTGACCGTCCCGGTCGTGCTGGGCAGCATCGCCCTATCGGTCGTCTACGGCCAGGCGGGTTCGCGCGTCTTCATGCGCATGCAAGGCGGATCCGAACTTCTCATGGACGACGACGAGCACTGGAAGCTAGGCATCTTCTATTTCAATCGCGATGACGCGAGCCTCTTCTTGCCCGAGCGCTTCGGCGTCGGCTGGACGATCAACCTCGCCCGCCCCGCCGCATGGGCGATCATGGTCGGATTCCTCATCCTCACCGCTGCCTTCATCGCGCTGACGATGAGCCTGGTCGCGTAAGAAAGACGCCGACTGGAAGCCCTTTACGAAAAACACCCCGCAGCCTCAGGGCGTCGAGCCCGGCTGCGGGGTGTTTTCATGTCACGATGTAAAAGCCGCGAAGCGATACAGGCCTACAGACCCTCCGCGCGACGGGGCCCGCGCATGCGCAGGGCCACGACGGCTGCGGTCAGCGATACGAGCGCCGTCATGGACAGCCCGACCACCAAAGGCGCCGTTGCATCCGACATCGCGGGAACGAATCGCTCAGGATCGCCGCCTTCGGGAAGGACATCGGAACCAGGCTGCTTTCCGTACGCAGAAGACGCGCCTTGCGGATCCGCCGCCGCACCCGGCGCCTGCGTCGAACCGCCCTGGCCCGGCTGGGATCCGCCCGATTCGCCGTTCGAATCAGGCGCGGTTCCGTCATCGTTCGAGCCGCCGCCTTCATCAGGCGTCTCCGTCGAATCGCCGCCGCCCTGGCCGCCATCGGGATCCAGGCCGCCATCATCCGGACCGGAGCCCTGGCCGCCACCATCGACGTCCGGGGCATCGCCGCCCGAGCCGTTCCCGCCGCCGTCAGGATTCTGGCCGCCTTGGCCGCCGTTTCCGTCGGGAACCTGACCCTGGCCGTTTTCGTCGGGCGCTTGATCATTGCCGTCGGAACCGCCGTTCGACTCGCCGCCCTGGCCCGCACCGCCGCCATCCGGCTGCGGCACGACCACCTTCACGGGCGTCTGCATAACGGTCTGCGCATGGTTGGCGTCCTCCAAGGTGCGAGCGAACGCATGGTATTCGACATCGGGGCTTAAGCCCGAAAACTCCGATTCGAACGTCCACGTGTCGAGCACGGCGGTCGCCGCCACGCTCGCCGCATCGTCTGCAGGATGCTCAGGAATGGTACAAAGCGCATACTGGACCTTGGCGTCATCGGCGCCGGAAGGGGACAAGCGTGCCGTCGATCCATCCATTTCGACGAAAAGCGCCAAGTCGTGCTCGACCTTCTTCGTCACCTCGAGCACCACTTCGGCCCGAGCCTCGCGCGCCCCCGCTTCCTCGCCATCGGCATGATACGACACGACCGCCGTCGCGGCATACACTCCTGCCGCAAGCTTCGGCTTCGCCGCGATCGACCAGCCGGCATCCTGCGCTCCAGGCGCTATCTCCGCAGCCCCCGCAGAAACCGAGAACGCGTCGGCCGGCGCGCCGTCTTCGCTCGAAGCGATGCGCACCCCGTCGACGAACGCCCGCGCCGTGCCTGCATTCGCCAGCGTCAACGCCGCAGAGGGCGCGCTTGATCCGTACTGAACGCTGCCCAGGTCGACGGCCGACGCCTGCAAGATAGGAACCTCGGAAGCATCCTCGAAAAAGTCGAGCAACGAACACGAGAAGAATTTGTCGCCCTGCGTCTGCAGCTTGATATAGCGCGCCGTCACGGGTTCGTCGAACGCTACGCGCGCGGGCTTGCCGGCCTTCCACGAAAAGCCCGACGCTTCTTTGACCTCGCTGAACGCGTCGGCATCGACCGCCACGCCCGCGGCGGCGCCGGCATCGGGCGCGGCCGAGACGATCACCTTGTTGCGCGGCGTGCCGTTGCCGTGGTCGGGACGCGGCCAGAAATCGAACGCGGCGATATCGCGCTCACGCCCCAGATCGATTACGATCCAACCGTCGTAATCGTTACCCGACCAGGCATTATGCCAATACGAAAGCGCGCTTGCGTCAAGTACCCTTCTCGCGCCGTCCTCGCCGTTTTGCGACGACGAATACGAATTCACGTTCAACTCGCCGTACGGAACGAACGTCATGCCCGTCTCGGCGTCCTCGCTGAACGAGAGCGTCATCGGATCGGACGGAAGCATCGTCCCCGACGCCGCACGCCTCACCTGCACGTCGACATCGCCTGGAAAAAGGTTACGCTCGGTCAGACGCGTCCATGCACCGTCGCCTATGCGCGTCTCGATTTTCGCCGGCATCGCGGAGTCCTCGAAATACAGGGCATTCGTCCTGTCGTTGAGGAAATGCCGCGGAAGCTCCTTCGACGCGATGCCGATATCGATCGCATTGATCGTATTCGAACCGATGAATCTGACCAAGATGTCGTTCTCCGGCGTGATCGAGGCTACCTGTTCGTCGGTCAGCTTCTCTTTCACCTGACCGCCCACCAGCTGCTTCCACGACGACCCGCCATCCAGGCTGTATTCCCACGGCGTTCCGCCGGAAGCGAACTGCGCGCCAAGCTTGATCGTATTCGCATCGGCCCCGTCGAACGAGAACGTGGCCAAATAGCCGTCGGATTTACCGAGCAGCGCATTGGCCATGGCCTTGGAGACCTCGGGCTGGAGCACGTCGCCGGCCGCCGCCTTCGACGCCTTCTGCAGCGTACGCACGCGAAGGTCCTCCAGCTCGACCACGTAGGCACCCTTGGTGCGCTCGTCGATCACCTTCATGAAGTCGTGCATCGGCAGCGGATAGTACGCAAGAGCATCGGCCACATGCTGTGCAAGCGCAAGCCACTCTTCTTTGCCCGCGCCCTTCTGCTCGTACAGGCCGATCTTCGCCGTGATGGCATCGTAATTGAGGTCCTGAGCGGCGAGCGAGGCATCCAGAAGCGCCTGCTTGTCTTCGAGCGATGCGAAGCTGTCGGCCAGCAGGCGCAGTTCATAGCTCTGCACGTACGAATCGAAATCGTTAAGCGCATCCTGGGCGTATACGGTATAGGTGCCGCTCCTGATGTATTCCTCCTGGCTTTTGCGCTGCTGGTTCCAGTTATTCAGATAGTGCGCGGCCGAGGGCACGTCGGAATTCGACCATCCCGACACGTCGTTCTGAATGCGATAGGCGCCCTTCTGCTCGCCCGCAGCATCCGCGCGCAGCTCATAGGTCATCGTAGCCGCATGGCCGGGCTGACCCATGACCGCCGACGGAACGCCCACCATGCAGTTGAGGTTCGAAAAGGTCTTCGCCAACGCGCCGCATACGCCGCCTTTTTCGAACACCATCCAAAGACGGTGATACTGCGCGGGGTCGGTCGTGGCACCGGGCGCGCTGGAAATCTGCCCGCAGCCGATATAGAAGGGATCGTCCTGCGAACGGTTGGGGAAGTTCTCGTCCTCGTAATCGAGCTTGTACTTCTCTTTCCAGCCGCCCCGCCACTGGCGGTATGCGCCGTTTTCGCCCGACGGCTTGATTTCGGTGACGGGTCCGTCGAACTGCGATGCATCGTAGAAGCCCTTATAGGAGTAGGTGCCATCGCTCGTCCAGTTGCCGTTCACGCCGCCGTACCATATATACGTGTACGCGTTCAGGCGATCTTTCTCGTGCGCTTAATCGGGCTTTATGGCCAGCGTGTAGTTGGCAAGCCACGGCAGCTCGGAATCGGTGATCTGGTTTTCGAATACCCAGCGCATGTTCTCGACCGTCAGTTCGTCGAACAGGTCTTTCTGGAAGCGATAGCGCTCGTCGTTGTCGCGGAAAATCTTGATCGTCTCGTAGCGCACGAGCGGGTCGGACACGAATCCCGGGTCTCCCGACCACAGTCGCGAACGGCCCGATTGCGCCAGCGACGCCGACACCATCATGCGCAGATGCACGTCCGCTTCGGCACCCGCAAGGTCTTCGGGATGCGCGGCGCGCAAGCGGCGCAGAATATCGAGCGCTCCCACATGCTGGTCGGCGCTCGCCCTGCCGTCGCGCACATTGGGCTCGCCGCCCGTGACGTAATAACGCAACGCAGGAAGATCGCTCAGGAACCATGCGAGGAAATCAGCCTTCTCGACCGATTCGTCCGCATAGGCGGCAAGTTTTTCGTAGCCGATTTCGGACACCAGATTGCGCTGCAGCACAAGCAACTCGCGGTCTTCGGCCAAAGAACCCGACGCCACGGCGAGCGACCATTCCTCGGGCGTCGCAGCATCCTTGATTCGGCCGTCGAGGGCCTCGACCGTCTGCAACGCCCCAGGCGCGGCAAAAGCGCGCTCAGGCAACGCAGCAGCGCATGCGAATACGAGCGTGGCCGCACACGCCGCGATGAAAATGCGCGTGGCTTTCCCCATGCAATGTTTCACTTGTTCCCCTTTCGTCCGCGTCGCCGATTCGCCGGCGTCGCGGGCATGCCCCATCCGCTCGAAATAAACGGACGCCGCATTATAAGGGGAAAAGTTCGTTCGAAGCCGCAACAAAAAAGAGGATGGAGAAAAAACCTCTACCCCGAAGAATCCGGGGAGAAGCACAAGATGCCGACCGCGTAAAAGCGACCGGGAAAACGCCGAAACGCAGAGCAGACGACCCTTCGGCCGGAAAGCAAAAAGCCGGCCCTGCGAGGCCGGCTCGATAAAGCATGGTCGGGATGACAGGATTCGAACCTGCGACATCCTGCTCCCAAAGCAGGCGCGCTACCAAACTGCGCCACATCCCGATTCCATCAGGCCTGAAAATACGAACCCGCCGATAACGAGTTCAATATAGTAGACGAACGCCGCCGCTCTGGCAAGGGCGTGCGATCACGACGATGCGCCGAAAACAGGACGGCATCGGACTCGCTTGCGGCCCCGGCTCGTCTTTTTCCCGCTCGCAACGCTCGAAAAACGGCCTTCGCATGCAAATCACATGGAGAAAAGCATCCAAGGTGCTCTATTGCCCTCGCACATATGCCCCGAATAAAGGCATAATGCTACCCGACATTAAAGCGACGCGATCGCCGCACCGAGACGAACCGAAAGGAAACGACGCATGGATTCCAACAAGCGCCCTGACGACATGGTACGCATCACCACCCCCGAGCTCGCTCAGGCCTTCATCGACGAGAAGGTCGCCGAGGCCAAAGAGATGATCGGCGACAAGAAGGTCCTTTTGGCGCTTTCCGGCGGCGTCGACAGCTCCGTCGTCGCAGCGCTGCTGATCAAGGCCATCGGCAAGCAGCTCATCTGCGTGCATGTGAACCACGGCCTCATGCGCAAGGGCGAAAGCGAGCAGGTCGTCGACGTGTTCCGCAACCAGCTCGACGCGAATCTGGTCTACGTCGATGCCACCGATCGCTTCCTCGGCCTGCTCGACGGCGTGGCCGAGCCCGAGGCGAAGCGTAAAATCATCGGTGCGGAGTTCATCCGCGTGTTCGAGGAAGAGGCCCGCAAGGTGGGCGACGAAGTAAGCTTCCTCGCCCAGGGCACCATCTATCCCGACATCCTCGAGTCCGACGGCGTGAAGGCGCATCACAACGTGGGCGGCCTGCCTGACGACCTGCAGTTCGAGCTGTGCGAGCCGGTCAAGCTGCTCTATAAGGACGAAGTTCGCGTCATCGGCCGCGAACTCGGCCTGCCCGAGAACATGGTCGAGCGCCAGCCCTTCCCCGGCCCCGGCCTGGGCGTGCGCTGCCTCGGCGCCATCACCCGCGATCGCCTCGAGGCGCTGCGCGAGGCCGACGCCATCCTGCGCGAAGAGTTCGCCGCCGCCGGCCTCGAAGGCAAGGTGTGGCAGTACTTCGTCAGCGTTCCCGACTTCCGCGTCACGGGCGTGAAGGACGATAAGCGCCTCTACGAGTGGCCGGCGTTCATCCGCGCGGTCAACACCGTCGATGCTATGACCGCCGAGGTGCCCGAGCTGGATTGGGCGCTGCTGAAGAAGATCGGCGACCGCATCTCCGCCGAGGTCGACGGCATCTGCCGCGTCCTCTACGACCTGACCCCGAAGCCCTGCGGCACCATCGAGTTCGAATAAAACTCGCAACTTCGCAATCGAATCAACCGGAACACGGCCCCGCACCGACGGGGCCGTTTCTCTCTAGAAAGACCCGTCATGCTTCCACCGTGGACCATCGTCTCCCGCTATCTGAAATACCGCTCGTCTTGGGACAGCCTCTGCGACCAGTGCGGCCGTTGCTGCTTCATGCGCGAAGTGGACGAGGACGGCGATGTGATCATCGATTATGCGGCTCCATGCGAATTCCTCGACGTGGCCACCAGGCAGTGCACGGTATACGAACGCCGCTTCGAGGCATGCGAGCGCTGCAACAAGGTGACCCTGCGCCATGCGCTCTTCGCCGACCATCTGCCGGAAGGCTGCGCTTACGTGCGCATCTTCCGCGAACGATAGGCATGTTCAAGACGGGCTTCGCTTCATCGGAGCCGCACGAAACCGCAGCGCTCGCTGCGCAGACCGTACAAAAGACTTAGCAGACAAAACGGCCCTCGCTTCCCAACGAAGGAAACGAGGGCCGTTTGCTTGTTCTTGCCCAATGCGGTGCCGAATGCGGTATCGGAAGCCGTTATTCCTTCTCGGCGATTTCGCCGCGACGATATGCCTCGAGCAATGCTTCAAGGTCGGCGATGCGCTCTTTGATCATCTTGCCCTTATCGGTATCGGCCACGAGCATGCGATTTTCCATCCATGCGATGACGCTGCGCGACGAATGGATGTCGAGCTCCTTGAGCACCGCAGCGCGCGTCGACTCGAGCGGCTCGTGCGCCGCCAGAATCAGCTCGTACGAGTTGGAGATAAGCGTATAGCCGGCGATGCCCGTCGTAGGCTGATATGCCTTCGAGAAGCCGCCGTCGATCGTAAGCACGCGGCCGCCGCATTTCACGGGGTCCTCGCCGTCTTTCACCTTCACCGGAACATGGCCGCACACGATGCGAGACGTCTTGGGGTCGAGACCGAAATCTTCGAAGATGCCCGCCATGACCGCTTCGTCGTTGAGGAACGTGTAGAACGGGTTCTTGACCTCTTTACGCGCCGCCTTGTCGGCGATCAGGTACAGCTCGAACGTGGCCATCTTGCTCTTCGCAAACAGCGGCGAACCCTGGCCCAGCCACAGATACCACATCAGGTCGCGCCCGCGCTTGCGCATGGCGGGATCGGCGTCGAAGAACGCGGCGCGCACGTAGCGCTCCATTTCGTCATAGAGCGCGCGGCCCTTGAACTTCGTTCCGTACACGTCGGTTTCCATGAGCGTGCCGTCGGCGTTCAGCGGCACGCAGGCATGGAAGAGAAGATTGCCGTTGTACACCTTGTACAAGCTTCCCGCCTCCAGGAAGAAATGCATGTGGCGCTGCAGCTTCTCGCAATTGACGAACGCCTGCTCGAGGCGCTGCATGACCTCTTCTTCTTCGGGGGTCAGGCGATACGGGTCGCGGGGATCGACCGTAGGAAACACGGTGTCGGTGAGCTCGTATTCGATTCCGTCGACCGTCACGGTTCCCTTGTCGTAATCGATGCGGTGCAGCAACTTGCGGTCCTGCAGGCCGAAGCTGGGATTTTCGTCGATCAGCCGGGCCTCCACCTTGAACTGGATGATGGCCATGGCCTTCTGAATCTTCACGTTGAGCTCACGCTCGGCGTCGGACAGGTCGGGGTCGCCCTTCAATCCGAATGCCACGCATGGGTCGTCGGCGTATGCGGTCTGCGCGAACGATGCCAGCGGCAGAATATTGATGCCGTACGCATCTTCCAGAATGGAGAGATTGCCGTAACGAGCGCAATTGCGCACCACGTGGGCGATGCATCCGCGCTGGCCGAGCGAAGCGCCCATCCAGACGATGTCGTGATTGCCCCACTGGATGTCGAGCGCGTGATAGCCCATGAGCGTATCCATGATGACGTGCGGATACGGGCCTCGATCGTAAATGTCGCCCACGATATGCAGGTGGTCGATGGAAAGACGCTGGATAAGCAGACACAGCTCTTCGATCAGATCGCCGCCGCGGCCCGTACGGATGATGGCCTCGATAATCGCCGCGTAATAGGCTTTCTTATCGACGCCGTCGCGGTCTTCGGTCATCAGTTCTTCGATGATGTAGGCGAAGTTTTCAGGCAGCGCCTTGCGCACCTTGGAGCGCGTGTATTTCTGAGCGGCGCGCTTGCATACCGAGACGAGACGCGGAAGCACCTCGGCATACCAGGCCTGGGAAGCCGCATCGTCGGCATCGGCCAGCATCAGCTCCATACGCTCGCGCGGATAATAGATAAGCGATGCGAGCGAGCGCTTTTCGGCGGCCGTAAGGGTATCGCCGAACACGTCTTCGATCTTGAGTCGGATGGAGCCCGAGCCGTTACGCAGGATATGCGAGAACGCCTCGTATTCGCCGTGAATGTCGGACGCGAAGAACTCGGTTCCCTTCGGAAGGTTCAGCACGGCGCTCAGATTGATGATTTCCGCCGACGCCTTGGCGGCAGAGGGAAACGACTGGGAGAGAAGCTCCAGGTATCGCTTTTCCGCTCTTTCCATGTTCAGCCTCCTTGGACCTGCGCTTACGCGCCGCATGACAGTCTTCGCCAAAAGGATACTACGGAGCGAATGCCGCATCATTCGGCCAATCGGCCGAAGGGCCGCTGCGCCTCAGCGACGGAGGCGAAAACAGCACCCAGGCGTGCAGCCTTCGTTCGTCTTCCCGAACCATACACCCGAACGCCGCGTTTTGTGATATAAAATAGAACAAATGTTCTCATAGAAAGGAGCCGCGTGAAATCAGAGCGCACATATCTCTGCATCGACCTGAAAACGTTCTACGCCTCGGTGGAGTGCGCCGACCGCGGCCTCAATCCGTTCACGACCAACCTCGTGGTGGCCGACGAATCGCGGGGACGAACCACGATCTGCCTCGCTATCACGCCCGCCCTCAAAAAGCTCGGCGTGCGCAACCGCTGCCGCCTCTTCGAAATCCCCGAAGGCATTCCCTACACGGCCGCCGTGCCCCGCATGAAACGCTATATGGAAGTGTCGTCCGATATCTACGCGATCTACCTGCAGTTCGTCTCGCCCGAAGACGTCCATATCTACTCGATCGACGAATGCTTCATCGACGCCACGCCGTATCTGACGCTCTATCGCAAAACGGCGCGCGAATTCGCCGACCTGCTCATGAGCACGGTGCTCGAACGCACCGGCATCAGGGCGACGGCGGGCATCGGCAGCAATCTGTTCCTGGCGAAGGTGGCGCTCGATGTGACCGCGAAACACGACCGCGACAATATCGGCATGCTCGATGAGCGCTCTTTCAGACAAGAGGTCTGGTTCCACCGCCCCATCACCGACATATGGGGCATCGGACCGGGAATCGCGCGCCGGCTCGAACGGCATGGAATCCACGACCTGGCGGGCGTCGCGGCGGCCAATCCCGACGTGCTCTACCGCGAGTTCGGCAAAAATGCCGAATACCTCATCGACCACGCCTGGGGCCAGGAGCCGTGCACGATCGCGGAAATACAGGCCTATCGGCCCGAGGGGCGCTCTATCGTGAACGGCCAGGTTCTACCCGGAACATACCGTTTCGACGAAGCCCGCATGGTGCTCGGCGAAATGGTCGACGCCAGCGTGCTCGACCTGGTCGAACAGGGGCTTTCCTGCGACCACATATCGCTGTACGTCGGATACGCCCGCGACACGCCGCGCGACCGAACCGATTTCTTCGACGGAGGCCACGGCAAAAGGCCCGTCAGCGAAGATGCCTACCACGACCGAACGGGAGGCGGGCGCAAGCTCGGACGACGTACGAATTCGCGGCGCTATCTCATGGACCGCTTTTTCGAGCTGTTCGACGAAACGACCCGCAAAGACACGCCCATCAAACGCCTCTCCATCTGCCTTGCCGGGCTCGACGACGAAGAATTCGCCACGTACACGCTTTTCGACGACCCCGAAACCGATAAAGCCGAACGCGACTTGCAGCAGGCCATCGTCGACGTGCGCGCGAAATTCGGAAAAAACGCCATGCTGAAGGCGACCAGCCTGCATGAAAAGGCAACGGCGCAAGAACGCAACAGGCAGGTAGGAGGACATCGTGCATGAAAACGCAGCCTTCGATCCGTTCGAGCAAGCATACCGGCGCTCCATCCTACGCGATATAGAACAGCGAGTCGCCCTTCACGGCGAACACCGAGCGCAGCCCCATGCCGACCGAGCCCGTCAATTCATGCCGTTCGCAGCATTGAAGGGCTACGAAGCCATGGCCCATGGCCGCGAATTCGCAGCCATCCCCAAGCACGAGCTTACAGCAGAAGAGGCGCGCGCCTTCTCAGACACCGTGTCCGAACTTGCCAAGGGCGATGTCGTGCGCGTAACCTGGTACGACCAAGGAGCGCACCGCGTAACCGAGGGGCCTGTCGCATACAAAGACGAATCGCTGCGCACGATACGCGTCGGCACGGCCGATATCGCGTTCGCAGACATCGAATCGATCGAGCCCGCGTAGACACGCGAACGCCGTCGGCAGCGTGGCCGACGGCGTTCGTACCTGAATCGCGCCGGCACACCGCCGCATCGCGGCACGTCAGCGCGCGTATTGAAATGCTACGACAGCTTTTCTTTCAGCTCTCGCAGCGCGTTGCCGCGATGAGAGATGGCGTTCTTTTCGTCCTGCGTCACTTCGGCAAGGCTTTTCGCGCCCGCGAATTCGTCGGGCAGAAACAGCGGGTCGTATCCGAAACCGCCCTCGCCCGACAGGCCGTGGGCGATGCGGCCCTCGATCGTGCCCGAAGCGAAAGTCTGCGTGCCGTCTTCATCGACGAACGCCAGCGAGCACACGAAACGCGCCGTGCGACGGTCGTCGGAAACACCCTCGAGCTCGCGCAGAAGCTTCTCATTGTTGGCGGCGTCGTCGCCATGCACGCCCGCATAACGCGCGGAATACACGCCGGGCGCGCCGTCGAGCGCATCCACCGCCAGGCCCGAATCGTCCGCCAAAGCGGCCAAGCCCGTATGCTCGTGCGCGGCGAGCGCTTTGATGAGCGCATTGCCTTCGAACGTATCGGCATCCTCGGCGGGCTCGTCATAGGGCTCGCACTGGGAAAGCGTCAGAAACTCCCAGCCCTCGAAATCGAGCGCGGTGCGGATTTCTTCCACCTTATGCGCGTTGTTCGTGGCGATAACGACCTTCTTCATGAAGCACCTCGTTTCCTTCGAGCCTATTTCACGGCTTCGAGGGCCTCGCGCTGCAGGCGCAGCAGCTCCTCGATGCCTTCCTGAGCCATATCGAGCATCTCGTTCAAGCGCTCACGCGAGAAGCTGACCTGCTCGCCCGTGCCCTGCACCTCGACGAATTCGCCCTTCGCATTCATGACCACATTCATGTCGATTTCAGCCTGGGAATCTTCGCGATAGTCCAGGTCGAGCAGCAGCCTGCCGCCCACCAGGCCCACGCTCACAGCCGCGACCTGGCCGAACAGCGGGTTGGTTTTCACCTTGCCCGCCGCACGCCACATCTCGAACGCGTCATGGGCGGCAACCCAGGCGCCCGTGATAGCCGCGGTGCGGGTGCCGCCATCGGCCTGCAGCACGTCGCAGTCGATCGTCATCGTGATTTCGCCGCCCATGGCCGACATGTCGCACACATTGCGCAGCGAACGTCCGATGAGGCGCTCGATTTCCTGGCTGCGGCCCTTGCGGCCCTTGGTCTCGCGCGGGGTGCGCTTCGCGGTGGACGCGGGCAGCATGGCGTATTCGGCAGTCAGCCAGCCCATGCCGCTTCCCTTGCGCCAGGCGCCGACGCGCTCTTCGATCGTGGCGCTGCACAGCACATGCGTATCGCCGAACTTCACCAGGCAGCTGCCTGAGGCGTTCTTCATCACGTTGCGCTCGATCGAAACGAGGCGCAGCGCGCGGTCTTTACGATGGTCGGTACGGGTGCCGAACATGGCATTCCTCCTTCAAGGGCGAATACGCCCGGGGTAGTTCTTGGGTAGTTCTTCTATGCAAGGATGCTATGCGCCGCAAAGCGCGCAGAATCGCATTGGTGCGCAGGCCTGCAGGAGCCTGCCCGCTGCGCATGATATACGAACATGCAAACCGCGCCGACGCCGCGCCGCGAATGGGACAAAAAGAACCCGGCCGCGAAGCGACCGGGCGATAAAACGCATGCGATTACGCGACGAAGCGCTACAGTTCGGGCAGATCGACGTGCACAGGGCGACCGATTTCGCGATTGAACACGCGCGAACCGAACGACTGGAAATCCTCGACCGCGTTCGACGACGTGAAAAATTCATGCGTCGGCTCGTTGTCGGGCGCGGCAAGCTGACCACGCAACGCCAGCGTCTCGCGCACGTCTTTGGCCATCTCTTCGGCCGAAGACACCAACAGCACGCCATGCCCCATCACGCCGCCGATCAACGCCTTGAGCATGGGATAGTGGGTGCAGCCCAAAACCAGCGTATCCACCTCGCAACGACGCAAGGGTTCCAGATAATCCTGGGCGATTTCCTGGAAAGCCGGGCGAATGTAGACCTTCGAAGCCTTGCTCGTCAGGTCCTCGATCGGGCCGTTGCTGATACGAAGCCCCTGTTCGACGATATCGACGAATTTCGGCGTGGCCGTGGAAAACACCGTAATGCCAGCGTCGATGTGGCGAATGGCACGCGGATAGCATTCGCTTTCCACGGTGCCCTTAGTGGCGATCACGCCGACGCGGCGGTTCTTGGTTGCGCGGGCAGCCGCGCGGGCGCCCGCCTCGACAGCGCCCATAACGGGCACGGAAAACGTGCGCTGAGCATGCTCGAGACCGGCGGCTGTGGCGGTATTGCAGGCAATGACCAGCAGTTTCACGCCGCGATCGACCAGCCAGGTGCAGATCTGCTGCACAAAGCCGTCCACTTCCTCCTGGGAACGCGGGCCGTACGGGCAGCGCGCCGTGTCGCCGAAATAGATGATCGATTCGTTCGGCAGCTCTTCGACGATTTCGCGCGCGACGGTCAAGCCGCCGAAGCCGGAATCGAAGATGCCGATCGGAGCGTTGTCGAACGGACCATGCGCGCAATCGATCGCGCTGGCGCCCTCGGTTTCAGGCATGCCTTCGGAACAGGGGCGCTCGGATATGTCTTCATTCAAGTTCTGCATGCATTCAAGCATACCCCATTTCCCCGCAAGCCCGAAACCCGACGAAAGCAACCGGTATAAAACCGTTGCCATGTCGAAATGCGCCGCAAACCGCATGAGCTCCAGCAGGCAAAGACGCCGTTGGCCGAGAAGGGACCGAACGCCAAAGGCGCGCATGCTGCGGCGAACGAGAGAGCCCTATAATTTCTCCCACAGAAAACGCCGCCCGACACGAGGCGACGAAACCGCGCGCGCAACCGAACGCGACGGCCCCGAACCGCCCCTCCATCGGCTTGAAAGGACATCGCATGAAGCGAACTCATCTGACAGCAACCGCGCTCCTTGCGGCCGCGCTTGCGCTCGGCGCCACGGGATGCGCCTCCGAACAGGAAAAACCGGAAGAAGCGCCTGCGGAGGCCGCCGAAGAGAGCGTGCCGGAAGAAGAAGCGCCCGCCGTCGAAACCCCGGCCCAGCGCGCAGCGTCGGCATACCATGCGGCTCTGGCAAGTCCGTCGTTTTTCTTCGAGCTCGAAGAAGCGATGTCGGCATCGGCGACGTTCTCGTATGCATTCGTCAACATGAACGAAGACGAAATTCCCCAGCTGCTGCTGAAGGCATCGGGCGACCCCGCCGTCTGGAACGGCATCGAAATCGTGCGCGTCGTTCTCTACGACGCCGAGGAAGACACGCTCGTCGATCCCGGCCACGACATTCAAATCGGCGTCGCGGGGGCCGGCGGCTACCGCGGGTCGCTGGCCTATTCCGCCTACGGCGACGGGCTGCTCCACAGCGAGTTCTCCGCAGGCACAGGCGAAGGCGAAGCCAAACGCATCACGGTCGACGGCCACCGCATCGACGAAACGTTCGTCGCCCCCGTCTCAATCGGACGCGAAACCGCCGAGTCCGCACGCCTGCAGGAAGAGAGCCGCGAGATAACCTGGATCGACGTGGCCGACCCCTCGGCGCTCGATACGCTTAAGGCCGGCGAATGGCAGACCACGGCGGTCGCCGAAGCCCCTGCGGCATCTGCCGCGTCTGAGGCATCCGACGCCGCTGCGGCCGCACGCGCGGCGGGCCTCGAAGTGCATACGGGCACCCTTCGCATCCTGGACGCCCAGGGCGTCTGCGACCTTCTGGGCGAGCAGCTCCCCTATCCCGGCGCGAACGACGGCTCGACCTACGTGGTGCTGGACCTGGGCGGCGAACAGCAGGTGACCGCTCGACCTGGCGACGGCAGCCCCGGCGTCTACACGAACAACGCACGCTTGCTGCTTCTCGAGCATTCGCCCCAAGGCGCATCCTCCACATGGAGCGGCAAGGACGGCGCACGCATCGCCGTATCGATCGACCCCGAAATGTCGTACTGGCCGTCCGACGTAAGCGTGCCCGTTGGCCAACCCAACTGCACGCGCAGCGCCGCGATCGTCGGCTAACAACCGCAGAACCTCGAGCGGCCTCGGAACGCGTCGTTGCTCCGAGGCCGCTCGCACAATAGCTGCATCGATCCAGAGGACAGGGTAAACAAAAAGCCCTCCGAACAGGTACATTGCTGTTCGGAGGGCTTTGGAATTCATGGTGGAGGCGCGGAGAATCGAACTCCGGTCCATACTACGCAATCCCTCAGGCTCTACAAGCTTATTCCGCGGTCAGGATTCGAATCGCTGCGGCTCGCGGACACGCGTAGGCGATTCTAGCCCGTTCGATCTTAGCCAAGGCCATACAGACTACGTGCCTTGTCGCAGTTCCCTAAAATGACGTCGCGCCCGAGTCGGGAACATCCCGGGGTTGACGGGCCGCGTTAATTAAGCAGCCATGGCGAGCGCCGGAGCGCTCTGAGTGTTAGATTTGCCAATTAACTTGACGGTACCCCTGTTTAACGTGGCGAGGAGACCACGACCTGCTCCTCAGTTCAAACGTACCATGTCGAAACCAGTCGCCCCCGTATGCGCGCGTCGGCCTTGCCGAACCGCGGGCTTCATGGCGAATGTCTCCACCGGTCTGGGTTTTCAAGATACCCTCGATGCGCACGCGCATCGGACGCTTCATTATATCCTTCATGGCATCGAAGTCAAACCCGCGCCGTCCGCAGGCGCCATACACGACGCACCCTTCTCGTACCGTCATCATGAAGCCTCGAACATCGGCACGCCATATGCCCACATGAAGCGTATACTGATGAACTTCGCGTCTCGATCCTCGAACGATCATCGTCTCGCAATACACATCCAACCGAATACGCAGGACGTCTCTCCGCCGCGCGAGCGCGGCCCGGGGCTTCGTCTTCGCGTGCCGAAGCAGACAGGAGCCCCATGCAACAGCGCGACAAGATCAAGCCGATTCTTTTCAGCGTCATCAAACACACGCCGAAAGAGGAACTGAAGCGCCAAATCCCCCGCGACATCGTATCGGGCATCATGGTTGCCGTAGTGGCCCTTCCTCTCTCTATCGCGCTGGGCATCGCATCGGGCGTCGGCCCCGAACAGGGCCTTTACACCGCGATCGTGGCAGGCTTCTTCATCGCGCTGTTCGGCGGAAGCCGCGTGCAGGTATCCGGCCCCACCGCCGCCTTCGCCGCCATCGTTGCAGGCATCGTGGCGACCGATGGCATCGACGGCTTGATTGCCGCCACCATCATCGCAGGCGGCCTGCTCATCCTAATGGGCCTTCTGAAGCTGGGCACCATCATCCGATTCGTGCCCTACACCATCACCACGGGCTTCACCGCGGGCATCGCCGCCACGCTCGTGATCGGTCAGGCGAAAGACTTCCTGGGGCTCGCCTTCCCCGAGGGCACCCCTACGGTCGAGACCATGGACAAGCTGCAGGCGGTCGTCTCCAATATCTCCACGGTGAACTGGGAGGCCTTCCTGGTAGGCGCGGTATGCCTGTTCATCCTGTTCGCCTGGCCGCGCATCAACGACCGCATCCCCAGTTCGCTCATCGCGCTCATCGCGGGCGTCGCCATGGTGAGCATCTTCGGCATGAATGTGAACACCATCGGAGACCTGTACACCATCAACGGCGGCATGCCCCAGCTCCACATTCCCCAGCTCGACATCGAGCTGTTCCGCGATCAGCTGGCGAACGGCATCACCATCGCCATCCTGGCCGCCATCGAATCGCTGCTCTCCTGCGTGGTGGCCGACTCTATGATCAGCTCGCATCACCGCTGCAACATGGAGCTCGTCGCCCAGGGCGGCGGCAATATCGCATCGGTGCTCTTCGGCGGCATCCCCGCCACGGGCGCCATCGCCCGCACCGCCGCCAACGTCAAGAACGGCGGCCGCACGCCGATCGCCGCCATGACGCACGCCGTGGTGCTGCTGGCCGTGCTGGCGTTCTTCATGCCCTACGCGGCGCTCATTCCCATGCCCACCATCGCGGCCATCCTGCTGCACGTGGCCTATAACATGTCGGGCTGGCGCAACTTCGCGCATCTGTGCAAGACCGCCTCGCGCGGCGCCGTGGCGACGCTGCTCGTCACCTTCGCGCTGACCGTCGTGTTCGACCTGGTATCCGCGATCGCCGTCGGCATGCTCATCACCGTGGTGCTGTTCATGAAGATGGTCGGCGACGAAACCGAGGTGCGAGGCTGGCGTTACTATTGCGATGAGAACTCCGAGGTCACGCACCTGCGCGAACTGCCCAAGAGCGTGCGCGTGTATGAAATCAACGGCCCCATGTTCTTCGGCATGGCCGACCGCATCGCCGACATCTCGGTGAAGGAGTTCACGAAGTACCTGATCATCCGCATGCGCGGCGTGCCCTCGCTCGACTCCACCGGCATGAATGCGCTCGAAGATCTGCACGCATATTGCCACGAGAACGGCGTGAGCCTCATCTTCTCGCACGTCAACGACCAGCCCATGAAGACCATGGAGCGCGCAGGCTTCGTCGACCTGGTCGGCAGGGACAACTTCCGCGCCAACATCGACGACGCCATCGCGCACGCCCGCACGCTGCTCGAAAAAGAAGACCGCAGCGGCGAGAAAAGCGCGCGATAATACCGTCCGAAAACGGACCCGCCGCCGAACCGAACCGACCGAACAGCCGAAGGGCGCGCGGAATCCGAACCGCGCGCCCTTCGCGATTCCGCACGACCCAGCCGCCCGCACGAATGGAGGAACCCATGGCCGCAACGAAGCACGGCGTCGCGCCGAAGCGCCTTGACGTAGCGAACAAAGACCGCCTGATGGCCGCCGACGAGCAGCGCGATATCGCGCAATGCGGACGTTCGCTCGCCGAGCCCGGAAAAACCCGGTTCGCCAAACTCGGCGCCCACGACCCGACGCCCACCCCGTATTTCATCCTGGAAGACCTCTTCGAGGGCCTGCGCTTCGAGGATGATTCGCATCTCCTCGACGTCGGATGCGGCACGGGCCGCGTGCTGGCCTATTTCCTGGAAACGCGTCTGCGCGGCCGGGCAACAGGCATCGAACTCGACCCCGAGATCGCGGCGTTCGCCGCATCGTGGACCTCGTCCTTCGAAGGCGTCGACGTCATCGAAGGAAACGCGCTTGAGATTCCGCTTGCCCCCTACAGCCACCTCTATCTTTTCAACCCCTTCGACACGAACCTGCTCGAGCGGTTCATCATGAAGATCGAGCAGGACGCCGCGCGGGAAATGACCGTGGTCCACATGTCCGACAACGGCGAGACGTACTCGTATATAGGACGCACGGGCTGGAGCCTCGTGCGCGAGGGCGAATTCCATTCATACCGCACCGCCTCGGGACGCTCGTTCCACGTCTACGACCATCCGCAGCATTTCTCGATCTGGCGCTACGACCCCGGCGCCTGGCGCCTCCGCATAGCGCCGCCCGCCTATAAAAAACGCCTTCGACCTCGAAAAATCAAAAGAACGCTCCCGAATCGCGCCGGTTTCGGACACGTGCGCTAAAAATCCGGTACTATAGCGCGCGTTGGTAGAGGCGCGCCTTTCATCAGTAGCCCCTCCCGGCGCCGGGGCGGCGCGGGGCGAAAGGGAACGGCGCCGAAGGACGAGCGATGCCCCGTCGTTCGATCCTGGGGCGTAGCGGAATACGCTGCGCACTGTCGCATTATGCGGAGAGCTACCATGGTCGAGAGCCAAATCCGGGGGCTTGCCCTATGCGCCCCTTTGACGCCCAACCATGTCCCAAAGCTTGACGCAGAAAGGAAGGGACGTGGAATTCGTCAACTCAGCCTGGGCTCTCGCTCCGGCGCTCATCGCCATCGTCTTGGCGCTCGTCACCAAAGAGGTGTATGTATCCCTGTTCGTCGGCATCGTCGTCGGCGGCTTGCTTGTCGCGGCCTTCAACCCCGTGACCACGCTCGACACCATCGTCGGCGAAGGCATCGTGCCCGCCGTTGCCGATAACGCGGGCATCTTCATCTTTCTCGTCGTGCTAGGCATGCTCGTCGCCCTCGTCAACAGCGCAGGCGGCGCCGCGGCATTCGGCCGCTGGGCCGGCACCCATGTGAAATCACGCGTCGGCGTCCAGATCGCCTCTTTCGTTCTCGGCTGCCTGATTTTCGTCGACGACTATTTCAACTGCCTCACCGTGGGCTCCGTCATGCGCCCGCTCACCGATAGCAAGAACGTCTCGCGTGCCAAGCTGGCCTTCATCATCGACGCCACCGCCGCCCCCATCTGCATGATCGCCCCGGTTTCCTCCTGGGCCGCCGCCGTATCCGGCGTTGCGCAGGACCTGGGCGTCAACGGCATCGAGCTGTTCATCCAGGCCATCCCCTTCAACTTCTACTCGTTGCTCATGATCGTGTTCGTCGTCGGACTCATCTTCCTGAACTTCGATTACGGCCCGATGGCCAAAGCCGAACTCGAGGCATATCGCGACGGCAAACTGGGCGCGCTCGAGCAGGACAAGCCCGTCGGCAACCCCAGGGCCAGCCTGTGGGATATGCTGCTTCCCATCATCGTGCTGATCGTCTGCTGCATCGGCGCCATGCTCTACGTCGGCGGCTTCTTCGGCGGCGACGCCAACGGCAACGTCATCGAAGCGTTCGGCAACACCGACGCCTTCACCGCCCTGCCCTGGGGTTCGCTGATCGCCGTCACCTTCACGTTCCTGTATCTGATCGCACGCCGCATCCACACCCTTAAAAGCGCATCCGAGGCGTTCGTGGCAGGCTTCAACGCCATGGTTCCCGCTATCCTGGTGCTCACCTTCGCCGTGTCCCTGAAGAACATGACCGGCCTTCTGGGCGCCGACGTGTTCGTCGCGGGCCTCGTCGAGGGAGCCGCTCCCGGCCTGTTCAACATGCTTCCCGCCGTCATCTTCCTGGTGGCCGTGTTCCTGGGCTTCTCCACGGGCACGAGCTGGGGCACCTTCGGTATCCTGATTCCGGTCGTCATGCCGATCTTCGCCAACGACCCCACCCTGCTGATCATCGGCATCTCCGCATGCCTCGCAGGCGCCGTCGCCGGCGACCACTGCTCGCCCATTTCCGACACGACCGTCATGTCGTCTGCAGGCGCGAACATGCTGCATGTGAACCACGTTTCCACGCAGCTGCCCTACGTCATCACCATGGCCTGCATCTCCTTCGTGATGTTCGTCATCGCAGGCTTCGTGCAGAACGCCTTCATCTGCATTCCGATCGGCGTCGTTCTTACCATCGGCACGCTGCTGGTGTTGAAGAAGACCATCGGCAAGAGCGTCAAAGACCTCGAGCCCTACAAGGGCGAACAGGTCGAAGCCTAACGCCTCCCCGACAGACCTCCGCCGCATATGCGGCGGCATACGAAGAAAGCCCGCGCATGCGGGCTTTCTTCGTATCGCCCCCCCTTTTTTTCGCCGCGAAAGCGCCCCCCGGGGGGGGCTTTCCTCCTCCGTACACGGCTCGATGACAGATAGACAGCGGGGAGTGCGCGCATCGCTGCCGGAATCAGCAGTTTCATACGATGCGTGCACGCCCGCTTTGGAGGACAATGGCGCCAGGCGAAAGAAAGGAGCAGCCATGATTCCCACCCAGCATTGCCGCGTAGGCGGCCCCATCACGCTCGAAGGTTACGCCACCGATTACGACAAGCGGATCGTGGCGATGGAGTTCTCCATGGACAAGGGAGCGACTTGGACGCGCTACGAAACCGAAGGCGCCTCCTCCGACAAGCTCGTGCACTGGAAGTTCGCCTACACGCCCGAAGAGGAAGGCGTCTACACCCTGCTCGTCCGATCGGTCAACGAAGACGGCGCATGCTCGCCCGAGCCCGATGCCGTCACGCTCGTCGCTTCCCAAGAACCTCTGGATTCGTAGAATCGGACGCATACGACTCGATTCTATCGAGCATCTGCTGACGGGAGTGGACCCCCATCTTCTGATAAATATGATAGATGTGGGAGTTCACCGTCGACAACGAAACCCCCAGGTCGTCGGCGACCCGCTGAGACGACCTCCCTTTCGCCACCATGGCCATGACCTCCGACTCGCGATCGGAAAGCCCCGCATCGAGAGCCGCGAGCCTGCATTGGTCCTTGAACGGCGTGGCATGAGCGCGCTCGCGCGATTTCGCCAGCACCCTGGTGCAGTGCGCATCCGTGAACACGAATACGAACATAAAGGCGCATGCCACGCCCATGATCGCGACGCCGAACAAGATAAGCGACGGATCGGCCCCGAAGCCGTAGCCGCTCACGGCGATGCCGACCACGACGCCGGCAGCCCATACGGCACGCGTCAGCGCGAACAGAAGAATGGCGTCTATGGCTAGCGCGGAAACCACTTCGAACAGAACCATCATCATGACGGCCTCGAAGCAGAACGCCCCCATGTCGAGAACCACATGGGCCGCCCAGTTGCCTTCCATGATGAAAGGAATGGCCAGCACCACCGCGAGCACGAGAAGAAACGACCCGCGGTACACCCGCGAAACGGCGTCCATGCTGCGCTTCGCGAAAACGACCACCAACCACGCCCCGAAAAAGCACCTGAGCAGGATGCCCACCAAGTTGGCCGCGCCGGCGAAAAACGTCGCCTGCGCGCCGCCGAGAAGAACGTTTCGGCACAGTTCGATGATGGCCACCACGAAAAACAGACACAGGCAGAAGCGCACCAGGATATCGCGCTCCGAAGGCTCGAGCTCGCGAAAACCCCTCTTTACCGCAGGAAGCGCAGCGGCGGCGGATCGTTCTACCGCGTCTTCGCGAGGAAGCATGGCCGCCGAAAGCATCGGCAGAAGCGAGCACGCCGCGACGATGGCCCACGTCCCCTGCGTTCCAGCGACCACCGTGTTCGCAAGCGGATACGTCAGCACCGCCGCCAGAACGAGGCTCGCTATAAGCCCCGCACCCTCACGCGACGTCCAAAAGACGGACAGCCACACGATGGGAAGAAACGCGAAGCCCACGCCCAACCCCGCCGCAGCGACCGTCAAAAGCGCAGCCGACGATTCGGGAAAAAGAACGCTCGCCGGCCCGAGCGCGCTCGAAACACTCGCCACGGCCGCGATGAAAAACGCGGCCGCATTCTTGCCGACGCGCAAAGGCATGCGCCGATGCACGACGCAGAACAACGCCAGCAGCACGCACGTCGACAACGCCGACAGCCAGCGCAGGTCGAGAAACGGATCCGCATACGTGACCGGGTCGGGAAGCGCGAAACACAGCACCGTCCACGACTGGCATATCGCGAAGCCGAAAACATGAAGCCACGACAGCTTCGAAAACTCTTCTTTCGCCAAAGCGGCGCCGCGCGCGACAAGGCCAGCCCCGATCGCTGCGGAATCGGTCTCGTTCCCTCCCATACAAGACGTCCTTCCGTATCGGTAAAAACTACTGATATGTATCTCAACACCGCATTTGACCTGCGATTACTCAGAAATGATACCATTCATGAGTTCCTGTCGATGACAAGACGTCGAGCTTGGGATAGTTTGCGACGAAAGGAGGCCGCTTGCAAGAGATGGCGACCTCAGGGGAATTTCATGAAAGGAGGGGCCATGAAGAAACGCACGTTAGCCCTCGTCGGCACCATCTCAGGCGTGTTCGCCCTCTCGGCGTGCCTGTGGGCGTGCGCGCCTCAGCAAGACTCGTCGCAAGAAGGGACCGAACAGCAGAAGACCGAAGCCGCCGTCGACGAAGCCGAACGCATCGAGACGCTGCAAGGCGCCGAAAAGAACGAGGCGGCCAATGCCTACTACGCTCCCGTCGTCACCGAAAAGGAGGACGGCACGCGCGTCCAAATGATCCCGAACGACCCGTACATGTGGAACACCGCCGTCCTGGGCGGCGACCAGCGCGGCTGCGAAGCCGAAGGCTGCCACGCCTCGATCCTCGACGCGACGCAGCTTCTGCCCGCCACGCATCCCAAGCTGTGGAATCCGTACAACGTCGACCCCACCACCAAGTTCTGTTACATGTGCCATTCCAAGGCGCTGTTCCTCCAGGACAGCATGCATGCCATCCACATGAACAGCGACGAATTCGACGGCAACTGCGATTCCTGCCACTACATCAACCCCAAGACCGGCGAATACCAGCTTTGGGACCTCGTGAAGTATGACACCGCCTACATGGGCGTCACCCCCGTGCCTAACGTCGAAGGCGACTTCAGCTTCACGCAGGACTCCATCACCCCGACCGACCAGCTCTTCTATTATTGGGAGAACGCCGACCACAAGGGCATCACGCCCGATAACGACACCTCTCAGGAAGCCTACGATTCTTGGGAGATCAAGGTCACCGGCAACGTCGATAACGAGTTCACCTTCAAGCTCGCCGACTTCGAAGACCAGATGGTCGAGCGCGTCATGAAGCTCGACTGCCAGACCAACCCGCCGGGCGGCGCCTACATCATGAACGCCGAAGTGAAGGGCATCCCGCTGTCTGCGATTATGGAGAAGGCCGGCGTCGACCCTGCATCGTACAACGCCCTGCACTCCATCGCCGATGACGGCTGGGACGTCTACCCGCTGCCTCAGGAATACGTCGAGGCCCTCAAGGACGACATCCTGCTGGTCACCGAAATCAACGGCGAAAAGCTCGGCATGCTCCAGGGCTACCCGGTACAGCTGTGGACCCCCACCCTAGGCGGCGCCCACTACACCAAGCGCCCTGTGGAACTGAAGTTCTCGCAGGACGAGAAGGCCCCCGTGTACTACAAGGGCTTCACCAACCCCAAGACCGGCGAGATGTTCAATAAGCCCAACACGGCCGTGTTCAACTACGCCAACGGAACCATCTTCCCCGCCGGCGAGCCGATCGAATTCGAAGGCTTCGCAGACGCCTACGAAGTTCCCGTGACCGCCGTCGAGATCTCGCTCGACAAGGGCGCAACATGGACGCGCTACGACCTCGGCGAAACCGACGTCATGCGCTGGGTAAACTGGAAGTTCGTCTACACGCCCGAAAAGCCCGGCTCGTACCTGCTTAAAGTCCGTGCCATCGGCGCAGACGGCAGCGTGAGCACCGATCCTTCCCAGCTGTTCTTCAACGTCGAATAAAGAAAGGGGGAGCCATGAAAAACATCGGAATCAAAGTAGTCAGCGCCGCAACCGGAATCACGCTGCTCGCCCCTGCCATCGCCGTGGCCTCTACGGCACCCGCCGACGCAGCAGCTGTCGATACCGACGCAACGCAGACATGGACCCACGTCGATGCTTCCCATCCCTCCGATGAGAAGTCCGTGGCCAACGTCCAGGGCGACTTCGGATACTCCCAGGCCGTCCTCACCCCGAACGAGAAAATCGCGGCCGTATTCAACCGCGGCGCCGCAGCCCTGTGCAATGCAGCCACCGAGCTCACCATCGCCTCCCCGAGCGATTGGACCATCTCAGTGACAGGCGACGTCGCCAACGAATACTCCGCCACCCTGGCCGAGCTTGAAAGCGACGAGCAGACCAGCACCGTCATGGGCTGCTCCTGCGCCTCCAACGGCGTGGGCGGCCTGGCCGCCATCAACGCCAAGGTCGCAGGCGTGCCCCTGGCCTCCATCATCGAGAAAGCCGCGCCCGACGAAGGCGTCAACGTGGTCACGCTCGTGTCCGAAGACGGTCACGTGATCAAGCTTCCGCTGGCCTATGTGATGCAGCGCCAGGCCGTCGTGGCCAGCCAGATCAACGACGAAGCGCTGAGCGAGTCGGTCGGCGGCACCAACCAGCTGTGGATCGATTCGACCGCTGCGAAATACTTCGCACGCAATATCGTCGAGATTCGTCTGGAAACCGCTGCCGACCTGCCAAGCGATCCCGGCAGCGAAACCCCCGACGAAGGCGAATACGTCAATCGCCCGAACGTCGGCATCACCGGCGCGCAGGCGTAGGCGCCCCGTCTCGACACGCGACCGCAACCCCTACGGCCGCACACCCCTCCTCGGAAAGGCCCGCCTCGTGCGGGCCTTTCCTCTTTGAGGGCTTTTCGCGCATGGCGGGCGCGCAACGGGCGGCGGCGTTAGAATGCTCGGACGATATCGAACCGCTTTCCGCGGACGGACGCCTCGAAGCGTGATCCGCCGCGGCCGACCCATCGGAGCACCTATGCCGCACATCATCGAAACCCTGGCGCGCGAGCTCGGCGTATCGCCCGCGCAGGCCGAAGCCGTCGTCGCGCTCATCGACGACGGAAACACCATCCCCTTCATCGCCCGCTACCGCAAAGAAGCCACGGGCGGCATGGACGACGCGACCCTGCGCGCCTTCGACGAGCGCCTTGCCTACCTGCGCAATCTCGAAGCGCGCAAAGCCGAAACGATCGCCGCGATCGACGAGCAGGGAAAGCTGACGGCCGACCTTCGCGCCGCGATCGAGGCGGCCACGGTCATGCAGCGCGTCGAAGACCTATACAAGCCGTTCAAGAAAAAACGCGCCACGCGGGCATCGAAGGCGCGCGCCGCGGGGCTGGAGCCTTTGGCGAACCTCGTCATGGCGCAGGCGATGAACGTGAAAAGCCCCCTGGACGCCGCTGCGGGCTACGTGAACGCCGAGGGCGGCTATCCCGACGCCGAAGCGGCGCTTCAAGGCGCGTGCGACATCGTGGCCGAAACGATCGCCGACGATCCCGAACATACCGCGGCCCTGCGCGCCTTCACGCATAAGACCGCTCGATTCGAAACCGTGGCGACCGACGCGTCCGAAAAGACCACCTACGAAACCTATTACGATTTCTCCGAGCCCGCGCGGCGCATCCCGAACCACCGCGTGCTGGCCATCGACCGCGGCGAGAAGGAAGGCAAGCTGCGCGTACGCGTGCGCACCGATGCCGATACCGCGATCGACCTGCTTGGCAGGCGCATCGTGCGTCGCCGCGGACCCTTCGCCGAAAGCCTCGACGCCGCGATCGCTGACGGCTACAAGCGCCTCATGGCCCCGTCGCTCGAGCGCGAGCTGCGAAGCGAGCTCACCGAGCGCGCCCAGGCCGACGCCATCGCCGTGTTCGCGAAAAACACCGAGAGCCTGCTGTCGCAACGGCCCGTGAAAGGCGCGCGCATCATCGCCCTGGACCCCGGCTATCGCACCGGCTGCAAAATGGCGGTGCTCGACGAATTCGGCACGCTGCTCGATCACGGCACGGTCTATCCCACCCCGCCGCGCCGCGATGTGGAAGGCACCAAGCGCACGCTCGAACGCATGGTGTCGCGCCACCGCATCAACACCATCGTCATCGGCAACGGCACCGCGAGCCGCGAAACCGAAGAGGTCGTGTCGCAGTTCATCGCCGAATCGTCCGCCGACCTGCGCTACACGATCGTCAACGAAGCGGGCGCGTCGGTATATTCGGCCTCGAAGATCGCAAGCGAGGAATACCCCGATTTGGACGTCACCACGCGCGGCGCCATGAGCCTGGGCCGCCGCCTGCAAGACCCCTTGGCCGAGCTGGTGAAGATACCCGTGCAGTCGATCGGCGTGGGCCAATACCAGCACGACCTTGACCAGGCCGAACTGGGCCGCGCGCTGGCGGGCGTGGTGGAGCGCACCGTCAACCGCGTGGGCGTCGACCTCAACACAGCCAGCGCCAGCCTGCTTGGATACGTATCGGGCATCACGCCCGCCCTTGCCAAAAACATCGTGGCCTATCGCGAAGAACACGGGGCGTTCACCGACCGCAGGCAACTGAAAAAGGTCGCCCGCCTGGGGCCGAAGGCGTATTCGAACTGCGCGGGCTTTTTACGCATCGCAGGCGGCGACAACCCGCTTGACGCAACGAGCGTCCATCCCGAAAGCTACCCGATCGCCCAAGCGCTGCTCGAACGCGCGGGCGTGAAGGCCGGCGAACTGGCAAACGGCGGCATCAAGGGAATCGGCGCGCGCATCGGCGACATCGCGGCCCTGGCATCCGAGCTGGGATGCGGCGTCCCCACCCTGCGCGACATCGCGGCCGAGCTGGAAAAGCCGGGACGCGACCCGCGCGAAGACGCGCCCGAAACGGTGTTCAGCACCTCCGTGCGCGATTTCGATGACCTGACCTGCGGCATGGAGCTGACGGGCACGGTGCGCAACGTCGTCGACTTCGGCGCGTTCGTGGATATCGGAGTGAAGCAGGACGGTCTGGTGCACATCTCCAAGCTGTCGGAGCGTTTCGTCAAGCATCCGGCCGACGTGGTAGCCGTGGGCGACACGGTGACCGTCTGGGTGGAAAAGATCGACAAGGAGCGTGGCAAGATATCGCTTTCCATGGTGAAGCCCCGCTGAATCCCGACCTGATTCCGACGCGCATCCGGCGCATCTCCGGATCCAATCCGAATCAGACCAGGCCGCAATCCGTCAGGATGCCGGCGCCGACCAGGCCGCATCCTGACGCGAACCCGAACGCATTCCGGCACGAACCCGCCTCGGGTCCGGCGCCGACCCGGCAGAAACCGAGCCGCGTCCCGGCGCGCACGATGCCGCCCCAAGCGGCCGGCATGCGGCGCTGCTATCATAGGGCGCACGTTAAGCCGCATCGCGAAAGGGGTTGCCATGACCAGCAGGAAACGTTCGGCTCTGGCGAAACAGACGGCCGCATTCAAAGCGGGCCTCGGAGGCATGGACGACGTGTTCGCCCGCGAAGAAGAACGCCGCCGCACCCAAGACCTCGAGCACGACGCCGCCGTGCGCCGCAAGGCCTGCGAATCGAAGAACCGCTACCGCAGCCGCACCGAAGCCGAAGAGGCCATCGCCGCCTGCGCCGACCACGGAACGCGAGGGCTGCACAGCTACCGCTGCCCGTACTGCAACGGGTGGCACCTGACGTCGAAACCCCGGCGCGACGAGTAGAAAACCGAGAAGGAGAACGACGAGCATGCTCGAATGGCTCACCCGGCGTTTCGTGAAAAACGCCGACGATACCGAAAACCCCGCGGTGCGCACCGCCTACGGCACGTTCGCGAGCATCGTCTGCATCGTGTGCAACACGGCGCTTTGCGCGGCGAAGGGCGCCGTGGGCGCGGCGGCGGGATCGGTCGCCATCGTGGCCGACGCGCTCAACAACCTCTCCGACGCATCGAGCAACATCATCAGCCTCTTCGGCTTCAAGCTTGCCAGCAAACCGCCCGATGCCGAGCACCCCTACGGTCACGGTCGCTTCGAATATCTGTCGGGCCTGGCCGTCGCCGTGCTCATCCTGGTCATCGGCGTCGAACTGGTACGCTCGTCGTTCGATAAAATCATCCACCCCGAACCTGTGGAATTCAGCATCGCGCTCGTGGCCGTGCTCGTCTTGTCCATCGTCGTGAAACTTTGGATGGCCGCCTTCAACAAAAGCCTCGGCACGCGCATCTCGTCGAGCACGCTTCTTGCCACCGCTGCGGACTCCCGCAACGACGTGATCGCCACTGCGGCCGTTCTTATCTGCACGCTTATCGCCGAATTCGGCGGCGTGAATCTGGACGGCTGGGCGGGCCTGGCCGTGGGCGCATTCATCGTCTACAGCGGCATCGAACTGGTGCGCGACACGGTGGACCCGCTGCTTGGCAAGGCGCCCGACCCCGCCTTCGTCAAGCATATCTACGACAAGATCGTGAGCTACCCGGGCGTCCTGGATACGCACGACCTGATCGTGCACGACTACGGCCCGGGCCGCCGCTTCGCGAGCGCGCATGTGGAAATGGCCGCCGAAATGGACCCGCTGAAAAGCCACGATGTGATCGATAACATCGAAGAGGCCTTCCGCACCGAAGAGAACCTGCTGCTGGTGCTGCACTACGACCCCATAGTCACGTCCGATTCGGCCGTGGGAGACCTGCGCCGATGGATCGCCGAAAACATCCGCCGCATCGACGCTCGTCTGACCATCCACGACCTGCGCATCGTTCCGGGACCCACGCACACCAACGTGATTTTCGACGTGCTGCGCCCCGCCGACCTGGCTCTTTCCGACGACGAGCTGATCGAACAGGTGACGACGATCGTCAAGGAGCACCGCCCCGACGCGGTCTGCAAGATCACCGTCGACGACAGCTACGCTTCGTCCAAGTAATCCCTATCGCAAAACAAGGCCCTGCACAGCCGCGTCGTGCAGGGCCTTGCCGTATTGCACACGGCTTCGCAAGCACGCTAGGCGATACCCGCCCGTTCCAAATACCACGCAACCGTCGCGCGCATGCCTTCCTCGAAGGACGTGGTCGGACGCCACCCCAACTCGACGGCCGCCTTTTCACAGTTCATAGCATAGCGGCGGTCGTGACCCTTGCGATCGGCCACGCGCTCGGCCGAAAACGCCGCCGCCCGATCAAGCCCTGCCTCGCTTAGCGCCGAACGCACCGCTTCGATCAGACGCACGTTCGGCAGCGCGCAACCGCCGCCCAGATTGTACGCCTGTCCGGGCACTCCCTTCTCGAGCGCCGCCAGCACGCCACGGCAGCAGTCCTCCACATACAGCCAGTCGCGCACGTTCAGCCCGCTTCCGTACAGCGGCACGGGCGATCCCGCGCATGCGCACGCGATCGTCTTGGGGATAAGCTTTTCCTCGTGCTGGCGCGGGCCGTAGTTGTTCGAGCAGCGCACTACCGCGGCAGGCAGACCATAGGTCGATCCATAGGCGCGCACGAACATCTCGGCCGCCGCCTTCGACGCGGCATAGGGCGAGCGCGGACGCAGCGGCGCATCCTCGCGAAACGCGTCGTCTCCACGGGAATCGAACGGCAGGTCGCCATACACTTCATCGGTCGACACGTGCACGAACAGGCACCCCTCGCGAAAGCCGTCGCCGCACGCCCAGGCGTCGCGCGCCGCCTCGAGCAGCGCCACGGTACCGCCCGCATTGACGTCGTGGAATAGCAAAGGGCTTTCGATAGAACGGTCCACATGCGATTCCGCCGCGAAATGCACCGCCGCATCGGGAGCATAACGCGCGAACGCCTGCGCCATGGCCGCGCGGTCGCGCACGTCGGCTCGCACGAACACGTAGCGCGAATCGTCCTGCACGTCGGCCAAGTTGTCGACGCATCCCGCATACGTGAGCGCATCGACGTTCACCACGCGCACGTCGGGACGTTCGGCCAGCATGAGCCGGACGAAGTTCGACCCGATGAAGCCGGCGCCGCCCGTCACCATGACCGTTCGTGCGAAGCCCTGCGCCGATTCCATAAACCGCCTCCTTGCGGCCGGCCAACACGCCGCCGCCCGTCTGCGCGCCTGCGACGAGGCGCGGTCGAATTCTTGCGGGTATACAATACAGCAATCATCTTGGACGGAGGAAAGCCATGCGAATCATTCCCACCATCGACGCAACCAAGCGCCGCGCCATGTTGAACGGCACGGGGGCCGTGCTGGTATCGAGCGCGCTCGTGTTCGCGAGCCTCGGCCTGCCGGCGGCCGCCGGATACGCCGCCCCCGCAACGCACGATGCATCCGGCCAGGCGGCGCCCGCCGCTGCCGAGCCCGAAGCAGACGGCGTGCTCGTGTTCGCCAAGGCCGACGATGCCGCGCGTACCCTTTCCGCCGATGACGCGGCCGACGCCGTGGCCGACGGCCTGAAGCAGCTCGGCATGCAAGAAACCGGCCGCTTCGCCGCAGCAGACGGCTCTACGGTCATCGAAGCCGCCCCCGCCGCAGGCCAGAGCGTACACGACGCCGTAGCCGCGGCCGCCGCGATCGAAGGTGTCGAGGAGGCCCAGCCCAACTACGTCTACCATCTGATCGACCCTGCCGAAGACGCGGGAGCCGCTTCGGGCCTGGTCCCCGACGACGCCGCCGTCTTGGCCGCAATCGCCGCGAACGACCCCTACGCGCAGATATCCGACCCCGGCGAACCGAATAACCAGTACTGGCTCTACAACGCCGGATTCGACGACGCATGGAATCAGGCTCGGACCGAGGGCGACGTGGCCGTCGCCGTGCTCGACACGGGCGTCATGGCGGACCATCGCGACCTCGCGGGCAACGTGCTGACCGAATACGGCTGGGATGCAAGCGAAAACGCGCCGCTGTACGCCGACGGACAGAACGCCTTCAACGGAGGCCACGGCACCATGGTGGCGGGAGCCGCGGCGGCCGTGGCGAACAACGGCTTCGGCATGGCGGGCGCGTCGTTCAACGCGGAAATCGTGCCCGTGAAGGTATGCGACGACAACGCGGCCAAGCCCAAGATCACCACGAAATCGCTGCTGGCGGCATACGACTACGTCACAGAACTGGCCCGCAGCGACAAGGCGAACGTGCGCGTGATCAACCTGAGCCTGGGCGCCTACGGTTCCACCCTGAACGACCAGGCGCTCGAAAACGCCATCATCGCCGCCAAAGACCAAGGCATCGTCACGGTGTGCGCCGGCGGCAACGGCGACAAGGCATCCAAGCCCGACACCAGGCCGATCTATCCCGCCGACTTCGACGCCTGCGTGTCCGTCACCGCGCTCGATGCCGACGGCACCGACCTGTCCTGGTCCGATTACAACGAATACAAAGACATCAGCGCGCCCGGCAAATCGATCACCGCGCCGCGCGCCAGCACCAGCGGCGACGCCGAAGGCTTCACCGCCGCCTCGGGCACTTCGCTCGCCGCGCCGATCGTATCGGGCGCCTTCGCCCTTATGTTCGCCGCTGAACCCGACGCGACCGTCGACGAGGCCAAGGCCGCGCTCTACGCATCGGCCGCGCCCGTGAAAGACGCGGACGCCGACCGCGCGCAAGGAAGCGGCAGCCACGGCGCGCTCGATGCCGCAGGGGCCGTGGATTACCTGATGCAGCACCACTCGGCGTTTTCCGACGTGACGGCGGACGACTGGTTCTTCAAAGCCGCCGATTACGTGAACGACCGCGGCATCATGAGCGGCTACGACGGCGCCTTCCATCCGCACGACGGCCTCACCCGCGCCCAGGCCGCGCAGATCCTGTACAACCGCTTCAGCAACGGCGCGCAGCACGCCCCCGCCCCGCTGGCCGACGTCGACCAGAGCCAGTGGTACGCCCCCGCCGTGAACTGGGCCGTCGCCACCGGCATGATGGAAGGCTTCAAAGGCTCCGACATGTTCGGCGTGAGCAGCGAGCTTTCGCGCGAGCAGCTGGCCGTCGTGATGGCACGCGCCGCGAAAGCCGATGTGGCCGCCGCCGACCCGAGCGCATTCACGGCCCTGCCCGACCACGACGCGACCAACGGCTGGGCTCGCGACGCCATGACCTGGGCGACCGACGAAGGCGTCATCAACGGCGTGGACGGTGCGGACGGCAAGCGGCTCATGCCGCAGGCGCCCATCACCCGCGCCCAGATGGCCCAGGTGATGATGAACGCCATGGAAGGCGGCCTGCTCTAACGGGGCCCCTCATACCGACGGGCGCTGCCTGCGGCGGCGCCCGTCCGCGCACGACGCCGCCGACGCAAGAGCCCGGCGGCGTCGTGCTATGATGCACCAACGTATAATCGGAAACACTGCAAAGGCGGCCATCATGGCGTATTACCGAATCGCACTCGTGGGACACGCGCGCTTCCAGGCGGGAGACGCCGCGGCACGGACCTACCTCGAGCTCAAGGCCCTGGGCCACGGCGTCGAGCTGCTCGATCCCGCCGTGGTTCCTAGCATCTTCGACGCCGAAGGCAACCTCGACCGCACCGCCGCCGCGCCGTTTCTGGAAACGTTCGACCCCGCCTGCGTGGCCTGCGCGCATGACTCCGTCGAAGATATCCTGGCGGCCTGCGAGCGTTCGGGCAAAGGCCAGGACGAGCCCATTCGCCACGTGGTGGTGTTCGGCTACATAGGTCCCGACAACTTCGGCGACGAACTTATCTTCTCGCTGATCGCCGCCAACGTGCGCAAGCGCTACCCCGGCTCCTACGTGTCGGCCATCGGCCACGTGCCCGACCGCACGATCGCGCGGCACGGCGTGGCATCCGTCACCCCGCCCATGAAGGCCGAACTGTTCGCCCAGCTCGCAGGCGCTTCGGCGCTCGTGTTCATGGCGGGCATCATGTTCGACGAGCCCTTCAAAGACTGGACCTCGGGCCCGATCGACCTCTACCTCAACCCGCATTCCGAAATAGCCGGCCAAACGGCATGCTGCCTCATGGCCTACCAGCAGGGCGTGCCCGCGGTGTTTCTGGGCGTGGGCGCAGGCCCGCTCGCCAACGCCGACGCATGCAAGCTGGTAGAAATGGCATCGCTCACCAAGCCCTTGTACCTGCCGCGCGACCGGCACACCGCGCAGCTGCTCGAAAACGCCGGCGTCGACCGCTCGCTCATCCAGGTGAAAGCCGACCTGGCGTTTTCGATCGAACGCCCCGAGCGCTGCGACGCGTGGGAGCGCTGGAAAGAGGAGTCGGGCCTGGCGGACGCGCCGTTTCTTTCGGCGTCGTTTCGCGATCACCGCACCTGCGGCGAAGGTCTGGCCGACGCCATGGCGACGCTTTTCGACCACGCGTTCGAAACGAAGGGCTGGCGCACGGTGTTCTTGGATTTCGCGCCCGAAGACCACGCGGTGCACGAACGCATCGCAGGCAGAATGCGCCATGCCGAAGAGGCCTTGTTCTTCGGCCTGACCGACGATTTCGACAGCACCGTGGCGGCGCTGTCGCAGGCCCAGGCATCCGTGGCCATGCGCCTGCACTGCTCGATCGTGTCGAACGCCCTGGGCATTCCTTCGATCGGCATCGATTACAACGATAAGGTGGAAGCGTTCTACGACACCATGGATGCGCGCGCCTTCCTGCTGGAACCCGACTGTACCGCCCTGGGCGCGACGGCGACGTTCGACGCGCTCATGCAAGACGATGCCGCGGCAGAGCGCGTGCGCACGCAGGCCGCAGCGCTGCGCGAGCAGGCTCTCGACGCCTTCGAAACCTTCTTCGAAACGGTCGATGCGGCAGACGTGCCGCGTGCGTCGACGCGTCTATACGTACGCGACGTATCGATCGCCCAGCAAGAGCTCGAGCGCGAACGGGAACGCTGCGCGCATCTGGAAACCGAGCTTGCGGCGGCACGGGCGCGCTGCAAAGAGCTGGTGGCCTCACCCACTTGGAAAGCGGGCCGCGCGATCGGCGCCTTGCCGCGCGCGATCAAGCGCATCGCGGGCAGGGCGTAGCGCGACGCACACGGCGCAAAGCCCCGGCTAACGCCCGAGCGCACGTTTCACGGCACGAGGCAGCACGGTGATCGCACGGCCGACTTTGAACGACACCGACGAGCGAAGCGCCTCTATCTCGGCGTACGCGGCATCGAGCTCTTCGATCTTGGCGGCCGTCTCGCGACGCGACTCATCGAGTTCGGCGCGCGTGGCGGCAAGCTTGGCATCCAGGTCGGCGATCGAGCCCTCCTGGATTCTGATGATGTTCTGGCGCTGCCACAGACGCCAGTAGCATTCGCGCTGGTCGGCGGCGGCCATCACGTTGTCGGGCCACAGCGGGGTGGACGGAAAGCCGTCCACCATGGAATCGCACGCCTCCACGGCGCAATCCACGAACCATTCGTCCAGCATGCTGAACGCCTCGCACAGGCCGTCTTCGCCTGCATCGCGAGCGGCGTAGGCGCGGGCGCGGCAAAAATCGGACAGATACATATGGGCGCGCAAGCGCGCCAGCCCCTTGCTCTGGTCGGTGGTCACCGAGCCCTCGCGCACCAGATAGCCGTAACACGTATCGGGCACCATGGCGCAGCGACCGTCGGCCGTCATGGACCTGATCACGAATTCGTTGTCTTCGTTGACCATGCCTTCGGCGAAGCGCACCCCGCCCTCGCGCACGTACGATGTCTTGCAAATCTGCACGCAGGGCTGGGCGCAGAAATCGCCCGCACGGACCTGATGCTCGAACATCGCCTTGCCGTTCAGAATGCCCGGCTGCGTGATCCTGCGGAAGTAGTCGGCATCCTGCGGATGCAGGGCCTCGGCGCGCTCGCTTTCGTACACGACGCGCGCGCCGAAGAACAGCACGTCCAGATCGTCCGCCTTCATACGCTCGACCAGGCGTGCAAGCGAGCCCGGCTCGATAGCGTCGTCCGCGTCGAAGAAATACAGGTAATCGCCGCGAGCCTCCTCGATGCCGCGGTTGCGCGCCGCGCCGGCGCCGCGGTTCTCGCCCTGATGCACCGCTCGCACGCAATCGATCGTGCGGGCGTATTCGTCGCACAGGCGCGGCGAATCGTCGACGGAGCCGTCGTCCACCAGGACGATTTCGCATGCGCCGGCCGCAAAGTCCTGGTTCTGCAGCTGCTCGAGGCAGGCGGGCAGGTAGGCGGCCGCATTGTACACGGGTACGACTATCGTCAAATCCATCGGGTGTCTCCTTCGTCATCGAGCGCTCGAAGCACATCGCGCTCCATTCTACCGTTAATCCGCACACCGCACGTCCGCGTCGCGGTACGCGGCATGCGGTTCGGGAGCGCGCATCCTTCTTTCATGCAGAATCGCCTGCGTCCTGCATGAATGCCGCCCCATCACGTACAATGTACATTTTGAATCAATCCGATTGTCCTATCCATCCGCGAGAAAGCGCATTCATGCCTGCATTTGTCTCTAAGCTCCTCACTTTCGGCAACGACAAATTCCTCAAGCCTTATCTGGGTCTGGTAGACGCCATCAACGCCGCCGAACCCGCGCTGCAGGAAAAGACCGACGCCGAGCTGCGATCGATGGCCGACGCCCTGCGCGAACGCGCCACGTCGGGCGAAAAGCAGAAGAACCTGATCGTCGAATCCTTCTCGCTCATCCGCGAGGCAAGCCGCCGCACCACCGGCATGCGCCACTACGACGTGCAGCTGATCGGCGGTCTGGCGCTCAACGACGGCTGCATCGCCGAAATGAAGACCGGCGAGGGCAAGACGCTCGTCTCCACCGCCGCATGCTTCCTCAACGCGCTCAACGGCAGCAACACGCACGTCGTCACCGTGAACGACTATCTGGCCAAGCGCGACGCCGAATACACCGGCCGCATCTACCGCTTCCTGGGCATGGACACAGGCGTCATTCTGAACAACATGCCGCCGGCGCTGCGCCGCGAAGCCTATGCCGCCGACGTCACCTACGGCACCAATTCGGAGTTCGGCTTCGACTACCTGCGCGACAACATGGTGTCTTCCGCGCAAGACCGCGTGCAGCGCGGCCATACCTTCGCCGTCGTCGACGAGGTCGACTCGATTCTGATCGACGAGGCCCGCACCCCGCTGATTATCAGCGGCCTGGGCGCCGCCGCGGCCGAAGACTACGTGCGCTTCGCCAAGATCATGCCCATGCTCAAAGACGGCGAGGACTACATCTACGACGAGAAAAAGCGCACGATCTATGCCACCGAGCGCGGCTTGGACAAGATCGAAGAGGCCCTCGGGTTCGAGGTGTACGCCGACATCTCGGGACGCCTGGCCAACCATCTCAAACAGGCCCTCAAGGCCCAGTTCACCATGAGGCGCGACATCGATTACGTCGTGGCCGACGGCGAGGTGAAGATCGTCGACGAATTCACCGGCCGCATCATGGAAGGCCGCCGCTGGTCCGAAGGCCTGCACCAGGCCGTCGAGGCCAAGGAGGGCGTTGAAATCAAGCCCGAGTCCAAGACCCTGGCCACCATCACGCTGCAGAACTACTTCCGCCTGTACAAGAAGCTTTCGGGCATGACCGGCACGGCGCTTACCGAGGACAGCGAATTCAGGCAGATCTACAACCTGCCCGTCATTCCCATCCCCACCAACAAGCCCGTCATCCGCAAGGATCGCGACGACTACATCTTCCGCACCGAGGCGGCCAAGTTCGCCGCCGTGGCCAACGAGGTGGAGGCACGCCACGCCAAGGGCCAGCCCGTTCTGGTGGGCACCACGTCGATCGACGCGTCCGAGCGCCTGAGCGCCATCCTGAAAGAACGCAAAATCGCGCACCAGGTGCTCAACGCCAAAAGCCCCGAGCTGGAAGCCGGCATCGTGGCCCAGGCGGGCCGCATGGGCGCCGTGACCATCGCCACCAACATGGCAGGCCGCG
This sequence comes from uncultured Slackia sp., assembly GCF_959608125.1. Classification (GTDB taxonomy): domain Bacteria; phylum Actinomycetota; class Coriobacteriia; order Coriobacteriales; family Eggerthellaceae; genus Slackia. Next base: position 73,346 of record NZ_CAUHPG010000008.1, read on the forward strand.
GCACCGACATCCTGCTGGGCGGATCGGAAGGCCACCTCAAGCGCGAGTGGCTTGAAAAGCTGGGCGCCGACCCCGAGAACCCCGTTGATTGGCAGATCGAATCGGCCCAGCAGTACGCCGACCATACCCTGAAAAGCGAAGGCTACGCCGTGCGCGTGCTGGGCGGCCTGTACGTCATAGGCACCGAGCGCCACGAGTCGCGCCGCATCGACAACCAGCTGCGCGGCCGATCGGGCCGCCAGGGCGATCCGGGCGAATCGCGCTTCTTCCTTTCGTTGGAAGACAACCTGCTGCGCCGTTTCGGCGGCGACCGCCTGAAGGCCGTGTCCGCCATGATGGAAAAACAGGGCGACGACACCATTCCGCTGCAGGATCCGTTGGTCACCAAGGTGATCGACACCGCGCAGCACCAGGTGGAATCGATTCACTTCGATTCGCGTAAGCAGGTGCTGCAGTACGACGACGTCATGAACCTGCAGCGCAAGGCCATCTACAAGGAACGCAACGCCATCCTGGACGGCAAGAACGTCTGCGACATCCTGGACGACATCGTGGAATCGGTGCTCGACCGCGCGGTTGAAACCACGTGCCCCGCATCCATGCCCTCCGACGACTGGGATATCGCGGATCTCAACGCCTGGGTCGACGACATGACCGGCAAGGAAGGCTTCGATGCCGCCGAAAAGCTGGACGAGGACACCGAAAGCGACGACCTGTACGAGCTTTTGGCCGATGCGTTCGAGGGGTCTTTGGAAGAGAAGCGCGAATCGTTCGGCGACGAGAAGTTCCGCGAGCTGTGCAACATGGTGATGCTGCACATCATCGACGTGAGCTGGGTCGCCCACCTGCAGGAGATGGATTACCTGAAGGCGGGCATCGGCCTGCGTTCGTACGGCCATCGCGACCCGCTGGTGGAATACAAGGACGAGGCCCACGAGGCGTTCGCAGAACTGACCGCCGCGATTTACGAAGACCTGCTGCGCACCATCCTGCGCATGCCCACCGAGGCCGAGCGCGCCGAGATGACCATCGCCAAGGAAGACAACCCGTTCGATCCCGACCGCATGGTGTACAGCAACGGCGAAGCGCCCGTGGTGCTGGACAAAGACACCGATATCGACGCGCACAACCCGCTGGGCCGCGCATAAGGCCGAAGCGCTCAAGCCGCCCTACCCCGCTCCAAGCGAACCGAAGCTCCGTCTGCCTGCAGACGGAGCTTTTTCGTGTCCGAAAACACGTAAACCGCCATGGCGCAGCTCTTTTATGAAAGGAGACAAAACACGACGGCTTACGTCAATGACGAACAGAAGAAGGAGGGCGCCTACGGCAAGGCCGTCAAGGCGACCCTGGCTGCCACCCTGGCAGCAGGCATGGTCCCCGCCGCCGCCGCTTTCGCGGACGAGCCGGCCGAGGCTACCGCCGAGAATAGCGACGTCGAGCTGCTGGCCAACCCGAGCGCTGCCGAGGCTTTCAGCGCCGGCAAGGTCACTGCCGCTCAGGTCTACTTCGACGGCAAGGCGTTCCGCAGCTTCAACCTCGACGGCATGGATTCCCTGGCTGCCCACAAGGGCGTTTCCAAGATGGTCGTCCCCACCACGGTCGAAGTTCCTTCCGTGGGTGCGGTCAAGCTCGTTGCGGACGCCGACCTGGACAAGGGCGATGCTCTCGCCCTCGACCCCAACTACAAGGTGAATACCTACGCTGCTGACAAGGACGGCAAGCCGACCGGCGAGGCCCTGTCCGAGGTCATCAATCCGGGCAACTACGTCACCGTGGTCGAGGCCATCGACGGCGAGTACAAGGGCGGCAAGGTTTCCGTTCCCTTCACCATCACTCCTGCCGACCTTGGCACGCTGACCGTCTTCGAGGTCAACCCCTCCGACGCCGCTGACACGGACGACAACTACTTCGAGTTCACGGGCGACAAGCTCGACCTCGGCATCGCCGGCAACGGCACCGCTCTCGAGCAGGGCGTCGACTACGAGGTGACCTTCAAGAAGGCCGCTTCCAACGAGGCCGCCGATGTTATCGCCGCCGGCAGCTACTACGCCGAGGTCAAGGGCCTGGGCATCTACGCCGGCAAGGAAGGCAAGACCGCCGCATTCACGGTCAACAAGTTCAACCTTGCAAGCGCGACCATCCAGGTCGACGACGTCATCGGCACCAATGCCGTTCCGACGAAGGCCAACCGCATCGTGAGCAACAACGGTACCGTCCTCAATCCCGAGATGGTCACCATTGCCCTCAACGCCAGCCAGGTCTTCGACGCCCCTGACGCCTATAAGTTCACCGCTTCCGCCACCGACGCCGCCAACATCGATGGCACCAACGTCGACGTCGTGGTGAACAAGATCGCTCGCGCCGCCTCCTTCGGCTACGACGACGAGGCCTGGAAGACCGAGTTCGTCACCGATCTCTCCCAGAAGAAGCCCGTCATCTTCGATGCCACCAAGGTCCAGGCCTTCGACGGCGAGTCCGCCCTTACCAAGGGCGATGCCGCCAGCAACTTCAAGGTCCAGGTCTTCGACGCCAAGGGCGCTGACGTGACCGCGACCGTTCTCGCCGACAACGTCATCAAGGAGCCCGGCACCTACACGGTGAAGGTTTCCGTCGTCACCGGCACCGGCAACTACAACGTGGGCGGCACCGCCTCCGCCACCGTCAAGGTGACCAAGGGTGCCATCGACGCCGACGCCACCGCATGGGTGTCCTACGGCGGCAAGGTCGTCGAGGGCAACGAGCTCGACGCCGAGTACGATCCCAAGGGCGGCTACGCCGTCAACGACTTCACGTTCGGTGTGAAGGACGCCAACGGCAAGGACGTCGCCACCTCCGACTACACCGTCAAGATCGTCGACCAGGACGGCAAGGAGTACAAGGCCGGCGACACGATGAAGAACGCTGGCACCTACAGCATCGTCATCGAGAGCTCCGCGTACGACATCACCAACCAGACCGCCGTCGAGTTCACCATCGCCCCGATGGCCCTCGACAACATCAAGGTCGGCGCCGTGAAGCAGTTCGAGGACTCCGCCATCTACTACGCTCCCCTCAAGAAGGAGGGCTACGGCCTGCCCTACGTTGCCGGCACCAACTGGAGCCTGGACATTCAGCGCAACAACGGCACCGAGTACAAGGCCCTCGAGGAGAACTCCGAGCTGAAGCTCACCCTCGAGCAGTACGATGCCGAGGCCGGCGTCTGGAAGACCGTCACCACCGCCAAGGGCGAGGGCGAGTGCCGCGTGACCGTGGCCCCGCTGAACTCCTCCGTGGCCTCCAACTACAAGTTCGCGACCGAGGCAGGCACCGTGGTCGACTTCTGCGTCGTCGACGAGAGCAAGCTCAAGTTCTACGACGTCCCGCCGGCGGAGTGGTACTTCGACAACATCGCCACCGCCGTCGATAAGAACTGGATCAAGGGCTATAACAACACCAAGTTCTTCGGACCCAACGACGCCATCACCCGCGCCGACGTGTGCGTGATCATGGCCCGCATGGCCGGCAAGGACCTCTGGATCGACCGTCCCGAGAACTCCGGTTCCGAGATGCAGTTCTTCGAGACCCCGTTCGGCGACGTTAACGGCAAGATGTACTACGCCGAGGCCGTCGCCTGGGCTGCCAACACCGGCATCGTCAAGGGCGACAGCAACACCGGCGCATTCCGCCCCGACGACCAGATTTCTCGCGAGGAGTTCGCTGCCATGATGGCCCGCTACTCCGAGAAGCTGGGCAACGACGTCACCGCCGACGCTTCCGTGCTCGACGACTACGCCGACGCCTCCTCCGTCTCCGCCTGGGCCAAGGACTACGTCGCCTGGGCCGTCGAAGAGGGCATCATGGGCGTCGACACCACCGTGCTGTGGCCTTCCGAGGACATCACGCGCGCTGCCGTCGCGACGATGCTCGTCCGCCTCTAAAACACCTCGCCTGACGTCCCTCTGAGGACGCCGGGACAAGAGCCCGCCCCTCGCGGGGCGGGCTCGCGGGAGGACGCCTCAGGGCGCCTTCCCGCGAGCCTTTGGCTTAAAGCAAGCTGTCGCACAAACGCTTCGACGACGAAAGGGCCCCTGCATAGCGCAGGGGCCCTTTCGTGTATTCAAAACTTTCAAGCAGCGCTAGACGAGCCGCGCGTAGTCGCGCCTCTGATGGAACACGTGCGCCACGAACACGCGGCCGTCCCTTTCGAAATAGAGCACCGCGTAGCGCCCCATGAACGCGGCCCGGTATCCGAGGGCTGCTATCTCCGGCAGCCGCGACAGCGCGTGGAGCGAAGGGTTCGCGGCGATCTCGCGCAGGAGAGCCTCGAACGAGTCGAGGAACGACTTCGCGGCGGACGGCCCGTCCGACACCGCGAGGAGATATTCGACGATGCCCTCGACCTCTTCGCGGGCGCTTTCCAGCACGATGCAATCAGAGGCCATGCCTGCTCCTCAGCGAGTCGAGGAACGCGGGCGCGGCCTCGTAGCGGCCTTCGGCGTATTCGCGCTCGGCCCTCGCCACGCGCGCGAGCAGGCGGCCCTTCGCGAGCTCCTGCTGCATCGCCTCGTAGTCGTCGGTGCGCATGACGACGAAGGCGTCGTATCCGTTGCGGGTGACGGTCACGGGGCCGGGTGCCGATTCGACCGTGCGGGCGAAGGCCGCGGTGTCTTTCATGTCCTTGACGGGAACGCATACGGGCATGCTTCCTCCTCTCCTCAAGATGGCCTGATTATACCATTTCGGCCCTTTCGGACCGCTTCCGCTCCTTCTTTGAAAGGAGACAAAACATGACGGCTTACGTCAATGACGAACAGAAGAAGGAGGGCGCCTACGGCAAGGCCGTCAAGGCGACCCTGGCTGCCACCCTGGCAGCAGGCATGGTCCCCGCCGCCGCCGCTTTCGCGGACGAGCCGGCCGAGGCTACCGCCGAGGACAACGACGTCGAGCTGCTGACCGTCGCTCCCGAGAATTCCTTCAAGGCAGGTAAGGTCACCGCCGCCGAGGACAACGAGGGTAACGTCATCGCTGACCTCGCCAAGGTTTCCTTCGTCGCAGACGGCGAGGCTCACTTCGTCGTCCCGACCGAGTTCACTCCCGAGCAGGGCGCGGCCATCGACGTCACCGATTCCGCAAAGTACAAGTTTAAGTACTACGCCATCGACGCCGACGGTAACAAGACCGGTTCTGCCCTCGCTGGATCCGCGGTCGTCAAGCCCGGCAAATACGGTGTTACCGTAACCGATGAGAAAACCAAGTGGGAGTCCGAAGTTGCGGCCACCTTCACTATCGGCTCCACCAGCCTGAAGGATGCAACCCTCTTCGAGGGCGACGACGTCGAGGACACCGAGTTTGTGTACACGGGCAAATCCCTCAATCTCAAGCTCGCGTTGAATGGCGAGGAGCTCGATGGCGCCAAATACGACGTAAAATACCATGCTAAGGGCAGCAGCACCGGCAATACGACCGCTCCTTCCGATGCGGGCGATTACGTCGCCGTCGTTACCGGTAAGGACATCTACGCCGGCCAGGAGGTGGAGATTTCCTTCACCATCGCCAAGCTCGACCTTTCCAAGGCGAACATCAAGCTTGACGAGGCGTTCAAGGGCGGTGACCTGAACGCCCCCGTGACGGTCGCTTCCATCAACGGCATTAAGGACGACGTGGAGAAGCTGGCTACCGCCAAGGTAACTGCTGTTCCCGATACCATCTACGGAGGCAAGGGTCAGGGCGTCTACACCGTTAAGGTGACCGCCGTCGAGAATAACGCCAACGTCACTGGCACCCAGGACATCAAGGTCGTCAAGACCGTCAATACCGATGCCAAGGTTCTCTATGACGGCAAGGCTCTCTCGAACATCGATACTGACTATTCCGCCGAGAATCCGACCGTCTTCGATGCGAAGAAGCTTGCCGCCTACACTGCCGCTGGCGAGCTCATCAAGGACGCCAAGGTCAACATGGTCGTTCGCGAGAACGATGAGAATGGCGAAATCGTTGAAAATGCCAACCTGACCAAGCCTGGCAAGTGGTACGTCGAGGTTTCTGTCGACCCGGCCTCTACCAACTACGAGTATTCCAGCGCCCCCGCCTCCTTCAGGGTTGTCGTCAAGGACGGTTCCGTCGACACGGATAGCGAAGTCTTCGTGAAATACGAAGGTGAAGTCGTCAAGGGCAAGACCCTCACTTACACCGGTGAAGATTTGTTCAAGAACGTCTCCGTTGTCGTGAAGTCCGGCGACAAGACGCTTGTCGAAGGCAAGGACTACAAGGTCGAGCTCCTGAAGCAGAACGACAAGGGCGAATTCGTTGCCGCAGACTCCATGGTCGACGCTGGCGAGTACCGAGTCGCCATCTCGAGCGAGAACTATCCGTTCTCCGACCAGGCTAACTTCACCGTCAATCCTGTTAAGGCGACCGAGGTCCGTATCGATCCGTCCATGTTCCTCTTCGGCGACACCGCGTCCGCGAAGGTTCCTTACACCGGCGAGGCGGTCGAGCTTGCCCTGCAGTACAAGACCGTTGATATGGAGGGCAAGGAAGCCTGGGTCGCTCTGCCGGCAGAAGCCTACGAGTTGACCGTCACCAAGGACAACGATAAGGTCGACGCGATCAAGGACCTTGGCAGCTACAAAGTGAAGGTCGCCGACAACGCTAAGGAGACTAATTACAATGTCTCCAACGCAGACCTTAGCCTGACCGTGACCGACGAGAAGATTTTCTCCGACGTCCCGAACACCGAATGGTACTACGAACACGTTTACAACGCCCAGAAGGCTTACTACATGACTGGCATCGGCAACAGCAATATCTTTGCGCCGAATTTGAGCACTACGCGCGCCATGGCTGCGCAGGTTCTGGCTCGTATGGCGAGCGCTTACGGCCAGTTCGAGGGCGGCGTGTCTTTCTCTGATGTTGCTGCAGACGCTTGGTATGCTGACGCCGTTGCCTGGGCAGCCTCTACGGGCATTGTCTCTGGCTACCCTGGAACCACCGAGTTCCGCCCCGAGTCCAACGTGACCCGCGTCGAGTTCTGCGCCATGATGCAGCGCTACGCCAAGGCCACCGGCCAGGGCGTTGACCTGGCAGAGGGCGAGGCCGACGAGATTCTGGCCAAGTACGAGGACGGCGACTCCGTCCCCGCGTGGGCCAAGGAGGCCGTGGCCTGGGCCGTCAAGAACGAGATCTTCGGCGGCTACACGGTCCTCGACCCGATGGGCGACATCACCCGCGCCCAGATGGCCAAGATGACCACTGTCTTCCAGGCTGAACCGCTCAAGTAGTATCGTTTTGACCGCATCCGGATTCCGAGGCTTCCTGCCTCGGGTCCGGGCGCGGGCCCGGGAGAGCCTTCTTACCAGAGGGTTCTCCCGAGCCTATGGCTTAACGCATGCTGTCGCACCAAGGCCTAGCCAACGGAACGGCCCCGCATTTGCGGGGCCGTTCCGTGTTTATACCGCGGCTTCTGTCTCGTCATTGTCATCACGTGGGGGCCATGGTTTGTACGGCCGTTCTTCTCGCATAAGTACCAGCACTACGCCGGCAAGCTTACGTGCAACGCCCGATATCGCACAGAAGTAATGCGCGCCTTCTCGCAACTTACGCTCGTAATACTCTTTGAAATACGGATCGAGCCTGCGTGCACCATCTGCCGCACGCACAAGAGCGTAGCGAAGCTGCGCCGATCCACGCTTCGACATATGGCCCGCCATCTCACTTTCGCCCGACTGCGATACAGTTGCATCCATGCCCGCATACGCCACTAATTTACGGGCGCTTGAAAAACGCCACGGATCGCCGATTTCTCCTGTTATCTGGGCAGCAAGCGTCGGGCCCATGCCAGGAATTGTGACGAGCCACTTGCCAGGGGTCTCATCAAGGATAACGGCTATTTCTTCATCGAGGTCTTTCATCTGCCGCTCGAGGAATTCCAGCTGCTCCATCATCAGCTTTATCTGGAGCGCGAGAGCATCTGACGAACGCGACGCCCCGACAGACGTGCGTGCGGCGGCCATAAGCGTGTCTGCGTAATCTCTGCCGCAACGCCCATTGGAAGCCGTTTCGATAAGCCGCGTGAGGCGATGGATTCCGAAGCGTGTAACCTGTTGCGGCGTAGGGCATCGCTGCAGCACGGCCTTCGAGGTAGGGCCGTAAGGATGAGCGAAAATCTCGGCATATTCAGGAAATACGCGGTCGAGAACCGCTGTTGTTTTATTCTTGACCCTCGTCGATTGAGAAACGAGCGACGACCTATATCGCGTCAGCTGCTTCAGCGCATCGCAAAGTTCATCGCCTCTGTTCCAGGGAGCAAAATGCTTCACTCTGACGAGGTCTGCGATGAGTACTGCATCTATCACGTCGGTTTTTGCGGCGCGAACGCTGTCTACCTTGCGATACGCATCGGTTTGAATGGGGTTGAGCACGATGGGCTCGAACCCGTGGGCAATAAGGAAATCGAGCAAAGCAAACCAGTAATGCCCCGTTGATTCCATGGCGATCGTGCAATCGTCACAGAAGACCCCCAAGCCTCCGAGCCTCATCAGAAAAGAAGCGAATCCTTGGGAATCGTTATTGAAAAGGAAGGGTTCGGCGACCATAGCGCCTGCACTATCCAAAACGGCGGCGCAATGGGTCCTTTTTGCAATATCGACTCCGACGTAATGCATGGCGCTCCTTTACGAAGGCGACAAGGCCGGAGACGCAATCCTTTCATACGAGGCCGAACCCCAAGGAGATATAACGTGCGCCCTCCGGCCGCACGGTTCTCGTCGATTTCGCAGGTCGAAAAGAAACGTGGCTGCCGTGCGAATGACAGCGGTTTCAGTATAGACGAATCGTGATTGGATCCCGACACGAAAGGGCCCCTGCGCTATGCAGGGGCCCTTTCGTCGTCGAAGCGTTTGTGCGACAGCTTGCTTTAAGCCAAAGGCTCGCGGGAAGGCGCCCTGAGGCGTCCTCCCGCGAGCCCGCCCCGCGAGGGGCGGGCTCTTATCCTGGCGTCCGCGATGGGACGTCGGGCAAAACTCCTTAGAGGCGGACGAGCATCGTCGCGACGGCTGCGCGGGTGATGTTCTCGGTCGGCCACAGGACGGAGGTGTCCTTGCCCATGATGCCGGCCTCGACGGCCCAGGCGACGTAGCCCTTCGCCCAGCCGGAGACGGAGGAGGCGTCCTCGTACTTGTCGAGCGCGGAGGCGTCGGCGTTCACGTCACCGCCGTTCTTCTCGGCGTAGCGCGCCAGCATGGCAGCGAACTCCTCGCGCGAGATCTGGTCGGTCGGACGGAAGTTGCCGGTGCCGGTGTCGCCGGATACGATGCCAGCCTTGGCGGCCCAGGCGACAGCCTGAGCGTAGTACATGTTGCCGTCGACATCGGCGAACGGGGTCTCGAAGAATCCGACCTCGGAGCCAGCGTTCTCGTCGGTCGCGTCGATCTCAAGGTCGACGTCGGCCATACGGGCCAACGTCACGCACACATCGGCACGGGTGACGGCGTCGTTGGGGCCGAAGAAGTTGCCGCCGCTGTAGCCCTTGATCCAGCCGTTCTGGTAGGCGGTGAGGACCTCGTCGTAGTACCACTCGGTGGTCGGAACGTCGAGGAACACCTTTTCGTCGATGACGCGCAGCCAGACGGTTCCGTTGACGTCGAAGTTGCCGCCCTTGGCGTCTTTCACGGTAACCTCGTATTTGCCGGGCTCGAGGATGGACTCGACGGATTTCCCGTCCTTCTTAAGGGTGTAGGTGTACTCGGAGGCGTCGAGCGGCTTGTAAGTGTCTTTGCCGTCAACCTTGCCTGCGAAGTACTTGAGCTCAAGGGCAATTTCGCCGCCCGTGTAGGGGATGCCCGTGAGATCGGCGGGATCGTTGGGAGCCTTATTGGGATCGCTGTCCTTGTCGCCCTTGACGATGGTGACGGTTTCGTTGGCGAGCTGGGGCTTCTTGACGGTCTTGGTGGTAACCTCGATGGTGGCGCTAGAGGTTCCAGTGATCTCGTAGCCTTCGGCTTCGATTCCCAAGGTGTAGTTGCCGACGGCGACGACTTCGTCGACCTCGGCGTCCTTGGAGTCTTTCACCACGACCTTGTAGTCGGTGCCGTTGACGAGCTCCTTGCCGTCCTTGCCCGTGACGACGACGTCGATCCTGTCGAGGATGTTCTCGCCGGTGTACTCGGTGCTAATCGTGCCGTTGGACAGCGCATCGTCGAACTTCAGGACGAGGTTGGCGTCGGTCAGATCGCCGGCCTTGACATTGACCTCAAGACCGCCGCTCATGCCCGCATAGGTGAAATCCTTGCCAGGAATGGCTTTGACGTAGACCAGCCAGCTGCCGGGCTTCTTCAGGTCGTCGAGGGTCGCGGCCTTGCCGTCTTTGTCGGTCACAACGAGCTCGTAGTCTTCGCCCTGCTTGAGGACGTCGTCGTCGGCGTTCTTGACAACGACTTTGCTGGCGTCGAAGTACGCAGGCTTCTCGTCGGACAAATCGACCACAACGGGGGTGGTCCAATCGGCGCCGTACGCGAACTTGGTGAGCATCTCCTCGGCGATGACGTAGTCGACCTTCTTGGTGCCGACGATGCTGGCGTTCTTCTCGTCCGCGGAGGCGATGGTGGCGGAGTAGGCGCCGACCTTCACGGGCAGGCTGTCGCCCGTGGCCTTGAGCTTCGCGATAACATTCTGAGGCACGGAGCCGGAGGGCGAAACGATGGTGCCCTTATCCTGCTCGGCGACGGCGGCGTCCTTGATCGTCAGATCGGACTTGCTGATGTCGAACTTGTCAACCGTGAGGGACAGGATGATGCTGGAGTCGACGTAGTTGCCGGAACCCTTGACAACGACGTTATAGGAGCCTGCAGCGAGTTCCTTGTCCTTGAGGTTGGTCTTGAGGAACGTGTCGTCGGCAGCATACACGCCGTCAACGCTCGCGTCGGTGAAGTTCTTGCCGTCCTTGGCCAGGCCGAAGACGAACTTGTCTGCGCTATAGGTGAAGGAGGCGTTCTTGACGTCGTTCTTGCTGTCGGAGTTGTTGTAGAGAGTAACGCCCTCGAGCTCGTTGGCCTCGACGACGACGGCGAATTCGAGAGAGGTCCAGCTGTTGTCGGTTTCGGTTGCTTTGAAGCCCTTGTAGGTCCCGGGTTTGTTGTAATTCTGGGTGCCGGGCTGAGTGAACTCGATTTTCTTCAGCTGCTCGGCGGTAGCAAACGTGCCGTCGGCGTACTGGAACTCGGCGATTGTAAGGGCCGTCACCGCACCGGCTTTGACGGTGATTTTGCCGTCGGCCACTTCGTAGACCTTGTCGTTCTGGTCTTTGACCTTGGTAATCTGACCGCCTTTGAAGTTATCCGCATCGCCGGCCCAGAGGACCTCGACATCGTTGCCCTCGGCGGTAGCCTCGGCCGGCTCGTCCGCGAAAGCGGCGGCGGCGGGGACCATGCCTGCTGCCAGGGTGGCAGCCAGGGTCGCCTTGACGGCCTTGCCGTAGGCGCCCTCCTTCTTCTGTTCGTCATTGACGTAAGCCGTCATGTTTTGTCTCCTTTCAAGAGCTCAAAATGACTCGGTATTTTAGATACGTCATTCAGCCCTGGCTTCGCATCGCTGTCACAATTGCTGCTTCTTTTATTAAGCATGCCAATACCAAATGTCATATCGTTCGAACAGTTTATATCAGGTACCCAGTCAATACAAGCAACGAAATTCGAATTTTTATCGGTTCACACCCGCTTCATATTGGTGCCGTTTCATGTCGATCTTCTTTATATGCGTATCGAAGTATTCATTTGACCGCTTGGAGGGCGTATTCGCCCCAAGCGATATTTAATGGACAGGCCGCCCCTTCATCGCCTTCCTTCGCGCTGCACCTTCGCGATCGACGAAGCGTAAACGAGCCATCACATATATAGGTATAGAAAACGGCATAAAAGGGGCTTCCCCGACTTCGGGAAAGCCCTTTCACCCACGATTACGCGACGTTCACCGATCCGAACCTGCGGATATAGCGCCGCATAAGATAGCCCTATTCGACCGTTCCGTAGGTATAGCCCCATCCGTGCCCTGCGATCGACGAATTAAGCTGAATGCACAGCGCCACGCGCGTATACGTTCCCGGAGGAAGCAGATCCACGATTTCTCGCAGATCGGCGCAAATGTCGAACGTTTCGGCCGCAAGGATCACATCCAGCCGCTCTACGATTCGCGCGTTCTTATACAGGTAGTCGACGACGCGCTGCAGCTCGCCGTACGATTCGCTGCGCTCGAGCAATGCCATAAACGCCCTCCCCCTACCTCAGGCAATCGGTGCCCGCAACGGCGACGGCCAAAGCACCCGTACATGCAGGGGTTGCCTGACCGCACGCGCGCACGAACTGAGCGCCGGCCGCGCGCACGGCGACGGCGGCATCGGCAAGAGCGTCGGGAAGCGCGTAGGGATTCTCGGGAACAGGCGCACCCAGGCCGGCACGTTTCTTTTCGGCGGGCGTGGCCGCCTTCAGCTCGATCTGAACCAGGATGGGTTTGCTCGTAAGCTCCGCCAGACGGCGCACGGCCGAGCAAAGCACCTGTGCATCGCCCGCGCAGGCGAAACCGGCCACATCGGCCTTATCGAGCGCGACGGCCGCATCTTCGAACGACCCGCCCGCGAAGGTTCCGTCCTTCTGCAGCTCGATCGATGCGAACACGGGGCGGTCCGTCGCGCGACGCGCGCCTTCGATCGCGCATTCGACATCGCCCACGCTGCGCAAGCCGTTCATCAATACGGCGTCGAAGCCGTGGTCGCCGAAAGCGCGCACCGCATCTTCGTACTGCTCCGTGTTTTGGGCGCGCGAGGCCTCGCTGCTCGCATCCAGCGGAAGACCGCATGTTCCTACCTCGCACACGAGATGCTGCGGTTTGCATTCCAAAGCGCTTTCAAGCGCGATGGAGGCAAGCTCCGCCGTTCGTCCCTCCATGCGTTTATGGGCCAAGCACGCCTCGCAAATGCCTTCGGTATTGGTGACCAGGCATTGGGCGCCGGCCGTCACCTGCATCTTGAGCGCATCATGCACGGTTTCGGGTTCCATCAAACTGATAAATTCGGCATCGGCCTGGACATCGATTCCTTGGCGTTCAAGCGCGTATTCGATCGGGGCCGAAAGGACCAGCATGTCTTTATGGAAACGTATTTCGATATCGGGCATGGAGCAACGTCCTTTCAACGCGAGCGAACAGAATTCTTGGGAAGTTTCTCATAGCGACGAAGCTGCGAAACGACGAAACGAACGCCGCGCAGCCGCCGGAACATGGGAATCATTGTATCGCACGACACGGAGATGAGGCCCGATGCGGCCGGCGCGCAGGAAACTGCCGGAACGCGACGCAGACGCGATTTCGGCCCGCGTAGTGCCGGCGAACGGCCTTGATCAACGGGTCGGTGACCTCTTTACATCTTCTTGGCATTTAGCACATGGGACGTACATATCGCCATCATAGGTTCTTGAAAACGCGCCCTTATACTAGGACCTGCAAGCGCGAAGGCTTCCCCTCCTTCCCTTGTCTGCCGAAGAGCAGTTGCGATGCTTAGAGCATCGTTCATCCCCCT
>NZ_CAUHPG010000009.1 GCF_959608125.1 uncultured Slackia sp.
GACCACGACCACGACCACGACCACGACCACGACCACGACCACGACCACGACCACGTGCATCGCGGCCTGCCCGAGATCGCGGCCATCATCGATGCGGCTGCGATGAGCGATCGCGCGAAGGACATCGCTCATCGCATCTTCGTCGTTCTGGCCGAAGCGGAGGCGCAGGCTCATGGCGTGCCGGTCGACCGGGTGCATTTTCACGAAGTGGGGGCCGTCGATTCGATCGTCGACATCGTGGCGGCAGCGGTTTGTTTGGATGACCTGGCCGTCGATGGCGTGGTGGTACGCGGCCTGACCGAAGGCCGCGGAACGGTGCGCTGCCAGCACGGCGTACTTCCCGTTCCTGTTCCCGCCGTGGCGAATATCGTCGCGCGTCACTCCATTCCGCTTTCGATCGCCGACGTGCAGGGCGAGCTGGTTACGCCGACGGGCGCTGCGATTGCCGCGGCCGTTCGTACGTCATCCGAGTTGCCCGGGCGCTTCGTCGTGCGCAAGACGGGCATCGGCGCCGGCAAGCGCGCCTACGCGATTCCCGGCATGCTGCGCGCCATGCTGATCGAGGAGGCGGACGAGCGTACGAGCGCAGCCGATGCGGCGACGCCCCATGGCGGCCCGTTCGTCTGGAAGCTCGAGACCGAGGTGGACGATTGCTCCGGCGAGGCGCTCGGCTACGCTTTGGAACGCTTGTTCGCGGCCGGCGCGCGCGAGGCGCACTATGCGCCCGTGTTCATGAAGAAGAACCGTCCCGCGTATCAGGTGCAGGCGATCTGCGCCGAAGAGGCCATCCCTGCGATCGAGGCGGTGCTGTTCGAAGAGACTACGACGATCGGCATTCGCCGCACGCCGATGGAGCGCACGGTGCTGCCGCGCGCCATCGTGCAGGTTTCCACGCCGTTCGGGTCCTTGCGCGCCAAGCGCGTCGTCATGCCCGACGGCGCGCCGCGCCTCTATCCCGAATACGAAGACGTGGCCGCAACGGCGCGCGAGCGGGCGCTGCCGTACCAGGAGGTCTATCGCTGTGCGCTCGAGGCGTGCTCGAGAGGCGTCTAGCGCGTCCTCGCAGCTTGTAGGCTTGTGCTCTCCATAAGATATCGGTGTGGTTTTGCCAGGCGCCGGGAAGTTGGCCCATAATGTGGCGGTTGGAAAAAGACCGATAGGAGTGCGCTTATGCCTCGTGTGCGCCCGTGCGAGACGACGCTTGACGGCGGAAATACGAAAACCGATGCCTGCCCGCTGGCGGGGGAGAAGGGGCGCAAGGCCGCCGCTATCGCCCTGGCTGTGATCGTGGCGCTCCAGGCGGTGCTGTGTATCGGGGCCATCGTCACCAAACAGGGCCTGTTCCAGGACGAAAGCTACACGCTTTTCCTGACGAATGGCGAATTCCTCTACGACCTCCCGGCCGACGGCCAGGTGTATCACGGCGGCGAGCCGTACGAGTCGTGGGTCACGGTGCCCACGTTTCTCGGGGCCGATTACGGCCAGGTGATCCAGAACCAGATCAACGACGTGCACCCGCCGCTGCACTACATTCTTCTGGCGGCGCTGTATTCGCTGTTCCCCGGCAGCTGGGACCCGGCCATCGGGCTTTCGCTGAACGCCGCGGCCATGTGCATCGTGACCGTGCTCTCGTTTTTCACGGCGCGCTTTTTGGGGGTGCCGCGCTGGATGGCGCTTGCCGCGGCCGCCGTGTGGGCGGTGTCTCCCGCAATGGTCAACGACGCGGTCTATCTGCGCATGTACGGCCTGCTCACCCTGTGGTTCGCCGCCGCGGCCGCCCTTGCCGCGCGCATCGCGAGCCGTCGTTCGTGCAGCGTCGGCGAAGCCGTCGCTCTCTTTCTCGTGACCGCCTGCGGCGGATTGACCCAGTATTTCTTCCTGCCGTATGCGTTCGTGCTGTACCTGTGCGTCGGCATCGTGTTGCTGCTCCACCGCGAAATCGCGGCGGGCGTACGCTTCGCCATAGGTTCGATCGCGGGCGCGCTGAGCGTGTTTCTTCTGTTTCCCGCGGCATTCGACCATATCTTCTCCGGTTATCGCGGCGTCGAGGCGCTCTCGCGCGCGGCCGACGGCAGCTCGTTCGTCGATTTCTTCGTGCGCGATTGGCGCCAGCTCGATACGGGCAATACCGGCGGCGTCCTGATTTTGATCGCAATCGTGTTGATCGCGGCCGCTGCGGTCTCGTTCCTCATGTGCCGCAAGAACGCCGATGCGAAGGCGTCGTCGGGCATGTGCGGCTGGATGTCGGTCGGCGCGTATGTGTCGCTCGCCGTGGCCGCCGTGGCCTTCGTCACGATCATCGCGCGTGTGGCGCCGTATCCTTCGATCCGCTATGTGCTCAGCGTGCAGCCCGTGCTGCAGATGTGCGTGTTCCTACCGCTCGCGGGCCTGTGCCTCTGGCTTGCGAAGAACCGCGCCCGCCAGGCGCTCGTCGCCTTCGCGGTCGTCGCGGTGCTGATTACCGGCCTGGGTTATTCGCATGGTATCAAGTATTGGGACCAGGAAAACGACGACGTGGCGGCGCTCGCGCAGGAAAACGCGACGTTTATGGGGGTTTGGGAGAATCCGATGATGGTCGAGGCGTTTTTGCCCGATGCGACGGATTACGATACGGGCGTGTATTTCTCTTCGCCCGAATCGCTGGGCGCATTCGACTTTTCGCAGGTGGATGGCGGCGTGACGCTCATCGTGCAGGACGGCGTCGATTTCGCCCCGTATAAGGAGGCCTTCGAGGCCGCCGCTCCTGGCGTGCGGATGACGTACGTGGGCGACACCATCGACCATTTCGACGTGTACGACGTCGAGCTGTAGGCTCGCGTCGCCTATGCCGTCGCGCTGTTAAGGGGGAAGCGATGCGAAGCAAGGAAGTGGCGGACCTCGCGGGCGTGACGGTCCGTACGTTGCGGCATTATTACCATATGGGGCTTTTGCCAGAACCCCCTCGTTCGGCGAACGGGTATCGCGTCTATGGCGCGACCGATGTGGCGCGCGTGCTGCGCATCAAACGGCTCGCATCGCTGGGCATTTCATTGCAGCAGGTCAAAGAGATGCTCGATGAAGAAGGTTCCGATGCCGCCGCGCACTCGGGAAACGAAGCGTTGGATGCGCTCGACGCCGAACTGGCCGAGCGCATCGAGCATCTGCAGGAGCAGCGTCGCATCATCGCCGAATTGCGCGAGCGCTCGATTTCTCCCGATGCGCCCTCTGCATTCGCCGAACATCTCGCTCGCCTGAAGCAAGCGGGCGCAGGTTCCCGTTTCGTCGAAACCGAGCTCGCGGGCCTGTTCTTGGTGGACCGGTTGCTCGCTACGGGTTCGGAAGAGGCCGAATCGGTGGTGCAGTTTTTCGAGCTTCTCGGCGAGTCGGATCGGACCGACCGCTATGTGCAGCTCAACGAGCGCCTCTTCGCGCTGCCCGCCGATGCGGACGAGGCCGAGCGGCAGAACCTGGCCGATGATTTCGTCTCGTTCATGCTTCCGCTTCTCGACCGCGGATGCGAGCGTTACGGCTGGGATCTTTCACGCGCACGGATCGAAGCCATGGCGGCGCCGTCGGGCATGGATTCGGGCCATTGCGCCGCAGACCCGGGGGAGTCCGAGGGCGATGCAGGCGACGGCTCGGCCTACGACGTGTTCGACCTGTATGACATGGAAACGCTCAATGCCGCTCAGCGCGATATGAGCGAGCGGGTTTCCTCCGGCGTGTTGAGGGCGCTTATGGAGCGCGTTCCGTCGTAGGGGCGTTGCCGCGCGGTCGGCCGCATGCTTTCCAGGGGTCTAGTCTTCATTTGTGTCGGCTTTGTGTATCGCGTCGATGGGACCCGCGAATCGCGTTGACTATGACGTTGCGTCATAGTTTTTCATACGGAGCGTCATACCGATTTCATTCCGTGAAGAAAGGAACGCTCCATGACGAAGCTGCGTGCCACTTTGCCGTTCGTCATCTCGAACTCGTTTTCCCTGCTGGGCAATTCCATCGCCGGCGTCGTGCTGCCGCTCGTGCTGCTCGCCAAGACCGGCGACGCTCTTGCAGCGGGAACCCTTGCCATCGTGTGCGCCGTGCCTCAGGTTTTGGCGGGCGTGTTCGGCGGCGCACTGCTCGACCGTATGAACAGGCGCGATCTTTCCGTCGTTTCAGACATCATCTCCGCGGCATCTATCGCCGCGCTTCCGATCATCGATGCCACGGTGGGTCTGTCGTTCGGCTGGTTCGTTCTTTGCGGCATCGTCGGCGCCGTGGGCGACATTCCCGGCATGACGGCGCGCGACACGCTGCTGCCGGCCGTGGTCAAGCACGACGGCCTTGAATTGCAGAAATTCATGGGAGTCGCCCAGTCCGTCGAAAATCTCGTGGTCATCGTGGGACCTGCCGTCGCCTCGATGGGTATGGGCCTTCTGGGATCTGCCAATACCCTGTGGCTGACGGCCGCCATGTCCACGATAGCCGCGGTTGTGACGCTGTTCGTTCCCCGCGCGGTGGGCGTCCCCGGCAAGGCGGAGAAGGCCGAGGATTCCGGCAAGGGTTTGGTCAAAACGGCCGTCGCGTCGACCAAGGAAGGCGTGCGCGTTCTGTTCGCGCGCCATCCCGTGCTGCGCGCATCGGTGGTCCTCGGCATGCTGATCGTAATCGTCATGGGAAGTTACCAGGGCATGGTGCTGCCCGTGTTCTTCACGCAGGAAAACGCCCCGACGCTTCTGGGCTACGTGCTTTCGGCCATGTCGGTGGGCGCGCTTGTCGGTTCGCTCGTCTACGCGAAGTGCGCCTATGCGCTCAAGCGCCGTACGTGGTACGTGATTTCGTTCGTCGGCATGGCGTTCGGCGTGGCGGCCTTGGGCTCTCTGTGGTCTTACGAGGTGCTGTTGCTGGGCGCGGCGTTGCTCGGCCTGGCGTCGGGACCCGTGTCGGCCCTGTTCGGCTTCTTCGTGTACGGTCTGATTCCCGACGAGCATCGCGGCGCGGCCCTCGGAACGCAGAATTCGCTGCTTTTGGTGGTGACGCCGGTGGCCGTGTTCGCAACCTCGATCGTGATCGAGGTCGTGGGCGTAGGCACGACGTCGTTCGTCCTTGCGGCCGCGTGGCTCGCACTGACGGTTTACGCGCTTGCCATGAAGGCAATGCGCGAAATCTAGCGGCGAAGCGTGCCGAGAAGAGGCGCTCCTCAAGGGGCGCCTCTTCGTGTTCGGGGCGCTTTTCGCGCTGCTCGTTTTCTGTGGTCGCGGGGGTTTCGCGCCGTGCCGGGGCGCGTCGGCTTTTCGCGTGCGTTATGATTCACAACGAAAAACAGCTATGTAAGCGCATGATGCGCGAGAGGTGAAGGCATGCCGCGTTTCTTTCCCGAATCCACCCTGGTTTTTTCAGGCCTGGGGTATGGACCGGAAGGTCCTTATTTGCAGATGAACGACCTGGAGGCGCAGAAGCAGATGCGTCTGCCGGTCTTGGGCCGCACATTCACGCTCAAGAAGCTCCCGAAGCGATACTGCATCGGTCCGTTCGATTTGAAGACCTATGAGTCGAGCGCGTGCCCGCTCATGACGGAACTGCCCGATGCGGGTGCGTATAGCGACGACATGTGTCCGGCGTGCCGTGAGGCCACGGGCTTCAATCCGGCGTTCTATAACGCCGACGCCATCTCGCCGCAGCAGCGCGCCTACAACCTGACGCCGCACTTCGTGTACATGGCGTATTTCTCGCCGGCCCATTTGAAGGTGGGCATCTCGTCGGAGACGCGCGGCATCGAGCGCCTGCTCGAACAGGGCGCGCGCGTGGCGGGCATCCTCAAGCGCTATCCCAATGCCGACGAGGCCCGAGCGCTCGAGGCGAAGCTGTGCGCCCAGGACGGCATTTTGGAAACAATGCGCCTGGGAACGAAGAACAAGCTGCTCAGCGAGCCGTTCAATGCGCAGGCCGCCATGGATTGCGTGCTCGAGACGGCGCGTGCCCACGGGGTCGAGCCCGAATGCGGCGTGCTGGACCTGACGCCGTACTATTTCGGCGCGGGGGCGCAGGTGCCCGAAATGATCAAGACGCCCGATGGCTCTCCTGCCGACGCCTGTGCGGGCCGTTGCGTCGGCATGATCGGCGGCACGCTCGCGCTCGAGCAGCAGGGCAACGTGTTCGTGGTGCCGGTGAAGGATTGGGAGTCGCACGAGGTGGAAATCACCGTGGGCGAGGTGCTCGTCGAATACGATTACGAGCCTCAGCAGATGGGGCTGTGGTAATGGCGGGCGCCATGATGACGCTCGATGGGATCGCGCAGGGCCAGGACGCGATCATCGCGTCGGTCGATTGCGTCGAGCCGTCGTTGCGCAAACACATTCTGGACATGGGCCTGACGCCCGGTACCGAGGTGACGTTCGTCAAATGCGCTCCGATGGGCGATCCCATGGAGGTGCGCCTGCGCGGCTACGAACTGACGCTGCGCAAGGAGGATGCCGCGCATATCAAGGTGCGCGACGTGCATGCCGCGCACAACCTGCGTCGCGTCAATCCCGCTCAGCGCGATACCGTGCATCCCGGCAAGGGCGAGTCGAAATCGTTCCGCCCGCGCGCCGGCGAGCGTGCCAAAGCGGCCGATGCGCCGCTGACCTTCGCGTTGGCAGGCAACCAGAACTGCGGCAAGACTACGCTGTTCAACCAGCTTACGGGCTCGAACCAGCACGTGGGCAATTTCCCGGGCGTCACGGTGACGCGCAAGGACGGCACTATCCGCAAGCACGACGAGGCCACGGTGGTCGATCTGCCTGGCATCTATTCGCTTTCGCCCTACACGGGCGAAGAGGTGGTCACGCGCGAATTCCTGATCGGCGAAGCGCCCGATGCGATCATCAATATCGTCGACGCCACCAACATCGAGCGAAACCTGTATCTGACGCTGCAGCTCATGGAGCTCGACATCCCCATGGTGCTCGCGCTCAATATGATGGACGAAGTCACGGCTAACGGCGGCACAGTGGACATCAACGCGCTCGAAGCCATGCTCGGCATTCCCGTGGTGCCCATCTCGGCCGCGAAGGGCGAAGGCATCGACGAGCTGGTCGACCATGCTCTGCACGTGGCGCGTTATGTCGAACGTCCCGGGCGCCAGGATTTCTGCCGCCAGGACGGATCCGACGGCGGCGCGCTGCATCGCTGCATTCACGGCATTTCCGAATTGGTCGAAGACCATGCCGTGCGCGCCGGCGTGCCCGTGCGTTTCGCCGCCACCAAGCTCGTCGAAGGCGACGACCTGGTGCGCGAGGCCCTGCGTTTCGACGAGAACGAGAAGCGCGCCATCGAGCGCATCGTCTCGCAGATGGAAAGCGAAGGCGGCGCCGACCGCATGGCCGCGCTGGCCGACATGCGCTTCCGCTTCATCGAAGCCGTGTGCGACGCTACGGTGGTCAAGCCGTCGGAGAGCCGCGAGCATAAGCGCTCGGTGGCGATCGACCGCATCCTGACGGGCCGTTTCACCGCGCTGCCGGTGTTCGTGGCTATCATGGGCGTGGTGTTCTGGCTGACGTTCGGCGTGGTCGGCGCCGCGCTGCAGGAATGGATGGATGTCGCGGTGGGTTGGGCGACCGACCTGGTGGATGCCGGTCTTACGGCCTGGGGCGTCAACGAGGTGGTGCATTCGCTCGTGATCGACGGCGCCTTCGCGGGCGTGGGAAGCGTGCTGAGCTTCCTGCCCATCATCGTGGTGCTGTTCTTCTTCCTCTCGCTCTTGGAGGATTCGGGCTATATGGCCCGCGTGGCGTTCGTGATGGACAAGCTTCTGCGCAAGCTGGGCCTGTCGGGGCGCAGCTTCGTGCCTATGCTGATCGGCTTCGGCTGTTCGGTACCCGCCATCATGGCCACGCGCACGCTTCCTTCCGAACACGACCGCAAGATGACGGTCATGCTGACCCCGTTCATGAGCTGCTCGGCGAAGCTGCCTATATACGCCCTGTTTACGGCGGTGTTTTTCCCTGACCATGCGGTCATCGTGATGATTGCGCTCTATGTGATGGGCATGGTTGTGGGCGTGCTGGTGGCGCTCGTGCTCAAGCGTACGGCGTTCAAGGGCGACCCCGTTCCCTTCGTCATGGAGCTGCCGAACTACCGCATGCCGTCGCTTGGCAATATGGGGCGCCTGGTATGGGATAAGGCGAAGGACTTCCTGACCCGCGCATTCACGATCATCTTCCTGGCATCGGTGGTCATCTGGTTCTTGCAGACCTTCGACCTGCGCCTCAACGTGACGGCCGATTCCGCCGACAGCCTGCTCGCCATGCTGGGCGGCCTGATCGCGCCGGCGTTCGCGCCGCTCGGCTTCGGCGATTGGCAGGCTTCGACGGCGTTGGTCACGGGTTTCGTGGCCAAGGAAAGCGTGGTGAGCACCTTGACGGTGCTGCTGGGAAGCGCCTCGGCCATCACGAGCCTGTTCACGCCTCTGACCGCGTTCGTCTTCTTGACGTTCGCGCTGCTGTACACGCCCTGCGTGGCCGCCATCGCGGCCGTGAAAAACGAGCTGGGCGTCAAAAGCGCCGTGGCGGTGGTGGCGATGCAGTGCGGCGTTGCCTGGGCGGCGGCATTCATCGTGAAGATGGTCGGCGCGCTGCTCGGCCTAGCATAGCGCGGCCGTTCGGCATCGGGAATGCAACGGATGGCGTCGCGGCGCTTCGCGCGACGCCGCGCGGCTATAATGAGGCAAAACGGAAGGCCCGCGTGCTCGATGTCTCCTGCTTCCGTGCGAGAAGCGGCGGTTCGCTGCGGGCCGAGTGTGACCCCTGCAAGACGGAGCGTGTGCTATGGCCTTTGTCGAATTCCGCGATGTACGCAAGATCTACAGGATGGGCGAAGTGGAGGTGGCGGCTGCCGACGGCCTCTCGTTCGACATCGAACAGGGCGAGCTCGTGGTGGTGGTGGGCCCGTCGGGCTCCGGCAAGACCACGTTGCTCAACATGCTCGGCGGCATGGATTCGTGCACATCGGGCTCGATCAAGCTGGCCGGTCGCGAAATCAGCGCATTCGGCGATAAAGAGCTCACCGACTATCGTCGCTACGATATCGGCTTCGTGTTCCAGTTCTACAACTTGGTGCAAAATCTCACGGCGCTCGAAAACGTCGAGCTGGCCTCGCAGATCTGCCGCGACCCGCTTCCTGCGGCCGAGGTGTTGGCGCAGGTGGGCCTGGCGCACCGCATGGATAATTTTCCCGCACAGCTTTCGGGCGGCGAGCAGCAGCGCGTGGCCATCGCTCGCGCTCTTGCGAAAAACCCAAAATTGCTGCTGTGCGACGAGCCCACGGGCGCGCTTGATTACAAGACCGGCAAAGCCATCCTGAAGCTTTTGCAGGATACGTGCATCCAGACCGGTCGCACTGTCGTTTTGATCACGCACAACATGGCGTTCACGGACATCGCCGACCGTGTCATCCATATTAAAGAAGGCCGCGTCGAGGGCGTCGAGCTGAATGCGCACCACGCTGCCGCCGATACCGTGGAGTGGTAGGTCATGAAAAGCGTCTTTAATAAAGGGGTGCGGCGGTCGATCACCCATTCGCTCGGCCGTTTTCTCGCTATAGCCGTGATCGCTGCGCTCGGTACCGGTTTTTATGCGGGCCTGCGCATGACCGGGCCTGACATGCGCCTGGCTGCCGATCGGTATTTCGACGGTACGAACACGGCCGACCTGCGTGTCGTGTCCACCCTGGGCTTGAGCGACGACAATATCGACACGCTGCGCGATATAGAGGGCGTGCAGGGCGTCATGCCCGCTCACGAGGTGGACGTGCTTGCTACGGTCGACGACGTGCAATACACCATGCGCGTTCAGTCGTTCGACGCCGACGCCGCCCGTGCCTCCGATACATCCGACGGCGAGCATGCCGTTTCTTCCGACGAATCATATCTGAACAGGCCTATTTTGGTCGAAGGCACGTGGCCCGAAGGCTCCGACGAGTGCGTGCTGACCGCCGATGTAGTGATGGATAGCGACGTGTCGGTGGGCGATACCGTGAAGGTGCTCGAAGGCACGCAGGATATCGACGAGACGCTGGCCTCGCGCGAATACACGGTGACGGGTTTCGTGCGCTGCTCGTACTACGCTTCTCCGACCAATCTGGGAACGACATCTCTGGGCAGCGGAGCGCTCGAACAGGTGGCGTTCGTCGACAATGCGGGCTTCGCTTCCGATACGCCCTATACCGAAGCGTTTATTTCGGTGGCGGGGGCTTTCGATGAAATGGCGGGAAGCGAAGGATACCAGGCGAAGGTCGATGCAGTGGCGCAGCGCATCGAAGACGCCGGCATCGGGGCGGCCCGTTTGAGCGAGGTGAAAGCCGAAGCGCAATCCGAGCTTGACGAGAAGCGCGCCGAATACGAGTCCGAGCGCGCCGACGCCGAAAGCAAGTTGGCCGACGGCGCGGCCGAGCTCGATGACGCTCTCGTGCAGCTCGATGACGCCGCCGCGAAGCTCGAAAGCGGCCAGGCCGATTTGGATGCCGCTGCGGGCACCATCGCTTCGAGCGAGCGTGCCATCGCCAACGGGCAGGCGTCTTACGATGAGGGCGTGGCGGAACTGGCAGCCCGCCGTGCCGACGCACAGGCTCAGCTGGCCGACGCCCAGGCACGGATCGACGATGCCCAGGTTCAATACGACCAGGCTATGGCCACGCGATCCGAACTTTCCATGCAACTCGACCAGGCCCGCGCGGGCCTCGGGCAGATAGATGCCGCCATAGCCGAGAATATGCCTTCGATCGACGAAGGCATCGCGGCCGCCCAGGGCGCGATCGCTGCCGTGCAGGCGCAGATCGATGCGCTCGACCCGAAGGGGCCTGGATATGCGGAGCAGCTGGCGGCGTTGGAGGCGCAGCGCGCGAAGGCCCAGGGCATGCTCGATGAGCTGCAAGGGCGCAAAGACGAGCTGCTCGGCCAGCGCGCGCAGCTCGCAGGGGCCGTGGATCGGTTGACGGCGGGTATCGCGCAGATCGACGGCCAGACCGCCGGCGTGCCCGAGCAGCTTGCAGCTGCCCGAGAAGAGCTTTCCGCCCAGCGCGCCGCTGCCGAAGAAAGCTTCGCTGCGGCTCAGCGTCAGCTTGACGCCGCCGCAGCCGAGTTGGCGAGCGGCCGTGCGCAGCTGCAGTCGGGTAAGAGCGCCTATGCCGCAGGCGTCGCCGAGCTTGCCGACGGCAGGGCGGAATACGGCGAGGGTTTGACGTCCTACGAAGAGGGCAAGGTCGAATACGACGAGCAGAAGGCCGACGCCGAGGCTCAGTTCGCCGATGCCGAAAAGCAGCTCGCCGAAGCCCAGGAGGAGGTCGACGAGCTCGAGGCTCCTGAAATCCTCGTGCTCGACCGCTCGAAGAACATGGGCGCCGAAAGCTTCAAATCCGATGCGGGCCGCATCGACCGCATCGCCATGGTGTTTCCGTTCATCTTCTTCCTGGTGGCTGCCCTGGTGTCGCTGACCACCATGACGCGCATGGTGGAAGAGGAACGCGTGCTGATCGGCACGTACAAGGCGCTCGGATACAGCAACGCGCGCATCATCTCGAAGTATCTGGTGTATGCGGCGGTTGCCAGCGGCGTCGGCGCGCTCGTGGGCATCGTGGCGCTTTCGCTGTTCCTGCCGTATTTCATCATGAACGCCTATGCGATCATCTACGCGGTGCCGCCGCGTCCCGTGCCGATCGACCCCGGTATGGCGCTGCTTTCTGCGGGCTTGGGCATGGGCATCACGCTGGCGGCCACCTGGTTCGCAGCGGCTTCGACCCTGCGTGAAGCGCCGGCCGCGCTCATGCTGCCGCGCGCGCCCAAGGCCGGCAAGCGCATCCTGCTCGAGCGCATCAAGCCGCTGTGGAGCCGCATGTCGTTCTCGTGGAAGGTCACGTCGCGCAACATCTTCCGCTACAAGCGCCGTTTCTTCATGGCCATCGTGGGCATCGCGGGCTGCACGGCGTTGCTGCTGACGGGCTTGGGCCTGCAAAACGCCATCAACGACATCATCGACAAGCAGTTCGGCGAGATCTACCACTACAACATGGTGGTGCGCGAGGCCGACGACGTGTCCGACGAAGACGCCTCTCAGGTCGAAGCCGCGTTGGCGGCATCGGGCGAAGGCGCCGCGTTCACGGCGGCCCATACCGAGAATATGCTGGCCGCCCGCGTGGACGACCCCGACGGCGAGCATCAGCGCTTCGAGCTGATCGTACCCGAGGATCCGGCCGACTTCGCGACGTACGTCACCATGCGCGAGCGTCTGGGCCACGACCCGCTGAGCCTCGACGACGACGGCGTGGTGATCAGCGAGAAGCTGGCGATCGAGCTCGGCCTCGAACAGGGCGACCCGATCCTGCTCTTCGACGAAGACGCGGTGGGCAACGCCGCCGGCGCAGGCCGCGAGACGCGCGTGGCGGGCATCATGGAAAACTACGTGAGCCAGTACGCCTTCACTACGCCGAGCGGCTTCGACGCGCTGATGGGCGAAGCGCCCGCCTACACGACGGTCTATGCGAAGGCGACCGAAGACGAGATGCAGCGCTCGGAGCTTTCCGACGAGCTGTTGGCGATCGACGGCGTGAAGACCGTGGGCTTCAACGACGAGACGATCGAGTCGTATCGCACCATGCTCAAGAGCGTCGACGCGGTGGTGGTGGTTCTGGTGATCGCGGCGGCGGCCTTGGCGTTCGTGGTTTTGTACAACCTGACCAACATCAACATCACCGAGCGTCAGCGCGAGATAGCGACGCTTAAAGTGCTCGGCTTCAACGCGCGCGAGGTGAATGCGTACATCTATCGCGAGACACTGCTGCTTTCGGCGATAGGCGCGCTTGTCGGCTGCGTTCTGGGCGTGTTCATGGAGGGCTTCGTGGTGGTGACTGCCGAGGTCGACCAGGTGATGTTCGGCCGCGCCATTCATGCGATGAGTTTCGTCATCGCCTTCGCGCTCACGATGTTCTTCTCGGTGCTCGTGACGCTATTCATGCGCAAGAAGCTTTCCGGCATCGACATGGTGGAGAGCCTGAAATCGGTCGAGTAACGAAAGGCGGCCTTCGGGCCGCCTTTTTGTCGTCTGCTCCACATTGCCGTCGACGGTTCGAGCTTATGGCGGGTCGGTCTTTTCGGCGAGGCGTCGTGCTATGCTGCTTGCTGTTTTGCACGGTGCGGGCATCCGCGCGGGGAAGGGGTCGGCGTGAACATTCGGTCGCGTTATTTCGGTCAGACGGCGCAGCAGGTGGTCGCCGATTATTTCGCGTGGCTGCGCAAGATGCGTGCTCTTGCGATCGCTGCGGCCGTGGTTCTCGGCGTGGCGGCTATCGTCTTCGTGTTCATCGGGTCCATGGCGGCTTACTTCGTCTGCCTTGCTGCGATTTTGGTCATTGCGTGGCTGCTCAGGTCCAAGATAGGAAGGCGTTTTCGCAGCTTGCTCGATATTCTGGGGTCGGATTGCGATGCCGAGAAATATCGCGAGGTGATCGAAGGAATCGCGCAACGGGATGTCAAGCAGCGTTCGAAGGGCACGTGCCTGACCGAGCTCGCGCTGGCCCATTATCATGCGGGCCGTCCGATCGACGCCTTGCAGCTTCTTTCGCAGGTTTCGTTCAGGTCGCCCAAGAACATCCTTTGGATCCGCACGTTCAACGTGGAGGCCATCGCCCGCAACGCTGTGGGCGATATCGCAGGGCGTGACGTCGCTTTGGGCCGCATCGCGGCGTTTCGCGAGGGCGCGTCCGTCAATTCGCCGAAGCGAGCGGTCGTCGATGACATCCTGCTCGGGCTGAACGTTCAGTTCCGCGCGCCCGAGCAGTGGGGGCCGGCCGACCTTGATTACATGCGCAAAAGCGCAGCGACTGCCGATTCGCGTTTGACGTGGGTGTCGTGGGGAATTTGCGAGGCCGAGTATCTCATCGTGCACGGAAGCGTGCAGGAAGCGGCCGCGCTTCTTGATAAGCTGTCGGAAGGCCCCGTTACGCCGCGCGCCGCTGTGAATATCGAGCGCCTTCGTGCGGGCATGCATGCCGGCTGAAAGATCGGCACCAAGAAGGGCGGCCAAAGGCCGCCCAAAGGCCGCCCTTCTTGCATCTATGGCTTCGCTTCGTACGTAATGTACTCGCCTCTACAGTTCCGCGAGGTCTTTGCCGAGCAGATACGGCAAAGTGCAGCAGCAGGCGCCGAGGTTCTGGCCGGGAAGGCCGAAGTTGTAGGTGCCGGCAAAGAAGTCGCCGATCATGGTGCCGACGCAGTACAGGCCTTCGATGGGGGTGTCGTCTTCCTCGCAGACCTGCAGGTTCTCATTGGTCCTCAGGCCGCCCATGACGCAGAGGAACGTCGATCCGACCGTCTTGGTGCCGTAGAACGGCGGCGTGGAAATCGGGAAGAGGATGTTGGGATTCACCTGGTATTCCTCGTCGTAGCCCTGCTCAGCGTAGGTGTTGTAGCGCTCGATCGACGCCAGGGCGTTCTCTTTGTCCAGGCCGTCGAGCTGATCGATGAGCTCCTCGAGGGTATCCGCCTTGAAATACGTCCCGTCTTCGACGTTCGCATCCCAGCCTGCGACAAGCTCTTCGGGGGTGAGGGGCTTTTGCGGCGTGACGTTGCCGTAGGAGCAGCCGAGCGTCTCCCATTCTTCCTGCGTGGAGGCGTAGGCGCTGTCCCAGATGCCGTATCCCGTGGATTCGGGCTGGTTGAGCAGCGACATCGCGCCGAAGGCGAAGTTGGTGTTCTCGTTCTGGAAGCGCTTGCCGTTCTTGTTCAGGTTGATGCCCCAGAAGTTGTCGATGACGGCATGGGTGGGTCCTGCGACGCCGCCGTTGATCGCGCAGGGGTTGGGATAGACCTTCTGCCAGGCGGCGCCGATCCAAAGGCCCATCTTCTGGCCGTCGCCCGGCATGAGGCCGGAATAGTTCATCCCTGCATCGAAATCGACGCTCTCGTCGCCGAACTCGAGCTTGTCTTTGAACATCTCGTAGGCGTACGGAGCGTATTTCGCCATCATGTCGCGGTCTTTCGAGAAGTCGCCCGTTGCCAGGACGACGGCTTTGGAAGCCTCGTATTTCGCATACGATCCGTCTTCGCGCTGGCAGATGACGGCGCTGACGCGGCCCGTGTTATCGTCGTCGCGGACGAGCTGCACGGCGCGGTTTTTGAAATAGATCTTCTTACCGAAATCGTTCTCGAAGATGTCGGCGTAGGTCTTCGCGCACAGCGGAGCGCCCTGGAACACGCCGAGAGGGTTCTCGTCGTTCCAGAAGTTGTGCACCGAAGGCGGAGCGGCGAGCGTTCCGTCAGGGTCGGCGTAGGGCGGTTCAAGGTTGACCTTGAGGCCTTTGCCGGTCATCTTGTCGATCATCCAGTCCATGGATTCGCCGCTGTGCTTCAGCCAGCGCGACCACTTCATCTTGTCCATGCAGTAATAGCCTGCGAGCTGCTCGATCTTCACATGTTCGAGCGCATCTTTCGGCGTGTAATCGACGCCCATCTCTTTCTGGTACTTCGTTCCGATGGCCTGATTGGAGCCGCCGCGGGAGATGGCGGTGGTGCCGGCGCTGACGACGATCACGTCGAGGCCTTCTTCGGCGGCCGATACCGCGCAGCACATGCCCGACATGCCGGATCCTACGACGACGACTTCGGCGGAAATGGTCTCGGCGAAGTCGGTGATAGGCTCGGGCGCCACCTCGAAGCTCCACGCGCCCTTTTCCATGACGCTTTCCGCCGTCAGAGCACCGCCTTCGCTCGATGCGGACTCGGCTGCTTTCGGCTGGCTGGGAGAGCAGCCCGCCATGACCGTTCCGATCGCTCCTGCGGCACCGATGATGCCTGCCCCTTTGAGAAAATCGCGCCTATCCATGCTCATTCGAATTCCTCCTCCTTGTCTTGTGTAAGGACTTGTCGAAGAGCGAAGGCCCCGCCGAAAGGGAGGGGAGAGGGAGGCGGTACCTTCGCTGCCTGACAGGCCGATCATAGGCCTGCTGCCCTCTTTTGCATTCACTCGAAGCGTGGCTTTTGGCGCATAGGGGTTCACATGAAGCGGGTGAATTGGATAAAATCGCAGGTCGTTGCAATGCTCGCATGGCCATTCTGATGTCAGGCGTGTTCTATCATGGGCGCGGAGGGAAGCTCGCGCGTCTTACACGATCGGCGCCGATGCGAGGCCGGCATGAAGGGGGAGGCGTGCAGAGACAGGTCGTTCATGTGCTGCTCGTAAGCGTCGGTTACGCATGTTTTCTTGCGCTTAATTCGTTTTCGCTCTGGGGCTTCGGGCTGTTGCCGGCGCAGGCCCTTGGAGAGCAGGGCTCGTCTTCGTGGGGTACGTTTCTCTCGATCAGCAACGCGCTGTCTTTTTTCGTGTTCGCGGCATGCTCTGCCATGCGGCCGAAACGTTTCGCCCGCATGGTGTACCCCCTGTCCTTCGTTTTGGTGGCGGCGGCGCTTGCCGGCGTTCTGGCGTTTCTCTTCTCCGGCTCTTCGTGGCTTATCGTCGCCGGGGCCATTTGCATGGGCCTTGCGACGACGTGTTTTTTCTTTTGCTGGATTCGCGTATTGGCACACGAGGGATCCTCGTACGCACAGGTGGAAATCATCGCCGGGTCCGTTCTCTCGGCCGTGCCGTTCGTCGCGTTCCTTACCCTCGACCTGTTGGCCATAGCAATCACTCTGTGCATTCTGCTGGTTGTCGTTTTCGCGTTTTTCGCATACGAGATGAAAGATGCCTGCCCATCCGGGCCGTCCGCCGATTCTTCAACGGGTGCGTCGATCGAGGCGATTCTGCCTGCGAAGAGCCTGTGGCGTATATGTCTTTGTTGCTTCATCATCGGAATCATGGCGCCTGTCGCCTCCGCCCTTTCCGATGCGGTGTTCGTCGACATGCAGTTCGTCGACCAGGTTTTCATGACCCATTCCGAAAATATCGTGGCGGCGGCCGTCGTCGGCATATCGTGGCTCGCTTTGAAACGCAAACCCGACACCGTGCGGGCTTTCACCGTTTTATTTCCTCTCTTGGCGACGGTCTTCCTCGTGTTTCTCTTCGTCCCCGCTTTGCGCGGGCTCGTGCCTTATATCGGCGGCGTCGCTTTCGTCGTCTGCTCGATGACGGTGCTGGTCGAAAGCGCCTCCTCGGCCTCGGCGCGCGGGCTTGACGCGGGATTGATGTATGGCGTGTGCGCCGGCGTCTTGTACGCGTCGAACGCGTTCGGGAGCCTTGCTATGAATCTCGCGGGAGAAACGGTTTTCGACGAAACGTCGATGATGCTCGTCGTGGTCGTCTTGCTCTACGGCTGTTCCATCGTCATGTTCTTTATTACAAGGAAAGGGTCGGGCGTCGGAGAAGCGCCCGATGGGGCTTCCTGCGAATCGGTCGTTTCGGACAAAGCCTCGACGCTTTCCGACGAGCTTGATTTTTCGCAGCTAGGCCCTTCCGTCGTCCACGACGATGCTATCGGGGTTGCTGCCAGGAGAATCGGCCAAAGCAGCGGTCTTACCGAACGTCAAATCGAGGTTTTCGTCTTGTTGGCGCACGGTTACACGATTCCCGCCGCAGCGTCGGCGATGTATTTGTCCGAAAATACCGTCCGCACGCACGCGAAAAAGATTTACGCGGCGCTGGGGATCCATAGCAAGCAGGAGTTGATCGAACTCGTCGCCGAGGCCGCTGCCGGCGCGTGACGTGAGACGGCTATCGCCGCTGCGACGCGGGCATCATCTTTCGGTGCAGGACGCTTTCGGCCGACATAAGCGCGATGCCCGTCCATACCAGCGCGAAGCAGATGCCGTGGGCGAAGGTGAACGCCTCGCCGAAAAACGACACGGCCAGGATAAGCGCGATGGTGGGGCTGACGTACTGCAGGAAGCCGATGATCACCATGGGCACGCGGTTGGCTGCGGCCGAATACAGCAGCAGCGGGATGGCGGTGAGCACGCCCGCGAACACCATGAGAAAGCTCTCCCAGGGTTGCGATGTGACGGCCATGGGGTCGGGCGTGGCAGGCACGAGGCCCCACAGTGCAGGCATCAGGGTTCCGGCTCCGAAGATGATGCCGCCCAGGATGCCCGTGATCACCGATTCCAGCGCCATGCCGGGAAGCGCGGGGTAGCCCGCCTTCTTCTTCACGGCGCCGTAGGCTGAAAACGAAAGCGCCAGCGCGAACGAAATCCAGATCGCGCCGCCGTTCATGGCGATAAAGAACGTCACGCCCACGGCGGCCAGCCCGAAGGCCACCTTCTGCATGCGCGTCAGGCGTTCGTGGAACACGATCAAGCCGAACAGGATATTGAACAGCGGACACAGATAGTAGCCGATGCTGGTTTCCAGAAGATGGCCGCTGTTGGCCGCCCAGATATAGACGCCCCAGTTCGCCGACGTCAGGATGCCTGACGTGACGAACGTGCCCAGCGCCCGCGGGTCGCGCATCAGATACAGAAAGCGCGTTCGCTTGACGAAGGAGCATAGAAGCACGATGAACACGCACGACCATATCATGCGGCAGGTCAGCACGAGCAGCGCGGACTCCCCCGAAAGAAGGCGCCAATACAGGCACATGAAGCCCCACATGACCTGGCATCCGAGGGCTTCGAGAAAGCCTGTCCTGTCGAGTGTGTCGCGCTGTTCTGCGGTCAAGGCGGTGCTCCTTCGCGGTGGTTCGGTTCTATTTGGCGCTGTTGCGCAGCCTCGGGATGAAGTGGGTGGCGAAGCTTTTCTTGCTGCCGCGGTTTTTCACGTAGATGAAGCCGATGATGGAGAATACGGCTGCGCCGACCAGGTTCACGAACAGGTCGGCCATGGAATCATGCAGACCGATATCCAGGTATCCGTCGGGAATGACGACGGTTTCGCCCGATGCCAGCATGATTTCGGTGCTCACGATGCCGTCGACGGGGATGGCGATATTGGTGTTCGTCGGATCGAGCGTGACCGAGCTGAAAGCGGTCACGATAGCGTCTTTCTGCATGTCGAATCCGACGAAGACGTCCATCGAATACTCGAAAAGCTCCCAGACCGCGCCTGCGGTCATAGAGAAGCAGAATGCGGTGATGGCCATGTAGATCGGCGCCAGCTGCAGGCGCGATGCATGGCTTCGATTGAGGATATCGACCAGCGCGAATCCGATGCCTGCGGCCAAAAATCCCCAGGTGGTATGCAGAATAGTGTCCCAGAAGGGGATTTTGATATAGAAAGCGTCGATTTCTCCGAGGATTTCCGCGGCGAAGATGAAGCAGAGGATGATGCCTTCCAAAACGCTCGGGATCTCGACGGTGAAACGGCGTTCGAGCATGCTGGGAATCCAGAACAGGATGAACACCAGCAGGCACAGCAGCGCGTGTTCGTAGCGGCCTTCGAAGATGGAACGTACGAAGACGATGGCAACGATGACGCACAAGATCACGTACAGGGCGAAGACGCCCGGCTTCTCTTTCGCCGCCTTGCGGGAGGTTTCTAGAAAGCGGGACACGACGGGCATCGGGCATTCCTTTCGTCGTCATGGATTTCCAGTCGAATACATGCCAGTATAGCGAATGACGCCTTGCGCTGATCGACGTCTGGGCATCGGCTCCGTCCTTTCGCGAAAGGACGCGGGCCGCACCTTCGCCGCCCGTGTAACCTCACATCTTTATCGATATATACGCTTCTGGTCGCTTGTGGGCATTTTGCGCCAAGCATATAATCCTGCACCGTTTGGGGAACGAAATAAGCCGCTTGCGGTCATGCGCAAGCAACGACGATAGGGTGTCAGAGTGATTTCGGAGCGAATTCTTACCAATCTTGTAAAGACGATGACCAAAAGGACGCTGAAGCTGTCTCCTACGGGAGAAACGTTCATGCCGCCTGCGGAACCTGGCCGCAAATACATGCTGTATCTGCACGTGCCGTTTTGCGAGCGCCTGTGTCCGTATTGCAGTTTCAACCGCTATGTCTACCGTGAAGACGTGGCGCGTACCTACTTCGAGAACATGCGCAAGGAAATGCTCATGCTCAAAGACCTAGGCTACGACATCGAGAGCATTTATGTGGGCGGCGGCACGCCGACCGTGGAAATCGACGAGCTGTGCGAGACGCTCGATCTTGCACGGGATGCGTTCGACATCAAGGAAGTGGCGTCTGAGACCAATCCCAACCATCTTGTCCAGCCGTATCTGGATAAGATGAAGGGCCGCATCCAGCGCCTGTCCGTGGGTGTGCAGAGCTTCGATGACGAGCTGCTCAAGCAGATGGACCGCTACGAGAAATACGGTAGCGGCGAGCAGATCATGGAGCGCATTGCCGAAGCCATCCCGTACTTCGAATCGCTCAACGTGGACATGATTTTCAATTTTCCGTCGCAGACCGAAGATATCCTGCATGCCGACCTTGAGAAGATCGCCGCATGCGGGGCGCGTCAGACCACGTTCTCTCCTCTGTACGTGTCCAACGCCACCATGGGCAAGATGGCCTCCACTTTGGGCGCCGTCGATTACGGCCGCGAATATCGCTACTATCGCCTGCTCGACGAAGCGTTGACGGGCGGGGATTCGGCTCGCTTCCGTCGCGAGACCATCTGGACGTTCAACCGCCTTGACGAACAGGGTCATGACGACCATGCGCTGCTGATCGACGAGTATCAAACCGCCTATGTGGCGTATCCTGCGATCGGCAGCGGATCGATCACGCATCTCGGCGACAGCCTGTACGTGAACACGTTCAGCCTGCAGGAATACGACGACATGATCGGCGCGGGCCGCATGTCGATCATGGGCAAGACCACGCTGAGCAAGCATGACCTGATGCGTTATCACTTCCTGCTGAACCTGTATCGCCTGCGTCTGGATAAGCATGCGTTCAAGGAGGAGTTCGGCTGCGGCATCGAGGCAGGTCTTCCTGCGGAGATGGCGTTCATGCGCCTCAACGGCGCTTTCGCGACCGACACGCCCGACGAGCTGACGCTGACGCCGAAGGGCCGCTATCTGGTTTCGGTGATGTATCGCCAGTTCCTGAGCGGCATGAATAATCTGCGTGACCAGGCTCGTGCTGCGCTTTCGGGTCCTGAACGGCAGTTGCTTTTCGGCGACGGTACGTGCGCGTAGCGGCGTGACGGGTTCGGCGGCTTCTCTGCGGCTGTCGGACGAACGGCGCCAAGACGGCCGCACCTTTGCCGTGATTCCGGCGTGTCGAGTGTGTTTCGGCGCGCCGGTTTTGCGAAGGGCATGAAAACGCTCGTGCTTTCGCGCGCAGCGTCGGCGCGGTTCAGTTTTTGCGATCGGCCTGATCGTCGGGCTTTTCATCGGGGGAGAACCAATAAAAGGCCCCCTCTTTGTCTTCGTCGTCGGGCAGAAGGTCGCGCAGGGGAAGTCCGAGTCCTCCTGCGATGCGAAACAGCGTGCGCAGCGAGGGGTTGCTCTCGCCTTGTTCGATTGAAAGAATCTGGTTGTGATGGACGCCTACCATCATGCCGAACTCGCGCAGACTCAGCCCTGCGCGCTTTCGAAGAGTTCGAATGCGCGCGCCAAGTCGATTGCTATATTCGTCGAATGCGGCCATTGCGAAAGCGTATTGAGGCCCGATGAGAGAATGTCACTATAAAATGTGACATTTCGTAATTATGATGAGAAACGGACAGAAGTCGTCGAAGGCCTTGCGCCCTGCCGTTTTCCTGCGGAGGTCGCGAGCCGAGTGGGCGCGCGTATCGCCGCGTGATATGCTCCCGGCGACAGGCTTGTTTTCTTCAAGGAGGCGGCAGTGGTGGAAGGGATTTCTCGCGATCTCGACGTCATGCTGGTCGTGCGCGATCTTAACGACGAAGAGGCCGGAGTCGACGATGTGTTGTTCGGCTGCGCTTTGCACAAGGACGATTTGACGGCGTTTTTCGCCGATCTTGCGAAATTGGTCGAGTCCTATGGCGGGGCCGAGTTCGCGGAGCTTCTGGCACGCGACGAAAACGACGAGGTCCTTGCGGCGGCGCGCCGCCGCTGGTCCGATGACACGCCGAACGGCCCGGCTGAAAGCGTGGGCCCCGTCGTCTAGGAGGGATGCGGTTGCTGAGGGTCGAACGGGGCTTCTGCCTGCGGGCTTGGCTTATCTGAGCGCCGTCTTTCTTGCGCAGCCTACCCGTTGTCCCGATCGTCGAGCTGGGTTTTCGGCCCGGCTTTCGATTCGGCTGCCGCTTGCCTTTCCGGTCGCGCTTTTGTTTGGCGCTTTCGCCTGTGTCGACGGACATGCGGTGCCGTTTGCCCGTCATCCGTCGCGTTTTCCGTCGCTACACTGGGTTGCAGCAGATGATTGCGCTGCTTTTTCGTCGAATTGCGGGATGCGTTTCGACGAAGCGCGGCGTCGGGGCGAAAGGAGCTGCATCATGGCGGAGGAACGCGCGCACGGGTCTTCGACCGAAATCGACTATCATCGCGTGAAGGCCGATCCGACGGCGCGCATTTCGCCGTCGTGCTCGCTGGTGGGCGATGTGACGCTTGGGAAAAAGGTTGCCGTCATGGCGGGAAGCTGCCTGCGTGGCGATGATGCGCTGATCGTGGTCGAGGACGAGTGCAATATTCAGGAAGGCGTCGTCATCCACGAGGATTACGGCAAGCCCGTAGCGATCGGCCGCCATACGACGGTGGGGCATCGAGCCATGCTGCATGGCTGCGTTATCGGTGAAAACTGTCTGATCGGCATGAGCTGCACCATTATGAACGGTGCGAAAATCGGCAAGAACAGCGTCGTTGCGGCGGGGGCGCTGGTTGCCGAAGGCAAAGAATTCCCCGATGGCGTGTTGATCGTGGGCGTCCCGGCGAAGGTTCGCCGCGAGCTGACCGAAGAAGAGATCGCCGACATGTGCACGTTTCCCGGCGACGATTATCTCAAGCAGACCGAAGCCATGCTTAAAGATGGCGTATTATTCAATCCTACGCCCGATTTCGATTTCCAAGCATAGGAGCGGCCAATGAACCTCGAAGACTGGCAGACACGCGTCGATAGCATCGACCTGGGAGACATGCGTCTTTACCATGCCTATGCGTTCAACGAGAAGACCAAACAGGTCATCGAGGGCGACGCCGAGCATCCCGACGAAGAGTTCGTGCGCATGCGCTTCCAGCAGCAGCTCATGGGCACGTTGATGCAGATGGACATGGAAGAGCAGATGCGCGCTGCGCAAGAGGGGCGCGCTCAAGCCGACGAGTAGAACCCTCCGAAGCGGTGTCGGGAATCCCGCATTTTCCGTCGAGCCGATGGCCGAGGCGCGCCCTCTCTCGTTTCGGCCGCTTTTCCGCCTGCGCGCATATCGTCGATACGTTGTGGGGTAGAATGCCCGAATCCGGAAAGCACTATCGCGGTCGAAGCGCCGCATGAGGGGGGATCGTGGCTTTGGAACTGCTGGGAAAGCCTGTTATCGCCGCATTGAAAGAGGATCTGGTCGGCCGCGCGGAAGCGCTTAAGGCCGCTGGCGTCGTGCCGACGCTTGCAATCGTGCGCGTGGGCGAGCGCGAAGACGACCTGTCCTACGAGCGTACGGCACTCAAGCGAGCCGAGGGCCTGGGCATCGAGGTGCGTCGTTTCGTGCTGGCCGAAGACGCGGGCCAGGACGCGCTGATGGACATTATCGCGCAGGTCAACGACGATGCGGGCATCCACGGCTGTTTGATGTTCCGTCCGCTTCCGCACGCTTACGACGAAGAGGCCGCCTGCGAGGCGCTCGATCCCGCGAAAGACATCGACGGCATCGGCCGCGCGGCGTTGGCGCGCGTGTTCACGGGCCGCGGCGAAGGCTTCGCGCCCTGCACGGCCGCGGCATGCCTCGAGATGCTCGACGCCTATGGCATCGACGTTGCCGGCAAGCGCGTGGCGGTGGTGGGCCGCAGTCTCGTGATCGGCCGTCCTGTGGCCATGATGCTGCTCGAGCGCAACGCCACGGTGACCGTGTGCCATTCGCGCACGCAGAATCTCGAACAGACGCTCCGCGAGGCCGACGTCGTGGTGCTGGCCACCGGTCGCGCGAGGGCCTATGGCGCCGAGTGCTTCGGCGAGGGCCAGGTCGTTCTTGACGTAGGCATCAATGTCGACGCGGAGGGCGTCCTGTGCGGCGATGCCGACTACGAAGCCGCGGCTTCGGCTGTAGGCGAGACGGGCGCGATCACGCCGGTGCCTCGCGGCATCGGCGGCGTCACCACGAGCGTGCTGATGAAACATGTGGTGGAGGCGGCCGAGAAGGTCGCGTTCTAGGCCGGTCGCAACATATATACCGATGCAAGAAAAAGAGGATGCGCGCGATGCGCATCCTCTTTTTTTCGTACGGCCGAGCTGTCGCGGTGTCGGCCGCGTTCGGCCCGAGAAAGGGCAGGGGCCTACTTGTATTCCATGATGCCCCAGTTGAGATAGGGCTTTGCGGTGGTCGCATGGGCGTCGACCAGGCGGAAGCGGACCGTGCCGTCATCCATCTTCCACATCTGGGTGGTCACGGTGGCGCCGGGCATGACGGGTGCGCACATGCGGACCTTGAAACGGGTGAGGCGCTCGGGTTTGCCCGGCATGAAGGTGTCGATCATATGACGCATGGCGATGCCGCCGTAGCCGAGGCCGAAGTAGAACGGGATCGGGAAGCCGGCCTCCTTGGCGGTCGGCCAGTCGACGTGCAGCGGGTGCAGCATGCCGGTCAGGCGGAAGGCCAGGCCCGCATTCATGGCGATGGTCTCGCTCATTTCGAAGTCGGGCTCGCGGTCGGGCATCTCGACGACGTCCGCAGGAGGCTTCTCGCCGCTCCAGCCGCCGTCATAGATCAGGCAGTCCCAGGTTTCGCACTCGCAGACGAGCGTGCCGTCGTCGTCGAAGGTGTCGGAGTGCTCCTGGCACAGCAGGCCCTTGCCGGGACCGCGGTCCCACATGCCCACGACGGTGACATCGGTGGAAAGCGTGCCGCTCTTCTGAGCCAGGCGGTTCATGTCGCTCTTGATCTTGAGGTCGATGCCCCAGTGCAGGGTGCCGCGCAGGTCGGCGCCGTAGTCGATGGTGTTGGTCACTTCGCCGCACACAAGAGGCATAGCGCCGAAGATGGGGAGGACCTTAAGGCCGCCGGGCAGGTATTCGTTGTAGTACTCTTCGCCGGCCTTCATGTCGTGGCCGCAGTTGCAGCCGACGGCGAACAGGTTGAGCTTCTCCATGCTGTAGTCGAACTTGAAGGGTCCGAATTTCTTTCCGACGACGGATGCGTCGATTGTCATGGTGATTCCTCCTCTTTCGGGATATATGTGCAAAGGCCTGATTCGGCCGAGCACTCGAAGCGCGGCGGGGGCTTATAGAGAAGTCCCCGCCGCGGCCCGCGGGCATGTGCGCCTCGATCGCCCGCGGCAGGCGGCCTGCTGCAACGGAAGGCCGCGACGAATGGTCTGGGGTCGGTCCCCGCGTTAGCCGAGGCGAACGGTACCGTTGTCAGCGAGACGGGCGATCTCGTCTTCGGCATACCCGAGTTCGGCAAGAATGCTCTGGGTGTCATATCCGAGTTCGGGCATGGGGCGCCAGACCTGTCCGGGGTTGTTCTTGAATTCGGGGACGGGCTTGAATCCCTTGATGGTCTTGCCTTCGCGGTTCTCCCATTCGATGAAGCAGTTGCGCGCCTGGTAATGGGCGTCTTTTTCCATGTCTTCGATCGTGTAGACGCGATTGGCGGGGATGTTGGCCTGCGCGAGCAGGTCTTCGAGCTCGTCGAGGGTCTTGGTCCTGACCCAGTCCTCGAGGTGCTTCTGAATCTCGTCGGCATACGGGTTCGTGAGCCACAGCGCGGTCGAGCCTTCGGGGATGTCTTCGGTTCCCCAAAGATGCCCCAGGCCGATCCGGTCGAGCAGCCAATGGTTTTCCTTGGCGCCGTAGAGGACGATGGCGATGTCGCCGTCGGCGGCCTCGAAGGTGCCGATGCCGCACAGGTCCTGGCTGCGATCGGCGGGACGCGGGTAGGTGATGCCTGCGTTGAGGTAGTTGATGTTGTAGTACAGGCCCATGCGCGCCATGATTTCGAACATGGCGACGTCGATGCTTTCGCCCTTGCCCGTGGCGCGCGCGTTGATCACACTTGCGAGGGCGGCGCCCACCGTGTTCGCGGCGGTGAAGTAGTCGCCGGGGATGGGTGCGGCCGCGAAGGGCTTGTCGACGGTGCCGTTCTGGGCCATGTAGCCGCCGAAGGCCTGGATCATGTGGTCGTAAGCGGGGCGGCTGATGCGGTCGGGCGATCCGTACTGGCCGAAGCCGGAAACGTGGACGATGACGAGCTTGGGATTGACTTCCCACAGCACGTCGTCGCCGAGGCCCTTGCGCTCATAGGTCGGTCCCTTGCCCGCCTGGATGAAGATGTCGGCGTCTTTGATGAGGCGGAAGAACACCTCGCGGCCTTCTTCGCTGAAGGGATTCATGGAAATGCTTTTCTGGTTGCGCCGCGCCTGCTCCTTGATGAACATGGTGTCGCGCATGGTGTCGCCGTAGTGGGCGTTCTCCATCCAGATGACGTCGGCGCCCCAGTCTGCCATCATGGCCGCTGCGGTGGGGGCGGCTACCTCGACTGCTTGATAGACGACTTTGACGCTATCGAGAGGACCGAAGGACGGTTTGTTCTGAGCGAGTTCCATTCCGTTTCCTTTCAGCGTATGCGTGCTTTGCGCGCGGCTCGATTCTGCCGCGCAAGATCGGCAAGAGGAGCGGCCGGGCCGGTTTCGACCCCGCGTCTTCCCGACGCCTCGAACGCCCGAAGTGACGAGGAACCGCCTTTCCACGACAAATCGGAGGGTGTGCGCCCTTCGGACCGCGTTCCGTCTTGCTTGCTGTCGATGGTGAACGTTCGCCCTGTTCCTGGCATCGTCCGAAGGGGCTACTCATCGGAATAGGCACGAATTGACTATGCGTGCGATACAGTACTGGGCGTTTTGGATGCGCTTTTAAAGGGCCATGGCGCCGACCGAGGCGCTAAGCGGCTCGTTTTTCGCCGCATGGATGCGTGTCCGACTGATGGAAATCACGGCTGGAGTACGGAGTTACCATTGTCTTTTCGAATCGGCGACGCCGCCGCAGCGCGCTTGAAGGAAGTGCGTCCGTTCGTAGGCTTCGCGCCTCTTTTCGCATGGCATTTCTGCTTCTGGTTCGCCCCGACGGCCGCTCCGTTCTTTCGGCCGACACGACGGTTTCGTGGCTCGTGTATCTGGCGACGAGCGTCGGCACGTTGTTGGCCGCAGCGTTCGTCCTGGGCAACAAGCGCAGGCTTCGTTCGGACGGGCGCATGTACGCGCTGGCGCCCATGGTGCTCGGCGTCCTTTCCCTCGCGTCTTCGTATGGTTCGCTCGTGTTCGACGGGATCTTGCAGCGTTTCGTCATTCCCATGATGCTCGGCGCAGTGGAGTCGTATTGCTTTCTTCTGTGGGGAGAGCGCCTGTCGTCGTTGAGCTATCGCGGCACATCTACCGATGCGGTGTTTGCGGTGGCGGCCGTGGTCGTGGCGGCCTTCGTGGCGGCCATGGTTCTTCCCGGTCCCGTCACGGCCGTGTTCGTGGCGTTGCTGCCCGTTCTTTCCGGCTTCGCTCTGGTGCGCGAAGGGGAGGACGAGAGGGGAGGGCCGTCCGTCCTCAAGCCGCGCGCCGTGCGCAAGCGTGCCGATCGCAACATCGCGGTGGTCAGCGGCATTTCGGCCACGACGTGCGCGGCGTGCTTTTTTCTGCTGACCATCATTCCTTCGCACGACCTTATCGGCGGCGATTGGGCCTACGGCTACGGCCTGGTGGCGGGAACGCTCGCCATTCTGCTGGCCTCGGCGGTCGTGGGCATGCTTTCGAAGGCCGACAATCCTTTCCGCATCATTCCGTGGCTGCTTGTCATGGTGCTTGTGGCTTTCGCGCTGTTCCTAGGCCTTCGCGGTAAGGCCAACGGC
Organism: uncultured Slackia sp.; assembly: GCF_959608125.1. Classification (GTDB taxonomy): domain Bacteria; phylum Actinomycetota; class Coriobacteriia; order Coriobacteriales; family Eggerthellaceae; genus Slackia. The sequence goes on from NZ_CAUHPG010000009.1 coordinate 27,823, forward strand.
TTTTCGTTCTTCTTCACCACGCTGGTGTATTCATCGTTCGAATTGCTGCTGATGGTGTATTTCGTGGTCGTCGCTCAGAAGGGCGCCGCATCGTCCGCCATCGCGATCGGCGTGAGCCTCGGTCTGTTCCGGCTCGGCGTGTTGGCGGGCGATTCGGTTTCGATATCGCTCGAATCGGCCGGTCTGGAGGTTTCAGCCCTGGTCGATTTCATGGCTTCTATATGTCTGTGCATCGTCGCCGTGTTGCTTTTGCCGTTCGTTTCCGAGGGTCGTTATATGGAAACGCTCACGAAGGAGACGGCCGATATCGGCGGCGAGGCGTTGGCTAAGGCGTGCGACGACACGGCGAAGGAATTCGGCCTCTCTCCGCGCGAGCGCGAGGTGCTCGAATTGATCGTGCGCGGTTACGCGGTGGACAATATGGCCGAAAAACTCGTTATTTCCCCGCATACGGTGCGCGCCCATATACGTCATGTATACGAGAAGACGCAGATGCATAAGAAGAGCGTGCTGATCGGATACGTGATGGAGCAGACTTCCCATTACGAGGGATAGGGCATCCGTAGGACGCATCGCGTCTCATGGCCGACTTTGCACCGATTTGACGTTCGTTCATCGACATTTGCACCGATTTGACGCCTCTCTTACGCTCGTTTGATAGCGCGTCCTTAGAGTTCATCGAGGCGTTTTAAGCAATGAAATCTTCGATGAAAGGAACGTCTTACCATGAAGTCTAAGAAACTCCTCGCTCTGGCGCTGTCGTGCGTCTGCGCCATCGGCGCGTTCGCGTTGGTCGGCTGCTCTTCGGGCGGCGGCGAGTCTTCCGACGGCTCCGCTCCTGCGGAAACCGCCGGCGCGATCTCGGTCATCTCTCGCGAGGACGGTTCGGGCACCCGTGGCGCATTCACCGAGCTGTTCGGCGTGCTCGACGACAACAAGAAGGACGCTACCACCTCTTCCGCCGTCGTCACCAACTCCACTTCGGTCATGATGACCACCGTCGCCGGCGATCCTGCTTCCATCGGCTATATCTCCCTCGGTTCTCTGAACGACACCGTCAAAGCCGTTAAGATCGACGGCGTGGCCCCCTCCGCCGAGGGCGTCAAGGACGGTTCCTACAAGGTCGCGCGTCCCTTCAATGTCGTCACCAACGACAACATCTCCGAGGTCGCTCAGGACTTCCTGAACTTCATCATGAGCGCCGAGGGCCAGGAAGTCGTCGACGCCGACTACGTTTCCGTCGCCGACAATGCCGAGTCTTACACGGCTTCCGGCAAGTCCGGCAAGGTGGTCGTGGCCGGCTCCTCTTCCGTCACCCCGATCATGGAGAAGCTTGCCGAGGCCTATGAGGCCCTCAATCCCGACGTCAAGGTCGAAGTCCAGCAGTCCGACTCCTCCACCGGCGTCCAGTCCACCATCGACGGCACCTGCGATCTGGGCATGGCTTCCCGCGAGTTGAAGGACTCCGAGCTCTCCCAGGGCGTCAAGCCTGTCGTGATCGCCATGGACGGCATCGCTGTCATCGTGAACACCGGCTCCTCGATCGACGACCTGACCACCGACCAGGTCAAGGGCATCTTCACCGGCGACATCACCGACTGGTCCGAAATCGCTTAACGATAGCGATACCTTATGAAAAGCATCAAAGAAACGGTAGCGAAGGTGCTTTTCACGGCTGCCGCGGGGGTTTCGATCCTCGCGGTTGCCCTGATTTGCGTCTTCCTCTTCGCAAGCGGCATCCCGGCCATCGCCGAGATCGGTCCGCTGGAGTTCCTTACCGGCACCGTCTGGAAGCCCGGTAGCGATATCTACGGCATCTTGCCGATGATCTTGGGCAGCATCTACGCCACGTTGGGCGCTCTTGTGATCGGCGTGCCGATCGGCCTGTTCTGCGCGGTGTATCTGTCCCGCTTCGCCAGCCCTCGCATCAAGCGCCTTCTGACTCCGGGCGTCGAGCTTCTGGCGGGCATCCCCTCCGTCATCTACGGCTTCTTCGGACTGGTGGTATTGGTGCCGCTGATCCGCCAGGTGTTCCACGTGCAAGGCATGAGCCTGCTCGCCGCCTCGATCATCTTGGGCGTCATGATTCTGCCCACGATCATCACGGTGGCGCGCAACTCGCTCGATGCCGTGCCCGAGAGCTATTACGAGGGCGCGCTGGCCCTTGGTGCCGACCACGAGCGTAGCGTCTTCCGTGTGCTCGTTCCCGCTGCAGGTTCGGGCATCATGGCAGGCGTCGTTTTGGGCGTCGGCCGCGCCATCGGCGAAACCATGGCCGTCGTGATGATCGCAGGCAACCAGGTTCAGATTCCCGACAGCCTGCTCGACGGCGTCCGCACCCTTACCACCAACATCGTCATGGAGATGGGCTACGCCGCCGACCTGCACAGGGACGCCTTGATCGCGACCGCGGTCGTGCTGTTCGTGTTCGTCCTGGTGATCAATCTGGTGTTCGCTGCCCTGAATGCGAGGTCGAGGAAGTAATGGAACAGAAAACCAATCCTGCGAACGCGATGCCCGGGGGCATGGCGAAAAGCGCTCCTAAAAAGCCTCGCCGCAAGGTCTCTTCGCGTATCCTGGGCGCGCTTGTGCGCATCGCCGCCCTGGCGACGGCTGCGACGCTCGTGGCGATCGTCGGCTACATCCTTGTCATGGGCATCCCCGCGTTCAACCCCGACCTGTTCGCCCTGGAGTACAACTCCCAGAACGTGTCGATGCTTCCGTCGCTGGTGAACACCCTGCTCGCCGTGGCCCTGACCTTGGTGATCGCCGTGCCTTTGGGCGTCATGGCGGCCATCTTCTTGGTCGAATACACCACGCGCGGCAATAAGTTCGTCAAGGTGGTCCGCATCACCGCCGAAACCTTGGCGGGCATTCCCTCCATCGTGTACGGCTTGTTCGGCATGCTGTTCTTCGTCACGTTCCTCGGCTGGGGCCTCTCGCTTCTGTCGGGCTGCCTGACGCTGGCGATCATGGTTTTGCCTACGATCATGCGCACCACCGAAGAGGCGCTGCGCTCCGTGCCCGACTCCTATCGCGAAGGCAGCTTCGGTCTGGGCGCGGGTCGTTTGCGCACCGTGCTTTCGGTCGTGCTTCCGCCCGCCATGCCCGGCATCCTCGGCGGCATCATCTTGTCGATCGGCCGCATCGTCGGCGAATCGGCGGCGCTCATCTTCACGGCGGGCACCGTCGCCGCTATCCCGGGCGGACTGTTCGACTCGGTGCGCACCATGTCGGTCCATATGTATGTGCTTTCCTGTGAGGGCCTGCATATCGATGCGACCTACGCCACCGCCGTCGTGTTGCTCGTCATCGTCGTCGGCATCAACGCTTTGGCGTCGTTCGCCGCCAAGCGTCTGACCAAAGTCTAGTGCGACAGGCTTTCGCGTCGGGGCGACGGTCGGGTCCGTAAGGTTTTCGACGGGCTTGGCCGCCGCTCGTCAGAGGCGTGATGCCGTTGCGGTGAATACCGGGCGCCGACCGGGCGCCTTTCAAGAAAGGAACGAACGCGTGAGCGAAATCAAACAGGCGCCTGCAGCCTGCGTCCCGACGCCTCCCGAGGGGTCGGCGGAAGAGACCAAGATCGCGGTCCAGAACCTCGATCTGTTCTACGGCGACTTCCATGCGCTGCATGGCGTGAATATGGATATCCCTGCCAATCAGATCACGGCATTCATCGGCCCCTCCGGCTGCGGCAAATCGACGCTGCTGCGCACGCTTAACCGCATGAACGACCTGGTCGAAGGCTGCCGTATCGAGGGCGTCGTGGCTCTCGACGGCGACAACATCTACGCCAAAGGAACCGACGTCAACCACCTGCGCCGCCGCGTCGGCATGGTGTTCCAGAAGCCCAATCCTTTCCCCATGAGCGTCTATGACAACGTGGCCTTCGGTCCGCGTACGCATGGCATCAAGGGTAAAGAAGAGCTCGACGCTATCGTCGAAAACGCCCTGCGCAAGGCCGCCATCTGGGACGAGCTCAAGGACCGCCTCAAGAAGAGCGCCCTGGGCCTGTCCGGCGGCCAGCAGCAGCGCCTGTGCATCGCCCGTGCTCTGGCTGTCGAGCCCGAGGTCTTGTTGATGGACGAGGCCACAAGCGCCCTCGATCCGCTTTCCACGGGCCGCATCGAGGATTTGGCTGTCGAGCTGAAGAAGGATTACACCGTCGTCATGGTGACCCACAATATGCAGCAGGCCGCGCGTATTTCCGACAAGTGCGCGTTCTTCCTGCTGGGCGATTTGGTGGAATACGGCGATACTCAGACGCTGTTCAGCCATCCGGTGGACAAGCGTACCGAAGACTACATCACAGGAAGGTTCGGCTAAGCCAATGATGAGGACTGTTTTCCAGCACGAACTGTCGCTACTCGACGCCCAGATGCTCGTCATGGCGTCATCGATGGAAGAGGCCGTGGTTTCCGCGGTCAAGGTGATCGAGGAGCGCGACGCGGAGCTTGCCGCACGGGTGATCGAAGGCGACGACGATATCGACCGTCAAGAGCGCGATGTCGAGAGCCTGTGCTTGAAGCTGCTGCTCACCCAGCAGCCCGTCGCAAGCGACTTGCGCCATGTCTCGTCCGCCCTTAAGATGGTCGGCGATATGGAGCGTATCGGCGACCAGGCGGCCGACATCTGCGATACCATGCTCGCGATCGACGGTCCGATCGACGCCCGTCTTTCGGGCCATCTGCGCGGCATGGCCGAGCGGGCTTGCGCCATGGTGCATGATGCGGTCGAAGCGTTCGTCGAAAGCGACATAGCCAAGGCGCGCGCGGTCATCGGTTCCGACGAGCAGGTGGACGAGCTGTTCGCCAAGGTCAAGGCCGATGTCATCGCGGCCATCAAAGACGATTCCGAGCCCGCCAACAGCCTGATCGAGGCATTGATGGCGGCGAAATATCTCGAACGCATCGCCGACCATGCCGAAAACGTCGCCGAATGGGTCGAGTACGGATTGACGGGCATGCACAAAGGAGACCTGATCGGATGATCTACTACCTCGAGGACGACGAACAGATTCGCAACCTGACGCTGTATACGCTGGCGCAGACTGGGCATGAGACGCGTGGATTCGCTTGTGCGAGCGAGCTGTACGAGGCGCTCGAGCAGGCCGTGCCCGACCTGTTCATCCTCGATGTGATGCTTCCGGGCGAGGACGGCATCTCGGTGCTTAAGAAGCTGCGAGGCCGCCCCGATACCGAAAACGTTCCCGTGATGATGCTCACGGCGAAATCGACCGAGTTCGATACGGTGCTCGGTTTGGATTCGGGCGCCGACGATTATCTGGCGAAGCCGTTCGGCATGATGGAGCTGCTTTCTCGCGTGAATGCGCTGCTGCGTCGCGTGCGTCGAGATGCCGAATTGGCCCGCCAGGCCTCGGATGCGGCCTCGGAGCGCTCCGAGGCCGTCGAAAAGGCCGACATCATGGATGCAGGCCCCATCCATCTGGATGCGGCGCGCTATGTGGTCGAGGTTGCGGGCGTCGAGGTGCGCTTGACGCACAAGGAGTTCGAGACTCTGCGCTTCCTTATGCATAATCGCGGCATCGTGGTGTCGCGCGGACAGCTGCTCGATCAGGTGTGGGGCTACGAGGTGGCGGGAGAGACCCGTACGGTGGACGCCCACATCCAGACGCTCCGCAAAAAACTCGGCGAAGCCGATTCCCAGGCCGCCTTGCTTATCGAGACGGTCCGCGGCGTCGGATACCGCATGAAGGGGTAGCCATGACCGCCTCTTTCGAAGGGATCGCCCCGTCTCAGGCCGGGGCAGGCGAGCGCGGCTCCGAGAAGGGGCCGCGTCGTTCGTTGTCGCGTACGATCGCGCGTACGGTCATGGCCGCCACCGCCGGCGTCGCTATCGCATGCGTCGTTCTGTTCGCGATCGCGTTCTATTATGCGGTCGACGAGCGTGCGGCAAGCGACCTCGAGGCCGAATGCGAGGCGTTCGCCGCGGTGATCGACGAGAAGGGAAGCGGCAGGGAAACCGTCCTCGCGCTGCTTCGCCACGATGCGGCGGTGGTGCCGGCCGACACGAGGGTCACGCTCATCGGCGAAGACGGTTCGGTGCTGTTCGACAACCGGGCCGACGCCGCCGTGCTCGACAATCATGCGATGCGCCCCGAGGTCATCCAGGCCATGGAAACGGGCGAGGGCAGGTCGGGCCGTTATTCCGAGACGCTGCAGAAAGAGACGCTGTACCACTGCATCAGGCTCTCCGAGGGCTCCATCCTGCGCCTGGCCGTCACGCAGGCAAGCGTATGGGGCGTGCTGCAGTCGCTGTTCGTGCCGTATGTGGGAGTCTTGATCGCGGCGGTGCTGGCCGCATTCCTGGCGGCATGGGCGATTTCGCGCAAGATAGCGTCGGAATTCTCAGCGGTCGATTTGGACCGCCCTCTCGAAAACGAAGCGCCTCAGGAGCTCGTTCCCTTGCTCGATCGCCTTGAGGCGCAGAAGAAAAGCATCGACGCCCAGGCTGCGGAACGTCGTCGGTTCACGGCGAACGTGTCGCACGAGCTGAAAACCCCGCTCACGGTCATCTCCGGCTATGCCGAAATCATCGACCGAGGCATCGCACGTCCTGAGGACGTGCAGCGTTTCGTGGGATTGATCCATGACGAGGCGCAGCGCATGAAGGTCCTGGTCGACGAGCTTTTGACGCTATCGCGCCTCGACGACGCGCAGGATTCTGCGGAAAGCATGACGATCGACATGGATCAGGAGGTGTCGCTGTTCCAGGTCGCGCGCTCCGTCGTCGGCAGGCTCGAACCGTCGGCCGCCCGCCGCCGTGTCGCGCTTCAGGTCGACGCGCCCGATGACGGGGTGTCGGAAATCGTCGTGAAGGGCAACGCCCGCATGCTCGAGGAGATGGCGCGCAATTTGGTAGAAAACGCCATCAGGTACAACGTCGAAGGCGGCAGCGTCACGGTGTCGGTGTCGCGCGACCGCCGCGGCGCCCCGATGATGCGCGTGGTCGACACCGGCGTGGGCATTCCGCCCGAGCTGCGCGAAAAGGTGTTCGAGCGATTCTTCTGCGTCGACGAAAGCCGTTCGAAGGAAACGGGAGGCACGGGTCTCGGTCTGGCCATCGTCAAGCATGCGGCCCAGCTTCACGGCGCCGCAGTGCGCGTATACGGCAACGACCCGCGCGGAAGCATTTTCGAAGTGACATTCCCGCTTGTCTAAGAAACCAGGGGCCGGCCGCACGCCGGCCCTTTTTATGCGCGGTATGCCACACTGCGCCTCCGAGCGTCGATCTTTTCGAAATGCCTTTCGCGCCGGGTGTTTGGTTTTCGGTTGTGGGATAAACTGGCGTCTAAGTCTCATCCGTCCGGGCTTTCAGCAAGAATGCCGGACGGATGCCGTTCGAATGACGAAGTTTGAGGAAAGGCGGGATAGGGTGAAGCTTCTGGAGGAACGCATCGCTCGCGACGGCGTGGTCAAGGCCGAAGGGGTTTTGAAGGTCGACGGCTTTTTGAACCATCAGATGGATATCGACCTTTTCAATGAGATGGGCGCCGAGTTCAAGAGGCTTTTCGCCGATGCACCCATCAATAAGATCCTGACGATCGAGGCGTCGGGCATCGGCATCGCCGCCATTGTGGCGCAGCATTTCGGCGTGCCTGTGGTGTTCGCCAAGAAGTCGCAGAGCATCAACCTTGACGGCGACGTGTATTCCACGCGCATTCAGAGTTTTACGCACGGCAAGGTGTTCAATGTGATCGTGTCGAAGAAATTCATCGGACCTGACGACCGCGTGCTGATCATCGACGATTTCCTGGCGAACGGTTGCGCTCTCGAAGGTCTGATCGACATCGTCGAATCGGCCGGTGCGACGGTCGAGGGCATCGGCATCGCAATCGAGAAGGGTTTCCAGCCCGGCGGCAAGAACCTGCGCGAACGAGGCTATCGCCTGGAGTCGCTGGCTATCGTGGATTCGATGGACCCCGGCACGGGAACGCTGACGTTTCGCGACCAGTGGCCGAGCGAAGGCGAAGCGCCCGTTCTCGGCGTGGTCGAGACTATCGAGGCATAGCCGCCTATGAAACAATTCAACCACGCGGAGCTTTACAAGCTCGACGGCGACGTGCCTTTGCTTCGTTCCGTTCCTTATGGCGTTCAGCATATCCTGGCGATGTTCGTGGCCAATCTCGCCCCGATTTTCATCGTGGCGGGCGTTGCGGGCCTCGATGACGGCATGACGGGTTCCCTTGTTCAAAGCGCGATGCTGATCGCGGGCATCGGCACGTTGATCCAGCTGTTTCCCGTATGGAGGCTGGGAAGCGGCCTGCCGATCGTCATGGGCATCAGCTTCACGTTCGTCACGGTGTTGTGCGGCATCGCCGCAACGTACGGCTACAACGCAGCCATCGGCGCCGTCATGGTGGGCGGCGTCATCGAGGGCGTGCTGGGCCTGTTCGCCAAATATTGGCGGCGCATCATTTCGCCGATCGTGGCCGCCGTGGTGGTGACGGCCATCGGTTTCTCGCTGCTCAACGTAGGCGCCGCGTCGTTCGGCGGCGGAAGCGGCGCGCCCGATTTCGGTTCGCCGAGAAATATCGCTTTGGGTAGCATCGCGCTGGTGTCGTGCTTGGTGTTCCAGATTGCGGCGAAGGGCAAGACCAAGCAGCTCTCGGTATTGTTCGGGCTGGTGGTCGGTTATATCGCCGCATTGCTTATGGGCGCGGTCGACCTGAGCGGATTCGCGCAGGCCGAACCTCTGGCGCTGCCGCAGTTCATGCCGTTCGCTCCCGAATTCGAGCCCTCCGCCATCATCGCGGTCACGCTGATCTTCCTCGTGTCGGCCACCGAGACCATCGGCGACACCTCGGCCATCTCGATGGTGGGTCTGCGTCGCGAAGTGCGCGAGAGGGAGCTTTCGGGATCGATCGCCTGCGACGGCTTCGTAAGCTCGCTTTCGGCCTGCTTCGGCTGCCTTCCGATCACGTCGTTCAGTCAGAACGTAGGCCTTGTGGCCATGACGAAAGTGGTCAATCGCAAGGCGATCGCCACGGGCGCCGTCATCATGATTGCGGCGGGTTTCCTGCCGATCATCGGCGTGGTGTTCTCGTCTTTGCCCGAGGCCGTGTTGGGCGGCTGCACCATCATGATGTTCGGCAACATCATCGTGAGCGGCTTTCAGATGATCGCCCGCGCCGGATTCACGCAGCGCAATATTCTGATCGCGGCGCTCTCGCTGTCGATCGGCATCGGCTTCACCCAGGTGTCCGACATCTTCGTCCTGCTGCCCGAAATGCTGCAGAACGTTTTCGCGGATAACTGCGTCGCCGTGGTGTTCTTGGTGGCCGTCGTAGTCAATCTGGCGCTTCCGAAGACCATCTCGATCGACGGCGCCGAGCTTGCCGGCGAAGCCGAGCGGCAGCTTGAGGACAGCCGCCTCGAAGGGGACGACGAAACGGACGCCGATGCGTCGGGGGACGGCCTGGGCGGTTCGAACGGGAAGCGACATGCGGCGCTAGGCTAACTGCGTTCGTTCGCTTTCTCTGACCGAGGCGACGACCTCTATCGATGATGCTTTCGTATCGACTGCGTTGCCCGGCCTCGCGACGGCTTGACGCCGAAGCGAGGCCGGGCATCTTTGTGTAATGATTGTTATACAGAAATCCTGTATCGTAAAATAATCCGTTACGTCCGAAATAGAAATTCTATCTTCACAGGAGGTAACGTATGAGTTTTATGGGCCTTGCCCGCAAAGATCTTGTTATCGTGGCGGTGCTGCTTTCGGGCACGCTTCTCGCCGTTCTTAACCAAACGCTTCTTTCTCCGGCTTTGCCTGCCATCATGAACGGACTGCAGGTCGATGCGACCACCGTGCAGTGGCTGACGTCGGGCTATTCGCTCGTCGAAGCCGTGGTCATCCCGCTCTCGGCGTTTCTTATCGGCCGTTTCACTACGAGGCAGCTGTTCATTACGGGCTTGAGCCTGTTCACCGCCGGCAGCTTTCTTGCGGCTATCGCTCCGCATTTCAGCGTGCTGCTGCTCGGCCGCGTGCTGCAGGCGGCTTGCACGGGCATGGTCATGCCTATGGTAATGACCGTCATCCTGCTGGTCATTCCGCGCGAAAAACGCGGCCAGGCCATGGGCGTCATCGGATTGATCATCGGCTTCGCGCCGGCGATCGGCCCGTCCGTCGCAGGCCTTCTGGTCGATTCGGTGGGGTGGCGTGCGCTGTTCGTCATCGTTACCGTGCTGTCGGTGGCGGTGTTGCTTCTGTCCGTCAAGGTGCTGAAGAATTACGGTAGCTTCGAGCGCTCGAAATTCGATGCGGTTTCGGTGGTCCTTTCGTCGGTGGGCCTGGTGTGCCTGCTGTACGGCTTGTCCACTTTCTCCTCGGGAGACAATCTCGTGGTCACGGGCGTGCTGGTGGCGGCCGGCGTCGTGGTTACGGGCTTGTATGTGCGCCGCCAGTTCAAGCTTCCCGAGCCTATGCTGAAAATCGACATCCTGAAGACGCGCAAATACGCCACCACGGTGGCCATCGTGATGCTCATCCAGGTATCGCTCATGGGCACGGGCGTCATCACCCCGCTGTATATTCAAGGCGTGCGCGGCTATTCGGCCACCGCATCGGGCGTCGCGATGCTGCCGGGCGCGTTGATCGGTGCGGCGCTCGGCTTGGTCGCGGGCCGTCTGTTCGACCGTTACGGCGTGCGCCGCGTGGCCATTCCCGGCTTCGCGGTCACGATAGTCGGCGCCGCCGGCTTGGTGGCTTTGGGCATCGATACCGATATCGTGGTCATCAGCCTTGTGTACACGGTGCTGACCGCCGGTCTGCAGTTCGCTATGACGCCGATCAATACCTGGGGCCTCAATTCTCTCGACAACCGCGTGCTGCAGCATGCCCAGGGCTTGTCGAACACGCTCAATCAGGTCGCCGCTTCGTTCGGCACCGCGCTGCTGGTGTCCATTTCCGCGTTCGGCCCGGCGGTTGCTCCCGGGGCCGATTCTCAGGTCCAGGCCTATACCGGATACCACCTGGCATTCTGTACCACCGCGGTCCTGCTCGTTATCGCATTCCTGGTAATCCTGGTCTTCGTGCGCGGCGATAAGAAGCAGGCGTCTGCACCTCAGGTCGCACAGGTCGCCGAGGGCGCTTCGACATGGGAGACGGCGCATGTCGGGCATGTGAAGTCGACGGCCGCATGGCGCGGCGGCGCAGCCGAGGTCGGCTACAAAGACCTGACGGTGCGTCATGCCATGACCACCGATCCCGCATACGTCACCGTCGATGCGACGATGCGCGACGTGGTTCGCTTGCTGGCCGCGACCGAAACGAGCGGCGTCCCTGTGATCGATGCGTCGCGTCGTGTTGTTGGATTCGTGTCCGATGGCGACGTGGCATCGTATCTGGGCCGCAACGAATCGTCGCTGTTCGATGCGACGCTCAATCTGTATCGCTTCGCCGACGATGACGAGCCTCAGATTCGTCTTGCCCGCATGCTCGATTTGAACGTCATGGACATGGCGACGCGGCATGTTATCGCCGTCGAGGCCGACGATTCGCTCGACGAGGCGTGCCATATGTTGGCATCCAAGCGAATCAAGAAGGTGCCTGTCGTGGAGGGCGGCGTGCTGGTCGGGTCGCTTTCTCGTCGCAATATCGTGCAGGCTGTCGCCGCAGGGTTGTAAGCGTCGTTTGCGAGCGCATTCTCGTATGGCGGTATGAAGCGAGAAACGAAAGGGCCCGCCGAGTCTTCTCGGCGGGCCTTCTTCTTCGATCGTCATTCAGCGGGCTTTTCGTTTTTGTCCGCTTTATGCCGCGTTATTCGCTCAGCGTGGTGAGGTCGATTTCCATCAGGCGCTTGAGCGTCAGGATATAGGTGCGCATGGCGCGTTTCAGGGTCTCTTCGGAGATGCCCTCGTCGGCGCCGTGCATCGGACCGACCCATGCGGGGTACTCGTCGTGCGGGTCTTCGGGGCCGAAGCTCGCCGCGCACGGGAATTCGCGGGCATAGGTGCCGCCGCCGATGGTGAAGGGCTCGCCGTCGAGGCCGGTGGCTTCGCGGTACGATTCGGCGAGGATCTTGATCGCGGGGCTATCGGGCTTCATCAGGAAAGGCTCCATGAGCAGGACGTTTTCGATCGTCGCTTCGCCTTCTTCGGCGACAGGCGTGAGTTTCGCCATGAGGTCGTCGCGATTGGTGGAGGTGGGGAAGCGGATGTCGATCGTCAGCTTCAGGCGTCCTTCTTCGAAGTGGATAGTGCCTGCGATGCAGGTCAGCGGATCGAAGAATCCGTCGCAGGTGTCGATGCCGACCGAGCTGCCGTCGGTGGAGTCCATGATGCGGCCTATCATGCGCAGGAAGACGTTTTCGTCCTCGGTGCACAGGTCATTGGCCAGGGCGTATTTCACGAGCATGTCGATGGCGTTCACGGTGCCTTCGGGCATGGAGGCGTGGCCGCCGCGGCCGGTGGATACCAGTCGCGCGTATTCGCCTTCGGAGGAGATGTCGATGCCGGGGGCCGCGGGCAGCTCGGCGGCATCGGCGCGCACGACGAGCGTGGCCTGGCTGGGAACGGCGTTGGTGGAAGCGTCGCCGGTGGTGAAGTCGATGATGTTGCCGCCGACGAACTGCTTCGAAGTGATCAGGCCGTCGAAGCCGCCCTTTTCGCCATAGCAGACGGGGAACATGTCGTCGGGAGTGAACAGGAAGGCCGGCGCCGGGTAGTTCTCAAGGTAGTAGGCCACGTCTTTCATCGTGCCCGTTTCCTCGTTGGTGCCGATCAGCATGCGCAGCGTGTAGGGGAGCTTCCAGTTCTTGTCTTTGAAGAACTTCATGCAGTACAGGGAAACGACGAGCGGGCCCTTGTCGTCGAGGGTGCCGCGGCCGAGCAGGAATCCGTCTTTGCGCAGAAGCGTCCACGGATCGAGCGTCCAGCCGACGCCCGGCGAGACCACGTCGGAGTGGCAGATCATGGCGAGCAGCGTGTCGCTTTCGCCCTTCAGGTCGGCGATGCCGATTTCGCCCTTGTCGTCGAATGCGTCGAAGCCCAGGCGCGACGCCAGATCGACGGCGGCGCGAAGGCCGTCGTGCGCCTCGGGGCCGCTGGGGTCTTCGGGCGTGGCGCGATCGAAGTCGACTACACTGGGAATGGCGATGAGCTTGCCGATCTCGTCGACGATTTCCTCCCAGTTTTCGTCGATGAACTCATCGACCTCTTTCAGAAATTCGGTATTAGGCATGCGATCCCCTATCCTCTCTCTTGCATCGGGGATGGTACGGGCCTATTCTACTACAGCGTTTCCGCAGGAAAAGAGCTGTTGCCCGTTCGGCATGTCCGTCGAGGCGGATGCGGAGTGCATGCGCCGTTTCGGCGAAAACGTCGCGAACGCATTCTTGGCAGGACGGCTCCATTCGTTTATAATGCACCTCTGCGCCCGAGTGACGGAATGGCAGACGTGGCGGTCTCAAAAACCGTTGTTGAAAGACGTGCGAGTTCGAATCTCGCCTCGGGCACCATTTCGATTGATCGAAGGCGCGCAAGCGCCTTTCTTTATATGCGAATACTTTTTAGAATCTCATTGACCGCAATGCCTTTCGCAGGTAAAATACTTACCTGCGCAATCGCGCATATCATGAAGTGGGCCGTTAGCTCAGCTGGTAGAGCAGGGGACTTTTAATCCCAAGGCCGCGGGTTCGACTCCCTCACGGCCCACCATGCATGATTCACGGAAGGTCGGGCATTGCCCGCCTTTTTTGTAGCGGCGCATTGGGCCATGGTGTAATGGCAGCACAAGGGTTTTTGGTGCCTTTAGTCTAGGTTCGAGTCCTGGTGGCCCAGCCAGTCCCGTCATGCAGCTTGTTTCGGAGCTTCGATTTCTTTATGAATGAGAGTTTCTCTAGACGAAACGGCAATGACCCGCTATAATTCTCACTCGCATTTAAAAAAATGCAGTGTGCCGATGTGGCTCAGTTGGTAGAGCAACGCACTCGTAATGCGTAGGTCAGCGGTTCGAGTCCGCTCATCGGCTCCACGAAATGTCAGGTCGTCGCCTTCGGGCGGCGGCCTTTTTCGTTTTTTCAGGGCGCTCGAGGTCATTTTTTCGAGGCTTTGGCAGGAATTCGGCGATATGCACGGCCGAATGCTTGGGTCGTGGGCGCATGTCCTTGCGTTTTCCCAGGTGGGCGCTGCGCGTCTTGCCCTCTGGCCGCGTGAGCCGTGCCAAACCGGCAAAAAATCGGCACGCCAAGGCCTTAAAATACAAGGATGTTTTTACGAGTGCATAATCGTTGGATACTTTCGTTCATATTTGCAAATAAATGCATATATGAAGAAAACGAGGAGTACGGGCGCCTTAGGGGCCGTGTGAAGGAGGGGCTGTGTGCCATCGGTTCACCATGCTGATGCACGATGAGACGCAGGGTGTCGTTCGGGCGCTTTTCTACGGCACGGCTCCGGTTTGGGAGCCCGATTGGCCGGCGGGTGCGCCTCGCGCCGATGCGTTTCCAGGCTCTTGTGTCGGCATTATCGTGCCGACTGCATCGGGCGGCGTCGAGGCGGTCGAAGCGACCTGGGGATTCGCAGCGCCTTGGGCGAAGCGTCCTGTATTCAACACGCGTATCGAGACGGCGCTGTCGTCCGAAGGCGGCATGTGGAGCCGCGCCATAGCGCAGGGTCGCTGCATCGTGCCGGCCGTGCGCTTTTTCGAAACGCAGAATCAACCCGCCGCTTCGGACGGCGTTGCGAAGAAACGTCGTCGCAGCCTGTATTCGTTCGGCACGCCCGACGGCGGTCCGATGTTATTGGCAGGCGTGCAGCAAGACGGGTGCTTCTCGGTGGTCACCACGCAGCCCAATGCAAGCGTCGCCCCTGTTCACGACCGCATGCCGATCGTGCTTTCATGGCACGAGGCATGGCGCTGGCTCGGCGACGGGTTCGCGTCGCTGGCCGACCGAGGCTCCATCGTCTTGGAATCGCGCTTCGAGCAGCGGTCCGAGTCGTGCTCCAGCATCCCTGCCGACGGTCAGATGAGCCTGTTCTGAGTTTTCGTCATCGGTGTTTTCCGTCTTCCGAAATGCGAAAAGGACGCCAAGGCGTCCTTTTCGTTCATCTGCTTCGCGCGGCGTATTGAAGCGTTAGTCCTTCTTGATCCAGCTGAACATGGAGCGGATCTTCTCGCCCGTCTGCTCGATTTCGTGCGTGTT
The DNA here is from genome assembly GCF_959608125.1 of uncultured Slackia sp. Lineage (GTDB taxonomy): Bacteria > Actinomycetota > Coriobacteriia > Coriobacteriales > Eggerthellaceae > Slackia. The sequence goes on from NZ_CAUHPG010000009.1 coordinate 42,986, forward strand.
GATGGCTTCGCGCTGTTCGAGCAGCCACTTGTGGTCGTTCTCGCAGTCGGCCACGAACTCGCGAGCGAACTCGCCGTTCTGGATGCGCTCCAGGATGAGCTTCATGGCCTCGCGGCTCTGCTCGTTGATGACCTTGGGGCCGGCGTAGTACTCGCCGTACTCGGCGGTGTTGGAGATGGAGTAGTTCATGAAGTGGATGCCGCTCTCGTACATGAGGTCGACGATCATCTTCATCTCGTGGTAGCACTCGAAGTAGGCAAGCTCCGGCGGATAGCCCGCCTCGGTCAGGGTCTCGAAGCCGGCCTTCACCAGCTCGACCAGGCCGCCGCAGAGCACGGCCTGCTCGCCGAACAGGTCTTCTTCGGTCTCTTCCTTGAAGGTCGCCTTGATGATGCCGGAGCGGGCGCCGCCCACGCCCCAGGCGTAGGACAGGGCCAGATCCCATGCGGTGCCGGTGGCATCCTGGGCGACGCAGGCCAGGCAGGGAACGCCGGAGCCTTCGGTGTACTGGCGACGCACGATGTGGCCGGGGCCCTTCGGCGCGCACATGATCACGTTGACGCCTTCGGGGGCGACGATATAGCCGTAATGGATGTTGAAGCCGTGCGCGAATGCGAGCGTGTTGCCAGGCTTCAGATGGGCTTCGATATGCTCCTTGTAGATCTTGGGCTGCAGCTCGTCGGGAACGAGCATCATGATAAGGTCCGCTTCCTCGGCGGCCTCGTCCATCGTGGTCACCTTGAGGCCCGCTTCTTCGGCCTTGGCCCACGACGACGACCCTTCGCGCAGGCCGACGCGTACGTCGACGCCTGAATCCATGAGGTTCAGTGCATGGGCATGGCCCTGGGAGCCGTAGCCGATGACGGCGACCTTGGTGTCCTGGATGATCGAGGAATCGCAATCCTGCTCATAATAGATAGTGACGGCCATCTTGAAATCTCCTTCTCTTCTATCTTCGGCGCCTGGTCAAGCGTCAAAAGTCTTGATTGTTTCGCGGCGATGCGGCTTTCTTGCCGCGTATCGTGCGCCTACGCCCCGCGCGACATGGCGATCTTGCCGGTGCGCGTGAGCTGCTTGATGCCATAGGCGCGGAACAGGTCCTCGAGCGCGCCTAGCTTGTTCTCGTCGCCGGTGGCTTCGATCGTCAACGTGGTCTTGCCGACATCGACGATTTTGGCGCGGAATAGGTTCGCGACTTCGATCACCTCGTGCCGCTTTTCGGCGGGCGCGCATACCTTGAACAGCGCGAGCTCGCGTTCGAGCGCGTCCTCGTCGGTGAGGTCGCTGATCTTGTAGACGCTCACCAGCTTGTGCAGTTGCTTGGTGATCTGCTCGAAGCCCATTTCATCCGCGTTGACGATGATGGTCATGCGCGACATGGTGACGTCTTCGGTCGGCGCCACGGTGAGCGACTCGATGTTGAAGCCGCGTCGAGAAATGAGCCCGGTGACGCGCGAGAGCACGCCCGGCTTGTTTTCCACCAAGACGGAGAGGATGTGCTTCATTACTCTTCGCCTCCTTCGGCATCGGCATCGGCGTCTTCGGCGGCCGCGCCCTTCCGGGTCACGCGCACGCCGCCGACGGTCAGGTCGATCGCGCCGATGATGTCGTCGAGCGCAGCGCCCGGAGCGACCATGGGGTAGACGTTCTGCTCGGCCGAAATGGCCACGTCGAGCAGGTAGGGGCCCTCGCTTGCGAGCATGCGGTCGATCGCCGCATCCACTTCGGCGGGGTTTTCGACGCGCTCGGCCTGCCAGCCGTAGGCATCGGCCAGTTTCACGAAATCGGGGTTCGCATCGAGCAGCGTGGAGGAGTAGCGCTCGTGGTAGAAGAGCTTCTGCCACTGATGCACCATGCCCAACGCGCGGTTGTCCAGGATGAGCACCTTCACGGGAGCGCCGTTGATGGCGGCCGTGGCCATTTCCTGGCTGTTCATCTGGAAGCTTCCGTCGCCGGCGACGCAGACGACCTGCGCGTCAGGGCAGGCGATCTGCGCGCCCACTGCCGCGGGGAAGCCGAAGCCCATCGTGCCCAAGCCGCCGCTCGAAAGGAACGAGCGCGGGTGGTTGCGCTTGATGTGCTGGTGAGCCCACATCTGGTGTTGGCCGACTTCGGTGGTGACGATGGAGTTGTCGGGGTCGAGCTTTTCCGAAAGGGTGTCGAGCACGATTTCGGGGATGATCTGGCCTGGGAAGTCTTCGAAATCATCGTGATAGAACGGCCAGCGGCGGCGCCATTCGTCGCACTGGGCGAACCATTCCGTGCCGACGGGGGCCAGCTGCGTCTTCTCGATCAGCGCGTTCATGCCGGCCAAGATTCCCTGCGCGTCGCCGACGATCGGCACCTTAGGGTCGCGAATCTTGCCGATTTCGGCCGGATCGATGTCGATGTGGATGACCGTGGCGTGCGGAGCGAACTCGGACAGCTTGCCGGTCACGCGGTCGGAGAAGCGCGCGCCAACGCAGATAAGCAGGTCGCATTCGGTCATGGCCATGTTGGCGTACTTGGATCCGTGCATGCCTACGGGGCCCAGGTTGAGCTCGTCGTCGGCGGGGAAGGCGCCTTTCGCCATAAGCGTGGTGACCACGGGAATCCGCATGGAGCGCGCGAGCTGCGCCAGCTCGGCGCAGGCATGCGATGCCACGACGCCGCCGCCCACGTACAGCAGCGGGCGATTCGACTGCTCGATGAGCGAGACGGCCTGCTTGACCTGCTTGACGTTGCCGCGGTAGGTGGGGCGGTAGCTGGGCAGGTTCACGCTGTCGGGGTATTCGAACACCATTTCGGCGCTGGCCAAATCGCTTGGGATGTCGATGAGCACGGGGCCCGGGCGTCCGGTTGAGGCGATATAGAAGGCCTCGCGGAAGGTGCGGGTGAGGTCGTCGGTGGACTGCAAAAGGAAGCTGTGCTTGACCACGGGCATGGTGATGCCCACGATGTCGGATTCCTGGAACGCGTCGGTGCCGATCACGCCGCGGGTCACCTGGCCCGTGATGATCACCATGGGGACGCTGTCCATGCAGGCGGTGGCGATGCCCGTGACCGTGTTCGTGGCGCCGGGACCGCTGGTCACCAGCACGACGCCCACCTTGCCCGTGGCGCGCGCATAGCCATCGGCCATGTGGGTGGCGCCCTGTTCGTGGCGCGCCAGCACGTGGCGGATCTTCTTGGAGCCGTACAGCGCGTCGTAGATCTTGATCGCCTGTCCGCCCGGGTAGCCGAAAATGGTATCGACGCCTTCGGCCTCAAGCGATGCGATGACGGCCTGCGCGCCCGTCATGGTTTTGCCTTGTTTTTCCGTTGCGCTGCCCGGGCCGAAGGGCTTCCCCTCCACGGCGCGCTCTTTGCGGGCAAGCTGCGTGTCTCGGTTGTCGATCATGCCAGATACGCCCCCTTGTCTGCGCTCGTCACGAGTTTTGCATAGCGGGAAAGCACGCCGGTCGTGTACTTCGGCGCCGGCGGCTGCCAGGCTGCGCGACGGCGTGCGAGCTCCTCTTCTTCTACCTTCAAATCGAGGGTTCCTGCCTCGATGTCGATAGCGATGACGTCGCCCTCTTGCACGAGGGCGATCGGTCCGCCCGCGGCCGCTTCGGGGCTCACATGCCCGATGGCGGGGCCTTTCGTCGCGCCGCTGAAACGGCCGTCGGTGATCAGCGCGACCGACTTCGCCAGGCCCATGCCGCAGATGGCGCTGGTGGGCGTGAGCATTTCGCGCATGCCCGGTCCGCCTGCTGGGCCTTCGTAGCGGATGACCACTACGTCGCCCGGCTTGATGGCGCCGCCGAAGATCGCCTCGCAGGCCTCTTCCTCGCTTTCGAAGACGCGGGCGGGGCCGACATGGCGGTACATGTCCGGATCGACGGCGCTCTTCTTCACGACGCCGCAATCGGGGGCCAGGTTGCCGCGCAGCACCTTCAGGCCGCCCGTGGCGCTGTAGGCGTCTTCGACGCGGCGCACCACCGTACCGTCGACGGCGGGGCATTCCTCGAGCCATTCGGCCATGGTGCCGTGGCAGGTGAGGGCCTGCGTGTCGAGCAGGCCGGCGCGGCCCAGCTCGCCGAGGATCGCGGGGATGCCGCCTGCGGCGTCGAGGTCTTCGATGTGCAGCGGGCCCGCGGGCGCGATGCGGGTGAGGTTGGGGGTCTTCGCGGAGACGTCGTCCCAGTCGTCCATGCTCACGGGACAGTCCGCCGCCTGGGCGATGGCCGTCAGGTGCAGCATGGTGTTGGTGGAGCCGCCGAAGGCCATGTCGAGCGCCATGCCGTTGCGAATGGAGTGCTCGTTGATGATGTCGAGGGCCGTGGTGCCCGCTTCGAGCAGCTCCATGACCTTCATTCCCGTGCGCTTTGCCAGGCGGATGCGCTCGGAGTACACGGCCGGAACGGTGCCGTTGCCGGGCAGCGCGATGCCGAGGGCTTCGGCCAGGCAGCAGATGGAGTTGGCGGTGAACATGCCCGAGCAGCTGCCGCAGGTGGGGCAGGCGGTGTTCTCGAGCAAGTCGCATTCTTCCTGCGTCATGGTGCCCGCGGTCACCTGGCCCACGGCGTCGAAGAGGGTGTTGAGGTCGGTCTGGTTGCCGGACTTGTCGCGCCCGGCCAGCATGGGGCCGCCCGAGACCAGCATGGTGGGAAGGTCGAGGCGGCAGGCCGCGATCAGCATGCCGGGGACGATCTTGTCGCAGGCGGGGATCAGTACCACGGCGTCGAACTGGTGGCCTTGGACGGCGCACTCGACGCTGTCGGCGATCACTTCGCGGCTGGTGAGCGAATAATGCATGCCTTCGTGGTTCATGGCGATGCCGTCGCAGACGCCGATGGTGTTCATCTGCATCGGAGTGCCGCCCGCCATGCGGATGCCCGCCTTCACGGCATCGGCGATGGTCTGGAGATGCACGTGTCCGGGAATGACTTCGTTCTGGGCGGAAATGACCGCGACGAGCGGGCGGTCGAGTTCTTCGTCGGTAAGGCCGTCGGCCTTCAGAAGGCTGCGGTGCGGCGCACGCGCAAGGCCTTTCTTGATGGCATCGCTTCGATGGTTCATCGCATGTCTCGCTTTCCCTCGTCAGTGCAGCGGCTCAAGGTATGCGAGCGAGAAACCCTCGACGATGCCTTGTCACGGAAGGCGTCCGGCGAAGCGTACCCGGCAGATCGTGTTCGCGAGGGTCGCCCGCGCCCGCGCTCTGCGTTCGGCTTCGCTGCTCGAGGGGGTTTCAAGGCCCGTCCATCGCAGGCTCGCATGACCGCCTGCTTGCTGGGGATGGATTCGTCCTCACTCGCCCCTGTCGTCGCATTTGTTGAGTAACCCAGATTATAGGCACCGCGGCGGCGAGTTCAATACGCTATCGCGCTTTATTTCGGTAAAGTACCTGGATTTTACATTCCAGACATAATGGGCGCATTCGGGGCGCAACGCCGCGCGTGCGGTTTTCGACGGAAAAGCGAAGGCCCGCTTCTGCCGCGCGGGGCGGAAGCGGGCCTTAGGGCGTTCGGCCGAGCCGTGCGGGCTTAGGCCTGTTTGCGGGGGTATCGCAGCATTTCATCCATGGTGATGAAGCGGAACCCTTGGTCTTTGAGGTAGGGCAGGGCGCGCCGCAGCGCCTCGGCTGTCTGCGAGCGGTCGCCGCCGCCGTCGTGCATCAGGATGATGTCGCCCGGGGTGGCCGCCTTGAGCTGCGCGGCGATCTTCTCCGCGCCGGGGCGCTTCCAGTCGAGCGTATCGATATCCCAGCCGATGTCGGCATCGATGAGGTCTTCGACGTTGCGCCACACGTCCAGGGGGAAGTTGCCGCCGGGCGCGCGGATCACGCGGCTCGCCTCGGCGCCGGTGGCATCGGAGATGGCTTTGAGCCCCTGCTCGATTTCAGCGCGCTGCTCATCGACGCTCATGAACGAGAGGTTCACGCCTTGACCGCTGCCTGCGGCGTGGTCCCAGCTGTGCGTGCATATCTGATGCCCTTCGTCATGTTCGCGTTTCACCAGGTCGACGCCGGCGCCGGCGATGCGGTTGCCCACGGTGAAGAACGTCGCCGCGGCTCCGTTGTCGCGCAGGATATCCAGGATTTCGGAGGTGCTTCCCTCCCAGGGGCCGTCGTCGAAGGTGAGCGCGACCACCGCTTCGCCGCCCGTGTCGGGGTAGGAGCGCAGATAGACGCGGTCTTCGGAAGGCTGCTTCACTTCGAGCACGACTTCCTTGCCCGAGGTTTCGCCCGTCTTCACGGTGGACAGGCCCGCGGACCCCTCCGCGTCGATGGCGTGGATCGGGCCGTAGCCGCTTTCGACGGGGTTGGGCTCGACGGATTTGTCCTCGGTGACGGAGGGCTCTTCGACGTCGGCGCCGTCGGCGAACGCGAGCACGTCGCCGTCGGCCACTTCCGCATCGCCGCCGGCTTCCTGGCCGTTGATCGTGGCGCGATAGGGGCTGCCGCCGCCTTCGGTGATGACCTGGCCTTCTACATCGACAAGATTGCCAGGGGTCATCTGCAGGCCGCTTTTTTCGTAGGCGGCCTGCAAGGTCTTTTTGCCGGAAAGATCGAGTTTCTGCCCGTTCGCGGTGATCGAGATGGGCATGAGCGCACGTACGGCGGGGACGCCGAATACGAGCAGCGCGGCCGCTGCCGCCGCTCCGCCCGCGATGAAGAGGCGGCGCGTGAGGCGGGGGTTCAAAAGGGGCCTGTCGTCCCAAAGCGGCACGAACGATTGCCCGGTTTCGTCTCGTGCCGGTTCGGCGGCTTTCGGCGCGACGGGATTGTGTCGGGCGGCCGGCTTGTCTTTGCGCGGATGGGGGAGGCGGGTCGCGGGCCGATCGCCTTCGCCGCCGCGGACGCGGGGCGCTTCGGCGCCTGCTTGGACGGACGGACGGCCCGTATCGCCCTGCGCGACGGGGCGCATGGAGCCTGTGGGCTGCGCGATACGGGGACCGCGATCGGCTGTTCCGTGCACGCGGCGGCTGCCCGCCACGGACGGGCGGGTTGCGGGTCGGGCGTCGATATGGGGGAATGAAGACGACGGGCCCTCGCGACCGTCGTTGCGGCGGTCGGGCGCGTTGCCGTTGTTCTGGGTTGCCATGGATGCCTCTCGTGTGCGTTTCAGGTGGTCGGACATCGTTATGCGGAAGTCTAACCCGCAGGCCGATATCTGAAAACCGTTTTAAGGAATCTCAAGGAATCGATACATCATCGGCGGGCTTGCGCGCCTGCGACATGCCCGGTAGGACGTTTTTCCCGAAGTCGGCGGCGGATAAAGCGGCCGGTTGTTACGAATTGGGGCGTTTTTCCCTGAAAGCGCGGGGTTTTTCTTTTCAAGCGCGGTGAATCGGGCATAATGCCTTGTATGAAAAATCGCAAGAAGAATACCCATAACAACGAAGAAGCCCCGCGGTCGAACGAGGGAGGCCTCCTCGCGCCCCAGGGGTTCGCCCCCACCGTTCCTGCCAAGGCGTCGGTACGCGCCTATTCCCGCGACGCCTATGTTTCGCGCAGGCCGAAGAAGCATCGTGGCGCAAAAATAGCGCTGGTCGTAGTGCTGGTGCTGCTGCTCGCGGTAGGCGGCGTCGCATTCGGCGGCGTGATGTATGTGAACTCCATTTCCGATAAACTGCATAAAAACGTCGACCAGAATCTCATGCAGGCCCTTTCCGTGGAGAAGGCTGCGCCTGGAGAGCCGTTCTACATGCTGGTGATGGGCGTCGATCGCTCCGAAGAGCGCGTGGCGGCGGGCGACATGGACACTTTCCGCAGCGACTCGATGATTCTTACGCGCGTCGATCCCCAGCAGAAAAACGTCTCCCTCGTGTCGATCGAGCGCGATACGTATGTTTCCATCGAAGGCTACGGGCCTGACAAGATCAACGCCTCGGCCGCTTTGGGCGGTTCGGCGCTCGTTGTCGACACCATTTCCAAATTCGCAGGCGTGCCTATCGATCATTACGTCGAAATAGATTTCGACGGCTTCAAGGCCGCGGTCGACGCGCTGGGCGGCATCGAGGTGGACGTCCCCATCACGATCGACGACGAGATGGCGGGCGGCCGCGTGGAGGCCGGGTTGCAGACGCTCAACGGCGACCAGGCGCTCATCTTGTGCCGCAGCCGCCATTCCTATGACGATTACGGAAGCGGCGACTATTACCGCATGGCCAACCAGCGTATGGTCATGGGAGCGATCGCCAAGAAGATCCTGTCGTCCGACGTGGTCACTATGGCTAACACCATCAATGCCATGGCCGACTACATCACTACCGATATGGACGTGCAGACCATTGTCGAGGTGGCCACCGAAATGCGCGGGATGAATGCCGACGAAGACATCTATTCGGCCATGAATCCCACCATTCCCACATACGTCAACGATGTTTGGTACGAATACTGCGATTTGGACGCATGGCGCATGATGATGGGGCGCGTCGATGCGGGATTGCCGCCTTATGCCGACGACCGTCGCAACCTCAACGACGGCGGCACGCTCGACGGCACGATCACGGGCATTCAGGAGCCGGGCGCCGAGGAGGCGACATCCGCCGACCCTGCGGCGGCGGGCGCCGGTCCCGATGCGACCGCGCTCTATTAGTCGTCTTCGACGACGGAGCGGCCCCCCCAGGCGGGGCCGCTTCTTTCGTTTCGGAGCTGATCGCGTGTCCTCTGCCGAGGCGTATTGCCTGGGTTCCTGATGTAGATTCGCCGCCCACGTCCTGCTCATTCGCTCGGCAAGATAGGATGACGCATATTCAAATGCGTCGGATGGGCGTTTTCGCGGCGGCCGGCATTTTCGGTGCTGCATCGCATTCGACGAACAGAGCCGCTGCGCCGCAAGGAACCGCGGCGTGTGCCGGATAGCAAGGAGACTTCCTTATGGCTTCTCGTAGACCGAGTTCTTACGATTCGTTTCCTACGGGCGACCCCTCGCAGCAGCCCCCCTCGTCATACCGCAACGGCGCGCCGCGTGCTCGCAACAGCCGCGACGTGTCGTCGTATTCACGCAGCTCGTATGCGCGCGGCAACGACGTTCCGCGTCAGGCTGCGGCGTCTTCGTCGTATTCGCGCCAATCGACGCAGGGCGAATATGCCCGTGCACGCGCGAAGAAGAAGCGCAAGAGTAAAGTTTTGGGCGTGGCGCTGGCAGTGCTCGCCGCATTGGTGATCGGCGCAGGCGCCGCGGCGCTCGCATATGTCGGCGTGCTCAACGGCAAGCTGACTGGCGATGTCGGTGCCGACCTTAAAGGCGTTCTGGCCGACGCGAAGGCTCCGACCGAGCCTTTCTACATTCTGCTGATGGGCGTCGATAAATCGCAGGAGCGCGCCGAAAGCGCCGAATACGAAGGCGATAATTTCCGCAGCGACTCGATGATTCTCGCGCGCGTCGACCCTAAAGACAAGAAGCTCACGCTCATCTCGATCGTGCGCGATACCTATGTGGACATCGAAGGATACGGCAAGAACAAGATCAATGCGGCGCATGCGCTCGGCGGCCCGGCTCTCACGGTGAAGACCGTTTCGAAGTTCGCAGGCGTTCCCATCTCGCATTATGCTGAAATCGACTTCGACGGCTTCAAAGCCGCGGTCGACGCATTGGGCGGTATCGACGTGAACGTCCCTGTCGAAATAGACGACGACATGGCCGGCGGCTACGTGCCCGCCGGCGAACAGACGCTCAACGGCGACCAGGCGCTCATTCTGTGCCGCGCCCGTCACGCTTACGATGAAATCGGCGCCGGCGACTTCTATCGCGCCGCGAATCAGCGCATGGTCATGGGAGCGGTGGCCAAGAAGCTGCTCGCGTCCGATGTCGGCACGATCGCCTCGACGGTCACTTCGCTGTGCGATTACATCGACACCGACATGAATGTGACCGATATCATCGCCGTCGCCTCTGCCATGCGCGGCATGGACACTTCTACCAATATTTACTCCAGCATGAATCCGACCATCTCGACGTACGAGAACGGCGTTTGGTACGAGTACAGCAATAACGAGGCCTGGAAGGCCATGATGAAGCGTGTCGACGCGGGCGAGACGCCGACGGTCGATGCGGCCGATTCTGCAAACGACGGCGGCGTCATCGACGGTTCGATTAGCGGAGAATACGTCGCGCAAAGCGTTTTGAGCGGCGGAGGCTCGGAGTCGTTGGCCGACGTGGAAATCGAGGTGCGCAATGGCAGCGGCGTCGGAGGCGTGGCGGCCGACGCGTCGAGCGTGCTTACCAATAGCGGCTACAACGTGACGACCGTCGGCGATGCCGAATCGTATAACTATGCCACTACGCTCGTCGTGTACGATGCCGACGGCAACGAAGAAACCGCCCAGGCGATCGCGAAGGCGATCGGCGGTGCGAAAGTCATTCGCAATGACGGAACGTACAGCGTCGACGGCACCTATCTCGTCGTCGTGGGTTCGGATTACTAGGCCGCGCCCGCCGCATTCGAAAGCGACGCCATGCGGCGGCCGCACCTGCGAAGAGGTGCGGCCGCCGTTCTACGTTATAGGGCGTATTCTTCGTAATCGTCGTGCCGGATTGCTGTTGCGCAAGCGTTACCAGGTGCGATGCGATGACGGCGGGTATAATGGGCGAAACGTCAACCTCTTCGAATCGAGGACGAAATGAGCGATACGATCAATCCTTCGGGCGCACCGCAGACTCCCGGCGGTCCGTCTGCGAACAACCAGGTTCCGCCCGCTTCCGCGCCTGCGGCCCCCGTGCCTCCCGCGCCTCAGCCTGTGCAGGCGCCCCCCGCCGACTTCGATCCTTCGGCTTATCCGCCGCCTGCGGGCGCCGTGCCTCCGACGGGGCAGATGCCTCCGACGGGTCACGTTCCACCGATGGGCCAGATGCCCCCGTTCCAGGGGCAGCCTGAAATGCCGCAGAACATTCCCGGCATGCCGCTGTTCCACCTTACGGGCGGCATGAAGTTCGGCTGGGCCGCTCTTGGCTTGCTTATGGGTCCCGTGGCCATCCTGATCGCGTGGCTGACGAATGCGCATAATTTTCCCGAGGCGAAAAACGCCGCCGTGAAATTCGCGCTGTTCGGCTTTTTGGCCCAGCTGCTCATGGGCGTCGCCCTTGCGGCTCTCGTGGGATGCGCCACATGCACGGCCATGACGGGCATGGCGGGTTACTGCTACTATTAAGCTGTAAACATAGCCGGGCGCTTGCGTTTGGCGAAACGGCCTCGAGGACGCGTCCGAATATCGGGCGCGTCTGCCTATATCGGGGCGGAGGCGGCGCGCGCCGCATCGGGGCCGTTCGAACGGGCGGCAATCGTGTTTTTCAGGGGCGCGTTGCCGTCTCGTTGAGCGGCCGTTCGCTCGGAGTGTTAAACTGCATCCCCGATACGCGAATCGAAGAAGGGCCATTATGACCGAGCAGAACATCGTTCTCGCCGCCGGCGAACGCGACCGCTATTTCGGCGACGACGACATCAAGGAAATCCTTTATATGCAGGAAGAGCTGAGCCGCCGCGTGCGCCAGATCGGCCGTAGCATCACCGAAGATTATCGCGACCTCGCCGCCGAGCGTATGAGCGACGGTGCTCCGGCCCTGGTCGTCATCAGCGTCTTGCGCGGGGCCGCGATTTATATGAGCGACCTGGTGCGCGAAATCGACCTTCCCTTGGAGATGGACTATATGGCCGTCTCTTCGTACGGGTCCGGAACGAAAAGCTCGGGCGTCGTGCGCATCCTGAAGGACCTTTCGTCGCAGATCGAAGGCCGCCATGTGATCATCGCCGAAGATATCCTGGATTCCGGCCTGACGTTGAAGTACCTGATGGGCGTGCTCGAATCGCGCAATCCCGCTTCGATCGAAATCGCGACGCTGCTGCGCAAGCGCACCGACCGTCAGGTCGACATCGATTGCAGGTACGTCGGTTTCGAGTGCCCCGACGAGTTCATCGTCGGTTACGGCCTCGATTACGCCGAAAACTACCGCAACCTTCCCTATATCGGCATTCTGAAACCTGAGATTTATCAAGGAAAGTAATGAGCGACACTTCCAAAACTAACGATCGCCCGATCGAGGAGCCTCAGGCGCCTGCGCCCGAGGTCTCGCCTGAGCCTGCGCCTGAGCTGCAGGTTCAGGAGCCCGTTGCCTCCCCTCGCTCCGGCGATGCCCCCAAAGCGCCCGAGGCTCCTGAAGCCCCGGCGGCTCCGAAGGCCCCGAAGACGCCTGCGGGCGAAGAGCCTCGCGGCTTCCGTCTGCCGTACGCCCCGAAGGCGCCTCGCGGATCCGACCCGTCGGCCTACGAGGTCGACCCCAAGACCGGCAAGCCGGCCATGCCTAAGCCGCCGCAGCGCATCAGCGTTATTTCGGCCATCCTGCTTCTGCTGGTCGCATTCTTCGTCGGCAGCCAGATGCTCAGCATGATGAATGCGAAGGAAACCGATGCGCTCATCACGTCCGAGTTCGTGCAGGCCGTCGAGCAGGACCGCGTGGTCGATGTGGTCTACGATGCCGGCGAGTACACCGTCACGGGCACGTATTACCCTGCCGCCACTGCGGGATCCACTGCAGGCGACGCCTATAATTCCGCGTTCGAAGCCCTCGACGCCAAGGCCGAATCGGTCATCGGAACCGGCGCTCCGCAGGTTTCGACCACCGAAATCGACGAGCAGACGATCGGCACCGAGCGCAAATACACCTCCACCTACGTGGGGCAGGATTCGCTCATGCAGCTGCTCTCCGAGCACCCCGATATCCAGTATCAGGTGAAGCTGCCCGATTCGTTCTTCCAGGCGCTCATCAGCCTGCTGCCCATGCTGCTGCTGGCCGGCCTTATGATCTTCTTCTTCGTTCAGATGAACAAGGCCAATAATTCTCAGATGTCGTTCGGCAAGGCGAAGGCGAAGAAGACGTCCGAAGAGCGCCCTGACGTGCGTTTCGACGATGTGGCGGGCGAGGACGAAGCCGTCGAAGAGCTGCAGGAAATCAAGGACTTCCTGGTCAACCCCGAGAAGTATCGCACGCTCGGCGCCAAGATCCCGCGCGGCTGCCTGCTGGTCGGCCCTCCGGGCACCGGTAAGACGCTGCTTGCTCGTGCTGTCGCGGGCGAGGCGAACGTTCCGTTCTTCAGCATTTCCGGCTCCGAGTTCGTCGAGATGTTCGTCGGCGTCGGCGCAAGCCGCGTGCGCAGCCTGTTCGAGCAGGCCAAGGAGTCGGCCCCGTCGATCATTTTCATCGACGAGATCGACGCCGTGGGCCGTCAGCGCGGAACAGGCCTGGGCGGCGGCCATGACGAGCGCGAGCAGACGCTCAACCAGCTGCTCGTCGAGATGGACGGCTTCGAGAAAAACGACGCCGTCGTGCTGATCGCCGCCACCAACCGCGTCGACGTGCTCGACCCGGCGCTGCTGCGCCCCGGCCGCTTCGACCGTCAGATCGTAGTGGACGCGCCCGACGTGCGCGGTCGCGAGAAGATCTTGGAGGTGCATGCCAAGAACAAGCCGATCGGTCCCGATGTCGATCTGCCTCGCATCGCGAAGCTCACGAGCGGCATGACCGGCGCCGACCTCATGAACCTCATGAACGAAGCCGCCCTGCTGACCGCGCGCCGCAACAAGCCCCAGATCGGCATGGCCGAGGTGAACGAGTCCATGGAGCGCCTTATGGCGGGCCCCGAACGCAAGAATCGCGTGATGAACGAGAAGACGCGCCGTATCATCGCCTACCATGAGTCGGGTCATGCTCTTGTCGGGCACTTGCTGCCTAACGCCGATCCCGTGCATAAGATCACGATCGTGCCGCGCGGTATGGCTCTCGGCTATACGATGTCTATTCCTGACGAAGACAAGTTCCTCGTCAGCCGCAACGAAATGTACGACGATCTTGCCGTGTTCATGGGCGGACGCGTCGCGGAGGAAATCTTCTGCGGCGATATCACCACGGGCGCGAGCAACGACCTCGAGCGCGCCACCAAGCAGGCTCGCAAGATGGTCACGAGCTACGGCATGTCCGACGCTTTGGGCCAGCAGACTTTCGGCCAGCCCAATCACGAGGTGTTCTTGGGCCGCGACATGGGCAACACGCAGGACTATTCTCCTGAGACCGCCCAGCGTATCGACGAGGAAGTCGCTCGCCTGATGAAGCAGGCGCATGACCTGGCGTACATGATCTTGTCCGAACGCCAGGAGCAGATGCATCTGATGGCCAGCGTTCTGCTCGAGCGCGAGACGGTCGACGGCGAGGCTTGCGAAGCCCTGCTCAATAACGAGTGGGATGTCTATCTCGAGCGCGAGAAGGAGGCCAAGAAGGCCGACACGCGGGCCAAGGCGAAAGCCCTGCTCGTAGCGCCTTCCACGATGCCCGCATCGGGCGACGTGGTGATCAGCGGCGATTTGCCGAAAGACCCCGCCGGCGCCGACGATGCGTCGCGCGACATGGTGTCGTTCGACAATCCCACTGCGGCTTCGCGCCAACGCGAAGCGGTTTCGTTCACCGATCCGGCGGCTTGCGACATTCCGATGCCGGCCGCTGGCCATGAAACGACGGATGACTTTTCTAAGGAAAGGAAGGACCACAGCTAAATGATGTGGAACTGCTCTTCATACCGTTTCGATTCGAGGATGCCCGTTGTTATGGGCATCCTTAACGTTACGCCCGATTCTTTCTCCGACGGAGGAATGCATAACGGATACGAGGCCGCCTTGGCCCACGCTCGCGCCATGGTCGACGCTGGCGCTCGAATCATCGACGTGGGCGGCGAATCCACCCGTCCCGGCGCCGCTGCCGTGTCGATCGAAGAGGAACTCGCACGTACCGTCGACGTCGTGCGCGCGCTTGCCGCCGATGGCATCTGCGTGAGCATCGACACGCGCCACGCCGAAGTGGCCCGCGCGTGCGTCGAAGCCGGCGCGGCGATCATCAACGACGTGTCGGGTTTCCGCGATTCCGCCATGGTGGAGGTTGCCGCCTCGTGCGATGCCGGCTGCGTGGTCATGCACATGAAGGGCGAGCCTGCCACCATGCAGGACAACCCGGTCTATGACGACGTGGTGGCCGAGGTTCGCGATTACCTTTCTGGCCAGGCGGCCATGCTCGAGGCGGCAGGCGTAGCGCCTGAGCGCATCTGCATCGATCCCGGTCCGGGCTTCGGCAAGACTCCGTCGCAGACCATGGAGCTCATGAGGAACTTCCACGAGTTCTCGCGTCTGGGGTATCCCACCATGTGCGCCGTGTCGCGCAAGCGCTATATCGGCGAGGCTTACGGCATCCCCGATGCCTTGCAGCGTGACGAGGCGTCGGCGACCGAGGCTCTTATGGCTTGCGAGCTCGGCGCTTCGGTGGTGCGTGCCCACAATGTGGAAGCCACCGTGAAAGCTCTCGCGGACCTGCGTCCGTACGTGCTGATCGCGCTCGGATCCAACGTCGCGCTCGTGGCGAATCCCGGCGAAGAGACCGAGGGCAAGATCGCCAATCTGCAGCAGGCGATCACGGGCCTGTGCTCTATTCCCGATACGCAGATCATCGATATCTCGAGCTTCTACGAAAGCGAGCCCGCCTATTACGAGGACCAGGATGCCTTCGTCAATGCGGTGCTTCTGGCCCGCACCGGCGTGCCGCCCAAGGAGCTTCTGCGCTATCTGCATGCGACCGAGAACAGCCTCGGCCGTGTCCGCGAGATAGAGAACGGACCGCGCACGCTCGATCTGGACATCGTGGATTATCAGATGTACGTTGGCGAAAGCGACGAGCTGACGCTGCCGCATCCGCGCGCGACGGAGCGCGACTTCGTCGTGAAGCCGCTTCTCGAGATTCTGCCGAATCACGTGCTCGCCGACGGAACGCCTGTGACTCTCGACAAAGCTGTCTATGGTGAGGCCCATGCGATTTAGCATCACCACGAAAGACATCACGGGTTCGACCAATGACGATGTATGGGCGCTTGCCGCAGAGGGGGCTCCTGCCGGCACCGTCGTGGCGGCGCGTTGTCAGCGTTCGGGCCGCGGTCAGTGGGGACGTGTGTGGATGAGCCCGGAAGGCGGCCTGTACTTTTCGGTGCTTATGCGCCCGGGCACGCCGGAGCGTACCTGGCCTGCGTACAGCAGGGCCCTGGCCGAGGCCGTAGCTGCGGTGCTGCGCGAAGAATGCGGCGTCGGCTCCGACGTCATCCGCGTGAAAGCGCCCAACGACGTGGTGTGCGACGAAGGAAAGCTCTGCGGCATCTCGCTGGAATCGCGCAACGGCGCGATCGTGGTGGGTGTCGGAGTGAACGTGTTCCATTCCGCGCGTCCTATCGTGACCGACGGTCGCAACGAGCCCGCCTATGTGTGCGACATCGCCTCCGACTACATCGCCCCGTCGGTTCGTGCCCTGGACGATTTGCTGGAGCGTCTGTTGGCATCCTTTGCGGTTGTTATGGAGGGTCCGCTCGAATAGATGCGCATCGTCTCGTATCGACGTTACAATAAATTGTTTGCGTCGAATACACGAAGGCAAAAAGGCGGTCTGAGCATATGAAACACGAAATTGAAGAGATTCGCGATGCGTCCGATGGGGAAATCGAACCCTCCTCGGGCGCATCGGTGCATCATGCCTCGAATCGGGATGGGGCGGACGCGATGAGCGATCGCGTGAGCAGGATGGGTACGGCCAGCATTCCCAAGCTTGCCGTCGAGTTCGCCGTGCCCGCTATTCTAGGCATGGTCGTCAACGGCGCCTACAATCTGATCGACTCGGTGTTCTTGGGTCATGGAGCAGGCGAGATAGGCTTGTCGGCAATTACCGTGGCTTCTCCTACCATGACGATTTTCCTGGCTTTGGCCATGTTGATCGGCGCCGGCGGCAATGCGTTGTGCGCGCTGCGCCTCGGCGAGGGCAAGCACGAAGAAGCCGAGCACATCCTAGGCAACACGGCTATGATGGCCGTGCTGGTCAGTGTGGTGCTGGCCGTGCTGGCACACATTCCCTTCGTAGTCGAACCTGTTCTCTCCCTGTCTTCGGCGACCGAAACAGTGCGCCCCTATGCACGCGAATTCATCCAGATTATCAGCCTGGGCTGCGTTTTCCAGATCGTCGGCATGGGCTTGAACAACTTCATCCGTACTGCGGGCGCGCCGAACCGCGCGCTGGTCACCATGCTGATCGGCGCTATCGGCTGCACGGTGTTCAACGCCATTTTCGTTTTGTGGTGGGGCTGGGGAGTCGCCGGCAGCGCGTGGGCCACGGTATGCGGCCAGGCTATCAGCTGCGCGACGGTCATCTGGTATTTCACCAAGACTCCGGGCGTTCCGCTGCGCCTGCGTCGCTGCTATTTTCCGATCAAGGCCAAATTGGCCCGCGGCATCTTGGCTTTGGGCGCGGCATCGTTCGCCGTTCAGGCCGCCGGCGCCGTGGTGAACTTCTTCATCAACTTCATGCTGGTGAAATACGGCTCGCTCGACCCCATCGGCGCCGATAACGCGCTGGCGTCCGTCGGCGTGGTGCAGCGCATCGGTATGTTCGTCATCCTGCCGCTCATCGGCGTTTCGGTGGCTATCCAGCCGCTTCTCGGCTTTAATTACGGCGCCAAGCTTTGGGACCGCGTGAAGACCACGCTTAAGGTGGGTTCGGTGGGCGCCACTGTCATGGGAACCCTCATGTGGGTTGCCATCATGGTGTTCGCGCCTCAGATCGTAGGCTTTTTCGGCATCAAAGAACAGACGCTCGTCGATTTCACGGCGTTCGCGCTGCGCGTCGATTTGATCTTCCTTCCGCTGATCGGCTTCCAGATCGTGGGCGCCAATTACTTCCAGGCTACCGGCCAGCCTGCGAAAAGCATCATTCTTTCGCTCACGCGTCAGATTCTGTTCTTGATTCCCCTCTTGTTCGTATTGCCTGAAACGCTGCCGATGATCGCGCCGATGCTCGATTCGCTCGATGCCGTGTACTTCGCGGTGCCTCTGGCCGATTTCCTCGCCGTGTTCACCGTGCTGATCTTCGTAGGCATGGAGGTGCGATCTCTCAATAGCCGCTCCGCCGCGGCGAAGGGGGCGAAGGCGCGTGCGTAAGCAGGATGTTCCTGGTTCGGCCCGCGTGCCGAAACTCGAGTTACGCGCGGTGCGTCAGCGCTATCGCGGCACGCGCGGCGAAACGTTGGCCCTTGACCGCATGGACCTTGTCGTTGCCGCAGGGGAGTCGGTCGCGGTATTGGGTCCGTCGGGTTGCGGCAAGTCGACGAGCCTTTTGGCAGCATGCGGCCTGCAGCGTCCGACCGAGGGCGAAGCGCTTGTCGACGGCGTTCCCCTCGCTGGTCCGCGCCTTGAAACGGCCCTCATCTTGCAGGATTTCGGCCTGATGCCGTGGAAGACGGTTGAGCAGAATGCCGCGCTCGGTCTGCAGGTGCGCAAGATGCCCAAGAAGGAGCGCATGGAGCGTGCCCACGCGGCGCTGTGCCAGGTAGGGCTCGACGAATTCGCCAAAGCGTATCCGTCCGAGTTGTCGGGCGGCATGCGGCAGCGTTTGGCCATGGCCCGCGCCCTGGCGTGCGACATCGACTTGCTTTTGATGGACGAACCGCTTTCGGCGCTCGACGCGCTTTTGCGCGAAGAGATGCAGAACATGCTGAAGCGCTGCTGGCGCGAAGAGGGCTACGCCCAGGTGCTCGTGACGCATTCGATTGAAGAAGCCGTCTTCTTGGGCCAGCGCATCGTTGTGATGACGCCGCGCCCCGGCAGGGTGGCGAAGGTGGTCGACAACGCCGAGATGCTTGCCGACGACTGGCGTGACACGCCGCTGTTCTTCGAGCGATGCCGCCTGCTGCGCGACGTGCTACGCTCCGAGTCGCCATCCGGCCGGGCCGTCGAGGGCGAAGCGGAGAAAGGAGCGCGCCATGATGCGTAACGGCCTTGTTCGCAAAATCGGGGGATACCTGTTCGCGATCGCGTTCATCCTGGCGGGCTGGCAGTTGACGGCCGTCGCCGTGGGCAACCCCGTGCTCCCTGGGCCTTTCGAAGCCATTCCTATGGTGGGAACGTATTTCTCCGACCTGTGGCCTGCGCTTCTCGTGAGCTTGTACCGCGTGGTCGCAGCCATGACGATCGGCACCGTGCTCGCCATTCCGCTGGGTTTGATATGCGGGCGCTCTCCGCGTATCGACGCGGTGTTCGCCCCGGTGCTGTATTTCCTCTATCCGCTGCCGAAGGTGGTGCTGCTACCTGTGTTGGTGGTGCTCATGGGCCTCGCCGATGCGCCGAAGATCGTCCTGATCGCGTTGACCGTCTTTTTCCAAGTGCTCGTCACCGTGCGCGACGCCGCGCAAAGCGTGCCCGAGGAAAGCGTGATGTCCATGCGTTCGCTCGGCTCAGGCCGTTGGGACATCTACCGTCACGTGATCGTGCCGGCAACGCTGCCCGAGCTGTTCACTGCGCTGCGTATTTCGAGCGGCACCGCGGTGGCGATCCTGTTCTTCGCCGAAAGCCTCGCGGGTTCGACCGGCTTGGGTTATTTTATCGTCGATGCGTGGGCGTTGCTCGCGTATCCGAAGATGTTCGCGGGCATCATCGCCATGGCGTTTCTCGGTGTGGTGCTTTACGAGCTGTTCGACCTGGCCGATCGTCGTCTCACGCGTTGGAAGGCGCGCGGCGCCCGTTCGGGCCTGTAGGGCCGACGTATCGTCCGGCTATCGCCGTATGAAAAAAGCGCTCCGTTCGATGACGGAGCGCTTTCGCGTTTTTCGGGGTTTGCCGAGGTCGGGCGTCCTAGTGCTTCTTCGCTTCTCGCAGTTCGCTCATAGGACGGATCATAGTATGGGTAAGGCCGAAGGCCAGCCTATCGATCGCTACGGCATAGCGAACGGGGTTTTCGGGCTTTTCGCCGCAAATGAGGATTTCGAACAGGTCGCCGTCTTTGAAGCCGTATCCGGTCGGTTTGAAGCCGTTATCCAGATAGAACTTGCGGCGCGCTTCGCGCTGCTTGGCGTTGTCGGCGTTGCGCTTGCGCGATTCGATATCGAGCGCGACGGGCATTCCGGGATGGCTCTGCTTCAGAAGTTCGAGGATCTGTCCGCCGTAGCCGCGGCCTCGAAGTTCGGGATCGACGGCCAGGTAGTAGATGTAGACCAGGTCGTCGGTGACGACTTGGCAGGAGAAGCCGCAGAACGTTCCTTCATCGCTGTAGGACACGATTTCCATGCCGTTCATGCCGGCGCGCAGCCTGAGCGCCCAGAAGGGGATGCGCTGCTCGACGGGGAATGCCGCTTCGTAGAGCTTCTTGACGCGACGCGTCGTCGCTCCGAAAAGGGAAACGTGTTTTGCTTCAAGCATGTGGTCGTACTCCTTGCGTATCGTATCGGTTGCGGTCGTGCGATTCGCCGCGCGAAGAAGAAGCGGGTCGCTGCGCATCGTCTTCGCGCGGCGAATCGGAGAGGCTTTCGGACGGGCGTTCCGAAGCTAGGTACGGTGCGGTCTCTTTTTTGTCGCCGCGATGCGCGCGGCCAATGCCGCCGCCAGGATGAGCGAGGCCAGCGAGCACAAGGCCGGCAGCGAAAACGCCGCATCGAACCCCGCCCCTTCGACGGCGACCCCTGCGAAAAAAGCCCCTGCGGAAACGCCGACGCTCGTGGCGGTATTGAGCCACGAAAACATCTCCGCTTGGCGCTCTTCCGGTGCGAGCGAGCCGCTGATCTGGTAATACAGGTTGTCGCACGGGGCGCCCGCCATGCCGATGGCAAACATGACCAGGCACATGGCGGAAAACCCGTCGGCTACGGGCGTTAGAAGCGTCACGGCGAAAAACACCGCTGCGAACACCGGCAGCTGCTTGTGCACGGCAAGGGTGCGCGACGATGGTTGCAGCCGGTTGAAGAGCACGACTCCCGCTGCGGCGCCAACGGACCAGGCCGAAATGGCCGCGGATCCCAGGATCGCAGCCCCCTGGTCGGAATAAAACAGGGGGATGAGCGCCTCCATCCATCCCGAATAGCACATCTTGCCCAAGCATACCAGCAGGAGGAGCGCTACGGCCAGCGTGAGCAGGGCGGGGCGAGGCAGCGGCGCGGCCGAATCCTTGCGGTTCAGCGTGCGTTTTCTATTGCGTTGCGCATGGTTTTTCACCGGCTCGAGCGACGCCAGCACGAGCGACCCCGCCGTGCAGCCTACGGTGGCGGCTATCAGGCCCCATTCGGGTGCGCCGAATGCGATGAAGACGCTTGCCAGAAGCGGACCCATCACGTAGAGCAGGTCGACTACCAGCACTTCGAAGTTGTAGGCGGTCGATATCAGGCCGATGTCGAGCATCACAGGCCACAGGGATCGCGTCACGCCGGCAACGGGCGGCGTGAGTGCGCCTGCTGCGAACGAGCATGCCGCCACCAATACGGGGTGGACGTTTGCCTCGACGGCGCCGACCAGGCCGATGATCGAAGCCAGTTCGGCCACGCCCAGCACGCGCAAGGCCGTCGGACCGTGACCACGGTCAACCATGCGGCCGAATATCGGACCGAAGCACGCCATACCCGCAGTGAAGGCCGCGGTGGCGACGCCCGATACGGCGGCGCCGTAGTGCATGCTGACGAATAGCACCAGAATCAGGGTGACCACTCCCATAGGAAGGCGGGCGAGGGTCATGGAGACGACGATGCTTGGGACGTGATGTGTGGAAAGAAAGGCCCGATAGCCCGTTTCGCGCATGGCCGCTCCTTCTGTCGCTCTGGTCTTCGCGTTTCGCCGAGCCATTATAAAAGCGTCGAGAGGATTCGATCATCCCTGTCTCTAAGGTATTTCGCGTCTAAACGGGCGATGTCGCCTATGTCGCGCTTGCGTCGCCCTCATTCCGTCCCGACGGCGGCGCAGATGCATCTAGCGCATGTGTTCGTGAATGCTGGGAAGCGCCACGATGAACGCCGCGCCGCCTTCTGCGCGATTGAAGGCTTCGATGGTGCCGTCGTGCGCGTCTATGATGCTTTTCGCGATGGCCAGGCCCAATCCCGTACCGCCGGTATTGCGCGCGCGCGAGTTGTCGCCTCGGTAGAAACGCGTGAACAAAAGCTTCGGGTCGACGTTGCCGAAGCCGGGGCCGTCGTCGAGCACGCTGATGACCGAGCGGTCGGCAAGGCCTTCGAGCCTGACGACGATGTGGCCGTCTTCGCCGATGAAGCGGGCCGCATTGGCGACCAGGTTGTAGATGACCTGCTGCAGGCGGTCGGGGATGCCCAGCACGTCGGGCGCTTCGCCTGTTACCTCGAGCGAGCCGCCACGCTCTTCGATGAGCGGACCGAGCGCATCGGCGACGTCTTCGGCTATCGCGTGCAGGTTGACGCGCTGCATCATGACCTGGTCGGTGCCTTCTTCGATGTGCTGCAGGGTCAAAAGCTCGTTCGCCATGCGTGAGAGGCGCTCCGATTCGCTGATGATGGTGTGGCAGAAGCGTTCGCGCAGCTCCTGCGGCATATCGGGGTCCATGAGGGTTTCGGCGTTGCCTCGGATGGCGGTCAGCGGAGTGCGCAGCTCGTGGGCCACGTCGCTGATGAAGCGGGTCTGGCGTTTCTGCTGCACGGCCAGGTCGCTCATCTTGGTCTTGGTCTGCTCGCTCAACGCGATGAAATCGTCGGCCAGCATATCCGCTTCGTAGAGCTTGCCGTCGGGTTCGATAGTGACGCGCGTATCGCCTTCGAGCACGGCTTTCGCCTTGCGGTGCAGGCTTGAGAGCGGGTCCGCCATGTAATGGCCGATCACCAGGCTCAGGACGAAGGTGAACGTGCATCCCATGAAGATGCACCAGGCCAGAAAAGCGGGGTGGTCGAACCCGACGAACGCGATGATGAAAAGCATCGCCAGGGAGGACGCCATGGCGAAGATGGCCGTCAGTACTGAAAAGTATGTTTGGAGTCGTTTCAAGGGAGACGTTCCTCGGTCGTGCATTTGAATCGTGCGGCCATATCCCGTCCGATACGACGGGATATGGCCGCGGGTCGATCTTCGGTTTCGTGCGCGCAAAAGACGAAGCGCCCATGGCGGGCGCTTCCGTCGAAATTACGCGCGCAGGCGGTAGCCGTAGCCGCGGACCGTCTCGATGATGCCGGGGTCGAAGCCTGCGGCGGATATCTTGTCGCGCAGTCGTTTGATGTGGGTGTCGACGGTTTTCGTCTCGGTGATGTATTCCCAGCCCCAGGCTTCGCGCAGCAAGTCTTCGCGCGTAACCACCTTGCCGGCGTCCTTCATGAGGGCGGCAAGAAGCTCGAATTCGCGCGGGGTGAGGTCGATCGGGCCGTTTTCGCCTTCGGCGATGTGGCGGTCTTCGTCGAGGGTGATGCCCGCTGCGGTGAGCGCGCCTGAATCGGCTGCGGCGTCGATGGAGCCGCGGCGCAGCAGGGCGCGTACACGGGCGATCAGCTCGCGTACGCCAAAGGGTTTGGCCAGGTAATCGTCGCCGCCGATTTCCAGACCGACCACTTTGTCGAGCTCGGTGTCGCGCGCGGAGAGGAACAGGACGGGCGCGCTCGTGCGTGCGCGCAGGCGGCGGCACAGCTCGTAGCCGTCCATGCCGGGAAGCATGATGTCGAGCACGAAAAGGTCGTAATGCTTGCGCGTGGCCGCTTCGAGGCCTGCTTCGCCGTTCGAGGCGACGTCTACTTTGAAGCCTTCTTTCATGAGGCTGTAGGAAACGAAGTCGGTGATGGACTGTTCGTCGTCGACGACCAGGATGGATTCTGCTTCTTCGTTCACGGTCGTTCCTTTCGTCGAATGCGCCCGGATGCTTTGTCGCGCATGCGGGACGCCGATGCCTTCCGCATCGATTCGGTGGGGTTCATCATATCACGCATGAGAATAGACGCCGCGCTGTAGCCGAAGAGTTGCCTTCGCGTTGCGTGGGCGTTGCCGTTTCGCCCTCATGCCGTTCGCCGGCATCCGGGATGCCGGTTCTGGAGAGGATAGGGGCGTTCGTCAATACTTGGGCGCCCCACGCATCCGGGCGGTTAGAATGGCGGTATCTCAAATCCATCGAGCAGGAAAGGAAGGGCCCGACGTGTTGACCGACATTGAAATCGCCCAGTCCGTCACTCCCGAGCACATCGCCGCTATCGCCGAACGTGCCGGAGTTCCCGAGAAGTACCTTGAGCTTTACGGAAGCCATAAGGCGAAAGTCGATTACAACCTGCTGCTCGATGAGCCGCATACGCCCGGCAAGCTCGTTTTGGTGACCGCCATCAATCCCACGCCCGCAGGCGAGGGCAAGACCACCACGACGGTCGGCCTGGCCGACGGCATGCGCAAGATCGGCAAGAACGTCGTCGTGGCGCTGCGCGAGCCTTCGCTCGGCCCGGTGTTCGGCATCAAGGGCGGCGCCGCGGGCGGCGGCTATGCCCAGGTCGTTCCCATGGAAGACATCAACCTGCACTTCACGGGCGACTTCCATGCGATCGGCGCGGCGAACAACCTGCTGGCCGCTATGATCGATAATCATATCCATCAGGGCAACGCGCTCGGTTTCGACGTGCGCCGCATCACCTGGAAACGCGTCGTCGACATGAACGACCGCCAGCTGCGCAATATCGTGTGCGGCATCGGCGGCAAGGTGTGCGGCGTGCCGCGCGAGGACGGCTTCGACATCACCGTCGCCTCCGAAATCATGGCCATCTTCTGCCTGGCCACCAGCATCACCGACCTCAAGGAGCGCCTGGCCCGCATCGTCGTCGGCTACACGCGCGACGACCAGCCCATTACCGCCGGCCAGCTCAACGCCCAGGGCGCTATGTGCGCGCTGCTCAAGGACGCTCTCAAGCCCAACCTGGTGCAGACGCTCGAAGGCACGCCCGCGTTCGTGCACGGCGGCCCCTTCGCCAACATCGCCCACGGATGCAACTCCATCATGGCCACCAACATGGCCATGGCGCTGGGCGATTACTGCATCACCGAGGCGGGTTTCGGCGCCGATCTGGGCGCCGAGAAGTTCCTCGACATCAAGTGCCGTCTGGCGGGTCTGAAGCCCGACGCGGTGGTCGTGGTCGCCACGGTGCGCGCCCTTAAGAACCACGGCGGCGTTCCCAAGGCCGAGCTCAACGAGGAGAACCTCGAGGCGCTCGAGGCCGGCCTGCCCAACCTGCTGCAGCATGTCGAGAATATCACCAAGGTCTACAAGCTTCCCTGCGTCGTGGCCATCAACGCCTTCCCGACCGACACCAAGGCCGAGCTCGACCTGGTCGAAGCCAAGTGCAAGGAACTCGGCGTGAACGTCGCTTTGTCCGAGGTGTGGGCCAAGGGCGGCGAGGGCGGCAAGGCCCTGGCCGAAGAAGTGGTTCGTCTGTGCGAAGAGCCCAACGAGTTCGAGTTCTGCTACGAGGACGAGGCCGGCCTGGCCGAGAAGATCGAAGCCATCGCCAAGCGCATCTACCACGCCGACGGCGTCGACTTCACGCCCGCCGCGAAGAAGGAAATCAGGCAGCTCGAGGACCTGGGCTTCGGCGCTATGCCCGTCTGCATGGCGAAGACCCAATACAGCTTCTCCGACGACCAGACCAAGCTGGGCGCTCCGCGCGGCTTCCGCATCACGGTGCGCAACGTCAAGGTTTCCGCTGGCGCCGGCTTCGTGGTGGCGCTCACGGGCAACATCATGACCATGCCCGGTCTGCCCAAGAAGCCCGCGGCCGAAAACATCGACGTGGACGAGACCGGCCGCATCACGGGTCTGTTCTAAGATTCGATGCGCGACGCCTGTGCGGAAATGCTCAGGTACGGCGTAGTACACGGCACGAAGATCGTGCGCAAGGGGCCCGCTACGGCGAGCCCCTTGTTTTTTGGAAAGCGTCCTGTCGGGTCGGAATAGCGCGACTTTGTCGCGAAAGCGCGCGCAATGCGTGCGTAGCCGTTATTGACATGGGGAAACGTAAAAAGCGGAACCTCTCTCGACGCGCAGGCCGGGCGTTTTCGCCTGGTTTGGCATCCGATATCGAGAAGGCGGCCTGAGGCGCATGGATTCGTCGGAACCGATCGGTTCCGGAACAGAAGGAGAGAGAAATGGTCGATACGACGTTCACTGACGCGCTTGCCAGCAAGGCTCCTACGCCGGGCGGCGGCGGGGCATCGGCGATGGCGGGTGCGCTTGCCGCCGCACTCGGATCGATGGTGGCCCATCTGACCATCGGCAAGAAGAAATTCCTCGACCGCGATGCGGAACTGAAGGAGGCCCTGGCCGATTTCGATGCCTGCCGCGCCGAGCTGCTGGCGTTGATCGACGCCGACGCCGAGGCGTTCGCCGCATTGGCGGCAACGTGGAAGATGCCCAAGGAAACCGAAGAAGAGCAGGCCGCCCGTCACGATGCGGAACAGCGCGCGTTGGGCGCGGCATGCGACGTTCCCCTGCGCATCATGCGCACGTGTGCCCGCGTGGTTGAAATCGACGCCTATATGGCGCATAACGGGTCGCATCTCGCGCTTTCGGATGCGGGCGCGGCCGCGGTGCTCGCGAAGGCGGCGCTCGAGGCGGCTTCGCTCAACGTGTATATCAACACGAGCCTGATGGATGATGAGGCCGCGGCGCGCGCGTTGGAGGAAGAATCCGATGCTCTGATCGCCGATGCCGGCCGCGCTGCAGACGAGGTCGCGGCGTTCGTCCGAGCGCAGATCAGACGCTAGGCCGCCGCGCTTCGGGCGCGTCGGCTTCCTTGACAGGTTCTTTATACAGAAAAGGCCTGCGACATCGATATGTCGCAGGCCTTCGTCGTTTCAGGGGCGCGCGTGCGGTACGCGCTGCGTGCGTGCTACTCGGTGA
Source organism: uncultured Slackia sp. (assembly GCF_959608125.1). GTDB lineage: Bacteria > Actinomycetota > Coriobacteriia > Coriobacteriales > Eggerthellaceae > Slackia. Next base: position 69,649 of record NZ_CAUHPG010000009.1, read on the forward strand.
AGTAGCTCACGCCGCCCTCGATGAGGGGCTGGAACGTGTCGCCGGGAACGTTCTTGTACAGGCCGTAGCCGTTGCGCTCGGTGTGGCCCATCTTGCCCAGGACGCGGCCGTCCGGGCTGGTGATGCCTTCGATGGCCATGATGGAACCGTTGGGGTTCACGCTCAGGTCCATGGAGGGCATGCCGGCCTCGTCGACGTACTGCGTGGCGATCTGGCCGTTCTTGGCAAGCTCGGCCGCAAGTTCGGGGCTTGCGACGAAGCGGCCTTCGCCGTGGCTGATGGCCACGGTGTGCACGTCGCCCACTTCGCACTTGCTGAACCAAGGCGAAAGGTTGGACGCGACGCGGGTGCGCACGAGGCGGCTCTGGTGACGGCCGATCTCGTTGAAGGTCAGCGTGGGGCAGCCGGCATCCATCGGGCGAATATCGCCGTAGGGGACCAGGCCCAGCTTCACGAGGGCCTGGAAGCCGTTGCAGATGCCCAGCATCAGGCCGTCGCGGTTCTGCAGCAGGTCGCGCACGGCCTCGGTGACCTCGGGGGCGCGGAAGAACGCGGTGATGAACTTCGCGGAGCCGTCGGGCTCGTCGCCGCCGGAGAAGCCGCCGGGCAGCATGACGATCTGGCTGTTGCGAATGGCTTCGACCAGCGCCTTGGTGCTTTCGGCGACCGCGGCGGGGGTGAGGTTGTTGATCACGAGCGTCTGCGCCACGGCGCCGGCGCGCTCGAAGGCGTGCGCGGTGTCGAACTCGCAGTTCGTGCCGGGGAACACCGGAATGATCACGCGCGGCTTGGCGATGGCGCCGCAGTAGGTCAGGGGCAGGGCGTCGGTGTAGCTGACGGCCTCGACCTTCGGAGCGGCTGCGCGCTCGTCCTCGGTGCTGCGGTACGGGAAGACGCCCTCGATGCCGCTCTCCCAGACTTCCTGGAGCTCGGCCATGTCGAGGGTCTCGCCTGCGGCGACGAACGCGTATTCCTCGGTGGTGCGGCCGATTTCCATGACGGAAAGCAGATCGCCGTCCTCGGGAAGCTCGGCGTCGTCGGCAAGCTCGACGATGAAGGCGCCGTAGTTCAGGTCGAACAGGGAATCGGCTGCGAGGTTCTCATCGAGCTCGATGCCGATGCCGTTGCCGACGCACATCTTGAACAGCGCCTCGGCGAGACCGCCGAAGCCGGGCGTGGAAATGGCGAGCGCCTTGCCCTCGTCGACGAGGCTTTCGACCACATCGACGGCGTCGAGGAAGCCCTCGGCCTCGGGCATGGCGGTGCCCTGCTTGTATGCGGGCTCGATCAGCACGACGCGGCTGCCTGCCTTCTTGAACTCGGGCGAGGTGACGCGGTCGACGTGGCCCACGGCGGTCGCGAAGCTGACCAGCGTGGGAGGAACGTCGAGATTCTCGAAGCTGCCGGACATGGAGTCCTTGCCGCCGATGGCGCCCACGCCCAGTTCGACCTGGGCCTTCAGCGCGCCCAGAACGGCCGCTGCGGGCTTGCCCCAGCGCTGCGCTTCGTCGCGCAGGCGCTCGAAGTATTCCTGGAAGGTGAGGTAGGCGTTCTCGCGCTCGAAGCCGGCGGCCACGAGCTTCGCCACGCTCTCGACGACGGCCACGTAGGCGCCCTCGAACTGGTTGGCGGAGGACAGGTAGGGGTTGAAGCCCCAGGCCATGCCCGAGCACGTGGTGGTCTCGCCGTCGACGGGCAGCTTGGCCGCCATGGCCATGGCGGGGGTGAGCTGGTTCTTGCCGCCGAAGGGCATGAGCACGGTGGCTGCGCCGATGGTGGAGTCGAAGCGCTCGGAAAGGCCCTTGTTAGAGCACACGTTCAGATCGCCCACCAGGCCGCGCATGCGCTCGGCCAGGGTGTCGCCCTTCCATTCGGGCACGTAGCTGCCGCCCTTTTCGATGTGGACGTCCTGGTGCTTGGGCGCGCCGTTGGACGCCAGGAAGTCGCGGCTGATGTCCACGATATCGTCGCCGTTCCAGTTCATGCGCACGCGCGCTTCCTCGGTGACCTCGGCGATCGGGGTGGCTTCGAGGTTCTCCTCATGGGCCAGCTCGATGAACTTCTCGACGTCTTCGGCGGCCAGGGCCACGGCCATGCGCTCCTGGCTCTCGGAGATGGCCAGCTCGGTGCCGTCCAGGCCGTCGTACTTCTTGGGGATGCGGTTGAGGTCGATGGACAGGCCGTCGGCCAGCTCGCCCACGGCGACGGACACGCCGCCCGCGCCGAAGTCGTTGCAGCGCTTGATCATTTCACAGGCGTCCTTGCGGCGGAACAGGCGCTGGATCTTGCGCTCGACGGGAGCGTTGCCCTTCTGCACCTCGGCGCCGCAGGTCTCGATGCTGTCCAGGTTGTGGGCCTTGGAAGACCCCGTCGCGCCGCCGATGCCGTCGCGGCCGGTGCGGCCGCCCAGCAGGACCACCACGTCGCCCGGAGCGGGGGTCTCGCGGCGCACGTGGTCGGCCGGGGTGGCGCCCACGACAGCGCCGATTTCCATGCGCTTGGCGGCGTAGCCCGGATGGTACAGCTCGTTGACCTGGCCCGTTGCGAGGCCGATCTGGTTGCCGTACGAGGAATAGCCCGCAGCGGCGGTGGTGACCAGCTTACGCTGGGGAAGCTTGCCCTCGAGGGTTTCGGACACGGGGACCGTGGGGTCGGCCGCGCCGGTCAGGCGCATGGCCTGATAGACGTAGCTGCGGCCCGACAAGGGGTCGCGGATCGCGCCGCCCACGCAGGTGGCCGCGCCGCCGAAGGGCTCGATTTCCGTGGGGTGGTTGTGCGTCTCGTTCTTGAACAGATAGAGCCAGTCCTGCTCCTCGCCGTTCACGTCGCACTTGATCTTGACGGTGCAGGCGTTGATTTCCTCGGACTCGTCGAGGTTTTTCAGGATGCCCTTGGACTTGAGCCATTTCGCGCCGATGGTGCCCATGTCCATAAGGCAGACGGGCTTCTCGTCGCGGCCGAGCTCGTGGCGCATGGCCAGATACTGCTCGAAGGCGGCCTTCACGGCCTCGTCGTCGATCCGTACGTTCTCGAGCACGGTGCCGAACGTGGTGTGGCGGCAGTGGTCGGACCAGTACGTGTCGATCATCTTGATTTCGGTGATGGTGGGGTCGCGCTGCTCGTCTTCGGCGAAGTATTTCTGGCAGAAGGCGATGTCGGCCTCGTCCATGGCCAGGCCGCGTTCGGCGATGAACGCGGCAAGGCCTGCCTCGTCGAGCTCGCGGAAGCCGTCGATGACCTCGACGGCGCCGGGGGTGGGCTGGGCCATCTTCAGCGTGTCGCGCGCGTCGAGCGACGCCTCGCGGGCCTCGATGGGGTTGATGACGTAGTGCTTGATGGCGTCGACGTCGGATGCGGACAGCTCGCCTTCCAGCATGTACACCTTGGCGCTTGCGACCTCGGGGCGCTCGCCCTGGCTGATCAGCTGGATGCATTCGCTGGCCGATGCCGCGCGCTGGTCGAACTGGCCGGGCAGAGGCTCCACGGCAAAGATCACGGCGCCGTCCTCGACGGGCAGCTCGGCAAAAGCGTCGTCAGATTGGGGCTCGCTGAACACGGTGGGTACGCACTGCTGGAACAGCTCGTCGCTGGCGCCCTCCACGTCGTAGCGGTTGATGAGACGGATGCCCTTCAGGCCGTCGATGCCGAGGGTGCCGCGCAGCTCGTGCAAAAGCTGCTGCGCCTCGACGTCGAAGCCGGGCTTCTTCTCAACATAGATGCGAGAAACCATGGGTTTCCTACCTTCCCGGGAGTCTTGGTAGAAGTCGGTCGGTTGCGTTATCCCGCGCGCTCCGATCGGCCGATCGGGGACGTCGAAGGGTGAAAACGCGTATCAAACCTATCATAAAGCCTACGGCCGTGCATCGTGCGCATTTCTTGTATACAACGGGGAATCTATACGAGCGCATCTATATGTGCCGATGCGGCCTTTTTCGGGATTTCAGCTACCGTCTGCGCGCGGCGATGGAGGGGTCGGGCATATTGGCCCGCCGTGCTGCGGCCCTGCGTTTCGTTCGCTATGATTGGGGCTTACGAGAAGCAGTGCGGAAAAGGAGGAATTCATGGCCGACCGCGAAGAGCGTAAGATCGAGGCCTCGAAGCACAGTGCGCTGATGAAAGGCGCGTTGGGCAAGGAGACGCAGGCGTCCGTCGAGGCGACTGTCATATATGAAGAGGGCCAGGGCCGCGAGCTGCCGGTGCCCGAGCCGTCGTTCGACGCCACCGAGACCGTCGTGACCGGCGCGTTCGAGCCGATGGCCATGTATCGTTACGCGTCCGGCAAGACGGTCGTGGTCGACCCCGCGTCGTTCACCCGACCGGGCGGCGCGTATGAAGACGGCGCGTTCGGTCCCGAGCAGATTCTGTGCTCTGAAAGCAATCTCTATCAGATCCTGTGCGGCATCGAGGACGCGTACCACAAGCGGAATCGCGACTATCGCCGTGGCGGCCTGTTCACCGACCGCGTCGCGTATGTGCCGGGCGTGGTGTTTCCACACGACGGCTCCATGCGCACGGCCGACGTGATGGCGGTGGCCGAGCCCATGCGCGTCAAGGCGCTCGAAAACCACCGCAGCGAGCGCGAATGCGATGCGGCGCTCGAGGACCGCATCGAGGCGATCATGCGCATCGCCGCTGCCAACGAATGCGAGACGCTTGTGTGCAACGCCTTCGCCTGCGGACGTCTGGGCTATGAGCCGTCGCAGGTCATCGGATTGTTCAAGGCGTGGATCGAGGCGCATCCCGGCGTCATCGGCCGCGTGGTGTTCGCCGTTCCTCGTGCGCATCTCGACGCGTTCGACGCCGCCTTCGCCGCTCCCGTGGTCGAAGAGGCGCCCGTCGTGGCGGAAGAGGCGCCGGAAGAAGACGAGTTCGACCTTGCGAGCATCGAGCTTCCCGAAGGCGTGACGCTGCGCGCGTAAGCGGCCGCGGCGCGATCGGATTCCATCGCCTGAGCGGGCGGTCGGGGCGGAGCATTTCCGTTTCGGCCGCCCGTTTTTCGCGTACGATAAAAAACGAAGCCCGCTCCATGAAAGAACGGGCTTCGTCGTTTTTCGGGATGAGATTTCGCTTAGGCGAAGAACAGCTCGGAGAGCGTCATCGGGTCGATGTACTCGCCGTCCTTGTAGACGCGCATGTTGCCGGAGGCGATCTCGTCGATCAGGATGACGTCGCCGTTGGCGTCGTAGCCGAACTCGAACTTGATGTCGTAGAGCACGAGGCCCTTCTCCTTCAGGTCATCGGCGACGATCTGGGTGATCTTCTGGGTCATGTCCTTGAGCTGGTCGTACTGCTCGGCGGTCATGACGCCCAGGACCACCAGGCCGTCCTTGGTGACCAGCGGGTCGCCCAGCTCGTCGTTTTTGAAGGTGGTCTCGACGTAGGCGGGCAGGTCGGCGCCTTCTTCGACGTACTGCTTGTAGCGGCGGTAGAACGAACCCACGGCCTTGTGACGGCAGATGACCTCGAGGCCTTCGCCGAACACCTTGGCAGGCAGAACTTCCATGGTGGTGTTGTCGAGGTCGGCGCTGACGTAGTGGGTCTTGATGCCGGCGGCGTTGATCTTCTCGAAGAAGTAGATGGACATGCGCAGGTTCACGTCGCCCACGCCCTCGATGGTCAGACCGACGGAATTCTCGCCCGGATCGAAAACACCGTCTTTGCCCGTGCAGTCATCCTTGAACTTCAGCAGATAGTTGCCGTTTTCGAGAGCGAAGACGTCCTTGGTCTTGCCGGAGTACACGAGTTCGTTAGCCATGAGGGTCCTTCCTATGCTATGTGGCTTTGTCGGTACGTATTTCGTACAGGTGCAGTGTAGCGTCATGGCACGCTCGGAGATGATTTATTTTCATCATGCACACTCGATTAACGCTTATTTAACATACGCCATCGGTCGGCATCCTCATCGTAGGGCGACCGATGGCGTGAACCCAGGGTCACCTCTTCGCGCTTCGGTGCTCTTCGATGTAGGCGGGCACGTCGGCCTCGGCGATGTCGAGCGCGGCGGAAAGCTCGCTTGCTGCTTGGTGTTTCGCCTGGTCGAGCAGACGCGTGTACATAGAGGAGGGAAGGTGCTTGCGGCTTGCCTGTTCGGTGATGCGCGTCTTCATAGTCTTGAACACGCAGACGGCGGTCGCGCAGTCGCAGCGGCGCAGCAGCTTTTTGAAGTGGTCTTCCACCGTTCGCGAGTTGTTGTCGGTGAAATCGTCCGTTTCGATGTCGTCGTAGTGTTCGACCAGCTCGATCGCTTCGGAGCGGTTCATGATGGGGCGCATCAGCTCTTCGTGGTCGACCGGTACGTAGACCGTTCCTCCGCGGTCGCGCGTCGGGAGCAGCACGTAGTACGTGCGCTCGACGCCGCCCATCGACATGCGGGCGTCGGTTTCTGACACGGTGCATACGCCGTAATTTGCATACACCACTTTATCGTCCCTGTAGAACATGGGTCGCTCCTTACGCGAAGTGAAAAATATATTTGAACTGGATTTTTGGAACTGTTGTCCAGCATACCACGCAAAAAGGGCAATTTCACGGAATCTCGACAAAATAGCGTGTTTACCTGCGTAAATATCATCTCGAGCATCGAATGTGCCATAATGGTATCTTATGTATGAAAATGAATATTAATTGATTAAATATGCATAATTTCCTATCTTTCAAGCACAAACTCGCGCATTACCGGCAAAAAGAGCCCGAAACGCCCCTTTATCGGCCGCTTTGCCGTCCGGCAAAGCGGCGTTCGTTCCGAAAAAAACCGCTGAGGCGGCGAGCGTCTCAGCGGTTTTCGCATGCGTCGCGGTATGGCGACCGGTATGTTCTGAGGGGGATGTTAGCGTTCGATCATGACGGGGCATTCGGCATTGCGCAGAACCGCGTAGCTGACCGAACCCAGCATTCCGGCTACGGCGTTCAGGCCGCGCGATCCCATGATGATCAAATCGATACGGTGGGTGCGTGCGTATTCGATGATCGCCTTGCTCGGCTTTCCCTGCCCGATGGCGAAGTCGAGCGAATCGCCTGCCATTTCGACGAACTCGCCCAGGTCGCTTTTGAGCTGGTTACGGTGGAACTGTAGATAGCGCTCCTGCATTTCGGCGGCTTCGGCGGGAGTGAGGGGCTTCGAGCCGCTGATGTGCTCGGCGATTTTAAAGTCCTGCGTTTCGAACTGGGGGACGGGCGCGGCGAAGAAGGCGGTCGCCTTGCCGGCGATTCCCAAGTCGACGTACTCGAGTGCCGTGGCCAAGGCCTTTTTAGCGGAATCGGATCCATCGTAAGGAACCAGGATGTTTTCGTACTTCATGAAAGCTCCTATCTTTCGGAGATGCGCCCTTTCGCCGCAAATGTAGCACGACGAAGCGGCGCGTTCTACCCGCTCGTCGCATGGGCTTTCGTATTTTCGGCGGGTTTCGGCTTCGGGCCTGTCGTCTGTTCGGAAAGCGCGGCGACGCTTGCAGGCCCCGCCGTGCTTTCCAGGTCGTTCGAGCATCTAAATCGCAGCGGCGATCAGGTCGCCCATTTCGGAGCAGGAAAGCTTCTCCTCGCCTGCTTTCGCGATATCGCCTGTGCGATGCCCCGCTTCGAGCACGCTGTTCACGGCGGCTTCGATGGCGTCTGCTTCGGCGGCAAGTTCGAAGCTGTAGCGCAGCATCATGGCGACCGAAAGGATGGTGGCGATGGGGTTCGCGATGTTTTTGCCTGCGATGTCGGGTGCGCTGCCGTGGATGGGCTCGTACATGCCCAGGTTCGTCTCGCCGATCGAAGCGGAAGGCAGCATGCCGATCGAGCCGGTGATGCAGCTCGCCTCGTCGGAGAGGATGTCGCCGAACAGATTGCCCGTGAGCATCACGTCGAACTGCCCGGGGTTGGTGACCAGCTGCATGGCGGCGTTGTCTACATACATATAGTCGACGGCCACATCGGGGTAGTCGGCCGCGACGCGCTCGACGGTTTCGCGCCACACGCGGCTGGTTTCGAGCACGTTGGCCTTGTCGACGCTGGTCACGTGGCTGCGGCGCTGGCGGGCCATCTGGAAGGCGCGATGCGCGATGCGCTCCACTTCGGCGATCGAGTAGTTCATGTCGTCATGCCCCGTGCCGTCCTCGTCGCGATGCTTCGCGCCGAAATACACGTCGCCCGTCAGTTCGCGGCACACCATAAGGTCGAGCCCGTCGGCGATGCGCTCGGGCTTGAGCGGGCAGGCGTCGGCCAAAGGCGCGTAGAGCTTCGCGGGGCGCAGATTGACGAACAGACCCAGCGCCTTGCGAATGCCGAGCAGGCCTTTTTCAGGGCGGTTCTCGGAGGGCAGGCCGTCCCATTTCGGGCCGCCCACGGCGCCCAGAATCACGCTGTCGGAGGCCAGGCAGGCGTCGATCGTCTCCTGCGGCAGCGGGGTGCCGGTCGCGTCGATCGCGGCGCCGCCGATGAGCACTTCGTCGTACACGAACTCATGGCCGAATTTATCGCCCACCTTATCGAGGCATTTCAGCGCCTCGTCGACGATTTCCGGTCCGATTCCGTCGCCCTTCATCACGGCGATATTGAATTTCATGATTGTCTCCTTTTTCGTTCGTCTGCCCGTCGAAAGGCGCGGGCGAATCGCAGGTCGCATTGTCGTCCTAATGGCGGCAAGCGAAGCAAAGCCATCCGCCCGCGCATCATCCGCCAGGCCGGCGTGCGTCCCGCCCTTGGCCGGACGGATCGCGGGATTTCGGTCGGCCTTCCCAAGAAAGGGGGCCGTGGGCGTGCCACGCGCAGTTCCGCACGAGCCGAACGCCCCTGTGGGGCGTTCGAGCGAGCTCAGGACTGTCTGAGCATGGCATGCCCACGGCCCCTCTCCCCGGTCGGCCTAAACCCCGCGCACCTTAAGGCTATTCAGCAACCCTTCGTTGTCGATGATTCCTTGGATGAATTCGGGGAAGGGAAGCGCCTGGAAGGTCTTGCCCGTGGTGACGTCGCGGATTTCGCCGGTGCCGAAATCGACGGCCACCTCGTCGCCTGTTTCGATAGCCGCGGCGGCTTCGGCGCATTCCAGAATGGGCAAGCCGATGTTGATGGCGTTGCGGTAGAAGATGCGTGCGAAGCTGGCGGCGATCACGCAGGCCACGCCGTTGTCTTTGATAACACGTGGCGCATGTTCGCGCGACGACCCGCAGCCGAAGTTCTTGTCGGCCACCATGATGTCGCCCGGCTTCACGTTTTTCACGAAGTCGGCGTCGATGTCTTCCATGGCATGGCTTGCCAGCTCTTGCGGGTCGGCGATGTTGAGATAGCGGGCGGGGATGATGACGTCGGTGTCGACGTTATCGCCGTATTTGAAGGCGGTTCCTTGGGCGTGCATGTTCATAAGGGGTCCTTTCCGACGCAGCGAAAGCGTCGAGGGCGGGCCGTCGTCGTGCGCCGGCCCGTTCGTATCGGCGGTGTTACAGGGAGGCGGGGTCGGTGATGACGCCCGTCACGGCGCTGGCTGCGGCGACGGCGGGGCTTGCCAGGTATACTTCGGAATCGACATGGCCCATGCGGCCGACGAAGTTGCGGTTCGTCGTGGCGATCGCACGCTCGCCCGCGGCCAGGATTCCCATGTGGCCGCCCAGGCAGGGGCCGCAGGTCGGGGTGGACATGATAGCGCCCGCCTCGATGAATATCTCGGCGAGGCCTTCGCGGATGCACTGCAGATAGACTTCTTGCGTGGCAGGGATGACGATCGTGCGCACGCCGTCGGCAACGTGGCGACCGCGCATGATTTCTGCAGCGGTTCGCATGTCTTCGATGCGGCCGTTGGTGCAGCTGCCGATGACGCTCTGCTGCACGGGAATGCCCGCCAGCTCGCCGACCGGTTTGGTGTTTTCGGGCAGGTGGGGCGCGGCCACGGTGGGCTGGATCGCGCTCAGGTCGATGTCGATCACGCGTTCGTAGACCGCGTCTTCGTCGGCGGCGAACTCGATGGGTTCGTGGCGCACGCGGTTTTTCATGTAGGCGCGCGTGGTGTCGTCGACGGGGAAGATGCCGTTTTTGGCGCCCGCTTCGATGGCCATGTTGCAGACGGCGAAGCGGTCGTCCATCGACAGGCTCGCCACGCCTTCGCCTGCGAATTCCATGCTTTGATACAGGGCGCCGTCAACGCCGATCATGCCGATGATGTGCAAGATCACGTCTTTGCCCGAAACCCACGGGGCCAAAGAGCCGGTCAGGTTGAACTTGATGGCCGAGGGCACGCGGAACCACGCCTTGCCCGTGGCCATGCCTGCCGCGACGTCGGTCGAGCCTACGCCGGTGGAAAACGCGCCCAGCGCGCCGTAGGTGCAGGTGTGGCTGTCGGCGCCGATCACCAGGTCGCCTGCGGCCACGATGCCCTGCTCGGGCAGCAGCGCGTGCTCGATGCCCATATTGCCTACGTCGAAGAAGTTCACCAGGTCGTGCTTTTTCGCGAACTCGCGGCATTCCTTGCATTGTTCGGCGCTTTTGATGTCTTTATTCGGGGCGAAGTGGTCCATGACCAGGGCCACCTTCTCGCGGTCGAAGACCTTGTCCATGCCTGCTTTGGCGAGCTCTCGGATCGCCACCGGGCCGGTGATGTCGTTTGCCAAGGCCAGATCGATATCGGCCTCGATCAGCTGGCCGGGCGCCACGGAATCGAGCCCTGCGTGCGCGGCCAGGATTTTCTGGGTCATGGTCATGCTCATGATGGATCAGCCGTCCTTTTTCATAGTGGAGCGGAACGCCGGAAGCACGAGGCGCCCCGCTCCCGGTCGTTGTTAAGCCTGCGCCCTATTGACGGCCGAGATCAAGCCGAGGATCGAGGCGGTGATGATGTCGTGATGCTCTCCGGCGCCCCAGACGATGCCGCCGTCGGGGCCGTCGATGCCCACATAGGCCGCTGCGCGGCTGTCGGAGCCGCGATCGAGCGCATGCTCGCTGTATGTGGCGATGTGCGCCTTCATGCCGAGCTTGGCCAGCGCGTCGCATACGGCATCCAAACGTCCGTTTCCGTTGCCTGCCGCATCTTGTTCGACCCCGTCGATGTTTACCGTCAGAAACGCCTTGAACGCCTTGTTGTCGGCAGCATGCGTGAAATGGAAATCGAGCAGCTTCAGGCGGCCGTCGTGGTTGACGAACGTGTTGCGGAACACCTCGTTGACTTCTTCGGGGGCGAGTTCTTTATGGGCGTGGTCGGAGACGTCCTTCGACGCGTAGCTGAGCTCTTCGCGCATCTTGGGAGGCAGCACGTAGCCGTAGTTCTTTTCCAGGATATAGCCGATTCCGCCCTTGCCGCTTTGACTGTTGATGCGGATGACGTCGGTCTCGTAGCGGCGTCCCACGTCTGCGGGATCGATGGGCAGATACGGGCAGGTCCAATGCTCGCGATCGTGCTCCTCGCGCCACGCCAGGCCCTTGGCGATGGCGTCCTGGTGGCTGCCCGAGAAGGCGGCGAATACCAGTTGGCCGGCATAGGGGGAGCGCGGGTTCACTTCCATGCGTGTGACGCGCTCGTACATTTCGACGATGCTCGGCATGTCGCTGAAGTCGAGCATGGGGTCTACTCCGTGCGAGAACAGGTTGCCTGCCAACGTGACCAGGTCGACGTTGCCGGTTCGTTCGCCGTTGCCGAACAGGGTGCCTTCGACGCGGTCGGCGCCGGCCAGAACGCCCAGCTCGGCGCAGGCGACGCCCGTGCCGCGGTCGTTATGCGGATGCAGGCTCACTTCGACGGCTTCGCGATAGTGCAGGTTCTTGCTCATGTATTCGACCTGGCTCGCATAGACGTGCGGCGAGCTCATCTCGACGGTCGCGGGCAGGTTGATGACGGCCTTGCGCTCGGGCGTGGGTTGCCAGACATCCAGAACCGCGTTGCATACCTCGAGCGCGTATTCGGGCTCGGTTCCCGTGAAGCTTTCGGGGCTGTATTCGAATCGGTAATTGTCATGGCCCGCAGACTCGGTGAGTTCCTTGAGCAGCTTCGCGCCTTCGACGGCGATCTGCTTGATCTGCTCTTTGTCTTTCTTGAACACTTGCTCGCGCTGGGCGACGCTCGTGGAGTTGTAGACATGGACGATCACGGGGGTCTTGCAGCCTTCGAGGGCGGCGAAGGTCTTCTTGATGATGTGCTCGCGCGCCTGCGTGAGGACCTGGATGGTCACGTCCTCGGGAATCATGTCGTTTTCGATCAGCGTGCGCGCCAGCTCGAATTCCGTTTCGCTTGCAGCGGGGAAGCCGATTTCGATTTCCTTGAATCCCAAGGCGACGAGCTTCTTGAAGAACTCGAGCTTCTCGTCGAGGCTCATGGGGATGACCAGCGCTTGATTGCCGTCGCGCAGATCGACGCTGCACCATTTCGGCGCGACGTCGATGCTGTCTTTGCGCACCCAGTCGAAGCACGGCTCGGGGGGCATGTGGTATCCACGCATGTACTTGACGTGATTGGGCATTCCTGAGGTCATGGGAGCCACCTTTCGTGAGGCCTGTTCGCTCGCGCGAACGGTTCGTCGGAAAAGAAAGGCTGCCTCGCGTTAATCCGGTCGTCTTCCGCACGAGGAGCCGATGCGGGCATGGAGCCCGCCTCGAGATGAGACGATGGATTTATAAGGCGCAGACCCGAAGGAGCCGCAGCGGCGACCCCTAAAGGTGCGCCTGGATAAGCTTAGGCTTGAAGCCGCCCGATTGCAGGGCGTTGACGATCTGGTGTTTATGGTCGGTTCCGAATGCTTCGATCGTGACGCGAAGCTCCACGGCGGCATTGCGGTTCGTGCTGACGAACTGGTTGTGGTCGAGCCTGATGACGTTGCCGTTATTCTCGGCGACGATGCTGGCTACGCGTACCAATTCGCCAGGGCGGTCGGGGAGAAGCACCGATACGGTGAACACGCGGTCGCGCATGATCAGGCCGTGCTGGATGACCGACGACATGGTGATGACGTCCATGTTGCCGCCCGACAGGATGGCTACGACCTTCTTGTTTTCGGGAGGAAGGTGTTTGAGCGCTGCGACGGTCAGCAGGCCTGAGTTTTCGACGACCATCTTGTGGTTCTCGACCATATCGAGGAAGGCGACGATCAATTCGTCGTCGTCGATCGTGATGATGTCGTCGATGTTCTCCTGAATGTAGGGGAAGATCTTGTCGCCGGGCTGCTGGACCGCGGTGCCGTCGGCGATGGTGCTTACATGGGGCAGTTTTACTACGTGGCCGGCTTCCAGCGATGCTTTCATGCACGCCGCATTGGCAGGCTCGACGCCGATGACCTTGATGTGGGGGTTGAGCAGTTTCGCCAGCGTGGAAACGCCCGTCGCCAGGCCGCCGCCGCCGATCGGAACCAGGATGGTGTCGACCAGGGGCAGCTCTTGCACGATCTCCATGGTGATCGTGCCTTGGCCGGTGGCGACGGCCGGGTCGTTGAAGGGGTGGATGAAGGTGTAGCCCTCTTCTTCGGCGAGCTGAAGGGCCTTCTCGCAGGCTTCGTCGTAAACATCGCCGTACAGAACTACTTCGGCGCCGTAGTGCTTGGTGCGTTCGACTTTGATCAGCGGGGTGGTGGTGGGCATGACGACCACCGATTTCACGCCGCAGCGCGAGGCGGCGAAAGCGACGCCCTGGGCATGGTTGCCCGCCGATGCGGTGATCAGCCCGCGGGAGCGCTCTTCGTCGCTCAGCGTGCTGATCTTATAATATGCTCCGCGGACCTTGTAGGCTCCGGTGCGCTGCATGTTCTCGGGCTTGAAGAACACCTTGTTGCCGGTTTGGGCGCTGAAATGCGGGCTCTCGACGAGCTCTGTTTTCAAGGTGACTTCGCGTACTTTCGCGGCGGCTTCTTCGAATGTGTCCAACGTGAGCATGGGCGGTTCCTCTTTGCTGCTTTAACAATTTAGTGTAGTAAAGTAGTATAGCCATTCAGGCGGCCGAATGGCAGAGGATTATCGTGCTCGGGCGAAAACTTTCAAGTCTTGTAACAAAGCGCTCGACGCCCGCGGAAGACGGCCGTCTTTTTTGAAAGGAGCAGCTATGAAGACCATCGCGACGAATCAGGCGCCTGCGGCTATCGGACCCTATGTCCAGGGGAATATCGTCGGTAACCTTTTGTTCGCATCGGGCCAGATCGCGCTCGATCCTCAGACGGGCGAACTCGTCGGGTCGACGACCGAAGAGCAGACCGTGCAGGTCATGAAGAATGTCGCCGCCCTGCTCGAAGCGGCTGGAACCGATTTCGATCACGTGGTGAAGACCACCTGTTTCCTCGACGATATGGATGATTTCATGGCGTTCAACGAAGTGTACGCGCGCTCGTTTTCCGACCATCTTCCCGCACGTTCGGCGGTCGCCGTCGACAAGCTCCCGAAGGGCGCGCTCGTCGAGGTCGAAGTCATCGCCGTCGTCGGCGAATAGCCATGGGCCCGCACGATTCCGGCGGAGTCCATTGCGCCGCCCGTACCGCCCGCCCGCCTTTGTTCCGCATCAGGGACGCATCGGTGGTGCGTGCTGGATCGATTATTCTGCACGTGGATGATTTCACGCTCGCCGAAGGCGAGCATCTGGCGCTTCTCGGACCGAACGGCGCGGGCAAATCGACGTTCATCAAGCTTTTGACGCGCGAGGTCATGCCGCTGTATCGCGATGCAGCCCCTGTGGTCTTTCGCGGCAACGAGCGCCCGACGCTTGCCGACATCAAATCGTGCTTCGGCGTGGTGAGCGCGTCGATGCACGAGCAGATCAGCGTGCATCTTCCCGTCATCGACATCGTGTGCGGCGGATTCTTCGGAACGCTCGGTTTGCCGCGCGGGGTGCAGGTCGATGCTGCGATGCGCGCCGCGTCTCTCGATGCGCTCGAAAAGCTCGGCATCGCCGACCTGTCCGCCCGCGACGTCTTGACCCTTTCGACGGGACAGGTGCGGCGCGTGCTCGTGGCGCGCGAGCTGGTACATGACCCGCAAGTGCTCGTATTCGACGAGCCGTGCACGGGGCTCGATCCTCAGGGCATGTATCAGATTCGCAGCACCATGCGTGCGCTTGCAGAAGAAGGTCGCTCGGTCGTGCTGGTCACTCATTATCCTGAAGACATCGTGCCTGCTATCGAACGCGTCGTCTTGATCAAGGATGCTGCTATCCTGGCCGACGGGTCCAAGCGCGATCTTTTGACCGATGAGACGATGTCCGACCTCTTCGATGCGCCGTTGCGCGTCGAAGAACGTGATGGCTGGTATGCGATTCGCGGCGTTTTCTAAGGCTGCGCCGCAAGCGGCGAATCTATGGCAAGGAGGAACGATATGGCCACGATAGCCATTGTCGGATTCGATTTTCCCGATACTGGCATAGAGCGCATCCTCTGTGAGCGGGAGGGCCATGAGCTCGTCGTATGCGATGGTCGTTCGCCCGAGTTCATCGCTGAGCATGCGCGCGGCGCCGATGCCGTTATCTCGTCGTATGGCATCTTCGCGCGCGAGGTATTTGCGGCCTTGGCTCCGACGCTTCGCATCGTAAGTCGTACGGGAACGGGCTATGACGAAATCGATGTGCGTTCGGCCACCGAGTACGGAGTGGCGGTCTGCAATGTTCCCGGTTACGGTACCGAGGTGGTGAGCGACCATGCCATCGCGTTGGCGCTGGCATGCCTTCGCCGTATCAACGAACAAGACGCCGCGCTACGTCGCGGTCAGTGGGACTATTCGGCCACCCGCCCGCTCGGCCAATGCAAGGGCCGCAGGTTCGGCGTCGTCGGCATGGGAGCGATCGGCTCGGCCGCCGCGCGCAAGGCCGCAGGGCTCGGATTCGAGACGGTGTGTTGGTCGCGCTCTCTGCGGGGTGAAGCGCGTTCGCCTGAAGGCTGCAGGGTCGTTTCGCTCGAGGAGCTTATCGCGACGAGCGATGTTATCAGCCTACATACGGCGCTGACCGACGATACGTACCATCTGATCGACGCGTCTGCGATCGCATCAATGAAGGAAGGTGCGATCGTCGTCAACACGTCGCGTGGAGCGGTGGTCGATACGGGCGCGCTGGCGTGCGCGTTGCAGGAGGGAAGGCTATGGGGTGCCGGCCTTGACGTATTCGAGGGCGAGTCCATTGCGGCGGATGACCCCATTCTGGCCGCGCCGCATATCGTATTGACGCCGCATGCGGCGTACTGGTCGGAGGAAAGCGGCGTCGAACTGCGCACGCGCGCATACCAGGCGGTTCTCGACGCGCTGGCGGGCAGACGTCCTGTCGACTGCCTGAACCCGGGGGTGTTCGAGGAGCCTTATCGCGGGGTTTTCGCGGACGGTTCCTTCGCGCGATAGATACATATATAGGTTAAGGAAAGTGCCGGACCGCTCCCTATCTATATATGGGAAAAGCCCCGTTCCGCCCCTCCGAGGCCCCTTTGTGGAGGAATCGTGGAGCGGAGAGAAATCCCTTGCGCGGGGCGGGGC
>NZ_CAUHPG010000010.1 GCF_959608125.1 uncultured Slackia sp.
CAAGGAATACGCCATCGCGCTCGCGCGCAAGGAGCTGCGCTTCAAGGAGTTCCGCGCGCTCGACGGCATCACCCTCGACATCAAGAAGGGCGATGTCTTCGGCATCCTGGGAACGAACGGATCGGGAAAATCGACCCTGCTCAAGATCATCGCCGGCGTGCTCGAACCCACGAAGGGACCGTGCACGATCCACGGCACCATCGCGCCGCTCATCGAACTGGGCGCGGGCTTCGACATGGAGCTCACCGCGCGCGAGAACATCTATCTCAACGGTGCGCTGCTGGGCTATTCGAAGAAGTTCATCCAGGACAATTTCGACGACATCGTCGAATTCGCCGAAATCAAGCCGTTCTTGGACATGCCGCTGAAGAACTACTCGTCCGGCATGGTCGCGCGCATCGCGTTCGCCATCGCCACGGTGATCGTGCCCGACATCCTGATCGTCGACGAGGTGCTTTCCGTCGGCGACTTCATGTTCCAGAAGAAATGCGAGGAACGCATCCAGTCGCTGATCAAGGAGCATAACGTCACCGTCCTGATCGTGTCGCACAACAACGACCAGATCGAACGCCTATGCAACAAGGCCGTCTGGATCGAAAAGGGCCATATGCGCATGCTCGGCACCGCCCATGACGTGTGCCAAACCTACCGTGTCCTGGGCGGACACACCGGCAGCAAGGCGGCGGAGGAACGCGTGTTCTCCATGCTCACCTCTCGAGTGCAGGCCGACGAGTCGCTGATCAAGCCGCTCGAAGCCGACAGCCCCTACGCCATGGCAGCGCGTCTGAGCAGCAGCCGCGAAGAGCCCGCCGACACGGTCGTGGTCGCCTTCGGCGAATACGAGATGGATGGATTCCTCGGAGCGGGGCTCGCAGGCGCGCTCGGCGCCCCCGTGCTGCTCACGCAATCCGACGGCATTCCTGACGCCACCTCTCAGGAAATCAAGCGGCTCAAGGCGCGGCGCATCATCCTGGTAGGCAAGACCCCCTACTGCGACGCCGACAAGTTCGGTCGCGCCCTGCAAGCCGCGACCGACGCGCGCTATGACGTGGAAACGCTGTCGGCGGACACCTACGAAGGACTGTCGTTCGCGGTGTTCGACTACGGCGCGCAGCGCGATCTGTGGCAGGGGCCCGCGATTCTCACCCATATCGGATGCATGGGAGACATGATTTCGCTTTCGCCCTACGCAAGCGAGCAACGCTGCCCGCTGCTCATCAAGTCGCCTGGCAAGCCGCTTAGCGACGGCTTGATCGAGCGCATCGTCTCGCACGGCAACGACAGGCTTCTCGTGCTCGACAGCGAAGAGGGTTGTCCCGATGCGCAGCTCGCCGGCATACGCGAGCGCAGCATACAAATCGTGCGTTTCTGCGAAGACGACGCCTACCGCGCCAACGAGGCCATCCGCGCCTGGATCGAAAACGAGCGCGGCGCCGACGCCGAGCCCGTCCGCTCGTTCATCGCGGCGCCTTCGTGGCAGCCCGCCTACTCCTACACGATCGGCCCCTATGCAGCGCGCACCGAATCGCTCGTCGTGCTCGACGACCCGCAGGACCTCGACAGCGTGGCGCATGCGATCGACTTGTTCGAAAGCCGCCGCGGCCAGGTCGACCGAATCGTCTTCGTCGGAAGCCGCACCCAGTTCAGCCCCCTCGACAAGACGATGCTCGCGAAGGCGGCGTCGGCGCTCGACGAGGAATAACACCCGCCCGACGGACCCGCCCTTCCCAGGCGGGTCCGTTTCGAACGAAGCCCGCGCGAAACGGCGCGCGATGAAGAACGGAGACACAGCATGGCATCGAACGCCGCACCCGAAACGACCCGGCCGACCATTTCCGTCCTCATACCCATCTACAACGTCGAGAAATACCTGCGTCCCTGCCTCGATTCGCTGCGCGGCCAGAGCTTCTCCGATTTCGAGGCGATCTGCCTCAACGACGGCTCGACCGATTCGTCTTCGGCGATAGCCCATGAATACGCGGCCGCGGACACGCGCTTCCGCGTGATCGACAAGGCTAATTCCGGCTACGGCGCCACGATGAACGTCGGCCTGGACGAAGCCCGTGCGCCGTTTGTCGCCGTACTCGAATCGGACGACTTCTTCTATCCCGACGCGCTCGAATCCCTCTACCGCGCGGCCGTCGAGCACGACGCCCAGGCGGTCAAGGGCAACTTCACGTTCTACTGGACCGAAGGCGATCGCGACGAGCTGCATCGCATGGTCGAAACCGATATGTGCGGCCGCGTCGTCGACACGCGCGAGGACACGCGTATCTTCTATCAGAAGCCCTCTATCTGGAGCGGCCTGTATCGCCGCGACTTCCTCGAGCAAAACGACATCCGTTTCCTCGAAACCCCCGGCGCTTCGTATCAGGACACTTCGTTCGCCTTCAAGGTCTGGGCAAGCGCCGAACGCGCCGCCTTCCTGGAAAACCCCATCGTCCATTACCGCCAGGACAACGAGGCCTCGTCGGTCAATTCCAAAGGCAAGGTCTTCTGCGTGTGCGAGGAATATGCGGAAATCAACCGCTGGCTCGACGCCCGCGACGACGAGCGGCACGAACGCGGTCTGCGCTTCATGGCCCAGGTCTCGCAATACAACGCCTATCTGTGGAATCTCGACCGTCTCGCTCCCGAATTCAAGATGGAATTCCTCGAGCGCATGGGGCGCGAATTCAAAGGCTACGAGGCGGCCGGGGCGCTCGATTGGGGCGAATGGAACGGCTGGCGCGCCCTCAACCTGCGCACCATCATGGACGACCCCGAGAAGTATCTGCGCGTGCGTGCGCGCTCGAACGACAGCGGCACCGCCGCCAAGGCCCTGTTCGCATTGCGTCTCGGCGGCCCGAAGGCGCTCGCGCAAGCCGTCGCGGGACGCTCGAAATAACGAGATGCGGCGGCGAGCCTGCAGCCGTCGCATCATAGGACCCGCAGGCATCGACGAAAACAGCATCGGATAAGACGCGAGGCCTGACCGATGCTCCGTACCGGGAGGTTCCGTGAAGATATCGGTCATCGTTCCTGTCTACAAGGCCGAAAAGCATCTGGGCGCGACGCTCGATTCTCTGATCGGGCAAACTCATGACGACCTCGAAATCATCTGCGTGAACGACGGGTCGCCCGATCGCTGCGAAGACATCCTGAAAGATTACGCCGAGCGCGACGCGCGTATCGTCGTGATCGAACAACCCAACCAGGGCGTCTCCGTAGCGCGCAACACGGGCATCGCACACGCCTCGGGCGACATCCTCATGTTCGTCGACGCCGACGACACCTTGGTCCCCCATGCCTGCGCGCGCGTGAATCGGACCTTTGAAACGCAAAGCCCGGACGTGCTCACCTTCGGCCTCGAATGCGATCCTCCGGAAGCGGCGCCCGCCAGCCTGCGTCGCGAACTGGCTCCGAGAGACGTCGTCTACGAAGGGTTCGAACCCGCCTTGCTGTTCGAAGAGCACGCCCGCCCTTACGCCTGCCGCACCGCGATTTCCCGCTCGTTCGCCCGACGCGAAGGCATCGGCTTCGAACCCGGCCTTCCGCTCGCCGAGGATCAGGTGTTCTACTTCGCCGTCTACCCCTTCTCGGCGCGCACCGTCCTTTCGTCCGAAAAACTGTACGTCTATCGCATGAACGACGAGTCGGTCACGCACGAATCCACCGATGGGCGCCGCGCGATGCTCACTAAGCTCGACCGTCACCTGACGGCCATCGAAGCGATCTGCCGCATCTGGCAAGAACGCGGCCTGCGCGATTTCTGCGCCTCCGAACTGCTGGAATGGAGCCTCGATTTCACGATGCTCGATATCGGCAAGTTGCCGGCGGCCGACCAGCGCGCATTCTACGCGCGTCTTATGGCATGCCTGGACGGACACTTCGGCATGCCGAGCGAAAACGTCGCCAGGCGCCGTCCGACGAAGGCGTGCCTGTCAGACATCCGCGCCGCGCTCGCAGCAGCCCCTGAGGCATGCGACGCATCCGCAAGCGATGCGGTGGCCCCTTTCCACAAGGCGCGCTACTATCTTATGCGCCGCGGCTTCGCCCGCTGCGCCGAGCGCGTGCTCATGAAGGTCGGCCTCGTGAAATAGCGCGCATATGAAACGGGCGCCGAACGGCGCCCTCCCCGAATGCGAAAAGACCCCGCACAGCGCCGCGCTGTGCGGGGTCTTTGCATGAACCGATCCTACAGCTCGACGCCGAGTTCTGCCTTCACCAGGTCGAATGCGGCGGCGATACATTTGTCCATATCGTAGTATTTGTAACCGCCCAAACGTCCCGCGAACACCACGGAACCTTCCTGCTCAGCCAGTTCCTTATACTGGGCGTACAGCGCCTCGTTCTTGGCATCGTTGAGCGGGTAATACGGCTCGTCGCCCGGCTTCCAATCGGCGGGATACTCGCGCGTGATCACCGTCTTAGGCTGCGTTCCGTACTCGAAATGCTTGTGCTCGATGATGCGCGTCCAAGGCACCTCGCGCTCGGTGTAGTTCACCACGGCAACACCCTGATGATTCTCCTCGTCGAGAATCTCGCTCTCGAAGCGCAGCGAACGGTACTCGAGCGTTCCGAGCTTGAAGTCGTAGAAAGCATCCACCGGACCGCAGTAGATGGTGCGCTCGGCGATATGGGGCTGCTCGGCGATAAGGTCGCGGTACTCCACACCGAGGCGCACTTCCACGCCTTCGAGCATGCGCTCGACCATCTTGGTGTAACCGCCCATGGGAATGCCCTGGTAACGGTCGTTGAAATAATTGTTATCGTAGGTGAAGCGGCACGGGAGGCGCTTGATGATCGACGCGGGAAGGTCCTTGCAGTCACGACCCCACTGCTTCTCGGTGTAGCCCTTAACCAGCGCCTCGAAGATATCGCGACCGACCAAAGACAGCGCCTGTTCCTCGAGGTTCGACGGCTCGCCGATGCCTTCGGCCGCGATCTGCTCGGCGATCTTCGCCTTGGCCTGGGCGGGCGTCACCACGCCGTCCCACATCTTCGAGAAGGTGTTCATATTGAACGGCATATTGTACGTCTTGCCCTTATAGAGAGCCACGGGCGAGTTGATGTAATTGTTGAATTCGGCGAAACGGTTCACATACTGCCAGACGTTCGTCAGCGAGGTATGGAAGATATGCGCGCCATAGACATGCACGTTGATGCCTTCGACCTCTTCGGTGTAGATATTGCCGGCAACATGGTTGCGACGGTCGATGACCAGGCACTTCTTTCCAAGCTTGGCGGCTTCGTGGGCGAACACGGCGCCCGTCAGGCCCGCGCCGACGATCAGATAGTCATAGCGAGAATCAGACATGTTGCTCCATTCGTGATAGTGCGAGAGGCGGCGAACGCCTTGCTCCTTGTCTCAAACGTTCTTATTATCGCAAAAAGCCGCACATCAAGTCGAACGAGCACTCAAAAAACGCGTTCGTCGTATCCGCGCGGCATGGAACGCCCGAAGGGCCCGCCTCATACGAAGCGGGCCCTTCTCAGATATCGTGCATGCAGCTGTCGCACCGCATGGCGTACGCAAAGCTATTTCACCGTAAGCACCGGAACGTCGGCGCCGTGCAGGACGCCGTAGCTCACGCTGCCGAGCATGCCGCGCAATGCGCCGAGGCCGCGGCGGCCCATGACGATCAAATCGATATCGTTTTTCTTGGCGTAGTATACGATCGCATCAGCCGCAGAAGAATCGGCGACTACGTCGATCGCGGCGGCATCGCCCATTTCGGCGATGACATCGCTCAAGCCCGCGGAGACCTTCGCCTTCGCGCGCTCGGTCGCCTTCTCCACCAGACCCTGATATGCTTCACGGTCGACCAAACCCAGCGGCACGCCGTCGAGCGACCCGCCGTCGTCGAGGTCTTTGGCGTCGATCATGTCGGAAGGCATGATATGGACGATGAACACGCGCGCATCCTCGCCTGCCATCGCGGCCAGGCCCTTGGCGTAATCGAGCGCGCGACGGGCATGCTCCGAGCCGTCGTAGGGAACCATGATCTTCGAAAGCTTCATTTCGGGCTCCTTTCCCTTATCCCGCCTCGATTATAGGCCGGCTGCGCTTCTGCCAGGAACAGACATCGCAAGCGGATTCTCGAAAAGCAACGCCACGCTGCCGTGCGTATCCTGCATCCGTACGGCCCGTACGTCACAGCTCCTTGGAGCGATACATCGCAACGGCGACGACGCAACTCGCCGCATACGCCGCCAGCACCGCCGCAATGAAGATGGCCGAAGCCAAAACGACATTCTGGTCGAGCCACATCGAGATATCGGAGAGCAACCGCGCCATATCGGGCACTTGGCGCAGAAGGAATATCGACGCCGGCAGGAGCATGATCAAGACGACGGGCACGATACGCACGGCTTTCGTCATGCCGTAGCGCATGGCGAAAGGCAGAATGAAAGATGCCGCGAACAGCGTGACGCCCATGCCCAGAACCCCGGCGCACAAAAGCATCGTCGGGTCTGACGCCTCGCTCGCGAACGCCTCGACCGTATCGGCGTCGAAGGGCAGCACGGACACCGCCGCAGAAAGCGCCAGCGCAACGGCCCATCCCAAGAAAAGCACGAAAACGCTGGCAACCAAGACGTTGGCGTAACGACTTGCGACGATCGCGGCGCGGGAAACGGGAAGCGTAGCGCGAAAGCGCTCCCAGCCATTCAGTCCATCGAGCGCGCAGAACGTGAAAACCATCAGGAACGGAGTCATGGCGCCGATGCAAGCCACCATGGCTATAGGGCTTTGCATCGATACGCCGATAACCAGCGACACGACAACATAGATGACGACCGATTGCATCAAGACGTTTTTCGATGTGATGAATTCGGAAAGAAAGGCGGTTTTCATCGGACCTCCCCCTTCAAGACAAGTTGCATGTAGTCGTCGATAGTCGCCTTATCGCAGGCGATATCGGGAAAAAGGCGCATGAACGCGAAGCGGTCGGGCACGAGCACGTCGACGCCGTAGGCATGGCGCGAAAACCGCAACGTCTCCGCTTCATATGCGCCGCTCGAAACGACCTGATCGAACTCCGCACGCCGACAACGCGCCACGCCCGCCATATCGCAGATAGCGTCTTTCTCTTCGTCGAAGACGATGCGGCCCCCGTCGATGCACACCACGCGATCGGCGACCTTATCGAGATCCGACGTGATGTGGCTCGAAAGCAGCACCGAACGGCGCTCGTCGGCAGCAAGATAGTCGCGCAGCAGGTCGAGCACCTCGTCGCGCGCGATCGGGTCGAGCCCCGCCGTCGCCTCGTCGAGCACGAGCAATTCGGGCTCGTGCGAAAGCGCGCACGCAAGCTGCAGCTTCATTCCCATACCGCGCGAAAGGTCTTTCACCTTTTTCTTGGGCGCCAGCGCGAAACGACGCAGATATTCTTCGAAAACCTCCGCACGCCACGACGGATAGGCCGTAGCCATAACGGAACCGACCGTCTTGACGGAAAGGTCGCCGACATACGGGCACGTGTCGAACACGACCCCGATGCGTTCTTTCACGCGCGCGCATGCCGCCGCATCGGACCGGAGCCCGAATGGCTCGCCGAGCACTTCGACCATGCCGCCGTCGGCCTCCATCAAGCCGAGAATCGCCCTGATCGTGGTGGTCTTTCCCGCACCGTTGGCACCGACGAACCCCACCACGCTGCCCTGCGGCACACGCAAGGAAACATCCTGCAATGAAAAATCGTCGCCGTATCGCTTGTTAAGCTTCTCGACGCGAATGGAATCGGCCATGACAGCCCCTTTCGATGAAATGCAGCCGGCCTACATGCCGTCGAACAGCATATCGAGCATCTCGTGCAGCTCTGCTTTTTCGACGCCCACGGAGCGTGCCTCCCGCACCGCCTGGTCGAGCAGGCCTTCCATATGGCGAAGGCGCTCTTCGCGCAGCAGCTCTTTATTGCCCCCCGCCACGAAGCTGCCCTTGCCCTGGACGGTTTCGATAAACCCCTGGGCCTCGAGTTCGGCATAGGCGCGCTTGGTGGTTATCACGCTGATACGCAGGTCGGCCGCAAGAGCCCTGATGGAAGGAAGCATGTCCCCTTCCTCGAGTTCTCCCGACAAAACGGCGTCCTTCAGCTGAGAGGCGATCTGCTCGTAGATCGGCTTGTTGCTTGCATTCGATATGACGATATCCAAGGAAAACCCCTTATCGCACACGCTTCGATGCGCATCGAAGCGCCCTATTGAGTCCCGGGAGGACAACGACCGCCGTCGCATCCCTCCCGGCCTTCCGCTTGGCGGGCGGGCGCCTCGAACGCCTTCGGAGCGCCCGCCCGAACGATGCGGCGGCGATGCCGCGGATCGATTTCAGGCGGGGCCGCTATCGAGCGCCCTCGACAACGGCGATCCGCAGATGCGTCGTCTGCGAACCAAGTGTATATACCCTATAATCACAGTATATACACGCTATATACAGTTTGCAAGGAAAAAGAATCCCGTCGAACGACGTCGCTCCGCTACACTGCTGAACGATACGTCGAACGAAAGAAGGAGCTATGGGGGATTTCTCCGACAAGGTATTCGAGCAAGTACGCCGCATTCCGCGCGGAAAAGTATCGACTTACGGCCAGATCGCACGCTTGATCGGAAGCCCGCGGTCGGCCCGATACGTCGGGTGGGCGCTGCGAGGCAACAGCGAACCCGTCAAGGTCCCCTGCCATCGCGTCGTATTCAAAGACGGAAAGCTCGCGCAGAGTTACGCCTTCGGCGGCGAAGGAATGCAGCGGGCGCTGCTTGAAAAAGAAGGCGTGGCATTCGTCGACGAGGACCATGTGAACATGGATCAATGCCTTTGGAATCCCGAGCTAGATGCCCAAGGACGCCCCGCCGACATCGATTGGGAACGCGAGATGGCCGACAACGAGTGAAGTGCCGCTTCGCATGCAAGGGGCTTTCCTCCTGAAAGGCGAAAGGGGACGAGGCTTGAGCCTCGTCCCCTTTCGGAACATGCATATTTCATGCGCCACGGAGTGCATCGCCTTAGAATAGCGAGCCCTCGGTGCATTCGAACCCCTGGTCTTCAAGCAAGGGACCGTTGTCGGCCGACCCCGTGGCCAGCTCGTCGCAACGCTCGTTCTCGGGATGGCCCGCATGGCCTTTCACCCAATGAAACGTCACGCTATGCGGCTCTTTCGCCGCCAAAAGGCGCTTCCATAGATCGGTGTTCTTCACGGGTTCTTTCTTGGCGTTTTTCCAGCCGCGCTTGAGCCATCCGTCCACCCAATGCTGGTTGAATGCATCGACCACGTATTTCGAATCGGAATACAAATCGATTTCGCACGGCCTGCGCAGGCTTTCGAGCGCCACGATCACGCCGAGAAGCTCCATGCGGTTGTTCGTCGTGCGACGAAACCCTTGCGTGAGCTCTTTGACGTGCAGCTTGCCCGCAGGATCGACATAATGCATGACCGCGCCGTATCCGCCGGGACCGGGATTGCCGCGCGCCGCCCCGTCTGTATAGATAGTCACGCGCATTCGTCCGTTCCTTCCGCCTCGCCTGCCTTCGTTTCAGACGTTCTATGGTAACACAGCGCATCTATGCGACGATACCGCCATCGAAGCACGATGATGACGGCCAGCCCTAGCCCTGCGAAGACGCATGCGGCGAAGCGGGGGCCTCATAGCTTTGCGCGGAAGCGGCATGCCCTTCGGGGGAATCCTGCGAAACCGATGCATCTTCCGCATGTCGAGCCGCCTGGACAGGCGCGAGCTGCGTGCCGCATACATGGCAGAAACGCGCCCCTTGCGGCGACAAAGTCGCTCCGCACGAAGGGCAGGAATACGTAACCGACGCGGCTTTGGAGGCCTCGGTTTTGCGGGCCACGTTTTCGATTTCGGCCTTGATCTGCGCTATTTCGTTATCGCACGCCTTCATGGCCGCGACGATATCCTCGCATCCTTCGGGAAGGCCCCCTTCGGAAGAAACGGCCTCGTAGAGCTTCTCTCCGAGGTCTCCCGCCAAGTCGCGGCGTTTGCGCTCGACCTCGCCGAGCCTGAATTTGAGGCTCGTCGCGTCGGCGAAACGACCGGCGCCTTCCACGCCTTTATTGAACGCATCGCTGATATTGTCCCAAATTCCCATGGAAACCCCTTTCTCGCCGCTGCAGAATCGACGGATCGCTTCTCTTCCCCATTATCGCAAAAGCCCGAGCAGACCGATGGCATCCGCCGCCAAGCGGAAAACGCGCTTCTCACTCGAGCGCGAGCGCGCTAATCCTGCCTGCGGCCCGATTCCCACGCCTTCTTTCCCACCGCGAACTCACGGTAGGCCTTATAGACGGCGCTGTGTGGAGAAACGGCGATCTCGTTTTCGTAGCCGTCTTCGAAACGACGCTTGAAACGCGCGGGTTCGCGGAACGCTCCGGCGGCCAATGCGCAGCCGAGCGCACAGCCCGCGATGCTCGAAATGGTGCGAGAGACCACGACGATGAAACTATCCGCACCGCCGCCCATGGCGGTGGCGAACATGCTGCATGCCGTAGCCAGCAAAAGGCCGGCGAAAACGATGATGATGAACGTCGAGAAACGCTGCATGCCCTTCGCAAGACGCAGGATGCATTCGCCGGCCATAAGCACCACGGCAACCCCCGATGCGACCACATCGACGATTACGACGCCTGCAACGATTCCGTTCGCCTCCATGACGAGTCCCACGACAGCCGCCGCCAGCGTGACCAGCGACGTGAACACGGGCACGCGCTTCAGCAAACGGGTGCTGTACGGAATATGCTCGGCCACGCTTTCGCAATGGGTGGCCACGAGCCTGCCGTGCGGATGCCGAAACGACCCCTTCTTTACCGAGCGGCCGATGCCCGAAAGCTCGTCGCTTTTCACGATAGCCCACGAGATCACGCCGACGATGGCTACGATGCCGAACAAAACAGCCATTCCTACCTCTTATCTTCCTTATTAGAGCGGGTTTTCTTCAACGCGGCCCGATGCCGCATCGCGTCGCCTGCTCCGACGAAAACGCCGCGCCCTCGGCGCGACCGACGAAAACGACGACGCGGCCCCTTATCTTAGCGATCCGCGTGATATGCTTCATGCGACAAAGAAGCGCGTATCCGAACCGATACCGTTTCACCCCCGACGTCATGCGAGGAGAGCCATGTATCAGATTTCAAACTTCATCGACAACGACGACGTCAACGTCCTCACCGAATTCGGCGCTTTCAAGGTCATCGAATGGAAACGCGACCTGAGCGTCACGGCGGGCACGGCCATAACGGCCTATTTCGCAAGCGAGATGAATGTGCGCAGGCGCCAGGTGCTCTGCGACCTCTCCCAGGCGCCGGTCACGGTGCAAGCGGGCGCCATGCAGTGGTCGGTCGGCCACGTGAACTGCACCACGGGCGTCAAAGGCGTCGGGGACCTGTTCGGCAAGGCCTTGCGCGGCGCGGTGACCAACGAGTCGGCCATCAAGCCCGAATACGAAGGCACGGGCATGCTGGTGCTCGAGCCCACGTTCCGCTACATCATCGTCCTCGATGTGGCGGACTGGGGCAATTCGATCGTCCTCGACGACGGCTTGTTCCTGGCATGCTATTCGAGCCTGCAACACAAAGCCATCATGCGCAGCAACGTATCTTCCGCCGTCGCAGGCAACGAGGGCCTGTTCAATCTCGGCATCCAGGGATATGGCGCCTTGTGCCTCGAATCCCCCTGCCCCAAAGAGGAACTTATCGAAATCACGCTCGACAACGACGAGCTGAAGGTGGACGGCAATATGGCGCTCGCCTGGAGCGGGTCTTTGAGCTTCACCGTCGAGCGTTCGGGCAAATCGCTCGTCGGGTCGGCGGCCTCGGGCGAAGGCCTCGTCAACGTCTACCGCGGCACAGGCAAGGTGCTGCTCGCCCCCACCACGTACTAAAACGCACACGGATGCGGCGCAACCGCCGCATGAAGAGGAAGGGACCCGGCCGGGTCCCTTCCTCTTATCGCTCGAATGCGAAGCCGCCGTCAGCCCTCGACCCGTCGGAATCCCACACGGAGCACGGCGCCGAAGCGGCCGTGATAATCCGATCCCGCCGTGCAGAACAGCCCGTACGCCTAAACCCGGACCGACGGCAGACGAAAGAAAAGGGAAAGACAGTCCAAGAAATTGAAAAACGGCGGCGAAACACGACAAAGACTCGACGAACCTTTCGCACGAAGCACGAAAAAGCGCTGCGAATAAAACCTTCGCAGCGCCCATCAGGCAGTTTACAGTATGCTTTCCTTATTCCGACAAAAGAAGCGCTCTTATTCGGCTATGCCGGCCGCAGCCTCATCGGAGCAAACCGCGTTCTGCTGCTCGGCGAGCTCTTTTCTGCGCGCGCGGATTTCAGCAGCGCGGTCGATCGCCAGCGTGCGCAGCGTCGCCACCGTGGGAACGCCGAGGAACATGCCGACCACGCCGAACAGCGCGCCGCCCACCAGCACGGCCGCGAACACCCAGATGCCGGGAAGGCCGACGGAGGCGCCCACGACATTGGGATAGATCAGATGCGACTCGAGCTGCTGCAGGATGACGAGGAACACGACGAACCAGACGGCCTGCATGGGGTCGACAGTCAAAATCATGAGGAAGCCGATCGCGCCGCCCAGCCAGGCGCCGAAGACGGGCACGAGCGCGGTGAGGCCCACGCATGCGCCGACGGCCACGGCGTACGGCATGCCGAAGATGGCCATGCCGATGGCGCACAGCGTTCCCAGGATGACCGCCTCGATGCACTGGCCCGTGATGAAGCGCGAGAAGGACTGGTTGGCCACATGCCCCGCATGGCGCAGGGTGTCGGCGAAGCGCGCGGGCACCGTCATCTCGATGAAGGTGTCAAGGCCCCTGAACACGCGATCCTTATCGAGCAGGATATACAGAGAGAACACGAGCGCCACGATGAAGGAGAATACGTTGTGCGCGATGGATGTCGCAGTCGAAAAGACCGACTTCACCATGTTCATCAAGCTCGACGAATCACCGCTCGAAAGAGTGGCCATGAAATCGGCGAAGCTGTGCTCGATATTCTCGACGGCCGCGGTATCGAGCGAAGCAAGCAGCATATCCAGGTCGTCTTGCGCCCACTGGTAGAAATCCTCCAGAACCAGAACGGCGCCCTGCTGGATAATGCCGGCCGACGCCTTCATCTCAGGAAGGACCAAATTCACGATGACGGCGATAACGATCGCGATAATGGCGAACGACGCCGCCAAGCAAACCGGACGTCGAGACGCCGCCAAAGGGCCCGCCTTTGCCGATGGGAAATACACGCGCTCGAGACGGCCCATGATCAGGTTGACCAAAAACGCGATCACGCAGCCCAGGACAAGAGGGAAAAACGCCGCCCATACGGCACCGACGGCTGCGAGCACCTGTTGGGAATACATCACGCCGAGCGCCGCGAGAAACGCGAAGAACGCCGCAAGGGCCAGAAGGGTCGCCGAGCGGCGCACGCTCGGCTGCTTATCGTCCATGGTGCCGTTTGGCATACTCCACCGCCGTATCCGCCCGTACGAACGGGCCATCGAAACGCCTCTGGAAAGGCGCCATCGTCCGGCGCATCCATCTCTCGCGCCTCCACGCACCATGGTAACGCAGCGCGGCCCCGCCGCGGAACACCGTTGCCGAACCGCCACGTTTTCGCACGCCCTGTCCCGCAATGCCGCCGACGGGGACCAATTGCGCCGCTCGTAGACCGCTTTCGCCATGAATCTCGACACCGTAACAGCGATGAAACAGAGCGGCTTTAATCTGCTAGAGTGCATCACGGAAGAACGCGGGACGAAACGAGTCCGCATGACCGACAATAGGAGGAAGCCATGACGTACGCACAACGCGTGATCGAACAGGTCAAGGCGAAAAACGCAAACGAGCCCGAATTCATCCAAGCCGTCACCGAGGTCCTGACCTCCATCGAGCCCGCCCTCGCGGCGCATCCCGAATACGAGGAGGCAGGCCTGCTCGAGCGTCTCGTCGAACCGGAGCGCGTCGTCATGTTCCGCGTCCCCTGGGTCGATGACCAGGGTAAGGTCCAGGTCAACCGCGGCTATCGCGTCCAGTACAACAGCGCCCTCGGCCCCTATAAGGGCGGCCTGCGCTTCCATCCTTCCGTCAACCTGTCCATCATCAAGTTCCTCGGTTTCGAGCAGTGCTTCAAGAACAGCCTGACCACGCTTCCCATGGGCGGAGGCAAGGGCGGCTCCGACTTCGACCCCAAAGGTAAATCCGACGGCGAGGTCATGCGTTTCTGCCAGAGCTTCATGACGGAGCTCTCCCGCCATATCGGCGCCGACACCGACGTTCCCGCCGGCGACATCGGCGTCGGAGCGCGCGAGGTCGGCTACATGTTCGGCCAATACAAACGCTTGCGCAACGAATGGACCGGCGTGCTCACCGGCAAAGGCCTCTCCTTCGGCGGCTCTCTCGCCCGCACCCAAGCCACCGGCTACGGCCTGGTCTATCTGGTTCAAGAGCTGCTCGCCCAGACAAGCGACTCCCTCGAGGGCAAGACCGTCTGCATCTCCGGTGCCGGCAACGTGGCGATCTACGCCGCCGAGAAAGCCCAGCAACTCGGCGCGAAGGTGGTCACGATGAGCGACTCCACCGGCTGGATCCACGACCCCGCAGGCGTCAAGCTCGATGCGGTCAAGCAGATCAAGGAAGTCGAGCGCGGCCGCATCTCCGCCTATGCCGAGCGCGTCGCCGGCGCCGAATACCATGACGGCCGCGGCGTCTGGAGCATCCCCTGCGACATCGCCCTGCCGTGCGCCACGCAAAACGAGCTGTTCATCGAGGACGCCGAGGCCCTCGTCGCCAACGGCTGCAAGGTGGTCGCCGAAGGCGCCAACATGCCCACGACGCTCGATGCCACCGACTATCTCATCGAATCCGGCGTCGCGTTCTTCCCCGGCAAGGCATCTAACGCCGGCGGCGTGGCCACCTCGGGCCTCGAGATGAGCCAGAATTCCGAACGCCTTTCCTGGTCCTTCGATGAAGTCGATGCCAAGCTCAACGGCATCATGGTGAACATCTTCCATGCGGCAGCCGATGCTGCAGAGGAGGTCGGCCAACCCGGCAACTACGTCGTCGGCGCGAATATCGCCGGCTTCAACAAGCTCGCCAATGCCATGATGGCCCAGGGCATCGTCTAATCCCTCCGACGAATCGCATCGCCGAATGCAAACGTCCCGTCACGTAATTCGAGGCGGGACGTTTTTTATGCGCCGAGCTCGGCGACAAAGCCGCGGCTTCGTCTAACGCCGTCTGGTTGCATACGAAAAAGCCCTGCGACATTCGCAGGGCTTTCGGAAGAGTCTATCGGTGCGGCCTTGAACCCTTCGTCTCCTTTTTCGAAGACGAATGCGACACAGTGGGTTCGCGGATGCTTTGTTATACGAAATTCCGAATATCGGCAGAATTACTGGGAGATTCCGAAGGAAAACAACCGCTGCACCGCGGCAGCGAAGACCCTAGATAACTCCCATCATAACGATCGCAGCGACGCAAAGAAGAGCAACGCCGCAGATGAGAGAGATAGCGCACACAACAGGCGCACAAGCGGATCGCAGAGACATTTCGTGTTCGGTCATCGTTTTTCACTCCTTATCGCATTCCGGGTCATCACTCTGCCGATGAGGCCATCATACTCCCCATAAGCAGGTATTTCGAGGGGTTTTCCATTTATTTTCGGCACATATATCCACGGTTTTGCATAGCGTATGCATATACAAAGCGACACCTGGGATATATTCGATGTTTCCCCTGTTCATCTGGCATGTACTGAAATGTATCAATGCCCGAATCATGCATATTCGGAAAAATCATCGGCCGTCGGCGCGATAAATCGCCCGATAGAGGAAAGCCCCCCTTATTCGACGGTCCCGCGAGCGGGCGGCATCATCGAAATGCGTGCACGAAAAAGGTGCGGGCGCCGCGACGCGCCCGCACCTATCGGTAACGCGCGGGACGGCCCTGCCGAAGCCGCGACCCGCGCGCGAATCCTTCGACCCGCAATCCGACACTAGCTCTTCTCTGCCGGACCGTCGACCCCCACAGCGCACGGCATAGACCACGCCCCGTGATCGCTGTGCAGCAGACGTTCGGCGAGTTCGGAGAGCGGCTCTCCCAGAAAAGCGCCGTAACATGCCTGCACGGAAGGATTCTCATGGCTGAAACGCAATTCGCTTTGCGCATCGATGCGACGCAAGGCCGATCCGCGTAGGGCCGCTCGTTCCTCGCCCTCGCAGATAGGCTGGCCGCCTCCTCCGACGCAACCGCCCGGACACGCCATGACTTCGACGAAATCGTAGGAGACTTCGCCGCGGTCGATGGCAGCGCACAGCGCATCTGCATTCGCAAGGCCGCTCGCAGCCGCGACACGAAGCTTTCGACCCGCAAGGTCGAACGTCTTCTCACGCCAACCGCGCTCTATGCCGTCATAACGGATTTCTTCGAATGCATCGGGATCGGGGTTCGAACCCGTTGCAAGGAAATACGCCGAGCGCAAAGCCGCCTCCATCACGCCCCCGGTAACGCCGAAAATATGGCCTGCGCCGGTAGCGACGCCCAACGGAGCATCGAAATCCTCCTCGTCGAGCAATGAGACGTTCAAGAAACGGGATTTGATCTGACGCTGGAGCTCACGCACGGTCAGCGCCGCATCAACGTCCCGGATGCCTTCGTTCGAATCCATGCCAGGATAGGCCCGTTCTGCCTTTTTCGCCACGCAAGGCATGTAGGATACCACGAAAATCCGCGATGGGTCGATGCCAAGTAGATCCGCATAGTATGTTTTTGCCAAAGCGCCGAAAATCTGCTGGGGCGACTTCGTCGTGGAAAGGCGATCCTGCATCCACGGGTAGCGCGTCTTGAGGAAGCGCACCCATCCGGGACAGCACGACGTGAACATCGGGCCGTCGACCCCCGCCTCGAGCCGATGCAGAAGCTCGCTTCCCTCCTCCATGATGGTCATGTCGGCCGCGAAGTCGGTGTCGAACACGTAGTCGAAGCCGAGTTTTCGCACAGCCGCCACCATGCGGCCGGGAGTCGCCTCCTCGTTTTCGAGACCGAGCCCCTCGTGCCACGACGTGCGCACCGACGGCGCGATCTGCGCGATCGTCACCGTATCGGGATCGCCGATCGCGTCGAACACGCGCGCGATATCGCTTCGCTCGTGCAGAGCCCCCACGGGACAATGCGTGATGCACTGCCCGCAATACGAGCAGTCGTCTTTCGCCACCGCATCGACGCGGCTTCGCGAGCCTGAATCGACGAGCGCCCACACTGCGAGCGCCTGGCTTTTCTCGCACACCGAAACGCACCTGAGGCACGAGATGCACTTCGCAGGCTCTTTCACCAGCGGGAAGCGCTTGTCGACCGGCTCGGAATCGAAGCTCGTAGGAAACGGCACGTCATGAATGGCCATGCGGTCGGCCAGGGCCTGCAGGCGACACGTTCCGTTTCTGAAGCAGGTCGGGCAACGACGGTCATGGCGCGAAAGGATGAGTTGCAGGTTGGTACGACGCGCAAGGCGGACGCGCTGCGTGTCGGTACGCACCTCCATGCCGTCGAAGACGGGGCTATTGCATGCCGCCACCAGGCGGTCGATCCCTTCGACCTCGACGACGCAGATACGGCAGGCGCCGATTTCGTTGAGCTCGCGCAGATAGCACAGCGTGGGGATTTCAATGCCTGCGAGACGGGCGGCCTCGAGGATCGTCGCGCCCTGTGGCGCATCGATGCCCACGCCGTCCACAACGACACGGACGGTTTCATGGCGCTCTTGCGCCGCACGATTCGCCTCTACCATGCGAGCCTTCCTTCCTTGCGCAGGATTCCGCATCCGTAATGGTCGCAGCTCAGGCAGCGCGCCGCCTCCTGGCGCATCTCCTGCTCCGAGAACCCGTATTCCACCAGCTCGAAATCGTGGCGGCGCTGCTCGCCCGGCCTTTCGCCGAGAACAGCGCGACCCCACGGCATTCGGTCGTGCTGCGAGACCGGATCGAATACGATATCGAGCGACAGCTCCCGATGAAAGCCGAGGTCGGCGTCGATCGAACGCGCAGCCTGCTTGCCGTCGGCGATCGCGATGATCGCCGATGCGGGACCGCGCATGCAGTCGCCGCCCGCATAGACGCCTGCGGCATCGATGCAGCGCAGCTTGTCATCGACGACGAGGGTCTTGCGCTCGCATGCGAGGCCCGCGCCCTCGAACGGCGCCGAGAGGACATCCTGGCCGACGGCCACCACCACAGCCTGGCATGCGATGGATTCGACCGGGCGCTGTGCGGGCACAGGAGACGGGCGGCCGTTGCGGACAGGGCCCGTGACCTGCGGCTGAATCTGCAGCCCGCACACGCGGCCCGCCTCGTCGGTCTCGATCCGCACAGGCGCCGAGAGGTCGGCGATGTGGCAGCCGTCGGCCACTGCGCCCTCGATTTCCTCGGGCAGCGCCGTCATGTCGGCCGCGCGACGACGATAGACCACGGTGACGCTTTTCGCTCCCAGACGGATGGCCGTGCGAGCGGCGTCCATCGCGACGTTGCCGCCGCCGATGACGCACACGTCCATTCCCTTCCAGTCGGGAAGCTCGCCCGATGCCACCTCGCGCAGCATCTCGACCGCCGATACGACGCCTGCGGCGTCTTCGCCCTCGATGCCGACGCGCTTGTCGCCGTGCGCGCCGATCGCGACGTACAGCGCATCGTAATCGCGTCGCACGTCCTCGATCGGCAGGTCGACGCCCACGTCGACGCCGTAGACGATTTTCACGCCCGCCGCCTCGATCGACGCGATTTCGGCATCGAGGATGTCTTTGGGAAAACGGTAGTTGGGAATGCCGTAGCGCAGCATGCCGCCCGGCTTCTCGAGGCGTTCGAACACCGTGACGTCGTGGCCGAGACGCGCCAAGTAGTAGGCCGCAGAAAGGCCGGACGGGCCGGAACCCGCCACGGCGATCTTCTTGCCCGTGGCCTCGAGGCGCGATGCGGCGCGCGGCCGCGTCTCATGATCGACGGCATAGCGCTTCATGCCCCGGATGTTGATCGCATCGTCGACCAGCGCGCGGCGACAAGTCTGCTCGCAAGGATGCTCGCAGACGTAGGCGCACGCCGAAGGAAACGGGTTGTCTTTCCTGATCAGTTCGACCGCATCATCGAAGCGACCCGCGGCCGTCAGCGCGATATAGCCCGGAACGTCGACGTGCGCAGGACACGACACCGTGCATGGCACGCCCTGAGACGAGCTGCGCAGGCAGCTTCCATGCTCCATATGCTGTTCGAAATCGTCATGGAACGCCGCAAGGCTCACGAGCACCTGCTCGGCCGCCTGGTAGCCGATAGCGCAATCGGACGTATCCCTGATATGCTCGGCAAGCGAACGCAGGCGCGCAAGCGCACCCGAATCCGCTTTGCCGTCGATGATGTCTTCCAGCATGCTCGAAACGCTCGCAAGCCCGATACGGCACGGAACGCACTTCCCGCAGCTTTGCGCATGCGCAACGCCCACCTGGGCGCGCGTCATATCGACCGGACATGTCCCCCGCGCGGTCGCGCCGAGACGCCGCGCCGTATCGTTGCACTGCGCGGCGAGCCGTCCATGAAGCGATGCCCGCGCGTACCCCTTCGCAATGCCCATGCTTCTCCTCCCGACAAGACCCCGTAGGGCCGCCTGATCCGTTCCCGCCCCGATAAAAGCCCGCCTAGAAACGCGAGCGCCGCGTTTCGCTCCAAGTGCCGCTCTATGGTCGGAAAAGCGAAACGGAATATAAGCGAGATGCGTCATGATACCATCGCGCGACGGTCCTCCGCCGAAAGCGAAAGAAAAGATACGGCATGGAAATAGAAAATGCCGCCCGCCGACGGTCGCAGCGCACCGTGGCGGACGACTTTCACCCAGTCGATAGACGAAACTAGTTTTCCGTAAGAACCTTCGTGGAAGCTACATTTCCAGGGGCTATCATAAGCACGCCGACGCTGCCTTCCTCGGGCGCGTCGAAGTACAGCGTGCCGTCGATAACCTCGCTCATCGAGAAACGGTCGTCGGACTTGAACGTGATCACCGCATCCACGCCCGAAATCACGGAAAAAGGCGTAGGGTCGGACGTAAACGCCACCACGGTATCGACATGAGCCGCCTCGAAACGACCCAGCACGTCTTCGATGTGCTTCACCAACGCCGGATCGATCGCTGCGGGATCGACGGCGGCGAACAGCTCGGATACGCTTCCGTAAGCGCTCTTCACACGCGTCGTGGTCTTCTCATCGACCGATCCGGGTTCGCCCGACGGCGTGGTAACGGTCGTCTTCGTCGTCTTCGTCGTGGTCGTCGTCGGCATAGAAAAGCCCCCCGTCATATCCGCGGGAATGCTGAAGAAGCCGTAAGTATGGCCGTCTTTCATAATGATGCGGCCGCTCACGAATTCACGCAGCGAATCCGAGTGGATTTCGATGACGGAGGCCTTTTTACCCTCATAGATCGCACGCGCTTCCTCCATCGTCATCTCCCCGTCGGAAGCCCCGTCAGCAGCATACTGCGTCTGCGAAGAAGCGCTTTCGGCATCCTCGGCCGAAGATATCTTAGCCGATGAAGACGGAATCAGAATGGGCTTGACATCCCTTCCTTGCGCATCGGCCGCCTTGTCGTCGACCTGCGACGAATCCTTCTTTCGCACCGTTCCGTCGAACAGCACCACATCGTAGCCCGACATGTCTCCAGCGACATCGTCGATGCTCGTAGCCGCGACGTTGAGCCCGCGGCCCGCGTTCGAGATGTACGACGTCAGCAGGACGAAGCCCGCAACGACCAGCACGGCGAACACGGCGAGCGCGATGCGTTCGCGCTTATGCTGCTTCGCCGCACGCGACGCAGCGACCGAACGGGCGTCGAGCAGGCGCGCTGCCTCGGCCGAGCATGAAAACGACGGCTCATCCCCTTCGCCCCGGCCGCACGCACATGACGCGCCCTTCTCGAACGCGGCGCCATTTTCCTCGGGCGATGAGGCACCGGCGTCATGGCGCCTCATCGTCCGGCCTCCAGAAGAGGACGCAGGAAACGGCCGGTGTGGCTTTCCGGCGTGGCGGCCACCTCCTCGGGCGTACCCGCCACGAGAATCGAGCCGCCGCGCGCACCACCCTCGGGTCCCAGGTCGATCACGCGGTCGGCGCACTTGATCACATCGAGGTTATGCTCGACCACCAGGACGGTATTGCCCTTGTCGACCAGGCGCTGCAGCACGTCGAGCAGCTGGCGCACGTCTTCCATATGCAGGCCCGTAGTAGGCTCGTCGAGGATGTAGAACGTCTTGCCGGTCTGGCGGCGCTGCAGCTCGCTGGCCAGCTTCACACGCTGGGCTTCGCCGCCCGAAAGCGTGGTGGCGGGTTGCCCCAGACGGATGTAGCCCAAACCGACGTCGTGCAGGGTCTGCAGCTTGCGCGCCAGGCCGGGGATGTTCTTAAAGAACTCGAGGGCCTCTTCGACCGTCATATCGAGCACGTCGTAGACGTTCTTGCCGCGATAGGCGACCTGAAGCGTTTCGCGGTTGTAGCGCTTGCCTCCGCACACTTCGCACGGCACGTAGACGTCCGGCAGGAAATGCATCTCGATCTTGATCTGGCCGTCGCCCTTGCACGCTTCGCAACGCCCCCCGCTCACGTTGAAGCTGAAGCGGCCGGGCGCGTAACCGCGCGCCTTTGCCTCCTGGGTGCTCGCGAACAGAGCGCGGATGTCGTCCCACAGCCCGATATAGGTCGCGGGATTCGAACGCGGCGTACGACCGATAGGGCTCTGGTCGATATCGATTACCTTGTCGAGCGCCTCGTAGCCGGAAAGCTTGCGGTAGGCGCCCGTGCGATGATGGGCGCGGTTGATGCGGTTCGCCAAGGCGGGGGCGAGCGTATCGGTGATCAACGAGCTCTTGCCCGAACCCGACACGCCCGTCACCACGGTAAGCGTTCCGATTTCGACCTCGACCGTCACATTCTTCAGATTGTTTTCGGACGCGCCCGTGAGCTTGACCGACCCTCTGCGGGGGCGGCGGCGTTCGGCAGGCACTTCGATACGGCGGCGCCCGGACAGGTAATCGGCCGTGAAGCTTCCTTCGGCCGCGGCCACCTGGTCGGGCGCGCCTGCGGCGACAACCGCGCCGCCGCGCTCGCCTGCACCGGGACCCATGTCGATAACGTAGTCGGCATGACGAATCGTATCTTCGTCATGCTCGACCACGATCACGGTATTGCCCAGATCGCGCAGATGCTCGAGCGTCGCGATCAGGCGTTCGTTATCGCGCTGATGCAGGCCGATCGAAGGTTCGTCCAGAATATAGAGCACGCCCATCAAGCCTGCGCCGATTTGCGTGGCCAGGCGGATGCGCTGCGCTTCGCCGCCCGAAAGCGACGCCGTCGCGCGCTCGAGCGTCAGATAATCGAGGCCCACATCGACAAGGAACTTCAATCGCGCGCGGATTTCTTTGACGATCGCCGCGCCGATCGTCGCCTCGCGCTCGCTCAGCTCGAGGGCGTCGAAGAACGCCAGCGAATCGACCGCCGCCATCTCGCAGACCTCATGGATGTTCTTGCCGCCAACTGTAACGGCCAGGATTTCGGGACGCAAACGCTTACCGCCGCAAGTCGCGCACGGGATGGTGGCGAAGTACTTGCCGTATTTGTCACGCTGGGAATCGGATTGCGCATCCTTGTAGCGGCCGAGGACCGCCTCGCAGGCGCCTTCCCAATCGATGTTCCAATAGGTTTCACGGCCGTCGACGGTCACGTAGTCGACACGGACCTTCTCTTTCTCGATGCCGAACAGGAGCGCATCGCGGACCTTTTTCGGCAGGTCTTCCCACGCGGTGGCGGGATCGGCGCCCATATGCGCGCAGACAGCACGCAAGACCTGCGGGTAATAATTTCCAGTGGCGAACGGGGCGATGGCGCCCTCGTTCAGCGACAGCGACGGGTCGGGCACAAGCAGGCTCGGATCGACCTCCTCCCTGCTGCCAAGGCCGGCGCAGTCGGGGCAGGCGCCGTAAGGCGCGTTGAAGCTGAAATCGCGCGGCTGCAGCTCGTCCATCGAATGGCCGTGCTCGGGGCACGCCAACGCGAGCGAGAAGAAATGGTCGGCCGCAGAAATTCCCGTGAAACCGGGCGTCGTCTTCAGCGCGTCTTCGGAGGCGGGCTCGTCGTCGACGATATGGACGACGACGCGGCCTTCGGCAAGCCTGGTGGCGACTTCGACCGATTCGGCGATGCGGCCCTGCGCGGAATCCTTGAGCACCACGCGGTCGACCACCACGTCGATCGTATGCTTGAATTTCTTATCGAGCTTCACCGGCTCGTTTCCGAGCTTGACCACCTCGCCGTCGATGCGCACGCGGGAAAAGCCCTCTTTCTGCAAATCGGCGAGAATCTTGGTGTGTTCGCCCTTGCGCCCCACCACGACAGGCGCCAGGATCAGCGCGCGCTTGCCTTCGCCAAGACCAAGAATCTCGTCGGTGACCTGGTCGGTGGTGCGCTTCTTGATTTCACGGCCGCATTCCGGGCAATGCGGAATGCCGATGCGCGCGTACAGCAGACGCAGGTAATCGTAGATTTCCGTCGTGGTTCCCACGGTCGAGCGCGGGTTTTTCGACGTGGTTTTCTGATCGATCGCAACGGCCGGCGAAAGGCCGTCGATGCTGTCGAGGTCGGGCTTGTTCATCTGGCCCAAAAACTGACGCGCATAGGCCGAAAGGCTTTCGACATACCTACGCTGACCCTCGGCGTAGATGGTGTCGAAGGCCAGGCTCGACTTGCCGCTTCCCGAAAGACCGGTGATGACCACCAGCTTGTCGCGCGGTATGGTCACGCTCACATCTTTGAGATTGTGCTCACGGGCCCCTTTGACCACGATGGAATCGCTTGCCACTTTCCGAACCTCTCTTCGAATGCATTATGTGTAATTGGATAGTTTATTGCAGCGATCGGGCGTTTCGAACGGACGTACGCGAAATCCTCCATACGTCCAAAGAGCCGCGGCGCGAATACGGCCTACATTCCTGGCTTCACCAAGCCGCTTTCATAGGCGGCCACCACCAGCTGAGCGCGGTCGTGGGCGTCGAGCTTCGCCATGACGCGACCGACGTGCGTGCGCACCGTAGCGGGCGATATGACCAGCTCGTCGGCGATATCGTCATTGCTCATGCCGCGGCCGACCAGGCTCAAGATCTCGCGCTCGCGCTCGGTGAGGCCTTCGACCGCCGACCCGTCGAAGCGCGTCTTGCGCCTCGATGCCGCATAGGTTTCCACCAGGCGGCGCGTGACGGACGGCTCGATCAGGGCATCGCCCGCAGCCACCACGCGCACGGCGCGCGCCAGCTCGTCCGGTTCGACGTCTTTGAGCAAAAACCCGCTCGCACCCGCCGCCAAGGCGTCATAGACGTATTCGTCGATGTCGAACGTAGTCAAGATCAAAACGGCGACATGAGAGGCTTCGGGGTCTTCGGCCAAAATCTTGGTGGCTTCGATGCCGTTTTTGCGCGGCATGCGGATATCCATCAGCAAGACATCGGGCCTCATCCTGCGCGCCAACGCGACCGCATCGGAGCCGTCGACCGCCTCGCCCACCACCTCGATGCCGGGAAACGATGAGAGGATGAGGCGAAAGCCTTTGCGTACGAGGTCCTGATCGTCGGCTATGGCCACGCGGATCGGCGCAGCGGGTGTTTTGCTATCGAGCATCGCGAACTCCTTCCAGAGGGATTTCGGCGGAAAGCGCGCATC
Organism: uncultured Slackia sp.; assembly: GCF_959608125.1. Classification (GTDB taxonomy): domain Bacteria; phylum Actinomycetota; class Coriobacteriia; order Coriobacteriales; family Eggerthellaceae; genus Slackia. Next base: position 24,730 of record NZ_CAUHPG010000010.1, read on the forward strand.
CGCCATTTCCGGCAGCCCGGAATCGGCCGCCGAGCGCCTCGATACGCTCGGCCATGCCCCGCAGTCCATGTCCTTCGGCCTCATCGCGATCGGCTTGGGAAAAACCCACGCCGTCATCGACGTAGGACAAAGACGCCGACGAGCCGGTCGAACGCAGCGTAACATCCACATGAGACGCATGGGCATGGCGCACCGTATTGGTGGCCGCTTCGCGTACGAGGGCGAAAAGAGCCATGTCGACGAACGCGGGAACCTTCTCTTTCTCGTAGCCGCGCGTCGAGCACGAGACATCGAGACCTGCGCGCCTAAGGTAGGACACCACGTCGTCGAGGCGCTCCGTCCCTTCCGCAGGCGCCGTCTGCGCCGCTTCGTCGCCGCGAAGCACGCCGACCATGGAGCGTATCTCGTCGAGAGCCCCTTTCGAAACGGTCCTGATGTCGCGAATCGCCTCTTTCGCCGCGACCGGATCGAGGTCGATCAGACGCTCGGCGGCGGCGGCCTGGATGGTGACCGCCGAAAGGGAATGCGCCGTGATGTCATGAACGTCACGGGCGATTCGCACGCGTTCTTCGGCGACGCGACGCGCAGCGAGCTCTTCGCGACTGCGCTCAGCCTCGTCGAGCCTGCGCTCGGTTTCGCGCGCATAGGCCCGATAGGTCCGCACCGCGAACCCGAGCGACACCGCGGCAGCGGCGAATACGGCATTCTGCATGCGCATGATGGCGGCGAGCGTCTCGCTCGGCAGCGGCGTCGGCACCACAAGCATCACGATGGCCGTGACAATGCCCGCGCCGACGGCGTGCCGGCCGCTCAGCTCGCTTGCCACCGTGAAGGCGGCGACGATCGGCCCGACGGCCGACAGGGCGTATCCGGACATGAAGCCGCTCGAGAAGAAGAAGCACGCCGATACGATAGCAAGCGTCGGCCACGGCGCAGCGCGGCGCAACACCAAGGGAAAAGTCGTAAACGCCAGCGCGGCGTATGCATATCCGTTAGGAACGATATTGACCAGGCCCGCCATTTCCCTGAACGGGCCGTCGACATAAAGCACCGACGTGGATGCGAGAATAAGCTGCACGCATCCGAACATGAACGCAAGCAAGGCGACCAAGGCATCGACGCCCCAATCGCGCGGACGCATGCCCGAAAGCTCGAAGGGACCCGCAGGCTCGCCCTCACGCTCACGCACCGAGTCGCCGAGCAACGACGAGATGAACGCGCGAGCCGACCGGCTCGCCTTGCCGCCGAGCTTGGAGAATGCATGGGGTTGTTTTTCGAAATCATTCATCGTTTCATGCTAAGCCGTCGCGGCGCGCAATGCCATACATCCGATGGCGTATTCGCCATTCTGCCCGGTTTCGCCATATCGCTCTACCCGCGCGGATGCGCGCGGGCGTGCTCGTTTTTCAGCCTCGTCGGCGAAACGTGCGTATAGATCTGAGTGGTTGACAGACTCGCATGGCCGAGCATTTCCTGGACGCTGCGCAGGTCGGCGCCCCCTTCGAGAAGGTCCGTGGCGAACGTGTGGCGCACGGCGTGCGGGAAAAGCGAGGGGTCGAGGCCCGCGGCCGAAAGCGCCTTTTTGAACACCGCGCGAATGGCGTCGGAGCTCATCTTCGCACCGCGCGTGGACAGAAAGAAATACGGCGAAGGCCCCGCGCACTCGAGAACGGGCCGCGCCTCGTCGCGATAGCGGCGCAACGCGCGGCAGGCCGCGTCATGCAGCGGCACGATCCTCTCTTTACGGCCCTTGCCGAACACCTTGACCTGCGCCCCCGCGAAATCGACGCCGTCCACGCCGAGGTTCGCGGCCTCGGACACACGCGCGCCGCACGCGTACAGAAGCTCGAGCAGCGCCTGGTCGCGCATGCCGCGCTCGTCGTCGCGATCCGCATAGACGGAAAGCAGGCGCCGCATGTCGGCGGCGCTCATCACCCGCGGCAAGCCCTTTTCGGCCTTGGGGCCCTGGATGGACACGACCGAATCGTCGCACGGCACCCCGTTCGCCTCGAGCCAGCGGAAAAACGAGCGCATGGCCGAAAGGCGCCGGTTGGTCGTGCGCCGCGAGCAGCCGGCCGCGTCGAGCTCGGCCAGGTAGCGACGCATGGCGCGATGGTCCGCGAACAGCGGGTCGACGCCTTTTCGCGCCGCCCAACGCCCGTAATCGAACAGGTCGCAGCGATACCCTCGCACCGTATGCTCCGATGCGTTGCGCTGCAGCGCCAGAGCATCGAGGAATCGCCCGACGCAGGCGACGAAGCGCCCATCGATCGGCGCCTGCGATATGCGCTGCGCATCGTCCATGATCAGAGCAGGCCCGCTTCCTGCAGGGCGCTGCGATACGATTCGAGCGCTTCCGTCCCGCGGCGCGCATAGGCGGCATAGCGTTCCTGCTTGTTGCGGATGCGCTGCTCGAACGGCTCCATGATGCCGAAATTCACATGCATGGGCTGATAGACCTCGGTGTTCGGGTCGGTCGCGTAATCGAGCAGGGCGCCGAAGGCCATGGCGCGCGGCATGACGGGCATCTCGACGCCGCTCAGGCGCGCGTAGACGGACAAAGCCGCCACGAGACCCGACATGATGGCCTCGCAGTAACCCTCCGTGCCCGAAAGCTGGCCGGCAACATAGACCGGGACCTCGGCGGACGCCTTCTCGAAATAAAGCGTGCGATCGAGCAGCTCGGGGGCGCAGATGAACGTGTTGCGGTGCATCACGCCGTAGCGGGCGAACTCGGCGTTTTCGAGGCCGGGAATCATGCGGAACACCCGGCGCTGCTCCGGAAACGTCAGATTGGTCTGGAATCCCACGAGGTTGTACGCGGTCAGGTCGGCGTTTTCGGCACGCAGCTGCACGGCGGCCCAGGGCCTCCTGCCCGTGGCGGGATCGGTCAATCCGACCGGCTTGCACGTTCCGAAGCGCGGCGCGTCGTGACCCTTGCGCGCGATTTCCTCGATCGGCTGGCATGCCTGGAACAAATCGCCCGTCTCGAAATCCTTCTTGATGACGCGGTCCGCCGCGAGCAGCTCGTCGATGAAGGCGTCGTAGCTTTCCTTGGTGAACGGCGCGTTGAGATAGTCGCCCACCGCCTGGTCCTCGTAGCGCGACTGGCGGAACAGCACGGCTTCGTCAAGAGAATCCGCCATGACGATCGGAGCCGCGGCGTCGAAGAAGGCGAGGTTGTCGGACCCTGCGCGCTCGGCGACCCATGACGCCAGCGCATCCGATGTCAAGGGACCGGTGGCCAGAACGACCGCGTCGGCATCCGCCGGAGGACGGTCGACCTCGCCGACGATATATTCGATCGAAGGATGCTCGCGCACGAGACGCGTGACCGCGGCCGAGAAGGCGTCGCGGTCGACGGCGAGAGCGCCGCCGGCGTCGACGCGATTGAGGCCCGCCTGCTCGATCAAGAACGACCCGAGGCCCGCAAGCTCGGCCTTGAGCATGCCTGCTGCGCTTTCCGGCTTGGTGCTTTTGAGCGAATTCGAGCAAACCAGCTCGGCGCAATCGGAACCGTGATGGACGGCCGTCTGGACGACGGGCCGCATTTCATGAAGGCGGACGCGAACGCCGCGGGAGGCAAGCTGCAAAGCCGCCTCGCTTCCCGCAAGGCCCGCGCCGATGATATCTACTGTCTTATCCATGGCCGTGATTCTACCGGCTCGAGTGAGGATGCCCGCACTCTTCGAGCCAGACGCATCCGCAACCATATCGTTTCCATAGAAACCGCCCGCATTCAGGCTTGCTTCACCGCGCCGAACCTTCCGTCAGGATACCGCTCGATCGCGCCGATCGCCTCCAGGCGGCCGACGCACGCCATCAACTCGCTCATGCCCCCGAAAAGCGGCTCGTCGCCGTCGACGAAAGCGGCGGCCATCTGCTCGAGGCGCATCGGATCGGCGGCGAGCGCCGCGGCCACGTAGGTTTCGCGCGGCCCCGGCAGCGGCAAAGCCCCTTGACCGCTCACCACGCCCTTTGCCGGCGCGGAAACATATGCAGGATGCGCCGAAGCCGTTTCGGGAAACATACGGTCGAGCATCTCGCAAAACGACTCTTCGTCGATCACCGGCATGGCGCCCTGCCTGATCAGCATGTTCGCGCCGCGCGATGTTTCGGAAAAGATCGATCCCGGCACCACGAGCACGTCTCTGTTGGCACGCAGCGCTTCGTCGGCCGTCGAAAACGTACCGCTCGCAACGCCCGCTTCGACGACGAGCGTCGCTCGGGCAAGGCCTGCAATCAACCTGTTCCGCGCCCTGAAGGTGTAAGGTTTCGGCGGAAAGCCCCATGGGCGCTCGGAGACCACCGCGCCGCCCAATGCGGCGATACGGTCGAAAAGCCCCGCGTTGCATACGGGATACACCATATCGCAGCCGCCTCCGAGAAACGCGACAGTGCGACCTCCCTGCTCGAGCGCGGCTTCGTGCGCGGCGGCATCGCAACCGCGCGCGCCTCCCGAAATCACCGAGATTCCTCGTCGGGCGGCGCATCCCGCGAACAGGCGCGCGGCCGCCCTGCCATACGGAGTCGCCTTGCGCGCCCCCACCACGGCGAGTCCTTCGCTCAACGCGTTGGGATCGCCCACCACATACAGCGTCTCAGGAGGATCGTCGAGGCATTCGAACACGGGCGGATACCCCTGCGTCCCGCGCGCTATCTCCCAGCGCGGGCCCTTCACGGACCTGCTGCATCCCGCATTCGCCATCACGACCCCTTCCTCACCCTGAAGCCGATCGCCTCGACCAGATGCTTCTCGTCGACATCGCGGCATTGCTCCAAATCGGCGATGGTGCGCGCCACCGAGAGCACGCGGGCTATGCCGCGCCCAGACATACCCATCGAACGCGCCGCCATCTCCAGAAGACCTTTCGCCTGCTCGTCGAGACGACATACCTTCAGCAGGTCGTCGGTCCCGAGTGCCCTCCCATCGCCGAGCGCAGCACGCCTCCAGCTTGCGAACTCGCGCGCTTCGAGCACGCCTTCGCGTAAAACATCCGACGTCGCACAGGTCGAACGTTCGCCTTCGATGATCGAAGCGGGGTCGCAACGCCACACGTCCACATGCAAGTCGATGCGGTCGAGCAGAGGGCCGCCGACCCGCCCCTGGTAGCGCGCCACCTGCGAATCGGTGCAGCGACAGGCGATATCGGGATCTCCGTAATGTCCGCACGGACACGGATTGGCCGCCGCCGCCAGCATGAAGCGCGACGGCAACTCGACGCTTCCGTCGGCCCTCGTGATTACGACGCGCCCCTGCTCCATGGGCTGGCGCAACGTCTGAAGCACCGCAGGCGAGAACTCGGGCAATTCATCGAGAAAGAGCACTCCGTTGTGCGCGAGGGAAATCTCCCCCGGGTGCACGGGCGTTCCGCCTCCTATCAGGCCCGCCATGCTGGTCGAATGGTGGACCTTGCGAAACGGACGCACTCCTGAAAGGATGCTTTCGATCGGCTCGCCCGCGACCGAATGGACCCGCGCCGATTCGATTCGCTCGGCCTCGTCGAGCGGAGGCAGAATCGACGGCAAGGCCGCCGCGAGCATGCTCTTCCCCGATCCGGGAGGGCCCGTCATCAGAATGCCGTGATTGCCCGCCGCAACGATCTGCAGCGCCCGTTTCGCGGTCTCGTGACCGTAGATCGACCCGAAATCGGGAGCATCGCTTCGAGCGGGCGCTGCGGGAAAGCCGAGAAACGGCAGGTCGCAGCGACGCAGGTCGCCGAGCGAGCGCACCCCGCGCTGCTCCACGCCCGAAAGCTGCGCCCCGTCGGCGGCGTCTTTCGAAACGGCCAGGTCGAGCCCTTCTTCGCGGGCGCAGCAGGCATACGAAAGCGTGCCGGGGACAGGTCGGACCCTGCCTTCGAGGGAAAGCTCTCCGACCCAAAGATACGTTCGGAGCTTCGAGGCATCCACCTGCCCCGTTGCAGCAAGAATGGCCGCCGCGATCGGAAGGTCGAACCCCGACCCCGCCTTACGAAGGGAGCTGGGAGCGAGGTTCACCACCACCTTGTCAGCCGGCATCGTGAACCCGCAGGCCCTGATAGCCGCACGCACCCGCTCCTGCGACTCCCTGACCGCCGCGTCCGGCATGCCGACGATCGTCATGCCCGGAAGTCCCCTCGAAACGACCACTTCCACTTCGACGGGAACCGCTCGGACGCCGCGTATGCAGGCCGTCTTCAGCACGTATTGCAGATGCATGGGCTATCGCCCCGATGCGAACGCGTTCACATAATGTCTGATGAGCGCACGGCTGTTGCCGAGCACCAGAATAGAGATGACGTCGAATCGAACGCGGCACTCCGCGCCTTCGTATTCCGACAAGAAATATCCTGCGATACGCTCGTAGCGGGCGCGCTTGTGCGGCGTAACCGCCTCGGAGGGAAAGCCCGCTTCCAGGCTCGATCGCGTTTTGACCTCGACGAACACCATAGTTCCGTCCTCGTCTTTCGCAACGATGTCCGCCTCGCCCGCAGGACACGTCCAATTGCGCTCGAGGATTTCGTATCCCCTTCGCTCGAGAAAGGCACACGCCGCCTCTTCGCCCCGCACGCCCAGCTCGTGCGGGGTCATCGAAGCGGTCTCGTCCTCGCGGGGGCGCTCGGCCCCCTCGTTCACGGCGTCGACGCCGCATTCGGGCTCCTGCGGTATTACGCCGCCCGCCGTATCCTGTCTTGCAATCCGTTCCTTCGTCGCGGCCCTGCGGCTCTCTTCTCGTTCCATGCCGCCTCCTTTCATCGGAAGACCAGCATAGAAAACGCTCCTGGCGCCCTTTTATCGGGTTTCAGGCCCGACTCTGGCGCGACGGCCCGCTCCTTCCGGCCCAGGCATGGCAGGCACGTGCGACGCATGCGTCAGACACCCTCCGACACGCGATCCGAAGCAGGCGCGATGCTAGAAAAGCGCGTCCTGCGTCCAAGCGCGGCAAAACGACGCGCGATGCACCGGGCTGAGCCCGTAACGTTCGATTGCGGCGATATGCTCGGCGCTCGCGTAGCCCTTGTTGCTCTCGAACCCGTATTCGGGATACGTTTCCGCATACGCGCACATCAACGCGTCGCGCTCGACCTTCGCGATAATCGAGGCAGCAGCGATCGACGCGCATTTCGCGTCGCCTTTGACTACGTTGCGCTCGCGCGGGTCAAGGCCCATTGCATTGCCGTCCAGCAGCACGCAATCGATATGCGCGCCCTGGGCTTCGACCGCCGCGATCGCGCGCGCGAAGGCGGTCCGCAGCGCCGAAGCCATGCCGTGCTCATCGATGAAAGAGGGCTCGATATGTTCGATCGCCCAGGCCGCGGCCCCGTCCTTCACTTCGACGGCGATTTGCTCGCGCTTCTCGGGGCGGATCTGTTTGGAGTCGTTCAGGCCCTCGATGCGCGCATCGTCGGGCAAGACCACCGCCGCAACCGTGAGAGGGCCCGCGACCGGGCCGCGCCCCACCTCGTCGAGGCCGACGGCGACTCCTCCGGCGGCCAGACTCGCCTGAAACGCATACATCTCGTCGAGACGCGCACGTTCGGCGTCTTCGGCATCGAGCCTGCGGCGGGCAGCGGCAAGCGCCTGCTGCACGCCTTTGCGCTCGTCGCCTTCCAAGGCGCGCGCGAGGGCTTCGAATCCTTCCCTGTCGGCCTCGCGCAACGCCGCCCTGATATCTGCCAACGTCTGTTTCATGCCGTTCCCTTCGCCCGAATCGGTTCCGATAAAAACAAAAGCCCGCCGAAGCGGGCTTTTGCAGGTAGTCGACTTAGAAAGCCTTTTCCTTGATTTTCGCAGCCTTGCCGACCTTGTTGCGCAGATAGTAGAGCTTTGCGCGACGGACGGCGCCGTGACGAACGACCTCGATTTTCTCGATCTTGGGAGAATGAACCGGGAAGGTACGCTCGACACCCACGGAGAAGCTGATCTTGCGGACCGTGAAGGTCTCGCGGCAGGAGTGGCCGTGACGGCGGATGACGTCGCCCTGGAACACCTGGATGCGCTCGCGGTTACCCTCTTTGATGCGATAGTGAACCTTGACGGTGTCGCCGACGTTGAACGGAGCGACTTCCTTGATCTGCTGCTGTTCGATTGCGCGGATGATATCCATGTTTCGTTTCCTTCTATGAGTCTTGATACGACCTGCTGCTTAAGCGCTCTTTCGGGTCCGGCGTATGCGCAGTGCGCGGGCATCGCACGCAATGCCCTGTTCGGCCGGGCCTTTGAAGACCCTGGACTGCCTGGCACCGTAAAAGAGGTCGGATGGAAACGCTGCGGTTCCTGAACGGTCCCGTTTGCTCCGACGTAACACGGCGCACTTAAGAAGCCGACGCAGAAGTATAGCACAAATACGCACGTCGTTCACCGATTTCTCAGAATTCGGCGACGGATGCCTTTCGACGAGCTCCGATCGCCTATCGGATGCCCGCCAGGCCGACGCCCGCGAGCATCTCGCGCTCGCGTGCCTCCATCTCCTCAGCCTCCTCATCGGAATGCACATGGTCCCAGCCGCACAGGTGCAAAAGGCCGTGAACCAGCAGTACCGCGAGTTCCTGCTGAGGCGTGGTGCCGAACTGAGCGGTCTGCTCGCGCGCCACGTCGGAGGCGATCACGATATCGCCGAGCAGATACGGCTCGTCATCGGGAACGCCCGCGTCCTCGAACGCATCGCCCTCGTCGAAATCGTCGTCGTAGCCGTCGCATTCGAACGAAAGCACGTCGGTCGGACGGTCGATGCCGCGGAACTCCCTGTTCAGGCGATGCACTTCCTCGTTCGTGGTCAACGTGATGGAAACCTCGGTGTTTTCAGGCTGGCCTTCCTGCGCCAGCACGTATCGGGAGATTCCCTCGATATCGACCCCTTCGGCGATATCCGCACCGTGTTCGATTTCAACAGCGATATTCATCGACTACCTCTCTCTTTCCATTCCCATGATGCCGTAGGCGATTCCGCGCGAGCCGGGCAGCGCCTACCGTGCAGGACGCGTGATTTCAGGACCGTCTAGACGCGGCATGCTCCGCGCCCGCTGCCCATGCCGCCGCACTCGTACAGAACGAGCGCGGGAGCCACGACGCCCGCCGTTTCCGTGCGAAGGATGGACGGCCCGAGCGTTACGGGCCATGCCCGACGGCCGGACGTAAGAATCTCGACCTCCGAGGCAGACAGGCCGCCCTCGGGACCCACCACTACGACGATACGGGCGTCGCGGGCGTCGCACACGCCGCACTCCTCGAAAGCGCTAGCGAGCGCGGACGCGATGGTCGACGTCGAAGGGCACTCCTCCCAGCACACCAACACGGCCGTCGCCTCGGAAAACATATTCGCCGCACGGGCGATATCCACAGGCTCCGCCACTTCGGGCACCGTCGTCCGACCCGCCTGCATGGCGGCCGAATGTGCGATCGCCTGCCAACGCTTGGTTTTCGCCGCGGCTTTCTTCGCGTCGAGCTTCACCACGCTACGTGAACAGACGAGCGGAACGAAAGCGCTCACCCCGACCTCGGTGGCATGACGCACGATGTCGTCCATCTTGTCGCCTTTGGCGAGACCCTGGGCCAAAACGACAGTCGGTCCGCAATCGGGCGCATCGAGCTTCTGGGAGATGCGCACCACGATGTCGCCCTCCGCCGATACCACCTCGCATTCGAAATAATCCCGCGCGGCGTCGACCACGCTGAGATGCTCTCCCGGCTCGAGCCTGAGCACGCGGGCGTGCTTAGCATCCTCAGGACTCAAGCGCAACGCGAAACACGGCTCGGACTCGAGCTCGAGGACCTGGTCGTCCAGAAAGAAATGATGCAATGACATAGCTCCCCCTTTCGAATGGGCGCGCGAGCGGCGCCCTTGCAGCACATGCCTCGGCAAGCCCGCGCTCATACAATGCCGAAAAGCCTCAGCGCCGCGGGCACATACACGACCAGGCCTACGATAACGCTCATGCAGGCCGCGATCAGCGCGGCCCCCGCCGCGCAATCCTTCGCCCGTTTGGCGAGCGGATGGATGTCGGGCGATGCGAGGTCGACCACCGCCTCGACCGCCGTGTTCAGCGTCTCGAACGCGAGCTGGACGCCGACGCACATGATCACCGCCACGAACCCCCAGGCAGGCACCTGCAAAAGCACGCACAGAAGCACGGCCGCCGCCGCCGCGAGGCAATCCACCTTGAAGTTTCGCTCGGACGAGGCGAAACGCACGCCTTGAGCCGCGTATCCGAACGACTTGATCAGCGCGTTTTCTCGTTTCAGATCGGCCCCGGTCTTCTCGCTCATAGCCTGAACTCCGTCAACTCGCCCACGCGCGCATCTTCGGACACGCGCACTTCATGATAGCTTTCAGTGGTCGCCACGCCGTTCGTCTCGACCAACGCGCGCTCGACCGTGCCTGCGCGGCGCGCGAGGTCTTCGTCGCGAAGGCACTGCGCGACGCTTTCGAGGCGCTTGGCGCGCTCGGCCTTCACGGCAGGGTCGACCTGGTCGGCGCGGCGCGCCGCGGGCGTTCCCTCACGCATCGAATACCGGAAGATATGCATCTTGGAAAAACGGCAATGCTCCGCCATCGCCACCGTGGCTTGGAAATCCTCTTCGGTCTCGCCCGGAAAGCCGACGATGACGTCGGTGGAAAGGGACAGCATCGGCATGGCCTCGTAGAGCCTGTCGACCAGCTCCTCGAAATACGCCGCCTTGTAGGGGCGCGCCATTTCCTTGAGGACCTTAGGGGAGCCCGACTGCAGCGGCAGATGCAAATGCCTGCAGATGCGGCCGCCCGATCGCGCCATCAGCTCGATCAGGTCGTCGTGGACGTCGCGCGGCTCGACCGACGAAATGCGGAATCGCACGCCGTCGTCGGTCGCTTCGAGCAGGCGGCGCAAAAGCCCCGCAAGCGTCATGCCCTCGAACGCATAGGACCCGAGGTTGATGCCCGTCAGGACGATCTCGCGCACGCCCGCCTGAGCCAGGCGGACCGCCTCGGAAACGATTTCGTCGGCAGGCCTCGACCAAGCGCGGCCGCGGGCCACGTGAACGATGCAGTACGTGCAGGCGTTGTTGCAGCCGTCTTGCACCTTGATGCCCACGCGCGTGGGGAATTCGCCGCCGACGCGCAGCAAGGGCGCGGCGCCGTGAGGCTCGAAGGAAGACCCCTCAGGAGCGAGTAGCCCCATCATGGAGCCCTTCGGCACCACCTGGACGCGGGTGTCCATCGCCTCGAACACCTCGGGCGAGATGGCGGCGGCGCATCCGGTGACGATGACGCGCGCGCGATCGTTCGCGCGCAACGCGCCGCGCACCGCCTTGCGGGTCTTCTTCTCGGCTTCGCCGGTGACGGTGCATGTGTTCACGATGACCAGGTCTGCGGATTTCTCGTCGACCGCCTCGCCTCCGCGGGCGAGCAGAGCTGCGGTGAAGTCGTCGCTTTCGACGCGATTGACCTTGCAGCCCAAATTGACCACATGAAACGTCTGGGAACGGCGGGGTTCGGTATCGGACACCATCGGAGCCTTTCAACGGAAACATCGATGGGTACGAATATAAGCGAAAACGCCCCCGTAAGAGCCGTGCGTGGGCGCCGCGCCCGAATCAGCATAAAAGCCTTATAGCGAAACGCGAAGCGGCGGCTTTCCGGCCGCCGCGCATGCATGCTCGTTTTCGATCGGCTTAGTTGAACGCGTCGCGCAGCTTCTGCAGCGGACTGCGCGCATCGGAAACCTCTTCGCCGAACTCCTGCGCCACCTTCTCGAGCAACTCGCGCTGCTTCTTGGTGACCTTCTTCGGGATGAGAACGTTGATATGCACGTACATATCGCCGCGCGAATCGGAGTTCAGGCGCGGCATGCCCATGCCCTTCACGCGCACGATCTGCTCGTTCTGGCAGCCTTCGGGAATGCGCACCTGCACCTTCTCGTCCTCGAAGATGCCGTCGATCTCGATTTCGGCGCCCAGCGTGGCCTGGATGAAGCTCACGTTGGCACGCGCATGCAGGTTGTCGCCTTCGCGCTCGAAGAACTCGTGCGGCTGGATGCGGCAGGTGACGATCAGGTCGCCCGCCTTGGCGCCGTGCATGCCCGCTTCGCCGAAGCCGCTCACGCGCAGCTGCTGGCCCTCGCGGATGCCTGCGGGAACCTCGACCGTCACATGCTGGCGATCGGGGATGCGGCCCTGTCCCTCGCATTCCTCGCACGGGTTCTCGATGACCTTGCCCGTGCCGCCGCAGTTGCGGCAGGTGCTGGCCGTCTGCATGTCGCCGAGGAAGGTGTGCTGCACCGTGACCACGCGGCCGCGGCCCTCGCATTCGGGGCAGTCGGTCTCATGGCCGCCCTCGCCCATGCCGCTGCCGCCGCACGCCTCGCACGGAGCCAGGCGATCGTAGACGATTTCCTTCTTAGCGCCCGCGGCGACCTCCTCGAGCGTCAGGCGCAGGCCGACCCCCATATCACGACCTTCCTTGCGCACGTTGGCGCGGCCGCCTGCGGCACCGCCGAAGAAGCTCGAGAACAGATCGCCCATGCCGAAACCGCCGCCGAACAAATCGTCGAAATCGACGTACTGATAGCCGCCCGCTCCGCCTGCGCCGCCGGCAGCGCCTGGAATGGTGCCGAAGCGATCGTACTGGGCGCGCTTCGTGGAATCGGAAAGCACGTCATAGGCCTCGTTGAGCTCTTTGAAGCGGTCCTCGGCATCGGGGGCCTTGTTCACGTCGGGATGAAGCTCGCGCGCCTTGCGGCGGAACGCCTTCTTTATCTCGTCGTCGGTGGCGGTTTTCGATACGCCGAGAATGGCGTAGAGGTCTTTTGCCATAACGGTTGGTTACCTTCCTCGTATTTACAGGTCGCGCAGCGCGCTTCGTGCGGCGCGGACGGCGTTGATGACTTTCGAATAATCCATGCGCGTGGGGCCGATGACCGCCACGATGCCCGAAGAATCGGATGGACCGTACTGCGCAGCTACCACCGACACGCCGGAGAGCTGGCTCGCGCCGTTCTCGCTGCCGATGCGCACTTCCAAAGCATTGCCCGATTCGGCCACGTCGTCGAACAGGTGCATGAGCACGGTGTCGTCTTCGAGCACCTGGAGCACGGGAAGCGCTGCGGCTGCATTGCTGAACTCGGGCTTGTTCAGAAGCGACGAGATGCCGAGCCTATGGGCGCGGTCGGACTCGCCCGCATTGAGGCATTCGACGAGCTCGTCGATGACGATGCGCCCGAGAGGGCTCGTCAAAGCGTCAGAGGTGCGTCGCGCGGCCATACCGCGAACCTCCGACATCGGCCTTCCCGAAAGAACGTCGTTCAAGGCGTTCTGGACAGATGCCAGGTCGTCGGGCGAGACCTCTTCGGCGAACTCGACGTGGCGGTCGAGCACCTGGCCGTCGTCGGTAACGACCACCATGAGAACACGGTAAGGCGTGAACGACACCAGCGACACCTGCTTGACGGCAGTACCCAAAAGCGAGGGAGCCAAGACGACCGACAGGCAATCGGTCAGACGTGTGAGAGCTGCAGACGTCTTCTCCATGAGGTCGTCCATCTTCGAAGCCGCGTCGCGCAGCTCGTCGAATGCGGTTCCTTCGGTCTCGTCGCCGTACTCCTCTTCGAGAAGGTCGTCGACGAAAGCACGGTAGCCCGCATCGGTAGGGATACGGCCCGCCGAAGTATGAGGGGACGTCAGGTAGCCTTCGTCCTCGAGCACCGACAGCTCGTTGCGCACCGTGGCCGGAGACACGCCCAGGCGATAGCGATCGACGAGTGTACGCGAGCCGACGGGCTGCGCATTGGCGATGTATTCCTCGATGAGCGCCTGAAGCACTCTTTGCCTGCGATCAGACAACACGAATCTCGTCCTCCTTCGCATCGCGCGGTTTGCCATTCTTTGCATGAATCCGATATGAAGGTGATTCTAGCAGCCTTGAAGCACGAGTGCTAATGCGAACTCCAATCGTCATGAAGCCGTCATCGATATGGCGCGAGCCGCCCGCAAACAGCGCCGCCCCGTCCACTCAGCTGTCCGAATTGACCACATGAGTGCCGTCTATTGAAAGACCCTCGCCCCTGTCGGCGTTTTCATGATCCGCGACGATCATCCCATGCTTTTCGCGCTAGACAATGCGGGGCTCACCGTCGTCCAAGGCTGCTTCGGCGGAACCGAAGTCGCCTACGAAGAGGATTCGTCGTACGTGACCGATCCATCCTGCGAGGGGAAAGTCGGACGGGTCCCGCATACCGTCAACCACAACTGGGCGCACGATTTTCAGGAAATCATCGGCGCATTGCTCGAAACGGTCCTCGACCTTGAATCGCTTCGAGAATACGGCGTGTCCGATTGGCGTTCGCTTCCCATGCTTGAATTCGACAAGCACGATGAAAGCTGGCGTATGCCGGAAGGCCTGCCGCGAATCCCGCTTACGTTTTCCATCGTGGCCCGCAAGCCGCGGTAGCGATGCAAACGAAAAACCCGCAGAACGAAAGTCGAGACAAGCGCAAAGCGAAAACGCGCGTTCGGCAGTCTTGGACACATCGGCAATCGGGGCTTCGAACTCAAACTTCGCATTGCGCCCCGAAAGTGTCCCTTGTAGGCATCAAGCTTGTCAGTGCCGCCCAACGACGTTTTCATTACCGCACCGTCCCTGCTTGCCTTGTCACCTCCCACCTCTCGGAACAAACGGTATAGCCTATAAAGACAAGACGCGCAATTTGTGGAGGATGAACGCAAGCATAGTATGATACTCACAGCAAACATCAGAGATGTCATCAACGGAAATAGCATTAGGGGATTGCCTCTCGAAAGTAGACCCGTCTTCAGGCTTTTCTCTAGTCGCTCAAGGTTAAGCCGGCAGACGCACATCCCTGTAACTAATTTGGTAATTCCGTTTCCATACTGGTAATTAAAACAATTGCCGAGCGGATCAAGAAAACTCAGGAGGAATGACGCCATGATCACCAGCATTAAGCAACTTAAGGGCAATCGTGGCGAATGGGGCGAGGCTTATGCGTTCTGCCACGTTCTGGGCACGGGGAGAATCGCATCAACTGATGACAATCTAAAAGTGAATGAGCGTCAGATCGTTTCTGTTGAATCAGTCAAGCGCCGGGAAGCATCTGATAGGAACTTTGAATATCTCATCAATACTGATGAGGAAACAGTCGACATCATCAAGAACGGCGTGAAGCTACGAACTGTTGCTCAGGTTGAATTTGAGAACTGCGCTCAGGTAATTTTTGATGGCATCAAGTCTCTCCGCGGTCGCTCGTTCGCAATTCCCGAAGCCGATGGTTTTCTTCAGACAATCGGTTGTCATAAACTCAAGCCCTCTGACACTGACAAGCCGGATCTCGTTGTTCATATCTTTGATCCGAAGACATCATCGGAATACGATATGAAATACAGTGTTAAATGCATGGCGGGTTCGCGTCCTTCATTGGTTAATCCGTCTGGCTTGACGTACTTCTATTACGAGCTTGTGGATTTTGACGCTTCAGGTTTTCATGCAGTTTCGACGATTCCCCAAAACCAAGTCAAAAATCGTGTTGCAGCCTGCAGGGACCATTCATCGAGTATTCGCTATCGCAGCCTCTCGCCAGATGCTGGCACTTTTAAGCGCAATCTAGCTAGAGTTCATCCGTATGCTGAATCCACATTGGGATACATGATCTTGGAGTCGTATTTTGTCAAGGGTAAACACAGCCGTCAGATATTGGGTCGTGTTAAGCGCAGCAATCCGTTAGACGAAGAAGACGCGTCGCTTTACGACATCGCTTTTCGTCAGTATCTTTGGGCAGCCTTCTGTGGGATGGTTCCTTCGGTGGACTGGGCCCATAAAGACACCGTCGACGGCTTCTTACTCATCAACGAGGTGGGCGACACGCTTTCATACCCGATCGTAAAAAGAGGCGCTTTCGAAGAGCACCTTATCGACACCACCTGCTTCGATACACCATCGACGAGCAGTGATCGTCCGACAGCGAAAACGGGCGAGATATACGAGTGCAACAGCAGATACTACCTAACGCTCAATCTTCAGATTAAATACGATGCCAATGGCGCAAAGGCCGAGCACCGCCCCAAGGTTCGCTGCGTCAAAACGGCAAACACCTCGACATCGACTGGCGCCTCTGCTAAGTGCTCGACCATTACGTTCGGCTATCACTAATCCTTCTTGGGTTTGGGTAATTCTTCGGCAAGCTTGCGAAGACTCCTAGATACTTCTCGGCGCATCTCTTCAAAATTGTCTATGGACTGTTGGTCCTTTGCTGAGTATTCCGCATTGGCCAAAGACCACAATAGATAATCCAGGGCCTTGATTGCATTAGGATTTTCTTTGCATAGGTCGTAAGCCTTTTGGTAGAAGGGATGCGAGACATTTACCTCTACGCTTGTCTGCAAAATGGACGATGAGTTTTCCACAAGACGCGGCTGCCACAAGACGCTGTCCGGAAGCTCAGTCACCGCGATAACGCCCCCGGCTTTCTCGTCCCTGATGATGGGCTTTGATTCGATGAACGTCGCTCCGCTCTTCGTTACAACTTTTGATTGCCCATCGGAAAGCTTTTGGACGTAATAACTTCTAGAAGATGCGGCCTGTTTCCCAATGTCGCTATTAGCCTTAGCATGTAAGACTTCAGCCTCACGTTTGTGCCTAATTGAAGCCTGGCCCCTGTATCTGGCTTCAGCCTTTTTCCTCGCTGGGTCAATGACCTCGCTTAACAGATATTCGCCAACCGAGGGATCGATTTCTATACGCGACTTTTTGAAGTCAACGTTGAAAATCTCATCGAGATCGGAGTTGAACGAAAGCTCAATTCTGCATAGCCTGTAATGGAAGTCTGGCTTTCTGAGTTTGCACCAATCTCCCCAATGTATGAGCCTGTTTTCCCTATAGACGTAGATGCCTTGCAGCTTATCGGGTGAGACCCCCTGCGGAAAGACGCTCTCCAGCTCAAACAGGTTGAGTTCGTCGCGAGACGGAACGACATGCGCAGCAACATTGAACGGCACATCTTCCTCGGTATCCGTTTCGACAAGGATATTGTCAGCAAATGTGACTTCGGTTCCGCCCAGCTTCTTGCAGAACGGGTCCCAAGGGTGTATCCGTCCACCGTTAAGTGAGATTTTGACGTTCGGTGCCCTTCCATCCTCGAAATCCAGGAATCTCTGGAACACCACTGAAAGATGAAAGCGCAGCTCATTCACTTTCCTATAGAAAGCAGCTTGATGAGTCTGCCCGCCAGGTTTGCTATATTTCCTCGATAGGATGCGATCGCACTTCTCCCAACGAACCACCGTTCCTGCGTGGTCATCTGCCACTCGCTTTAGAGCCTGCAACTCTACTGCAGTCGCAGGCCCTTCGAGATATTCCCACCGGTTCGTTCTGAGTGCGTGGTCGATATCCAACACGAGTTTGAAGGGCTCGTCGCTGCCATTCTTCCTCGATACTAACGAAACTTTTCTGCACTGTGACGTAGAAGCAGTCTTTAATCCGAGTCCGAATTTGCCCAGGCTATGAGAATCCACCCTTTCATCCGAGCCATATTTCATTGCATTCAGAACTTCGTCGGGGGACATTCCACAGCCGTTGTCGGCAATCGTCACGTCAATTTGGCCAGAGCGGCTGCCCATCGTTGCCGTAATCAAAATGCTAGTTGCATTCGCAGAAATGGAGTTGTCAACAATATCGGCCACGGCGGTATTGAAGTCATAGCCAGCGTCTCTCAGGCTGTTAATAACTCGACCTGCGCTTGGCGGCAATTCGTGGATTTTCACTAGCTACCTCAAATCTGTTTCATCAATGCTGTCAGCTCTTCTGGCTTGAGCGGCGGATCAAAAAGATGTACTGCAGCATGGCAGTTCGGGCACAACGGAACGAGATCTTCAACTGGGTCGATCATCGTCGATGTTCTCAAATTGGAAACCGGGGTTTTGTGATGCACCTCGATAAACCCATCTGCAAACGCCCCATATGTTGCACCAAAATCAAATCCACAAACTGCGCAGGTGCTTCCATGGGCAGCTATGCACATCAATCGGTTCTTTGAACTTCTTTCATATTGAGTCGTTAAAACTTGCTTCGCCAACCCCTCGGCTTCACCCTGAGGCTCATCTGCTGGATCTTGATCGACGATAGCCCCCGAGAGCATCAGGAGAAAGCCATATGCGCATTGGACCAAATTGAAGAGGGCATCCTCCTCTTGCCCGCCTCTAATTTCACAGCTGACTTTCATGCTGAAATCAGCCGGGGTCTCCATGCTTCTTAGGGCTTCAATTGCCTGATTCAGTTCATAGACCTGCATACCGCACATGCGCAAATCTATCTTTAGGCTATCCCGATATATCCATAGATATCGAAAGGCCTTTTCCAGCGCATCGTCGTCCATCGATTTCCAGACTTCGACGAGTTTCGTGCCAAACATGCCAAAGGATGGCATCGCAACCATTTTGCGTTCGAACGGCCGCTTGATAACCAGGCCCACCCCTCTCCCTTTCACAAAAACTGGAGAAGTTACTTCGTAATATGGGCCAGCGTCGTATTTGGCGGCACAGTTAATCTCGGTGCCGAAAAACATGCTTGCTTTTTGTGCTAGGCCAGTCGCAATATCCACTACTTCTCATCCTCGAAATCTTCCGTTGCAACATCCGGCAATGCATCGGCGTACTTCCTTAGAATGCGCGATGCCTCGTAACGTGCCTCCTCAAGGTTTTCCTTGGCCTCTGGCTGCCATGCGGTGGTCTCAGCTTGCGCAAATGCTAGGAAGACAGAGTCCATTCCCTGCACCGCACTCGAGTTCTCTTTATTGATTCCGTAGAACCGCTGGTAGAACGGGTGGTTCGAGTTGAGCAGAACGCCGTGCTGGTCACCGATAAACGCGGGCATCCACAGCAGCCCATCCTCAAGAGATTCTTCGACCTTAACGGGGTGCTCCCCCTCATTCTCGATTATTTCGTAGGGCACCGCAGTGGTTCCGAACCTATTGCTAATCGTCGGGTTTCCAGAGTTGTCAGTGCCAAGGGAGCTCTTCACTCTGGTGCCCTGCTGTGACTTCGCCAGCTGCGCGTTCGCGTCCTCGTGCAGGCCCTTCGATGTCTTCGAGATGACCTTTCTCTCGTTACCGCGATATCTCCTATTGCCTTCGTTCTTGATCGGGCCCGCAAATTCGAAAATAGCCTCGCGGAGCTCATCATTAAGCAGGATCCTGGATTTCTTAATGTCGACTTGGAAAACGTCGTCAAGCTCTTCGTCGAAGGAAAGCTCGAAGCGACACAGCTTGTTGTGGAAATCGACACCAGGCAAGTTGAACCAGTCACCCCAGTGAATGAGCCTGTTTTCTCGATAAATATAGAATCCGCCCAGTGATTCTTCCGAGTAGGCCTTTAAGTCATCGTTGCCATAGCTTGGCATCACGCGGCTTTTCTCAGCATCTGTGGCAAGCTCTTGCTTGGCGGGGACGATGTAGGCCGTCACCTTCACATTGCTGCTTACCACAGCCCCGTCGCTATCTTCGGCTGTAATCGAATAGTATTTCGTACCGTAGTCGGGACCAAGTTCCTTGCAGAATGGGTCCCAAGGCTCCACCAGCTCACCGTTTAGCGTTATCTCGACATTCCTCGCGCGATTGTCGTTTTTATCGAGAAACCTCTGATAGACCATCGCCAGATGCTGCCTCAGCACAACGAGACTGCGCTCGAAGGCTCGTTGAAATGCTGCGGAATTTGGGTTGGAGTAGCGAGCCGACAAAAGCCTGTCGCATTTCTCCCAAACGACAAGTGTTCCAGATGCCTCTTCGGCACAGGCGAAGAATTCTTCGTCATCGTCCACCGTCGTGTCTTCGAAGCGAAGAACCCAGTTGCCCTCTGTCGCAATATAGTCCAAATCCCATACAGCGCAGAGCGGTTGAGCGTTTGCTTCATTTCTGGAAATGACCTTCAGCCTCCTGCAGCATGACGTTGACGCAGTTTTAAGGCCGAGTCCAAATTTTCCGAGGCTGTGCTTTCCCTCTCGCGCGGGCGCACCGTATTTCATTGCGGAAATGAGTCCGTCTCTATCCATGCCAATACCGTCGTCGGCTACGGAAAACCGAATTCCTTGGTCGGCAGTTCTGGACGCAGTTATCCTTACGTGCTCGGCGTCGGCGGCAATCGAGTTATCGACGATGTCGGCAACAGCCGTATTGAAATCGTAACCGGTGTCCCTCAGTCCCTCGAGCAACCTGGATGGCTCTGGAATCACAATTTCAGTATCAAAACTTTGCATCGCCACACCTACTCCTTGTTTCTCGCTAACGATACCGGGCTTAAACTCAGCGCCATTGCTACTTCATTGGCATCCGATTCTGCTTTATTGCCTATCACTACCTCAGCCGCCAGGGCTCGCTTCCTTTCAACTTTCTCCCACATGTACTCCTCAATTGTTGACGCGTAGAACGGATAATGGACTACTACGGTCTTCTCCTGCCCTCTTCGATGGGCTCTTGCATCGGCCTGGTCAATCATTGCAGGGTTCCACTGCATGGAGAAATGAAAGACGTGGTTCGCCGCGGTGATGTTCAGCCCCGCACCGCCAACGGTGGGGTTGCAAATCAACATGGATGCGCCTTCGGAGCGAGAAAAGTCATCAACCACTTGCTGCCGCATGTCCATCGGCGTCGATCCATTCAGGATAAAGACGGGGAAGTGGCTGGCGTACTTAGTTTCCAGCGTATCAATCGTTGCCCGCCGTTCCGCGAACACAATTATCTTTTCCCCGAAATCTGCCACCTCATCTACAACGGAATCCAGATAGTCGTATTTGAGGTTCGATAGGTGTCTCTCCGAAGACAACGGAGCCGCAAGGTCTGACAAAAGGTTGCCAATAGCTCCGAATGTTGTCCCTTGCTGCGTGTACTGTAGCTTTCGTCTTTCATACTCTTCTGCCTCGCTCGGCTCAAGAGCAATCGGCATAGGTATCGTTATCAGGGGCGGCAAATCATTTGGTATGTCGCTAAGCCTCCTCCTGAGTAGCGTCGGTGCGATAACCCTGCCTAGTTCAGAGGCGGATTCCTCATCATCGCCATATTTCGTTGTGAACGCGTCCACAGTTCCAAGGAATCCTGGCATGCAAAAATCGTACAGCGACCAGATGTCGGTCATGTGGTTCTCAAATGGCGTTCCGGTGACTGCGATCGATGCTTCGCGAGATATCCGTTTAATTGCACGAGTTCTCTGCGAGTTGGGATTCTTAATAAATTGCGCTTCGTCGAGAACAACTAAATCCCAGTCCACAAGCGAAAGCACTCCGACGTCCATCCGCGCAACGTCGTAAGTCGTAATCATCACCGATGCCGTGTACGTTCGATAATTGCGCGATCTATTGCCGCCCCGATGAACCATATACTCGAGTCCTCGAGTGAATTTATCAATTTCTCTACCCCAGTTCTCAACGAGAGCCGAGGGACAAATAATGAGCGTCTGAGCTTCGGGGTTGTCTTCTATTAGGTCGCAAATCGTCTTGATGACCTGGATCGTCTTGCCAAGGCCCATGCCGTCCCCCAGGACCACGCCGACCCCGCTATCGCGCATCATGGTCAACCAATCGCTGCCCTGCGCTTGATAGTCAAAAAGCGTCGCAGCGAACTTAGCCGGTTGCTTTCTTCGCAGCGGAGCATGTGTCGCAGACCACCGCCTCGCTTCAAACTCGCATTCGCAAATGAACCAGCTGTGGCCATACAGATCACGGATGCACGTCATATACTGCTTGGCGCTCAACGCGACGCCGATTGTTGCTCCTACGCCTTCGACTGCATTAAGGATTTCCTCAAGAGTGGCTTTATCCAGTGGCGACCAGATGTTATTGGACGTAACGTGATCAGATTTGTGCTCGTTGCCCAGCGTTGTTAGCTTTCCGAGAGGCGACTTTGCCTCCAGCACAAGCATTCCAAACGGGCCCTCATCAGTGTTGACGAGCCTCAACTGGGGTGTCTGGTATTTCGAAGAGCAGCGAACGTTAAGTCCGGTTAAATCGGGCAGATTATCGTCGGCGTCACCCTGAAAATGGCTCCATATCGATGAGGCGGGCACTCGTACGACGCCGCCCTCATCATCCTCGCAAACCAACTCATTGTCGACAACAACCCAATGCACAGCTTTATCAAACCTCTATCCATAAACATATTTTTTTCATTCTAGCATTGCCAATATGCCTCCAAGAAGGCTACCGCAACTAGCTGCCGTTATCTTTTTCCAACATCGCCAATATCGACATTGCCAACCTTTGACGCTCGCGCCAAGTCAACAAGCAATCGAAAACGCCCTAGTGCGCCGGAGAGCAATCAGTCTCCTCCGCCTCAAGCGCACCACCTGCGTCCTCTCGCTCAATAGCAAAGATCCACTCCCAGCACACCCGTATCGCCAGCACAATCGAGCACCTGTGCACCTCGTACACCCGTCCGTAACCGTCCGTGTCCCGGCAATCGCAAAACTCGCCCTGCGCCCGCATCCAACCATCCCACTCCAGAATATACGGCCCCATCTCGTCGACCGCGAGCCTGCACCTCAGCCCCCGCAAATACGCCTGACCCTCTCCAACACCCAATACCGCCGTTCCGTGCCCCGCGCAATTGAACCTCCTATGCCGTCTATGTTGCGCGTTCAACTTACGTCCGCGTCTCAAATTGCCCGCGAACGGAAGCAGCGTGCCTCACGAGAGATTTGCGTGAGATACTTATAGTGTTAGAAAGGTGGATGCCATGGGCATGAAAACAGCGCGCTTGGCCTGGGAGCTTGGTTTGAATTCTCAGGAGATGAATATCCTTCTTCGTGATGAAGGATATTTTGAGGGCGAACCAGGCGACTGGAGGCTTACGGAGAAGGGACAAGCACACGCCAATCAACAGCACTGGGATGTTTCCAGTCCCATGCACGCTGGGTACGTTACTGCCAGATGGGACGATGAGGTCCTCGAAGATATCGGCCCAGTAAGCCCAGAGCGAAAGCGGGGGATCAGAGACGAGATTGCCGCCCGCCGCGCTGAACAGCGCAGGCAGAGAGAAGAACGGCGGGCAGAGTGTGAGGGCGAAGATGAAGATAATCTTGGCAACTCCGACTACGTCATGGCAAACGATGAAGACATTGACATCGACGGCAAGGCAGTCGGAATTACCGTCGTGGTAATCGCCGGAGGCATCTTGCTGGTAAAGGGCATTAAGAAGGCGAAACCACATGTTGAAAAGTGGTGGGGAGAAACCGCTCAACCCAGGCTTTCTGCCGTCAAAGAGCGGATTGCCACCAAGTTCAAAAGACCACAAGGGAGAGAGAGTAGAGGAAGGCCCTTCAGAATCTGAGAAGAAAGAAGGGTCGGAAAGCGTGCGTATTAAAAATCTAGCTGTTGTGTGCCGATGGGTTGTTTACGCCGACGATGCGCGACATGGACGGCAAGCCCCCGCACGCGCTGTGCGGGGGCTCCCAATTACAGTGCTCGATGAAGGCCGGGGGGCGTCCGCCCTCCCGGCGTCGCTTCCGTAGGCGCGGGCGTACTGCCATTCCTGGGCGAGCGTGCGGTTCATCTGCTCGACCTTGCCGTTCTGCCAGGGGCTGAACGGCCTCGTGTAGATGTGCCGGGAGCCCTCGGACTCGAGCAGCGCGTTGAACTCGCCGCTGCGGTAGCCGGGCCCGTTGTCCGTCATCACGCTATCGACCCGCACGCCCATGCCCTCGAAGA
Source organism: uncultured Slackia sp. (assembly GCF_959608125.1). GTDB lineage: Bacteria > Actinomycetota > Coriobacteriia > Coriobacteriales > Eggerthellaceae > Slackia. Next base: position 48,383 of record NZ_CAUHPG010000010.1, read on the forward strand.
AGCGCATGCACCGGCCCATGAACGCCGCCGTCGGGTATGCGGGCCACCTTCTTGACGTCGACGTGCACGAGCTCGCCGGGGCTCTCTCGCTCGTAGCGCACGGGAGTGACCGGGCCGCAGCGGCGCACCTCCCCGGTGGCGCGGTCGACGTCGGCGAGCCTGGGCATCCCCCGCCTCGCGACGATCCGGGCGCAGGTGCGGGCGGGCATCCCGGTCGCGGCCGCCAGCCCGAGCGGCGCGAGCAGAAGCTCCCGCCTCGCGGCGGCGACCCGCTCCTCGACGTCGGCCGGCGTGAGCCTCGCCAGCCTGCGCGGGCGGCTGCTGCGGTCGGAGAGCCCCTCGCCCAACCTGCTCCTGCGCAGCCATTTGCAGGCGGTCTGGCGGCTGATTCCCATCTGGCGCGCGGCCTCGGCGACGCCGAGGCCGGATTCTATGCGCGAGACGAGCGTCTCGCGCCCCTTCGGGGTGAGTTTTGCGTTAGGATGCTGTTCCATGGGAGGGCTCCTTCGCTATGAATCTAGACAACTCACAGCATGCGGGAACCCTCCCTATTTGTCATCGTCTTGATGGAAACAACGTCTTGGCATCAAACATCTAGATGAGGTCTACTCTTCAATAATCTCGTATTCAAGAGACCCCTCTATGAAATCACGACCCATATCTTCGAGAATCTCGGCTCCGGTCGCAAAATCAGTCACCCCATCTTCTGCGACCTGTTCGGCCTCCTGCTCGGTTTCGTAAACGTCGTCCTCAATTTCTTCTTCACCGTTGGGATACGTGTACTTGATTTTGAAGCCCATTGAAACCTTCCTTACACAGTTCGAACTATAGAGCGAATTATACTTTGTCCAAAGCAATAAAAAATCAGTCGGAAACAAAACTTATCAACAGTCTAACAGCAGGTTGCAGCGGATAAGTTCTGCGCCAGAGGCGAATGCCCCGTCCCCTCGTGAAAATTATGTCACGTAAATGACCCCTGCAGCACACTCGAACAACCCACAGTATGCGAGAACCATCCCCATTTGCAAAAACGTGAATACACCCATGTCTTAGCACTTAGCAATCAGGCGAATCGATACATTAATAGGCCATAGCAATGATGCCGAGCGAGCGGAGGGAGCATACCCCTCGCCGCCCCCCATCGGACGGGAACGCTTCGGCACCCGTCCGACCCCAGCCTATAGCTCCAAACCGACCTCGTAGCGCTCATCTATCAGGGCGCACGCCTCGCCGTGTTTGCGGCACAGTTCGATAGTGTGCGCGTTCTCTTCGAGCGGCAGCTCTTTCGTGCGCCATTCGTCGTCGAGGCGGCGTTCGACATCGCTTGCGTGGGCTTTGATGTCGTCAAAATGCTCCTCGATGTAGCGCTCGGTCATCGCCAGACAGCAAAAGGGGATTTCGCTCGCATAATCGTCCGTGAAGTCCTTCCGCCAATCGAAGGGGGCATAGCAGCCTTCCACGATAAGGTCCTGCCCGTTCTCGATAGCCGTTTTCATGATTTCGCGCACAATGGGCCACAGATACGCCTCGAGCTCCTCGTCGTCTTCAGGAGTGAGCGAGGTGTTGCCGCTGCGGATAAACCCCATCTTCAAAAGGTCGATCGAAAGGCACGCGAAGCCATGGCGTTCGACGAGTTTTTCGCCAAAACCGTTTTGCCTGTATGGGAAGTGCCCGTCACCAAGATGATCATTGCGTTTTCACCCCGTCTTTTCCATAAAAACCAACATAAAAGGCAACAAGGATCGATTCGTAGGAAAAGCACGCAACAACACGATGCGCCCGCATGGCGAATGTACCGCTCATGGCATGACGCGCGAAGAGGAAACCGAGACGGCCTCCCCTTCCTCGCCGGCAATCGAGCAACCTACGCGCGAGAGCGTCGCCCCTCTACAGCAGCAATGGCGCGGCAAGTGCGAAGCGGTCGGAAGTCATGCTCGCGGAGGGGCGATAATCCGTCTTTTTCGGCGGCCTCGACCGCGCCACGACACACATCTTTGAACGCCTCGGCATCCTCCTCGAAACAAGCGCGAGCGAACGCACCGCTGCCGCTTGCCGCAAGCACGCCGTCGGCATACAACGACCAGCACTCGGGATCGCGTTCGGTGCCGCCCACGCATTCGAGCTGGAGCACATGACGATGGTCCGCTCTCTCCAATTCGTCCTCAAGCGCCTCGACGCTATAGCGCATCTGATGGCCAAGGTTCGCTTTCGCCATAGCGGAAACAGCGCCCGATGGGACATCAAGCCAATGCAGCGGCTTGAATTCGATTGCAAGATTTCGATAATCGCGTACGTTACGCACAGAAATATTGTCCATGACGGACTCCTTTCATCGATGTTGGCAGGACCACCGCGCACATAGCCGGTTGGTGTCGGGATCTTCGAGCCAACTCTCTACCCCGACTCTGGATAAAACGGTCACGGCTCGTTGCCGTGCATAAAAAGTCTATTCTGAACTTTCCAGAAAAATCAAGAGTCTTTTATCAATTATCTTTTCTCATTCGCCATTTTCAGCGAAATTGGCATCTTCATCATTGCGTTAATGAAAGATTCGATAAGATCAGATTATTTCTGACATTATTTAATACATCGAAATTGATTTAGACAATAAGTTCAAAAAGAGCTCTTTCGCTCTTGCAAACAATCGCATGACTTCCGCACGACCTTGTCTGGAAAGCAGACAGGCTGAGCGATGTCCCAACGTAGCGCCCTTTGAAAGACAGCACGTCGAAGGCATCGGACAATGCAAAAATCCCCTATTCGAATCCCCTCTCAAGATATTCGGCCTCTTGCGCCTCGATGCGCGCACGGTCTTCGAGCAGGCTTTCGAGCACGCGGTCGAAATCGGCCAACGTGACGCAGCCGTTCAGTTCGCCGCGCGCACGTGCAGCGCCCGGGATTCCATGCAGATACCACATCACATGCTTGCGCATATACACGAGGTTGTTGCCGATGCGCTGCGAGAGAATCTCGGCATGCCGGTGGGCCATGGCGACGCGCTCTTCGACCGTCGGCAAAGCAGGCTCTTCCCCGCCCTGCAAGGCGGCCTTCACGCGCGCGAAAAGCCACGGATCGCCCTGGGCGGCTCGACCGACCATCACCGCATCGCATCCGGTGCGCTCGACGAGCGCTACGGCATCCGAGCCGCTGCGCACGTCGCCGTTGCCGATGACGGGAATGGCGACGGCCTGCTTCACGCGAGCTACGACATCCCAGTCGGCGGTGCCGCTGTAGAACTGGGCGGCCGTGCGGCCGTGCACCGCCGCCGCGGCGGCTCCCGCGTCTTCTATCCTGCGCGCGAACTCGACGGCGACGTCCTCCCCTTCGTGATAGCCCTTTCGAAACTTCACGGTCACGGGATGCTCGACCGCGGCAGACACCTGGCGCACGATATCGCACGCCGTATCGGGCGTCTTCAGCAAGGCGCTGCCGTCGCCTTTCTTCACGATCTTGCGCGCAGGACAGCCCATATTGATGTCGATGTAGGCGAGCGCATCGCCCATCTGCTCTTCGACCCAGGCTGCCTCGCGCGCCATGGTCTGAGGCTCGTGGCCGAACAGCTGCACGGCGACGCGCTTCTCGTTGGGCGCTCGGTCGAGCAGATGGCGCGTCTTCTCGTTGGCGAACGAAAGGGCCTTCGACGACACCATCTCGGTATAGGTCAGATCGACGCCGCACTCGACGCACAGCTGCCTGAAGGCGAGGTCGTTCACACCCGCCATGGGCGCAAGCAGCACGGGAACGTCGACACGCCCGCCGCCCGTCGACGCGTTCGACGCGAACTTACGGAGCCAGCTCATAGATCCTCCCATACAGCTCGTTGCCCAGAAGCCAGCCGCCGAACGTCGGCACGAAACGTCCGTCCTTGCGCTCGACCAAATTGTCGCGCACCAAGCCCCTGAACGTCTCCTGCACTGTCGGAAGCAGCAGCGCCGCCTCGAACACCTCTTCCTCGGCGACGCCGCGACACATGCGCATCTTCATCATGAGGTCTTCGGCGGCCATCTGACGGCGATCGAGGTCGTCGACCACTTCGCCGTCCTGCACGCGCATGCGGCGCGCGTCGTTTTGCGTCATCGTGACGGCCGACAAGCCGAGGCCGAGATACGGCACGCCCGTCCAGTAGGCTATGTTGTGCTTGCACTCGTAGCCTTCCTTGGCATAGCTTGCCACCTCGTAACGATGGAAGCCTGCGGGCGCCAGCACGTTGGGCGCCATGGACATCATGAGGGCCTCCTGCTCCTCGTCCACATCGTCGATCTGCCCCTTGTCGACCATCTTCTGAAACGGCGTGTGCTCTTCGATGGTGAGCGGGTAGACGCTGACATGCGTCACGCCCAGCTCGACCGCCTTGTTCAAGCTGTCGAGGAACATCTCGGGCGTCTGGCCCGGAATGCCGCACATCAGATCGACGGACACGTTCTCGAAACGCTCCTGAGCCATGCGGACGGCCTCTTCGGCGCGCGCGCCGTCATGGACGCGATCGAGCGTCCGAAGCAGGCCGTCGTCGAAGCTCTGCACGCCGATGGAAAGGCGGTTCACGCCGAGCGCGTAGATGTCGCGGATCAGCTCGGGCGTGATGCTTTCGGGGTTGGCCTCCATGGAGCATTCCACCTCGGGCGTCAGGTCCATGGACACGCCCAGCGTGTAGAACAGGTTGGAAAGGTGCTTCGAGCCGATGTACGAAGGCGTGCCGCCGCCAAGGTACACCGTTTCGACCGCCGAAAGCTCGCCCTCTTTCGCCTTGCGGCGGATGTCCAGGATGAGCCGCTCGATATACTCGCCGATTTCGGGACTGTCGCGCTCGACCGCCCGCGTGGCGAAATCGCAATAAGCGCAACGATGCTTGCAAAACGGAAGATGGATATAAAGCGCTTTATAAGGGTCGTGTGGCATTGCCGTCCTCCCTCGAATCGAATCTTGCAGGAAATCGAAAAAGCGGAATGAGCCACCGCGAGCCCGGGCCTTCGCCCTCGAACGCCCAGGAACCCGCAACGGCTCTAAAGATACAGGCGAGAGCCCTGCCTCGCTTTGAATTTGCGCGCGAACACGAATTTCGCGATCTTGTACTTCATCCCCTTGATGGCCCTGCCCTTCAGGCGGCACGCATGAACGCAGCGCATGCACGAGATGCAGCGCGCCGCGTCGGTCGACGAAGGGACCTCTTCGGGAATCGCCCCCGTCGGACAGACGCGGGCGCAGATGCCGCACGACGTGCAGCCGCCGACCATCTCGGGAACGAACGGGACGCCGCCGAACTCCTTATACGGCCTGGAGCCGGGCAGTTCTGGGTTCGACAGGACCTCTGCGCCCTCGGCCGCAGCGAGTTTGTCGCGCACGCGCACGCAAAATTCGTCGATATCGGAGAAATCGCGCTCGTCAGGACGGCCGATCGCCACGTCGGTCATCAGGCTGTGATGCGCGACGAACGCCCCCGCAGCCGCGACGACGAATCCCGCGCGCTCGGCAGCGTCGGCAAGCTCGAGCAGCGTATCGTCGATATCGCGGTTTCCAAACGTCGCGACGAGGACGGCAAGCGCCCCGTTGCCGTTGCAGGCCTCGATTTTCTCCACGACGGGCGCGGGGACGCGTCCGCCGTACGACGGCACGCCGACGACCGCGATATCGCCAGGGCCGAATTCGAAATCGACCCGAGCGGCATACGGCGTTATGTCGAACGACGCTTGGCAGCCGCCCAGGCCGTCGCACACGCGCGCAACCACGTTCTTCGTCGCGCCCGCGCCCGTGAAAAAGACCGAGACGACGTTTTTCATCTGCATACAACGCCTCCAAACAACGACGGTTCCGCTTCGCGAAACCGTCGACGGATTCTTATATCGTTTTCGCCGCACGCCCTCGAATCGAAGAACGAACGGCCGCATACTCCGCTATCCGACTACTCGTCGACCTTCAGAATGGCCATGAACGCCTCCTGGGGAACCTCTACGTTGCCGATGGCCTTCATGCGCTTCTTGCCGGCCTTCTGCTTCTCGAGCAACTTGCGCTTACGCGAGATGTCGCCGCCGTAGCACTTGGCAAGCACGTCCTTGCGCTTCGCGCGGACCGTCTGGCGTGCCAGCACGCGGCCGCCGACGGCGGCCTGGATGGGCACCTCGAACATCTGCTGCGGGATGATCTCTTTGAGCTTCTCGCACAGCACGCGGCCGCGGTCGTAGGCCTTATCCTTGTGAACGATGAAGGACAAGGCGTCGATCGGCTTGCCGGAAAGCAGGATGTCGAGCTTCTGAAGAGCGCCCGGCTTATAGCCCAGGTACTCGTAATCGAGGCTCGCATAACCCTTCGTGCGGCTCTTGAGCTGGTCGAAGTAATCGAGAATCAGCTCGGAAGAAGGAATCTCCCATATCATCTCGACCGTGGTCGCGGACAAGTAGTTCATGGTCTTGAACGTACCGCGATGCGCTACCGTGAGATCCATCACGGCGCCCACGTAGTCGGGCGGGATCATGATGGTGGCCTTGAGATAAGGCTCTTCGACGTGGTCGATTTCGGACGGGTCGGGCATATCCTGCGGCGAATGCAGGCTCACCATATCCTTGTTGGTCTTGTAGACATGGTATTCGACGCTCGGCGCCGTCGCGATCAGGTCGAGGCCGAACTCGCGCTCGAGACGCTCTTTGATGACCTCCATATGCAGCAAGCCCAAAAAGCCCACGCGGAAGCCGAAGCCCAGCGCATGGCTGTTCTCGGGCTCCCAGATAAGCGCCGGGTCGTTAAGGGAAAGCTTCTCGAGTGCCTCTTTGAGCGCCTCGTACTGGTCTCCGTCGATCGGGAACAGGCCCGTATACACCATGGGTTTCGCCTCGCGATAGCCGGGCAACGGCTCGGTAACGCCGCCCGTCTTCGCCGTGATCGTATCGCCCACGCGAACCAGGGAGACGTCCTTGAGGCCCGTGACAAGGTAGCCGACTTCGCCGACCGAGAGCTCGGGCAGGGCGATTTCGGCAGGACGGCGGGCACCGACCTCTTCGACCTGCAGCTCGGTTCCCGCATTAACCAGACGAACCGTATCGCCCTTCTTAATCGAGCCGTCGACAACGCGCACAAGCGCCACCACGCCGCGATACGCATCGAAATACGAATCGAAAATCAACGCACGCAACGGGGCGTCGGGATTTCCTTCGGGCGCGGGAATCATGTGCACTACGGCCTCGAGCAAATCGGGGATGCCCTCGCCCGTCTTGCCGCTCGCCAGAATAGCGTCGTCGGCGGGAATGGCAAGGCCGTCTTCGATTTCGACCTTGACACGCTCGGGCTCGGCGGCCGGAAGGTCGATTTTGTTGATGAGAGGGATGATTTCGAGGTCGGCGTTCATCGCCATCATGGCATTCGCCACGGTCTGGGCCTCGACGCCCTGCGTCGCATCGACGACCAGCACGGCGCCCTCGCATGCCGCGAGGCTTCGGCTCACCTCGTAGGTGAAGTCGACGTGGCCCGGCGTGTCGATCAGGTTGAACTGATAGACCTGGCCGTCATCGGCCGTGTAATCCACGCGGACGGCCTGGCTCTTGATCGTGATGCCGCGCTCGCGTTCGATATCCATGCTGTCGAGCAGCTGCTCGGTCATATCGCGCGAAGAGACCGTGCCGGTCAGCTCGAGAACACGGTCGGAAAGCGTCGATTTGCCGTGGTCGATATGGGCGATGATGCTGAAATTCCTGATAAAGCGGGGATCGGTTGCCATGATGTCCTGTTCGTTCCTCGATGCCGCGCTCGCGCGCGTTCCGTTATCCGATACATAGCCTCGAAGGCGTTTTTCTCGCCGTGTATTGTATCGCTCGACGTCCTCGAGCGCGACGGTTCGGCGGCCGAACGGCTACGCCTGCGCCAAATAGCTCTCGATGACCTTCTTAAGATCGTCGATACCGGTGCCGTTTTCGGACGAACACGGCACGACTTCGATCTCGGGGCCGAAAGCAAGCTGTTTGCGCAGCGCCGCGACCTGGCGAAGCATCTGGGTCTTGCTCAGCTTGTCCGCCTTGGTGAGCACTACCATGAAAGGAAGCTCTGCCTCTTTGAGGAAGTCGATCATCTGCACGTCGAGCTTCGTTGCGGGATGGCGGATATCGACCAGCGAGACCACGAGCCTGAAATCGCGGTCCTGATCGAAATAGCCGTTGATCATCTCGGCCCAACGCACCTTCTCGGACTTCGACACCTGCGCATAGCCGTACCCTGGCAGGTCGACGAAATGAGCGCCTTCGGCATCGAAGAAATTGATCGTGGAGGTCTTGCCCGGCTTCGAAGACACCTTCGCGAGCTTCTTGCGGTTGAAAAGCTTGTTAAGCAGAGAAGACTTGCCGACGTTCGAACGTCCGACGAATGCGATTTCGGGACGCGTCGACGCAGGAAGCTGGGAAGACGTTCCGTAGGCGGCAGCGAATTTGACGTTGTGGTAGTTCATCGTGTCTCCTATCTTGTCGGCCTTATCCTAGCCGATTGCATGCACGACGCCCCGAAAAACAGGAAAACGCGCATGAGAGGAACCGGCCCGGCATCCGTGCGGTTTCGAAGCGATGCGAGCCTATATAAAGAGAGGCCCCGACGAATCGGAGCCTCTTTCCCCTTGAATGTGCGGTAAAACCGCGAGTTGCTTTATTCAGCAGCCTCTTCAGCAGCGGCCTCAGCAGCCTCGGCGGCGGCAGCCTCTGCCTCAGCCTTAGCCTTGGCCTCGTGAGCGGCAGCCTCTGCCTTCAGGGTAGCCTCGCGACGGACGGCCTTCTCCTTGGCAGCAGCCTCGTAAGCGGCCTTCTTGGCGGCCTTCTTGGCGGCCTTCTTGCCGCCGTCCTTGGCGACGGGCATCTTCTTCTCGCGCTTGGGGGCAGCCGCGATATCCTCGGCGGTCACCACGGTGTTGGCAAGAGCCATGACGCCGCTCTTGCGATTGGCAGCCTGGTTCTTGTGGATGACACCCTTGGAAGCAGCCTTGTCGAGCAGACGGCAGGCCTCCTGAGCGGCGACGTAAGCCTTCACGCCGTCTTTAGCCTCGACGGCCTCGCGCACGCGGCGGACGGCGGTCTTGAGCTCGGACTTGACAGCGCGATTGCGCTGGCGAGCCTTCTCGGCGGTCAGGATACGCTTTTTCTGACTTTTGATGTTTGCCACAGTTTTTCCTCCAGTTTTCATTGGGGTGATGGAAGCAAAGCGCCTCATCGGACCCTTTGCCTTCGCGGCATCGGTGCCGCATGCTTAAGCGCAGGTACGCCCTTTGTCGAATACGACGGCCCAGGCGCGACGGGCATGTGGACAAGGCCCGCATCACGCAAAAGCGACATTGGATTATACGGAGCCATCAGGCGATCGTCAAGAGAAAAATGCGTTCTTTCATATCCCATATCGAATGCTCGGGACGGCGTCAGGAACGCAGCACCCCCAGCATCCATTCGAGAAACGCCTCATCCGCATCGGAACCGCTTTTCATTGCCCGCTCGCAATCGCGCGCCGAAGACAACGAAGCTCTCAGCTCGGACGCCTTCCATCGGCGCGCCCACGTGCCATGATTCTTCACGCGCCATTCGGGGACCTTCAGATGCGCGGCGAGAGGCTTCGCGCCGCTTTGTCCGCGCGCGGCGAGCGCATGGGCGCATATCAACTCTCGAACGCGCGTCGTGCACATGCCGATCAACGCATAGGGGGAGGTCGACTCCATCTTCGGCAGCAGGCTCACGCATTTCGCGATGTCGCGGGCGGCGAAGGCGTCCGTGAATTCCCACGGCTTCACCTCGGCCGTGCGCGCCACCATGGCGTCGACCTCGGCGGGGCCGAGCGGCCTGCCCGCCGGCCCATGCGCCACGGCGAGCTTTCTCAGCTCGGCGTCGATGCGGACGGTGTTCTCGCCCACCAGGTCGACCAGGCGCTGCGCGGCGGCATCGTCCATCGTGATACCATGCGTCACGGCCATGCCGCGCACGTTGCGCGCGAGTTCGTATTTCTTGACGGGCGCGCAATCGATCACCGCGCGCGGACCCACGGAAGCGACCGCTTTATAGAGCCTGGTATTCTTCGCAAGTTTGCGAGCGACGAGACACAAGACCGTGGTCGGCGACGGCGACGCGAGATACGCCGTGACGGCTTCGGCGTCCGCCTTTTTGAGCGCGTCGGCCGAAGAAACGACGACGAGACGCACGTCGCTTGCGAACGGCATGGTGTTGCACGCCGAGACGATATCGCCGCCCGACGCGGTTTCTCCGTCGAACGAATCGCAGTTGAAATCGATGTCGCCGAGCTTGGCGATACGGGCGCGCAGACGTTTGAGCACGGTTTCGCGCTTGAGTTCGTCTTCTCCGTTGATGAGGTATGCACTGAGCAGTGCGTCTTTTTCAGCCATGGGCCCAGTGTAGCGCATCGTGGCGGCGAGAGCCCGACCGTCATCCTTTCTGTACGAATACCTCTATCGCGTCGCCTTCGAAGCAGCATGCAACGTCCCCTTGCTCGTCCGTTCTGAAAACGTCCATGCCGCCGCGGGCGAATTCCTCGAGCGCCTCGGACGACGGATGGCCGTAGCGATTGTTCTCGCCGACGCTCACGAGTGCGATCTTCGACCCGATCCTGCGCGCAAAGCCTTCGTCGACGCCCGCCTTGCTGCCGTGATGTCCCGCTTTCAGCACGTCGACGTGCTCGATGCCCGCACGGTCGAGCATCTCGCGTATCTGGCGCGCCTCGGCGTCGCCGGTCAGAAGGACGCTCGCCTCGGGCTCGCCGTCGCCCTGCATGTCGTAGCCGACGAGCAGACACAAGCTGTCGGCGTTTCCGCCCTCTTCCTCGAACTCGTACGGCCATACCGCCGTACACGAGAACTTCCCGACCCGGACCGTATCGCCCGCACGCAAAGCCCTCGCATGCCCGGGGCCCGCGACATCGCACGCCGTGCCCACGAGCGCGCGGCAATCGTCGCACCCGCACGAAAAGGCGCCGTCGGCGAGCAGCACGTCGCCCGCGAGGTAGGGCGCAAGCGTTTCGAGGCATCCGCAATGATCGTCGTCGTGATGGGTCACGAGCACGCCGCCTATCGAAGACACGCCGTTGCGGGCAAAGGCCGCCAGAAGCCTCTGCTCCTGGTTTCCCGTATCGATCAGGAGCGATTTCCCTTCGCTTCGCACAAGGAGCGCATCTCCCTGCCCCACGTCGAGCATGACCACCTCGTCTTTCGCCGATAACGGGGCGAAAGCGAGCCATGCGCATAGAGCGACGGGCGCGGCGCAAAGCGCGATGCGCAGCGTCCGCGCGCGCGGCATGGGCCACGACGCCCAGAGCGCCGCCATGGCGCATGCGGCGATCGCTCCCGCGGATACGATATCGCCCGTCGCGGGAAGCGACGAATACGGCAGGTCGGACGCGAAGGCGGCGCCTGCGCAGAGAAGCTCGGCGGGAAACGACAGCGCGCCCAAGACGACGCCTTGCGCCCAAGGAAGCGCAGCGCACAGAGGCAACGCCGCCAAACCTCCTGCCAGCAAAAACGAGAACACAGGTGCTGCCGCCAGGTTCGCAAGCGGCGCGATGAGCGTGATGCGCGAGAACACGGCCACGGCGGCGGGCGCGATCGGAAGGCTCGCGGCCGCCGTCAAGGCGAACGCCTCGCATGCCGGCGCGCATCGTCCCGCGCATGCGCGATCGAGCCACGATGCGAACAGGGGCGTGAACACGATCACGCCGAACGTCGAGGCAGCGGACAGGAAAAACGAAAGCGATAGCGCATTGTACGGATTCAGCGCTATAAGCACGCACACGCACACCGACAACGCCGCAAGCGCCGACGAGCGCCTGCGCGCCCAAAACGACGACACCACAATGCACGACATCGCCGCCGCGCGAATGACGGGAGCCGACAGCCCCGTGAACACGGCATAGGCCGCATAGAAGGCGCACATCAGCAGCGTGCACGAACGCTTGGAAACCCCGAGGCGCTTCATGACGCCGCCGGCAAGCGCCGCGACCACCGCAAGATGCGACCCGGACACCGCAACCATGTGGGCGAGCCCGACCGCCTTCATGTCGTCATACATTCCTTCGCGGTCCAAATCGACCCGGTCGCCCGTCACGAGCGCTCGCACGAGCGCGGCGCCGCGAGTCTGCATGCCGTCGAAAAGCCCCGACGCCCAACGACGCAGCTCGACCAAAGGGCCGAGCGCGTCGCACGGCATCCGGACGGGCTCTCCTTCGACATGCGCGTCGGCCGCAAGGCCTTGCTGGGCGAAACGCATCCTATTCGCCTCGGAAAACGCGTCGAAGGTCGCATACGCCTCGAAGCGCTCGCGCGCCATATAGCGCGTCTCTCCTCGATACAGCACCCTGACGTCGTAGCTTGCCTCGCCGCACGTCGCGCGAGCGGGGGCGCTGTAGCCGAACTCCCCCTCGCGCGCATCCTCAATAAGCTCGAAGGTCCACACGCCCGACGCAAGTCCTTCGGGAAGCGGAAGTTCGGGATCGTACGAGACGAAGAACAGGGCCGCTGCAGCGGCCCATACCGCAAGGGCGCAGAAAAACGCGAGCGGCGCGGACGGCCGCCGAGCGGGTGCGCTCGTGGCGCTGCGACGCTCGTATGCGCCTTCGTCGAGCAGCCTCATCACACACAGATGCTTTCCCGCAGCTTCGCGAACTTCTTCTCGCCTATGCCGCTGACGCGCATGATGTCTTCAACCGAAGAGAACGGCCCGTTGGCCTCGCGTTCGTCGACGATCGCCTGGGCGGTGGCGGGCCCGACCCCGGCGAGGGCGTCGAGCTCATCGACGCCTGCGGTATTGATGTTGACGAGGGCGGGCGTCGCCGCCGCGGACGTCTCGACGTCGACGGCGGAAACCGACCCGACCGCGGCCTCTTCATTCGTCGGAACGGCGACCTGCTCGCCATCGGCGACTTTGCGCGCGAGATTGACCGCGCCCGCCGCCGCATCGTCGCGCAGGCCTCCTGCAGCCGCGACCGCATCGCATACGCGCGCTCCTTCCGCAAGTTCGTACACTCCAGGAGAAGCGACCGCGCCCGACACGTATACGGCGAGCGCAGGCGCACGATCCGCTTCCGTGGCAGGCTTAACGCCGTCCTCGCCCTCCCCTTCGTCCTGAAAGCCCTCGGGGGCGCCGGCATCGCTCGCCAGAGCCGTCTCGTCGCTTTTCGCAACGGTCAAGGCAGGCTGCGGCGAACAAGTCGAAAAACCCACGAAGACGCCGATCAAGGCAAGCGCGAGAAGCACGCCCGCGCCGATGAGCGCAGGCTTACCCGCAGCGATCGTGACGCTGGAAAGAATCCGTCGCGAAACAGGCTCGGGAAAAGACATGGGCATCCTCCTCATTCGGGAACGATGCGATGATGCCGGACGCATCCGGCGCCTTTTCGCCTGATGTCTTTCAAAAAGCGGTCCGCGGACACGCCGTATTCCGGCTGAAAGCGGATACGATACAAAAAGCCTCCCGCCCCGCCCTTAATCAAGAGCCGAAGCGAGAGGCTTCGCGTTAAACGATATGACGTCGGCCCTACCAGCCCTTGCCCTCGGGCACGATATCGTCGGCAACATCGCCGCGAGCGACTTCGCCGATGACGCGGTCGAGCACGTCGAGGGCGAAATCGAGCTGTTCGCGCGTGATGACCAGCGGCGGCTGGAATCTCAAGATGGCACCTGCGATGGTGATCATGACGACGCCTTCGTCATAGGCGCGATACACGATCTTCAACGCATCCTTCGGGCACTTCGTACGCGTTCCAGGCTCGACGATATCGATGCCGAGATTCAACCCCTTGCCGTGCACGCATCCGACGATGTCGTATTTCTCGGCCATCTCGTTGAAACGCCGCTCGGCATAAGCGCCCAAATCTCGAGAACGTTCGATCAAACCTTCGTCCTCGATAACGCCGATCGTGGCAAGCGAGGCCGCGCAGCACACGGGATTGCCGCTCGTCGTGAACAGGTGGGCCGGAAAATCGAGGGAGTCCATGATCTCGGCCTTGCCGATAATTGCAGAAAGCGGCATTCCGGAAGCGATAGACTTGCCTACGCTCATCAGGTCGGGTTCGACGCCGAAATGCTCGATGGACCACCATGCGCCGGTGCGTCCCATGCCTTGGTTCACCTCGTCGACCGCGAACAGGATGCCGTGTTCCTTGCAGAAAGCGTGCAGCTGCTCGACGTACGCCTTCGGGGGCGCGATGATGCCGAGGTCGCCTGCGATGGGCTCCATGATCACGCATGCGATTTCATCGGCAGGAAGATAGGTCTCCGTGGCCTCGATGAGCGGCCTCATGAAATAAGCCGCCTGCTCTTCTTCGCTGAGATGGTCGACGCCGGCATGGTAAGCATCCGGATACGGAATATGATATACGCCCGGAACCAGAGGACCCATTTTGCGGCGCATATTCAAGCTGATCGCAGAAAGCGTCATAGAGCCATAGGTCGAACCGTGATAAGCGCCCTGGAAGCTGACCATGTACGGGCGGCCCGTATAGGCGCGCGCGTATTTCATGATCGCATCGTTGGCATCGGACCCGGAATTGCCGAACACCACTTTCTTGGGCGTATCGCCAGGAGCGATTTCGCACAGTTTTTCGACGAGCTCCATCTCGGGAGTGTGATACACGTAAGCGGGGGTGTAATGGATCAAACGCTGCGCCTGGTCGGTGATGGCCTTCACGACGCGCGGATGGCAGTGGCCTACATTGGTGGCCGACGCACTCGCAAGAAGATCGACATAGGAATTACCGTCGACGTCGTAAAGCATCGCGCCTTCGCCGTGGTCGATGACCAAATCGTAATAGGGAATACGCGCAGCCGGCGCCATATACGCGCTCTCTTCGCGCACCATCTGCTGAGAAAGTTTCTTTTCCGTGTCGGCCACGCCGACCACCTCGCTTTCGCATCATTTCTATCGTCATGCAGCATAAGAACACGCATGCCGCACACACTCCGAGGAGCCTTCTTCGTGAAGGCTCCTCGGCACTATGCTCAAACTCTACCGCCGCTACTCGCCCTTTTTGGGAGAAAAGTGCCAACGGATGTACTGAACCAGAATAACGACCATGAAGGCGATTCCGAAATATCCGACGAAGGGATAGACGACGTTCACCAGGGTCGAGAACGGCAGCTGGCCTCCGATCAGCATAACGATGGCCAACGCCACGATGATGCCTTTGTACTTGACGGGATCACTCTCTTCGGAGGAGAACTGGTTTGCAACGGAGATGATCATGGGAACGATCGTGTTGTAAATCATGATCAGCAGCACGATAGCGAACACGATGCCGACGAAAGGAGAGATCATGGTAGCGAACTGCAACGCAGGAACTTCCTGGACGCTCACATCGCTATAGGTGGCCAGCATCGCCAGGTTCAAGAAGAAAGCACACAGTCCGAGCAAGACGCCGCCGAACAAACCGCCCAGAATGGCTTCCTTCTGGCTCGCCGCTTCGGTACCCATTTTGGAAATGAAAGGAACGCCCGCCAGGATGTTGTACGCCACATACATTACCGCGCCGACGATCCACCAGCTGCTCGAATCTCCCACGCCGCGAACGACAGAATCACCCGCTGCAGCGATCGCGGCATCGGCATTCGCCAGATTCTCCCAATTCGTGAACAAGGCGACGAGCGCGATGACGATCAGAAATACGATGGCCACAGGCCCGATGGATCCGAGAACCTTGACGATACGGTTCATGCCCAAAAGGGCGCTGGCCAAGGCGATCGCGGCCATAATCACGCTGCCTGCGAACTGCGGCAGTCCGAAATACTGATTGAACGTCGCGCCGGCGCCGGAAATCATGATGATGCCGACCAGGAAGCAGAACAGGATGGTGAACCATTCGAGGAATGTACCGATGTATTTACCGCAGAAGAACCTGAATGATGAAAAATCGGCCGACTTCACATGCTTGTAACCGTAGTTCATGAAAACCGCGCCCAAAACGGCGAACAAAACAGTCGTCACAAGGCTGCCTATAATGCCCAAGGTGCCGTACGAGGTGAAGAACTGCATCACTTCCTGGCCTGATGCGAAGCCGGAACCGATAAGAGTGCCGACAAGCGTTCCTGCGAATTGGAATACCTTTGCCGGTCGGACACGAGAAGCATTCTGCTCTGACATGCCGGTCCCCCTTTCCCGTCGCACCATGCCACGACGATCGCTTTCTGCAAAACGCCTTGTGACGTCCCGCGCAGCCCTGTCGCTGCATCTCGTACTTTAACGCAATAAAGTGCGAATGTGTAGAAGAGCTTCTAATCAGGTAACACGAAGGAAACACAGCATGATCAAGCGTAGTCGGATAGACAGCGCCAACGCATCATCGACCGATTTCCGCCATCCGTCCATCGAAGAAAAGGACGCCGTACAATGACAGCGTCCTTTTCTTCGATACGAAACCGTTCGGTCGAAATGCGAGGGGGAACGGATATTCGAATATATTGAAAGACTCGATCGACGGATTCCTGCCGAATCGAATGCCTAGATACGCGACGAGAGCTCGCCGACGTATCCCGCGCGAGACGCGGCCTGAGCGGGCTTGGTGCTCTTATACGATGACGGGCATCGGTACTCGTGCAGCTCTACATGGTCCATGATTTCGTCGATCCATTCCTTCCATGGAAGGTTTTCCTCCGCAGCCTCCACATCGGCGATTTTCGCATGCGTTTCGGGGCTGCGCGGCATGAACAACGTGCAGCAGTCAGGGGCCTGAACGCTCGATATCTCAAACGTTCCGAGCTTCTGGGCGTCGGCGATGATCTCGAGCTTGTCGCTGCCGATCAACGGGCGGAAGATCTGCATGTCGACCGACGCGTTGGTCGCAGCAAGGTTATCAAGGGTCTGCGAAGCAACCTGGCCGAGGCTCTCACCCGTCACAAGCGCCTTTGCTCCTTCCTTGCGAGCGATACGCTCGGCAATGCGCATCATGAGCCTGCGGTAGATGATGATACGCAACGCGGGCGGCACCATACCCGCGATATCGCGCTGGTAGCCCCCGAAAGGCACTACGTAAACGCGCGCGATGCCGCCGAAACGCTCGAGCACGTGCGCAATGTCATCGACCAGGTATTCCGACGTAGATGCTGTCTGGGGGCGACCCGAAAAATGAACGCCGATGCACGTTGCGCCGCGACGTGCCATGCGCCACATGGCAACAGGCGAATCGATGCCCGAAGAAAGCAGACATACTACTTTGCCGGCAGTTCCCACAGGAAGACCGCCGACGCCCGGAATGCTTTGGGCGTAAACATAGGCATGCCCCTGAACAACCTCGACGTGCACCTCGACGTCGGGGCGCTTCATGCGCACCTGCTTATCGGGATAGCGCTCGCACAAGTATGCGCCGACAAGCTGGTTCATCTCCATGGAGTCGATTGCGAAGTCGGTATGGCTGCGCCGGGCGACTACCTTCCAAGTAGAAAACGCTCCCGCTTCGCTCAAGGCCTTGTCTGCAGCGGCATACATGGAATCGAG
>NZ_CAUHPG010000011.1 GCF_959608125.1 uncultured Slackia sp.
AGGGCTTCCTGCAGCTCATGAAGAACTTCGAGTGGGAGCGCTGCGTGCTTCTGGCCGAGCTTCTCGGCGAGGCTCAGGCTGCCATGGAAGACGCCTGCGCTTGGGTTTCCGAGCGTGAGCAGTTCGGTAAGGGCATCAAGACCTTCCAGCTCGTCCAGGAGCATATCTGCGAGATGCAGATCGCTCTGACCAACACCCGTAACTTCCTGTATCGCACCTGCTGGAAGCTCGACAACGGCATCTGGGTCAACAACGACGCCGCACTGCTGAAGCGCTATGGCGCGCCTGCCCTGACCGATGTCTGCTCTCGCGCGCTGCAGCTCATGGGCGGTCTCGGCTTCACCGACGAGACCCGCGTCTCCCGCCTCATGCTCGATTGCCGCGGTTTCCAGATCGGTGGCGGCACCGTCGAAATCATGGTTCACATCGCCGGTCGCGGCATTCTCAAGGAGTATCAGAAGGGCGTCGACGATCCCGACTACCTGTGGACTCTCTAATAAGAATCTCGGCATAGGCGAGATTTTCAAAGAAGGGCGCTTCGGCGCCCTTCTTGTCTAAGCAGAAGGTTTTCGTGCGAAAGGCGGTCTCATGTTCAAGCTTTCCGACATGCCTATAGAATCGGGCTCGACGGTGCGTATTCCTGCCGCGTCGCAGCGTTCGCTGGTCGAGGAGTTCGTCGCGATGGGCGGCGTTCCCGTCATGCCCAAGCCGGCCGCGACGGTGCTGCTGCTGCGCGAGCGCGCGGATGCGTATGCGGGGGTTGAAGTGTTCATGATGAAGAGGGCGAAAACGATGGCGTTCGTCCCCGAGGCCGTGGTGTTTCCTGGAGGAAGCGTTCGCGAAGACGATGCTTCCGTCGTCGCCTGGGCGGGCCCGCCGGCATCCGAATGGGCGCATCGCCTCGGCATAGGGGAAGAGGCCGCGCGCGCGGTGGTCGTCGCTGCGGCACGTGAGCTGTTCGAGGAATGCGGCGTCTTGCTTGCAGGCCGTGACGAGACGTCTTTCGTCGATACCGCGGCGGATTCCGCATTCTGGCTCGATGCGCGCCGCTCCCTCGAAGCTCACGAGCTGTCATTTTCTCGGCTTCTCGAATCGTGCGGACTTGCGCTTCGTACCGATTTTCTGCACCCCCGCTCACGTTGGGTCACGCCGGAATTCCATCCCAGGCGCTACGACACGTTCTTTTTCGCGGCGCGTCTTCCCGAGGGGCAGGAGCCTCATCTGATGACGAGCGAGGCGACGGCTTCGGACTGGGTCGACCCCTGGCTGATGCTCGATGAAGGCGATGCGGGTCGCCTGCGCGTCGTTCCCCCGACGGCGTACAATCTGAAGACCTGCGTTCATGCGGGCAGTTTGGAGTCTCTGCTCGGCGAATATCCTGCCATCGGGCGAATCATGTTTAAGGCCGCAGGCGAAGGCGAGTCCATGACGCTCGAATGCGTGCTGCCATGAGCGCGCGTGCGACAGGGGGGAGCACGGCGATACCCGTATTCCCCTCCGATGCCCTCCGATGCGCCTACGAGACGCCGTATCGCGTATTCGACGACGTATTCTGCATTCGAGCGCGCAACGCGTCGCCGATGGCTTTCGAGGGCACTAATACCTGGATCGTCCATCCTGCAGGAGCCGAAGCGTGTGCAGTCGTCGATCCCGGGCATGACGACGATGAGCACCTCGTCGCGATTGAGGACTTCGTGCGTTCGCGCGGTGCGGATATCGCCGAAGTGGTAGTGACTCATGCCCATCCCGATCATGTGGCGGGAGTCGACTCTCTCGTCCGCTCGCATGGCTCGCGCGTTCTTTCCAAAGCCGATTCCACGCTCGACGACGGCGCGGTGTTTCTCTGTGGAGGCGAGGTGGAAGCGCATGCAATCTCTTTGCCGGGGCATTCTTCCGATTCCGTCGCGTTGCTTCTCGATGACGACCGCGCGTTGATCAGCGGCGATATCTTCTTTTCGCGCGGATGGTCCGTGATTTCTTCTCCCGATGGCGACTTGGCCGCTTATTTCGATACGCTTTCTCGAATACGAGCCCTCTTAGAGCGAGGTGTCGTAGGCGCGGTGCTTCCCGGTCATCGCGAGGCCATGGACGCATCCTTTGCGCTCGGCCGAATCGACGACTACATCGAGCACCGCCTTAAGCGTCTCGACGAGGTGCGGCGAGCTATGGAGGAGGCCGGGAGCTGCGATGTCGAGATCGTGGCACGGCATGTGTATGCCGACATAGAGGACGAATGCCTATACGAGGCCGCCAAGATGAGCTTGGCGGCCCAGATCGACTATCTAAATGAAAAAGCCCTGTTCTGATTTTCCAAGGAATCGTCGAAGTTTCATTTCGACTTTCGGGCGAGCGGCCGTCTTCGGGTCGAAAACCGAGGACGGCCGCTCGCTATGCGAACGCATTCGCGCCGCATGCATGCTCACTCGTCTTTGAATGTTCTTTTTCGACCGTGGCAGGTCAGGCCGATTGCACGGATGTTGCAGAACTCGCGATAATGGCATAGCGCGCAGGAGCGTTTCTTGCCTTTCGACGGATCGAAGAGCGCTATCATCCCGACGAGACTGTGTGGGGGAGCGATCTTCGTCGTCTCTCCCGAAGAGTCGATCGACAACCCGAGTTTGTCTTCTGCCTTGGTATAGAAAAGGATGTCTGAAAGCTGGCCTTCGGGAAAGCCTTCGTCGCCGAAGCGAAGAAGGTCGTCGGTGTAGAGCTCTCGGGACATGGCGGTTTCGGTGATGGCGTTGCCCACCATGTTGCCGCAGCGTTCGAGCAGCGCATCGAGGCATGCATCGACGACGATTTCGTCGTCGCGGTCGTGCGCGATGCCGGCTTTCAGGGCGCTTTCATCGAGTCCAAGCGTTGCGGCAAGGAGCGCGCAGTGCTTGGCTTTGTCGAGCTTCTCGTATGCCGTGCGTCCATGCAGGACCATCATCGTGCCAACCAGCTTGATCGCCGGTTCGGTATAGGCGGGAGGAAGCGTGCAGATCGCGGGATTGTATAGCTTGTAGGCCCCTTTCGCGTCGGCGGCCGCAGCGCACGATGAAAGGATGGGCGCTATGCGCGACCCCAGGTCGGTAGCGGGGCTCGCATCAAGCGTGCGATACACCTTCTCAAGAAGCGCGTCATCGACCGCGAGCGGGCAGGAGACGTCTATGACAGGGTTGTACATACGGGGCATGGGAGGGTCCTTTCGACGAAATCAGTCGTTCGATGCGCGCTCTATGGGGACGCGGACGATGCCTGCTCCCTCGTAAAGCGCATAGAGGATGAACCCTGATTTGCAGTTGAACGAGCATCGTCTGCAAGGGGTTTCGTTGCAGTAGCAGTAGGCGTCTTCGTCGGCAAGCGCGAAAACGACGGGAGGCCGTTTGCCGGGTTGCGGATATTTCACCTGGAATCCGGTGAAGGTCTTGAGCGCGATCCAGCGAGGATGCTCGTCGTCTGGCCAGAAAACCCTGATCGCATTGTTCTCGAATCCCCCGACGATGTCGAACCCTATGTGGAAACGCTCGACATCCGGCGCGGTTTCTGCGAACTCCATCGTTTCTTTTCCGTCGATGAGGAGATAATCAGGCGAAAAAACGTTCGATCTGTCAGTGCCGTCGTATCGTCCCGAGCGTGCGCCGTGGAGGCCGAGCGCCAGGACGCCGTCGTCTGTTTCGAAAAAAGCGAGGTCGCCTTCGCCGACGCGCGGCTTCCATGTCGCGCGCGTTCTTGTGGGCCCATACATCGCGGCCTCCTTTCTTACGTTTCAGGGCGTGGCTTTCCTGACGGCATGACGGCCGCATGGGCGTCTCCATGCGGCCGTGCGTTTCAAACGATGCGTTTCGCCGCTTCCGACCGGAAGCGGCGAATGTGGGAAGCGAGTCGCTTATCGGTCGTCTTGCGCCATGCGATGCTTGATTTCTTCCAGCAAGACGAATCGTCTGATTTTGCCGGTGGATGTGCGCGGAATGCGCTCGATGAGCTCGACACGTTCGGGCCAGAGGCGTTTTTGCACGTGTTGGGCCTTGAGGTGCTCGATGACGGCCTCTTTGGTGGGGGGCTCGCAGCCGGGCTTCGCTACGATGAAGGTGCAGATGCGCTCTCCGAGACGCTCGTCGGGCATGCCGATGGTGGCATGGTCGCCGACGCCGGGGCAGCCGAGAATGTGGGCATCGATTTCGTTTGCCGAGATGTTTTCTCCACCTCGGATGATGATCTCTTTTTTACGCCCGTTGATGCGCAGGCGTCCGTTTTCGTCGATATATCCCAAGTCGCCGCTGCGGAACCATCCGTCGTCGGTGAGGGCGCGCTTGTCGGCTTCTTTGTTTTTGTGGTATCCGACGAACAGATGCGGTCCTCGCGAGAGCTCTTCGCCCTGGATGCCGGGCTCGACATCGTTTCCTTCTTCGTCGACGATGCGTATTTCGATGCCGTCGAAAGGAATGCCCGACCAAGACCCGTTCCATGCAAGGCATTCGTCCTTGGGGACGTAGACATGCGGACAGCTTTCGGTCGAACCGTAGATTTCGCACAAAAGGATGTCGTGGCTATGTGCGCGTTCTATCAGCGATGCGGGAACGGGCGCGCCGCCGCACATGAACAAGCGCATCGTGGAGAGCTCCGTGCCGTAGTCGTCGAGGAAGTTCAGGATGTCGTAGACGAACGGGGTGGCCGACATGCACCAAGTCACCCTGCAGGCGTTGATATGCGGAACGGCGCAAATGGCACGGAATTCCTCTTCCAGGATGATGCTTCCTCCGGAAAGCATCGGCGTGACGAGCCCGTGGAAAATTCCCGTGGCGTGGCTGAGCGGCGAGGGCATATAGGCGACGTCGTCTTCGCCCAGTCCGAATGCTTCTACCATGGAGCGTTCGGAGAATATGATGTTGTTGTGCGTGAGCATGACCGCTTTCGGTACGCCGGTGGTTCCCGACGTGGAAAGGATGCAGGCGATATCGTCCGAAGACGCGCTTGAGGCGATGTCGCGTTCGGGGGTGTTCTTCAGAACTTTCGTAAGCGTCGGAAGGTCGCTGTGCTCGGGAGCGCATTTGTCCACAAGCAAGATGGCCTTGATCGTGGGGACGCTATCCTTGATATTGAGCGCCTGCTGTTCGTAGTCGGTTTTGTGCGAGAACGTAGGGCAGATCAAGACGTTCGAATCGACCAGGTTCATGGCCCTGACGAGGTCTTCTTCGTTGAAGCTTTTCGGCAGGGGGTGCAAAACGCACCCGGCCTTATACACGCCGTACATCAAAATGGTGAATTCGCACCAGTTCGGAAGCTGGATGGTGACGACATCGCCCCGTTCGACACCTTGGTCTTCGAGCCATGCGGCGAGCCGCGTGGCGGCCCGGTCTACTTCTTCATAAGTGTATTTGCAGTAGTTGTCGCGTACGTATTCCTTGTTTCCGTAGCGTCGGACCTGCTTGCTCCACGCGTCGGCGATGGTGTCGGTCCCCCAGTATCCCTTTTTGTAATACTCCTGCTTACGATTTTCATCGATATGGAAATCGGTAATCATTCCTTTGCTCCTTCGGCTGGAAAGAAACGACTGCGCGCGGGGGCCGCATCGCCTTCGTGCGACCCCCGCGATATTTCTCCAGGACTACTTCCCCAAGATTATCCTGAAGGTCGATCGCTAGTCCAGATTGCCCCCTGCAATCCAATCGAGGTATTCGAGATACCCGTCTCTTTTGTATACATCGCGTGCGATGGTGATGCGCTGGATGGTGGGAGAGCCTTCCTCGAGGAAGAGGGCGCGAGCATCGCGATACAGGCGTTCGGTCGGCCCGTATGGCGAGTCTTCGAAATACCCATCGCCGCCGAAGATCTCGAGCATTTCGTCTGAGACCATGCGTACCGTGTCGATCGAGACGAGCTTGCACATGGCCGCCTTCTCGTTGATCATCGGCCCATGCGGATCGATATCGTAATCTTCGGCGAAATCGATGACCATGCATCGAAGGGCATGGACATAAGCCGCCATATTGGCGATCTTCATTTTGATGGCCTGGCGGCTCGAGATGGGCTTGCCGAACGTGATGCGGTCGCGCGAACGGGCGATCGACATTTCGAGCATGCGTTGGGCCATGCCGAGATTGGAGTCGGCGATGTGGACGCGCGAAACAGCCAGCGAGTGCATGGCGATTTCCATGCCCTGTCCTTCTTTTCCGAGCAGGTATTTCGGTTCGAGCTTCACGTTCGTGAACTTCAGGCCGGCATGGCCTGCGCCACGGCATCCCATCATGTGAGGCATAGGGATGAGTTCGAATCCGGGCTTGTCCATAGGGACGAAAAACGCGCTCAGGCGTTCGTCTCCCTGCTTTTCAGGATCGGTGACGGCTATCACGTACGAGAATTGGGAGCAGTCGGTGTGGGAGATGAGCCACTTCTCGCCGTTGAGGATGTAGTTGCCTTCGCCGTCTTTCACCGCGGTGGTGTGGACGTCGGCGCCGGTTCCGCCGGTGCGTTCGGTCAAGGCGAAGTTGGTGAAGATGCTCTTGTCTTGGAACTTGGGCATGTATTCGGCCTTGAGCTCCTCGCAGCCGTAATCGTCGAGGATGCGCCAGTTCAGGTCGGCTGCATAGTGCAGATGCATGCGCATGCCGCCCGGTCCGCGCGAGAACTCTTCCTGGACCTGCAGGATTTCCTTTTCACTGAAGCCCCAGCCGCCGTACTCCTCGGGCAGCGCGTAGCGATAGAGGTCGTTCTTGCGTGCGAGCTCGAAGAATTCTTCGGGAAACTTGTTCGTGACCTCGACTTCTTTCTGCATTTCCTCGAAGGGCCCCTCGGCGAGGGCGCGTACCTTCTTGAGGTAGTCTTTGAATTCTTCTTTCGTCAGCTTGCCCATAAATCCTCCTTCTCCGCGTGTTCGGGGCATTGCAGACCGCCTATTTCGCCGTATCGAAATCAATCGAATGCAGCGAAACCATTGATGCAATCTTTTAAACAAATATTGATATTTGTCCAAACATCAAATTCGTTTTCTAAAACACGGGTCTATTTTATCGTGCTGCATTTCTTAAAAGAAGTCATATAAAGCCAACAATAAGAATAATTTGTCCGTCGATAGATAAAACCGCCGTGCGTACAATTCGAAGCAGGGAGTTTCCTCATACTGATTGGAACAAAGGAGTGTGGAACCCATGAGCGTTTATCAGGAAAGCTACCATCTGCCCGTTTTCGAGTACGAATACGAAAAGCTCATCATCGAGAAGCGCGGTCCGGTGTATGTGTGCAAATTCAACGACGCCGGCAATCTCAACGCCATGTCTTACAAGCAGATGGCAGAGTTCAACGACTTCCTCATCAAGGTCCGTATGGACCATGAGTGCCGTGTTATCGTCCTGACCGGCGAGGGCAAGTCCTTCTGCGCAGGCTTCAACCTGAACGACCTCGCGCTCGAGCCTCCCGCGGACATGGGTCGTATCCAGCGTGACTTCTATATCATGCAGCGTATGTGCTCCGACCAGATCGTCAACATGCGTCGCTGCGAGCAGCCGATCATCGGCGCTCTCAAGGGCTATGCCGTCGGCGGCGGCCTGTCCATCTCCTGCGCATGCGATATGCGTATCCTGGGCGAGTCCTTCAAGATGAATGCGGGCTACCTGTCCATCGGCTATACCGGCACCGACATGGGCGGCGCGTTCTTCTTGCCCAAGATCATCGGCTATGCCCGTGCCGCACAGGTTCTCATGAATCCTGCCCGCCATGGCGCCGAAGAGCTGCTCGAGTGGGGCTTCGCGAACAAGGTCGTCGCCGACGACGACGTCGTCGAAGAGGCTGTCAAGCTGGCCGAAGAAATCTGCGCTTCTACCGCCCCGTTCGGTTTGCGCCTGACCAAGGAATGCCTGCAGGCCTCTCTCGACGGCACCAGCTTCGAGAACGTCATCCGCATGGAGAACCGCAACCAGGTTCTTGCCTCCAACACCCAGGACGGCATCATGGGCACGCTCAAGATGAACCCCCACAACAAAGAAGACGTGAAGGCGAACCCCGACAAGTACGCATTCCACAATATGTAAAAGACCGCTTGCGAGCATCGAGAGAAAGGGCGCCCTTTTCGGCGCCCTTTTTTATCGGGAAAGGAGAGATGATGAATATCGTCGGCATCAACGGCAGCCACCGTGCGGGGAAATCGACCTCTGCGCTGTTGAGGGAGGCTCTTGCCGTCGCTGAGGAGCATGGGGCGTCCGTGGAGATGGTCGAATTGGCCCAACTCGATATCAATTACTGCATCGGTTGCAATTCTTGTCTGCGAAGCACGGCATGCGCCATTCACGACGATATGGATGCTCTGTATATGAAGATGCGCAACGCCGATGGGATCATGCTCGCCACTCCGAATTATTTCTCTAATGTGAGTGCGCGTATGAAGTGCTTTATCGACCGGACGCGTCCGCTCCATATGGTCGAAAATCAGTTGAAAGGCAAGGTTGCCGGCGTCGCGGTCACGTCGGGTCTGAGCAATTGCGGTGGGGAGGCTGCAGGTGCCGCACTAAGGGATTTCTGCGCGACACATGAAATGATCGTCGTAAATCCGCGGCCGACGGGACCCGTTCGTGCCTCCCAGGTTTTAGGCACGCAGGCGAAGGCTTTCACCGAAGGGGGCGGGGTCGAGTACCGAAAGAGCGCGGCATTGGATCCGGTGGCGCTTGAGTACGCGCGTCAACTCGGCGCTGACATGGTTTCGATGATAACGTCGCTTTCCTGATCGACGTCGCATCGCAAGAATCGCGAGCGTATCGCTTGTCCTGCGGGATGTGGCGATACGCTTTTCTTTTCGAAAATCAGTGCGCTATGAATCGAATCCGCGGCGAAGCCGCATGGTTCGTCACGAGCGACGGCGTTGTCTTGTGCCGATGCGTCGGGGCGGCGGAAGCGGTTCGGGGCCGGGCAGGGATTGGCGGTGCAGCGACGGAATCGTGCGACGGCGGAAACAAAAGACGGGACCCGAAGGTCCCGTCTTGAGAAAGGGCTGTAATCGATGCGATTACCAATTGCAAGCAGCTTCGCCGGCTTCCTGGCGCTTCGACTTGAAGATGGTGTCGGGGAGCTCTTTGCCGTGCCAGCATTTGATGCCGCCGTTTTCCTCCATCGCGGCGATCTTTTCATCGTCATAGCCGAGATTCTTCATGATCTCGACGGTGTGATAGCCGATCGGCTTGGAGAGGATGACCGGCGGGTCGCCGGCGGAATCGAAGCGAAGGGGAGACATGGGCAACGCCTTCTTGCCGAATTCTTCGTATTCGACCCAGCGCAGGGAGTCGTTGTCGTAGGCTTCCTCGTCTTTGATGATGTCGGTGTAGCGGAAGCATTTCTGATGCGGAACCTCGTGCTCACGCAGGATTTCGTCCCATTCTTCGAAAGTCTTGGTGACGAAGGCGCTTTCAAGCCATTGGATGACCTCAGGCTGCTTTTCCGACTTCTTGAGTGCGGGCAGGTTGCAGGTATCGGGCTGGTCGATATGCTCGCTGTTGCCCGTAATCTCCATCATCATGTTGTAATACTTATCGTATTGCGGCATGCAGATGAGCATCCACTTATCGTCTTTGGTCTTGTAGGTGTTATTGAACGGGTTGGGCACGTGATGGCGGGATTTCGGGTAAGGCGCACCGAACTGCGTGGCCATGACGCCGATATTGCCGCCCCAGATGGCAGCGCCGTACAGGTTGCAGACGACCTTGTCGCCCTTGCCGGTGCGGGTGCGGTTGAACAGGGCGGCGAGGATGCCGCCGGAAAGGATGGATGCGGCATTGTAGTCGCCGAAAGCCTGAGGCGGGATGGCGGGAGATTCGCCGTCCTCGCGGAAGACGTTGGCAACGCCGCCGCGGGCAGCCCAGCATACGGCATCGAAGCCAGGCGTGTCTTTTTCGGGGCCGTATTCGCCGTAGCCGCGCATTTGAGCCCAAATCAACGTGGGGAATTTCTCTTTCAGGCTGTTGTAGTCCAGACCGACCTTGACAAGGGCCTTGTCGCGCCAGTTGTTCACGAAGACATCGGCTTCGGAGAGAAGCTTCATCATGACTTCCATGGCTTCGGGATCTTTGAGGTTGAGCGCGATCCAGTTCTTGTTGGTATTATTCAGGTCGATCGTGGGGTCTTCCTCTTCGGTCTGCTCGCAGCCGAATCCAGGACCTTGGGTGCGCTGGGCGTCTCCCCAGAGGGGTTCGACCTTCATGATTTCAGCGCCCATCTCGGACAGGACCCTTACGGTTGCCGGTGCTGCGACCCATTCGCAGAGCTCGACGACCTTGACTCCCGCGAGAGGACCATACCCATTCAGTTTCTCACTAACGAGCATAGCGACTCCTTTCATGCCACATCCCGTGTTGCTGTGTACTACTGGACGGATTTATCATCCTATTCTGGTTTGCTGCTATCTATGGACAATTATTTATAATTAGGTAAAAACTATTCTTACAATGCTGAGATAACTGCAGATAAAAAGACTATTTCAAAATATATTAGGGACATATCTAAAATTATGTCTCGAATAGATGATTTCCATAGAGCCAAGTGATAGAAAAAGGACGAAAAAGAGCTTCTGTGACTAGATGCTCGCCTTTTGGGCGGGCGTCATGGGCAGTTCGTCATCGGGTCCCATGATTTGAACGACGAATTGGGTAAACGTCGCGCGTACACAAACGCGCCCGTTCGCGTCTTTGACCGTCGTTTCGACGACGACGGTCTGGCGGCCGTTATGCACGACGACCGCCTCGCATGTCATCAGGGCATCGTCGTCGATGTCGACGCCGTGTACGAAATTGAAGTTGCACTGGAGCGTCACGTTGCGTTTCCCGTACGAATAGACCGCAGCGCTCGTCGTCATGTCGCAAAGCGCCATGAGCACGCCGCCGTGGACGAAGCAGCGTGTATTCGCGAATCCTGTGCCCGTATGAGCCTGTACGACGGCGCGACCCTCTTCGAGCGATGTCAGGACCATGTCGTCGAAACCATCGAGGTCGTGAATGTGGTTGCGTGCTCCCTGCTTGATATAATCTTCCATGGCGACTCCTTTCTCCGGAATGGCAATAGCTATGATTCCGCTATCATTTACCTATTTTCAGGAAATTGAATATCGAAAACCTTCCTGAATTTACTATTCTTACAATGTAATACGAAACCGTCACGGAAAAGGAACGGTCATGGATTTGAATTTGAGTATAAAACAGCAGGAAATCGCCCGTAATTTCCGTACGTTCGGTGAACGTGTTTTCACCCCGGAAAGCGTGAAGCGCTGGTGCGCCGGGCAGGGTCTGCCCGACGAGGTGGTCCACGAATTCGCCGACGTTTATTTCGGATCCTGCGATTTCGTCGACGAGTTCGGCGTCGCCCACTACGATCTTGTGTCTAAGGCTTTGATTCTCGAAGAGCTGTCGCGTTGCGCCGGCACCACGTTGCCGTTCCAGCACGATTTCTTCGATCTCGAAATCGTCGAACGGTTCGCTGCGGACGATACGCTGCGCAGGCTCCTCGCCACTTATCGAAGCGAGGGAAGACTCATGTTCGCCGTGGCCATCTCCGAATCCGATGCAGGTTCTGACGTCATGGGCATCAAGACGACCGTACGCACGGTCGACGACCGCATTCTCCTCAACGGGGAGAAATCCTTCGTGTTCAATGGAGAGTATTCGCCCTATATATTGGTGGCGGCGATCGATGCCGATGACGCGTCCGAGAGCAAATACCCCCATCTGTCTTTGTGGCTCGTTCCGAGCGATACGCCGGGCGTGCGTGCGTATCCGATCGAAAAAATCGGTCAGGCCATGGTGCCGTTCGCCGCAATGAAGTTCATCAACGTCGAGATGCAACCCGAGTGGCGCTTGAATACGAGAGAGGTTTCGTTTCCCGCGTTGTTCAAGCTGCTTGACACGGGCCGCGTATTCATAGGGGCGTCGTGTTTGGGCATGGCCCAGGCCGCATTGGAAGATGCGGTGGCCACGGCGCGCAAGCGCAAGCGCTTCGGTCGAAACATCATCGAGTTCCAGCAGATCGCTCAGCTTGTCACCGATATGGAGGTGCGTGTGCAGGCTATGCGCTCCATACTGTATAAGACGGCGTGGCAGATCGACGAGCGTTCCGAAGAAGGGCGCCTATCTTCGGCTTTGATGAAGCGTTTCATTCCCATGACGGCCACTCAAGTCGCTTCGGATGCCATGCAGGTGATCGGCAGCGAAGGCTATACGGAGCAGTCGAGGGTCGCTCGCATTTGGCGAGATTGCCGCGGCAACCAGCTCGCGGAGGGTACCGACCAAATCATGGTTCGTGTGGCAACGCCGTTGATTATGGACAAATACGAAAAATAAGGGAGGCGTTTCGTCCTTTATCGCGGTGCGTTAGACGAAATCGATAGAAGGCCCCGGCATTTGTCGGGGCCTTCTTCATGCTGATCCTATAGATAAAGAAAAATAAATAGGATAAATATATAAATATGTGTAAATGGATATTAGGTTTTCGTCACATATTCAGTCAGTAATATCTTTTTATTAGAGAAACTATTGAATCAAATGGTTACTATTGACACTTTGACCATACATAAGAAGGAACAATGGCGCGATTATGAATATAACGTGAAAGGGCTCGGGCGATCGGCGATTGCGGAATCGGCCCGCTCGAGCGAACGAGAAGGAGGTTTCTCTTGAGTGCAGTGGCTACGAAAGAGAAGATGAGCGTTCGCCATATGCTCATTGTTCTCACGGGCATCATGATCACATTCGGATGTTCGGCATTGTGTTTCTCAACCTGGGGTCTGTTCCAGCCGGTCGTTTCTACGGCCCTCGATATCCCCACGACGTCGTTCGCTCTTTATGTGACCATCATGTATCTTGCCATGACGGTCGCTTCGCCTTTCGCGGGCAAGCTTCTTCAGACCGTTGACGCGCGCATCGTGTTGACCGCTTGCGCCGTCTTGGTGGGCACCGGCTTCCTTCTGATGAGCATGGCGTCTTCGATTGTCTTCTTCTATGCGGCGGGCATTCTGCTCGGCATCGGCGAAGTCGTTCTTCTGTGGCTTGCGGTTCCTACGCTGATCAATAATTGGTTCGCCGAGCGCGCCGGTTTCTTCATCGGCATTTGCATGTGCATGACCGGCGTCGGCGGCGCCGTATGGTCCTCCGTTTTCACCGCGCTTACCACGAGCGGCATGGACTTCCATACTATTTATATGATTTGGGGCGTCATCGCTTTGGTCACGTCGGTTCCCTTCACTTTGTTCTGCGTGCGGAGCCGTCCCGAAGATTGCGGCCTTCGTCCTTACGGTGCGACCGCCGTCGGTGACTCGGGCGCTCCCGTCAAGCCTCGCGGCCTTAGCGCCAGTGCCGCTATGAAGTCCCCGGTCTTTTATGTGATCTGCCTCTTCGCGGGACTTATCAATATCGCCATTCTGGTTGCGCAGCAGTTCCCGACCTACACCAAGTCGTTGACCGACGTCGCATTCGACGTCGTGGTCGTCGGCGGCATCATGGCTACCGTCATGATGGTCGGCCAGGCCATCGCCAAGGTCGCTTTGGGGGGATTCGCGGACAAGAACGCCCGTACTACGCTGATTTTCGCATTCTCTTGCGGAGTCATCGGCGTTCTGCTCTGCTGGTTCGGCACGGCTTCCGAATTCATCCTTTACGGCGGCGCCTTCATCTTCGGCTTTATGTATGCGACTGCCGTCACCTTGGTTCCGATCATGGTTCGCCAGATTTTCGGTACGCGTGAGTACTCCGTGATCTACTCTCGCATCAGCTCCGTGTTCAATCTGGTCGCATCTTTCGCTTCCTTGATTTGGGCATGGATCGGCGGCTCCTTCGGATTCAACGCAGTGTTCGCCGTTGCTCTCGTGATGTTCGTCGCCATCCTGGCGATGGGCCTGTATTGCTTCGCCAAGCAGAAGAGCATCGTCGCCGCTTGGACCGAGTAGGTTTTCGAGACGTTGCGACGAAGGTCGGCCTTTCGTGTCGATTGCGATAGGGGTAGGATGCCGGGCATGATGCGCCCGGCATCCTTTTTGTTGTTGCGGGTTTCATCCCTTTCGACGTTATCGTATGCGTTCGCGCGCGTGGCCGTTTTCGGAAAGGAGAAAACGATGAAGAAGCTGCTGTATCTTTTCGATGGGAATAAGGATATCGAACAGATCGGCGAAGAGGTCGCTTCTATGGCGGCGGCTTTCGATGACCTGGAGGCCGATCGGTCCCTTGCGGCGCCTGTGATAGCCGATGTATCGTGGTGCGCCGATGGTGCATTGCGTTCGCCTGATGTTTCGACGCTTGCCGACAAGGGGTTCGACGTCGGGGCCGTATTGGATTGCAGCATCGACGATTTGCGTTCCGGATGCTTGCGGGAAGGCGTGGATTCCGAATGCGGGCCCTTTATCATGGTCGAGGCAGGCGACCTCGGTTCGGTTTCGGGCGCTGAGGTCGACGGTTTGGTCGACGATATCGTTGCTGCGATTCCCGCTCGCGCGCTAGGTCGAACTATAATCGTGTGGCGTGGCGGCGATACTCTTGATCAGGAGCTGTTCGTGATGGGAAGAATCGCCGCCGTGCGCATCGCATTCGCGAAAACGATGGGGGAGAAGGCCGAAGGGCCGCTTTTGTACCTCGATACCATGGGCGACGCGAAGCGCGCCGCCTCGCTTACAGTCGAGGGGATGTTCGATGGCGCATGCTGCAGAGAAGACGACTGGTCGCCCGTGAAATTCGCATCGCTTGCACAGCGAATCGCCGAATAGCCGTTCTAGGTCGTCTAGCTCCAGGGGTCCTGTTCGAAAAGCGGTTCGGGATCGGGATTTCGGTCGGAATACGGATCGTATCCGTCATCATCTTCCGCTTCGGCGCGGAAGAATTCGGCGTTCCTCTTCGTTTTCGCTGCGTTCTCTGCGTTGCGCGCGACGGCTCTAGCGGCTTCTCGCTCGGCCGGATGCGCGCCTTGGCCGTCGAGCAACGGCTCGATATATGCGATCGAAGCGACGCGCACGATGCCGCAGAAGGCGAACGCGTACGGGGTGGCAAGACCGGGCTTGGGAGCGATCATGGTCACGGTTGCGTCGGCTTTGATGCAAGGCCGCGCCGCTTTGCCTGTCTGGGCGTTCATGCCGCTCGGCACATCGGCGGCTATGACATGCAGGCCGCAGGAGCGTGCGTCGCAGACGGCCGATATCCAGTCGTCGAAAGGCGCGCGCACCGTATCGTGCTCGAAGCCGGTGCCGAGCAGCGCGTCGATTGCTACTTGGGCGTTCGCGAGCACGGCGCGCAGCGATGAGGGGTCGGGGTTCGAAATGATGCGCGCATGCGGATGGCGTGCGAGCGCGGCCTGCGCCTCCAGGGCGGCCTCGCGTGCAGGGCGGGCGTCCAGGCGCTCGGGCGGCCTCGCGCAGACGACATCGACGCCGAACCCCTCTTCGGCGAGCGCGCGCGCCGCCACCCATCCGTCTCCGCCGTTGTTGCCGTTTCCGCAGAGGATCGCGACGCGCGCATCGGCGCCGCATCCCGTCGCTTCGACCGCGCGGCGCGCTTCGCGTGCGAGTGCGTACCCCGCGCGGCGCATGAGCGTAGCGAGCGAGGTGCCCGACTGTTCGATCAGGCGTTCGAGTTCCGCGACGCGTGCCACATCGAGCACGGGCGCCTCGAAGGGTCGCAGGTGCCCGTGCAGCGCATCGGCGTAGGCGCTCGTCAGCGATTCGATGCTCTCTTTCGCGTTTGCGGGGCTCGTCGAGGGCAGGACGGTGCAGGGTCTGCCGAAACGTTTCTCGCACAGGCGCGCGTATAGGTCGCCCGCTTTCGCGCCCGTGGCGAAGACGGCCTCGATATCGGCGACGGAAAAGATGCGCCCCAGGTCGTTCGGCTCGGCGTTGCGGATGCTCGCGTCGCTTGCCCCCTCGATATCGCACGAGGCGATCACATCCCACAGCGCGATATGCCGGCGCAGCAGCAGATCGCGCTTGTCTTCGGGCGTGGCGGGAACGGGTTCATCGAATATCGCCGCGAGCACCCGCCAAAACCGGTTGCGTGGATGTCCGTAGAAAAACCCTTCTTCGCGGCTTTTGGGCGAAGGGATGCTGCCGAGCACGAGGACGCTGCTATTTCGGTCGAAGACCGGTTCGATCGTGTGGATGACGTGCTCGGGCATGATGCTCCTTCGTATCGTCGATGCGGCTCTATTCCAGGAAGGTGAATATGTCGGCAGGGGCTTGGCGCGTCTTGGGGTTCATGATGTGCGAGGGGTCGCGGTAGCCGATTTGCATCATGACGGCGACGCCGAATTCGTCGGGGTCCATAAGCCCCTTCTCGGCGAGGAAGGCGTTCATTTCTTCGTATTTCAGGCCTTCGACGGGGGTGGCGTCGACACGCAGGAGCGCGCAGGTGGTCAACATATTGGCTAGCGCGATGTAGCATTGGCGGCAGGACCATTCGAACATCAGGCGCGGGTCGTCGGCTACGCCGAGGTCGTTCTTCTGGAATGCGGCGAACATATCCCGTCGCTGGGCCATATTCTCCGGCGTGGCGTTTTGGATATCGGCCATCATGTGCTTCACATGGTCGCTATCGGGTTCCATGTGCTTGCGGGCGAGGATAATCACGGTATAGGAGGCGTTGCGTTTCATGCCCCAGGCCCGTTCAAGCAGGTCGGCCGTCAACGGAGAGGAGTTCTTGACCACCAAGAACTTCCAGGGTTCGAGTCCGAACGAGCTGGGCGACAGGCGCGCAGCTTCGCAAATGGTGTGCATGTCTTCGTCCGTGACGTCTCGAGAAGGGTCGTAGCGCTTGCAGGTAAAACGCGTGGCGAACATGGTTTCGAGGTTTTCGTTCAAAGGATTCATCGGATTCATATGCATTCTCCTTTCGGCGGCGTGCCATATGGGTTTCATCATAATCATTCGACGCGGACATTGCCGCGCTCGCCGGCCGGTTTGCGTATTTCAGGCAGCCTTCGGTCGCGATTCCGCCCGCTGGATTTTTCCGTTCCCGCTCTTGACCCTCACGTCGCGTGATGGCCTAGACTGCGAAGCGTCGGCGTGGATGCGCCCTGTTCTGCGGGCCGTGCGTGCGCCGGCATCGGTCCGGACCGAAATCAAGAATGCAGCGAAACGGCAAGGAGGAAGCGATGGGCTATGCCGTCAAAGAGTTCGCGGCGCTTTCGGGCGTCAGCGTGCGCACGCTTCATTATTACGAAGAGATGGGGCTGCTTTCCCCGCGGAGGCTGTCGAACGGCTATCGCGCCTACGACGCGCAGGATGCGGCGCGTTTGCAGCAGATTCTGCTGTATCGCGATGCGGGCGTGGCTCTTGCGGACATCAAGGCTTTGCTCGACGACCCCGCTTTCGACGCACGGGCCGCGCTGCATGAGCATTTGGAAAGGCTTGCGCGACGCATCGAGCAGACCGAAGCCATGATGCGATCGGTCGAACGGGCTATCGCAAGCTTGGAGCGAGGAGAGACTATGAGCGATACGGAACGATTCGAAGGCATGAAACGCCTTGCGGTAGAAGAGAACGAGCGATTGTACGGAAACGAGGTTCGTGCAGCATACGGCGATGCGGCGGTCGACGCCTCGAACGACAAGGTCCTTGCGATGGACGAGGGGCAGTGGGAATCGGCCGAAAGCCTGGCGGCGGCCATCTTGGACAAGCTCGCCGTCGCCGTGCGCACGCAGGATGTGTGTGGGCGCGACGCGCGCGAACTTTGCGCCATGCACGAGGCGTGGCTCAAAATGTATTGGCCCGACAGCATGTACACGCGCGAAGCCCATGCGGCATTGGCGGAAGGCTATGTCGCCGATGAGCGTTTCCGCGCATATTACGATGCACGCATCGATGGCGGCGCTCGGTTCCTGCGCGATGCGTTGAGGGAGTATTGCGCAGGATAACGGGATGCTCCGCATCTTGCAGACATGGGCTGCGAATCGAAAGGAGGGCCGGTCGACGGTGCTCGGGCGGCCCTCCTTCGCTTGCGTCGGCGCTGCGGCGCCGACCTTATGCCGATGCCGCGAGATGCGCGGCCTGCAACGCGAGAAGTTCGTCGATATCGACGTCTTCGAGCGTGAGGACCGTCGTATCGGCCGTATCGCGCAGCTGCTCGACGGTGCCCGAGGTGTCGCGGTCATAGACCCCCACTGTTTTGAAACCTGCTTTCTTCATGGCGCGCAGCGCATAGACCGCATCATCGAAACACCAGGTCAATTCAGGAACTGCCTTCATCGATTTGGCTGCGGCGTCGTAAATCTTGCGTTCGCGCTTGGATGCTTTCACGTCTTCGGTGGAAAAGACCGATGCGAACGCGTCCAGAAGGCCCGTGCGGCCCAGGCCGGCTTCCAGATAGGCGTGCGGGCTTGAAGACGCGATCGCGCACGGGATGTCGCGGCGCCGCACCTCCTCGATCAGCGCTTCTGCGCCAGGCGTCGCCTGCGCGTGCTCGCTGTAGTAGCTCATGAAGTATTCGTCGATTTCGGCTTCGAGGGCGGCGGGGGAGTCGCCCACGCCGAACGTCTCGTGGAGAAAGACGGCCTCTTCGGGCATGGTCATGGTGCACAGCTTCTCGCGCATGGCGGAGTCGATATGCCCGCCGACCCGTGCGGCGAACGTATCTTCCATGGAGAGCCATGCGTCCATGGTGTCGAGCAGCGTTCCATCGCAGTCGAAGATGAATCCGACGCCTGCCAGAGAAGGTCTCATCGTCGCCCCTTTCGTCCAGGCCGAATGACGCTGTCGCGTCCGGCCTGCGCTCTGATAATTCTTCGTGGGTTATTCTGGGTCCGTAATGAAACGCCTGCGTCAAGAGCGTGCGAAATCGGTGCGAAGAAAGGCGGCGGTGTGGGAGGTTGCTTCACGTTCGTGATGGGCGGCATGCTGGTTTTCGGGCTTGCAGTCGCTTTGACGGGTTTTTTCGGAGCAGGATGCATGGTCGCGGCCGTCGTGCTCGGCGTCGTTTTCGCATGCTTGCGCAGCAAGCGCGGCGCCGGAGGAGGATCCTTCGTATGGATCGCCGTCGCGGCGGTCGTCCTGTTCTTGGCGGGGTTGCCGCTTGCCGCCTTCGCGTTCTGGGTTTTCTTCGTTCCCGCATAATGCATCTTCGGTGCGCGAAAAAGCGCCCCGCCCTTGCGTCGTTCGAACGTCGGGGAGAGGGCGCTTTTCGTTTCGGGCGCGACGCCTGTCGTCTACACGTCGCCGCCTGCGGAGCCGGCAGGGTAGGTGTCATCGGCGACGGTCTCTTTAGGAAGACAGAGGTTCAACACCACGCCGATAATGGCGCTCGTCGCCATGCCCGGCAGTTCGTATACGCCTACGGGGATCTTGATGCCGGCGGTTTCCATGCCGACGCCCACCACCAGCACGGCCGAGACGATCATGAGATTGCGTGCCTTGCTGAAATCGACGCGGTTGCTTACCAGCATGCGCAGGCCGTTCGAAGCGATCAGGCCGAACAGCAAAAGGCTCACGCCGCCCATGACCGAAGTGGGGATGGAATTGATGAGCGCTTCGATCTTGGGGCAGAAGCCGCCTACGAGCAAGGCGATGCCGCCCGCATACCAGAAGATCTGCGTGGAATAGACGCGCGTGGCGCTCATGACGCCGATGTTTTCGGCGTACGTGGTGGTGGGGGTGCCGCCCAGGAAGCCCGAAAGCATCGTGGACAGGCCGTCGCCGAGAAGCGAGCGGGGAAGCATGTCGTTGTAGTTCTTCCCGACCACTTCTCCCACTACCAGAAGATGCCCGATATGCTCGATGATGATGACGATCGCGACGGGGGCGATCAAGATGATGGCGCCCAGGTCGAATGTCGGAGCCGTGAGGGTGGGAAGGCCGATCCAGGCGGCATCGATCACGGGCTGGAAATCGACCAGGCCGACGAAGCAGGAGGCGATGTATCCGGCCGTGACGCCGATGAGCACCGGGATGGTGGACCAGAATCCGCGGAAGCATGTGGAAAAGACGATGGATACGGCAAGCGTGAGCGCCGCGACGGCGAAGCCTTCGTAATTGAACGGCACGCCCGAATCGTAGCCGCCGTTGAAGAAGGCCATCTTGATGGCTGTCGCCGACAGTCCCAATCCGATGACCACGATGACGGGAGCGACGACGGGGGCAGGCAGGATGAAATCGAGCCAGCCCGTTCCCGCGACTTTGATGATGCCAGCCACGATCACATACACCAGGCCTGTCACGATGAGCGCGCCGCCGACGGCTCCGACGCCTTGGCTTTGCGCCACCATCGCGATAGGCGTGATGAATGCGAAAGACGATCCCAGGTAGCTGGGAATTTTACCTTTCGTGACCAGGAGGTAGAGAATCGTGCCGATACCCGAGCACATGATGGCCAAAGACGGCGAAAGCCCGGTGAGAAACGGCACGAGTACGGTCGAGCCGAACATGCTCATGAAATGCTGGATGCCCAGAGGAATCGCTTTTGCCACGGGCACGCGGTCGTCGACCCCGATGATGGGGCGTTCTTCTGCCATGGAGTTCCTTTCGTTCTGGGTCGCGCGGAGTTTTTCTTGCCGCGGCGACGGTTCGTACATGCG
Organism: uncultured Slackia sp.; assembly: GCF_959608125.1. Classification (GTDB taxonomy): domain Bacteria; phylum Actinomycetota; class Coriobacteriia; order Coriobacteriales; family Eggerthellaceae; genus Slackia. Next base: position 20,491 of record NZ_CAUHPG010000011.1, read on the forward strand.
CGCCAATGATACAGCACTTTGCTGCGATAAAGCGTTGCGAAGGCGACATCGTTTTGCGGGAAGAGGGCTTTTCATGCGGCTTCCGCTTGCCGCCGTCCCGGCTCGTTTCTCCGCCGTCGTCGGTTGAAAACGGCCGTCGGTCGCGATTCTCGTCTTCATGCGAAAAGACGGAGGAAACATCGCATAGTATGCATCGAGGCGACGCGTGCGACGTGAACGTGGCGGTCGCCGCCGGGCGAGAAGAGAGAGTCGCGCCGGCATTGGGCCGCGGCCATTCTGCCGCGACTTCGAGGGGAGTTCTAGATGGTTGATTCTGCGGATACGACGCGTGAGATCCGTTCCTCCGGCTCGGGCCGCCGGCTGACGGCCGAGGAAGCCGAATTCTTGAAGCGCTGTTTGCTCGAAACCGAGCCTGTTGTAGTGACGGGCGAAGCTGCGCCGCGTAAAACGCCTCCTATGGGCGTTCCTCACCTTCCTCGTCCCAAGCGCGCCTCTCGCTGACCGTCGGCCGGCGCTGCCTGGGCCGCGGTGCCGTATAATCGGCATCGAGCAAGACGGTTGCGCGCGATGAGACGGCGAGGTGGCATATGGCGGTATCTTTTCCTTTCGAACTGGATGCGTCGGCGAAGCGAAGGGCTTTCGACGTTTTGCCGGGACAGCCTGACGGGCATGTGTTCGGCCTGGTCGAAAGCGGCATCGTGCTCCCCGAAGGGGGAGCGTTCTATCTGGTAGAATTCGATTCGCCTGCGCTTTCGCGAGCGAGGATCGTTGCATACGCCGATAAATACGGACGCGTCTTCGAAACGGGCGGACCCTTGTCCGTTCCGCCTGCTCGTTTCCCTGATTTCATGGCGTATTCCCAGGAGGGCAGCGCTCGCGAGCGCGGTTTTCTGTCGATTGTCTCCCGCATCGGCGAAGAGACGGCCGTCGGCACGTATGCGTGCGAGCGGTCCGATGCCGGCGAGCGCTATCGCGTCGAAAGCGTCATGGGAGCCCGTCCCTTCGCATCCGCGCTGCCGGGGCCATGGGAGTCGTATGTCGACTTCATGGGCAAGGGATATTTCCGTTTCGTCGGATTCGCCTGCGAACAGGATGCTTCGCGGCCCTTCGACTTGGGCGCGGTGTTCGCCCGTTTCGACACCGTAGACCTGTTCGATGCGGTGAATAGGGAAATCCTCGAAGTCGAGTCGCCTTTCGGGGACGTTTCCGCCGTATGCGATATCGAACGTTATCTGGTCACGCTGCTGCGCGATTCGGGCGTCGTCGGCAAGACGCGTGAAGACATGGCGGTCGAGCTGGCCGCCGGACAGTCGTGCATCCCGGCGGTGCGCCTGCTGCGCACGGCATTCTACGCCAATACGTATTACGTCGATTTCTATTATGCCGACGCATCGGGCGTCGTCATCGAGAACGGCGGGCTTTCCATGAGCCCCGAAACCGCCGATGCGCGCTTCGCGTTTCTGCGTGCTGAAGCGGCTCTGAATAGATTCTTGCTGCTGACGGAGTATCTTGAGCAAAATTTCGAAGGCGGCTCGCGTGCGGCCGATGAGGCGCTGTGCAGCGTGGCCGATATGTGGCTCTGCGACCGCATTTGCACTCAGGCGCGCGACCCGTTGCAGGCTCCGCGTTTGACGAGCAAATGGGACAAGCATCTTGCTTTCGCGCGCTCGTGCGAACTGCTTCGGCTGCCGTATCGGGTCGGTTACGAATTCTTCAGCGACGAGAGCGGCGTTTCTTTCGGCGTGAATGTATTCTGTCCGCCTGCCGACGTCATGGCCCTTTCCATATGGGACGAGGGGGCGTGCCGGTATGTGCCGCGCGACGAGGCGGCCCGTAACGGCGAGGCGGCCCGCTATGTCGCGCACGCCGCCATCCTGTTCGCCGCGCAGGCGTTTTCCGTATCGTCCGACATCGAACGCATCTACCTGAATTGCCGGCGCGACGGCGGCGGCGAGACGGTTGCGGCGGGCGTGTTCGAGCGCGCGGCGTTTTGCGAAGCGTTCGCGGCCGACGGCGAGCATGCCTTCTCCGACCCGTTCGCTTTGCTCCGCGAGCTCGGCATTGCATTCGAGTTGGACGATTCGTTCGCGATGCGTCCCGTTCCCGCGAGCTTCGAGCAGGGGGAGGGCGTGTTCGCCGAAACGCGCGAGGCGCTGATCCATCGCGACGAGGTTGCGTTTTCCGAAGAGGCTCGCGAGCTTGCGGGCGTGGCGGCGCCGTGCGACTTGACCATCTTCGAAGACGGGGTCCGTGCGGCTTATGCCGACGAGGTGGCGGCGGCCCTCGACGCCGGCGTCGCATCCGCGCTCGAATGCCTGAAAGGCATTCATGACCGCACTGAAAATATCCTCGTGCGTCGGATCTGCTCCGCCCTCATGGACGGTTTCGCGCTGGGAGACCTCGATGAGCATTCGTATCTCGAGGTGAAAGAGGCTTTCGTCGACGCATACGGATTCAAGCCGCTCATGGCCCGCGCCACTGCGCTCGTGCGTTCGGATGACGAAGCCCAGGCCATCGTCGTGCTCGAAGAGCTGTTGGCGAAAGTCGAGGCCGCCGAAGGGTTCTCCGACACCGCCCAGACCTGCTACCGTTTCTTCGACAGCTACGAGACGCGCTATATGTATGCGCGCCATTGTTCCGAAGACGCCGCGGGAAGGCGCGTGCTGCCGCTTCCCGACGAGGCGTTTTTGGTCCATGACGCGCTCGCCCAGGTATACACCACGTCGATTGCCGGCGCCGATGCGGCCCTCGAGCATGCGAAGCGCTGCATCGAGCTTGCGCCCGCGCGAGCGTATTCGTACCTGCGCGCGGCTCGGGCCTACTTCATGCGCGGCGAATACGAGCAGGAAATCGCCATGTGCTCCAAGGCGCTCGAAGTGGCGTGGCACCCGGCCGATGCGGGACTTGCGCTGTATTGGATGGCGTATGCGTTCTGGAAACTCGAGCGCTACGACGCCGCGGCGGCATGTTATCGCCGATGCGCGTCGTTGCGTTCGGCGATGGCCGAGCAGGCCATGGTCGAGTTCGAAGAGTTGCTGCAGAGCGTGAAGGGCCTGCAGCGCCATACCGAAGAGGAAGAGAACGAGATCTTGCGCAAAGAGGGCGTTGCCGTGGGCGCGCTCGCCTCGAATTGCGAGAGCATGCTCGACATGGCGAAGGCCTCGGCCGATTCGGGATGCGATTCGTTGTGCTGCGTTCTGGCCGCGGCGGCCGCCCGCGTGGTGCGCGATGACGCGCTCATGCCTACCGTCAGGTCGTTTTCGGCAGGCAAAGACAAGCTGATGGCCAGGGGATAAGGCGTTTCGTCCTATCCGTGCCGAAGGGCTCCGAAGACCGTCGCGTCTTCGGAGCCCTTCCTTTTGCAGCGCACGCAGGGGGTATGGCGTGCGCTGCTACATCTTCTTCACGTTCATGGCGCGCATGGCATTGAGGATGGCGATGACCGCCACGCCCACGTCGCCGAACACGGCGAGCCACATGTTGGCGATGCCGAGCGCGGCAAGCACGAGGATTAGCACCTTCACGCCGATGGCGAACACGATGTTCTGCCACACGATAGCCATGGTTTTGCGTGCAATGCGGATGGCGCGCGCGATGTTGGACGGCTTGTCGTCCATGAGTACGATGTCGGCGGCCTCGATCGCGGCATCCGACCCCATGGCGCCCATGGCGATGCCCACGTCGGCGCGCGTGAGAACCGGCGCGTCGTTGATACCGTCGCCTACGAAGGCCAGATTCTCGCGCACCGTGTCCATGATGCGCTCGACTTCCTCCACCTTATCGGCGGGCAGCAGCTGCGCGTGCACTTCGTCGACGCCTACCTGGTCTGCGACGACTTGCGCCACGTCGGCGCGGTCGCCCGTGAGCATAACGCAACGCTCGACGCCGGCCGCGCGCAGGTCGCGTATCGCCTGCTCGGCATCGTCTTTCACCGTGTCGGCGATCACGATGCGGCCGACGAGGCGTCCGTCCGCCGCGACGTTCAGGACGGTTCCCGCAAGATCGCACGCGCCGCATGCGATGTCGTGCGCGGCCATGAGCCGGTCGTTGCCGACGAGCACCGCGCGTCCGTCGATCGTCGCGGAAACGCCGTGCCCCGATTCTTCGGCGGCTTCGCCGATTCGGCTTCGGTCGATAGGCAGCGCGAAGGCGCGTTTGACCGAAGCTGCGATCGGATGGTCGGAAAAGGCCTCGGCATATGCGGCGGTCTCGAGCACGGTATCGGCATCGAAGCCGTCGCATGCATGGACGGCGGTCACGTCGAAGGTGCCGTCGGTCAGCGTGCCGGTCTTGTCGAACACCACGGTGTCCACGCGGCTGAGCGCCTCGAGATAGTTGGAGCCTTTAACCAGGATGCCGATCCTCGAGGCGCCTCCGATGCCGCCGAAAAACGACAGCGGGACGCTGATCACGAGAGCGCACGGGCAACTCACCACGAGAAACGTCAATCCGCGCAAAATCCAGTCGGACCAGGCGCCCATGCCGAGAAGCGGCGGGATGACGGCGATCGCGAGCGCCGCGAAGGTGACCGCGGGGGTGTAGACGCGCGCGAAGCGGGTGATGAAGTTCTCGGTGCGTGCTTTTTTCTCGCTCGCGTTCTCCACGAGTTCGAGGATGCGGCTCACGGTGGAGGCGCCGAAGGGTTTGAGGGTGCGCACGCGCAGAACGCCCGTCATATTGATGCAGCCCGAGATGACTTCTGCGCCCGCTTCGACATGGCGCGGCACCGATTCGCCGGTCAATGCCGCGGTGTCGAGCTGCGAGGCGCCGTCGACGACCACGCCGTCGATCGGGACGCGCTCGCCGGGCTTGATCACGATGATATCGCCCACGGCTACCTCGTCGGGGTCTACTTGCACAAGCTCGCCGTCGCGTTCGATGTTCGCGAAATCGGGCGCGATGTCCATCATCGCGGCGATCGATTTGCGGCTTTTGCCGACGGCGTAGCTCTGGAAGAGTTCTCCTACCTGGTAGAACAGCATGACCGCCGCGCCTTCGGCCATATGCGGATCGGAATCGGGGAAAAGCACCATCGCGAACGCGCCCAGCGTGGCGATCGACATGAGCAGGCTTTCGTCGAACGCTTCGCCATGGCGGGCGTTGCGCCACGCCTTCAGCAAGACGTCGTGGCCGGCGATGAGGTAGGGGGCCAGGTAGAGCGCGAAGCTCGCGTAGACCGCGCCGCGTGCGCCGAAGACCGCCTCGAGCGCGCCTGTCTTGTCGAGCGCCATGACGGCGAAGAGCAGGACGAGCGCCGCGACGATACGCTTGAGCAGTTTTTTCTGTTTCTTATTCATAGAAAGCTCCGATCGGCTGCATGCGCGGCCCGTTAGCGGATGACTTCGCAGTCGGGCTCGATATCGGAGATCAGGGCTACGACGCGCTCGAGCACGGCGCCGAACTCGGCGTCTTCCGCCTGCAGCGTGAGCTTTTGGGCCATGAAGTTGACTGAAGCGTCTTGCACGCCGTCGAGCGCGGCGATCTTGTCCTGGAGTTTGCGGGCGCAGTTGGCGCAATCGATTTCGTCGAGCTTGTAGGACTTGCGCATGGCGGGTTCCTTTCGTTCTTTGGATTCTTTCGCGGGTTACTGCCGTTTTTTCGAGGCTTTGCCACGAGAAAAGGCGGCGTATCGTTTGATTGAGGTTGAAAATGCTTTCTTAATACCCGAATTGCATCTATATGGCGATTTATTCGGACGAATAGGGCGGGTTCATGCCGTCTTGCGTGCCAAACCTCGCATTTTTCGACCTGAACGCCCTCTTTTTTCCAAGATTCGTTCGGTCGCGGTCGATTCGACGGCCGGTCGGCGCGTTATTCGCAGATATGGCTCATGCCTTGGGCGAGCATGGTGTAGACGTGATCGTCGGAAAGCGAGTAGCGCACGTTTTTGCCTTCGCGTTTGAACTTCACCAGATGGGCTTGTTTGAGCGTGCGCAGCTGGTGGGATACGGCGCTTTGCGTGGCACCGACGATGCCGGCGATATCGGCCACGCACAGCTCGGCGCCCATAAGGGCGTAGAGGATCTTGATGCGCGTGGTGTCGGCGAACACTTTGAACAGGTCGGCGAGGTCGTAGAGAAGCTCCTCGTCGGGAAGTTCGTCGAAGGCGTCGTTTCCTTGAGGATGGGCGCCGCCGCAGCACGAGGCGGCCGCGTGGTCGTGTGCGAGCGTTTCGTCGTCGGACATCTTCTAACCTTTCAACATATGAACAACTGTTCATAAGTATAAGAACGGCGAGACGAATGTCAAGGGGGCGTCGGATGTGCTTCTCGATTTCTGTAGACCGAAAGTTGATATTTGCGCGGTATCGTGTTTCAGGCGCGGCATATGCTGCGCAAGGATGTTTCGAAGGGACCGGTAGCGTCATGGACAGTGCAAGAAAGCCGCTCGTGTTGATCGTGGACGACGAACGCGATATCGCCGATATGCTTAAGAGCTATTTCGAGATGTCGGGTTATCTGGCGACGGTGGCGCTCGATGGCGCGCAAGCGCTTGAAAAGGCGAAGCGTTCTCCCGACGTCATTCTGCTCGATGTGGGGCTTCCCGATATCGACGGATTCTCGATCTGCCGCATGCTGCGCGACGTTCATACCTGTCCGATCATCTTCTTGACGGCACGCGTGGAAGACGCCGACGCCATCGACGGATTTTCTGCAGGTGCTGACGACTACGTGACCAAGCCGTTTTCGCTCGAAGTGCTCGGCGCCCGCGTGAAAGCCCAGCTCGCTCGAGGCGAACGCATGAAGCGCATGAACGCCATCCGCGTCGATGACGCGCTTTCCATCGACTACGCCGCCATGGAGGTATGCGCCGACGGGGTTGCGGTGCCCCTCGCGCGCAAGGAATACGAGATCTGCGCGCTTTTGTCGAAGCATGCCGGCCAGGTGTTCGACCGCGACATGATATACGAGCGCGTTTGGGGTGCGGCAGGCGATTCCGCGGTCGTGACCGAGCATGTGCGCAGGCTTCGCAGGGCCCTCGCGAAAGCAGGCGCCGAGAAGGATTACGTGAAAACGGTATGGGGAGTGGGCTACACATGGCAGGGATAGAGCGATCGGGTTCGGAAGAGCGCCAGGAAGGAGCGGGCGCATCCTTCGATGCGTCTGACGCCGCTTGCGCGGAGGCGTGCGGGCCGAAGGAAGGCTCCCGCCCGTCCGCGTCGTGTTCTGGCGGATGGGATGAAAAGTCGTGTGCGGAAGATTCGTCCGATGTCGCCCCCGCCTCGCGCGGCGCTCGTGTGCGCAAAGCGGCGTTCGCATGGCTGCGTCATCCGTTGCGCTCGACGAGAAACGCTTTAGATGTCTGCTCGGTGCGATCCGCCTTCTTTTTCTATGCGCTTATCGGCATGGCGGCGGCCTTCGTGCTTTCGCTCGGCGCGGTTTCACTGCTCAATGCGGTGTCTGAAGAAATTCTCTATGGGGATAGGTCGGTGTATCCCGGGCTCTATATTTACGACGAGGAGCTTAACGCGCTCGTGTCCGCTGAGAAAATAAGCTGGTACGAAGGGTTCGATGATTATTCGCGGGAAGAATCGGAGAGCCATGCGCTTTCGTCGCGCGCTCAAGACGACGGCGCCGATAGTTCGTCCGTCGTCGTCAGGGATGGAGCGTCCCTTTACATAGCAGAGCGTTCCTATAACTCGCCTTATTACAGTGTTATCTCGCTCGGCAACGTGCCCGATGGAGCGAAAGACGCCGAAGTGCGTGATATCGACGAAGCGGAATACCGCGAAGGGGAGGAGACGCGTCTTTCTCTGCAGGATGTGCCTGCCTACGATGAGACCGCGAATGCTCGTCGCGGCGATGCGCAGAGCATGCGGGACTCTCTCCCTGTCGACGAGAACGGCAAGAGACCTGCGGTTTCTTTGGTGTGCTACTACGTTTACGTGCCGACAGGCATTTTGTATCAGGTCGTCAATCTTGCCGTGTTCGTATCGGTGCCGCTGATCTTCGCTATCTGTTTTCTCGCGGCGAGCCGCGGCTTCTATAAACGCAAGCTGCAGCGCCCCATACAGGCGATGGACGACGCCGCCCGCCGCATCGCCGAGGGCGACCTGTCCGTTCCCGTATCCGCGCCGCCCGAAGGGTCGCGCAGCGAACTCGACCGCCTGTGCGTTTCTTTCGAGGATATGCGATCGGCGCTCGAGCGCAACAACAAGGCCATGTGGCGTGTGGCCGAAAACCGCCGCAAGGTGAATGCCGCGTTCGCGCACGACCTGCGTACGCCGCTCACCGTCCTGAAGGGTCGTGCGGAAATGCTCTCGACATTCGCCCCCGAAGGTCGCGTCGATGCCGCAGGGCTCGCCGAAGCGTCGGCGGCCATGTCTCGCCAGACCGAGCGGCTCCAGCGCTACGTGGAGTCGATGAAAGACCTGGCCGACCTCGACGAATGCACGGTCGAACCGCATGCGGGCGATGTAGGCGCATGGTTCGTGCGCGCTGCGGCCGAGGCGTCCGATCTGGTTCGGGCGTCGGGAATCGATTTCGAGGCGAAAGCCGGCGGCTTGCCTCGCAGCGCCGCGTTCGACGACGTCGCCCTTTCGCGCATCGTGGAAAACGCGCTGTCGAACGCGCTTCGTTTCGCCGAATCGAAGGTGAGCCTGTCGTGCGCGTGGGAAGACGGCTTGCTCACGGTTCGCGTGGCCGATGACGGGCCTGGTTTCGACGCGGCCGCGCTCGAGCACGGATGCGAGCCGTTCTGGCGCGATTCCGCCGAGAAGCGCCGCGACGATTCGGCGCATTTCGGCTTGGGACTCAATATCTGCGCCGAACTATGCGAGAAACACGGCGGCGGAGTGCGGTTGATGAATGCGGAATCGGGCGGGGCCGTAGTCGAGGCCTCTGTCCAGGCGCCGATCGCATGACCGGCCGTCGATTCGTCGCGGTTCCGATGCGGCGAATGCTTTCGGGAAACGCGGTTTCGTCGGTATTTCGTCAGAATCGCGTTTCCTTGCGTTGATGGCGATTTGATATTCGCTCCGTAGACTTTTCAGTATCGAAGGATCGCTCGATCATCGGGATGCCGGCTCTATGCCGACACCGTGCGAACCTGCAATGCTGAAAGGTGTGTCGAATATGAAAACGGTCGAAACGAGCAAACGCCGCATCATCGTCTGGTGTGCAGCGGCGGCGGTTCTTGTCGCGCTGGTCGTCGCAGGGGCGACGTACGGCCCCGAATTGTTCGCATTCTTCGCCGATGGCCCGCGTATGCAGGCATGGGTCGACGGGCAAGGCGTGTTCGCCCCGTTGGCCATGGGCGCGTTGATCGTGTTTCAGATCGTCGTGGCCGTTTTGCCGGGCGAGCCGCTCGAATTAGGCGCGGGATACGCATTCGGATTCTGGGAAGGAACGGCCTTGTGCCTGATGGCGGGTTTGGTCGGAACGTTGGTCGTGGTTGCGGTCGTGCGTACGTTGGGCATGAAGGCCGTGGAGCTGTTCTTCTCGCGTGAGAAGATCGCGTCCATGAAATGGCTGCAGGATTCGGCCCGGTTCGAATTGCTCATGTTCGTATGCTTTCTCATTCCCGGCACGCCGAAAGACATCATGACTTATATCGCGGGATTGACGAATTGTCCTGCGTGGCGCATCGCCCTTATAACCACGGTGGGGCGCATACCCTCGATCGTTTCTTCGACGGCGATGGCGGGATTCGCGGCGGCGGGGGATTGGACCGCTACGGCTGCGGTCGTGGTTTTGACCGCAGCGTTTGCCGCCGTCGGCTTGGCGGTATATGCGGCGGTCGTCCGTCGCGAGAAAAAACGCGAACGGGCGGCGGCGCTTTCATCGGCAGGGTTGGCGTTGAGGGAGCGTTGCGACGACGATGCGCGCCTTGCCGCATGAGGGCGCGATGGAGGCGAAATCGAAGCGGCCCCGATGCATGGTATGCATCGGGGCCGCTTTTCTGCTTACGAACGCGGTTTCGCGTCGGCTTGACCCGCGCGCTGCATCGCGTAGCGGATCACGGTCGACCTGTTGATCGTACCGACTACTTTGTCGTCGCGTACGACGGGCACCTTCTTGAGCTTGTGGCGCGCAAGAAGCGCGCAGGCCTCTTCGAACGTCGAGCGATCGTCGATCGAGACCAGGCGGTCGGTCGCCACCGTTTTCACGGGCAGCGCCATCAGTTCGCGCAAACGTTCGTCGAAGCCGCCTTCTTCGGCCATCGCGATGAGCGAATAGCCGTCCATGACCAGGGGATGCTTGTCGGCGAGGTATCGGATGATGTCGCCGTCGGAAAGAAAGCCCGTGCCGCGTCCTTCGGCGTCGACGACGGGCATGCCGCCTACGCGGCGTTCGACGAAGGATTCCATGGCATGCGCGACCGTATCGGACTCGTTCAGAAGGAAGGGGTCGCGTTCCATGATGGCGTTCAGCCCCGTGTATTCGACGGCGGGCGCAGCGGCGCTCTCGCGTCGTTTCGCCGCAAGCGCGTAGACGAGCGCAGTGCCGAAACCGACCGCCGCCACCGCGGCGGCTACGGTCATCGCGGCGCCGAAGCCTTCGGCGCATGCGAGCTGTGCCGAAGTTCCGTTCGCGATCGCGTCGGCTTCGACCGACGACATGATGCCCGTGTAAAGCGAAGGGCCGATGCAGGCGGCTATCTGCACGAACGTGGTGGAAAGCGCCACGCCGAAGGGGTGCAGTTCGGGTGCAAGCGTGCGTAGGCCTGCGGTCTGCGAGGGCGAGAAGATCAATCCGACGCCCGACAGCGTGACGAGCGAACCGGTCAGCATGGCGACAAGCGACAGGCTCGGAGCGCTTGCCGCGACAAGCCCGAAGCCGACCGTCACCACGGCGAATCCGATAGGCAGCAGGGGCCACTCGCCGTATTTGTCCATGATGCGCCCGCCGAGCAACGTGATGAAGGTGTTGGCCAGGACGGGCACGAGCATGACGATGCCGGCGAAAAACGCCGTGGTGCCCAGCGCTCCTTCGAAATACAGAGGCAGAAGCACGCTCATGGAAAACGTCGACATCATGGCTACGGTGGCGAGGAGCAGCGTCGGCCAGAAACGGATGCTTTTGGCGGGGGCGAGGTCGATCAACGGGTGCTCGCAACGGAGCTGGCGAACGATGAACGCGGCTCCTATAGGGACGGCCGCGACCAGCGCCGCGACGGCCGCGGGCGTATTCATCGCCAGATTGGCCAGGCCGAATGACAACAGGAACAAGGCGACCGAGGAAAGCGCCACCGACGCGAGGTCTAGATGCGCGCGGCCGACCTCGAGGTTTTTCACGAAGAAGAAACCGAGCAGCGCGATGACGGCCATGGCGACGGCGGGCACTGCGAAGACGAATCGCCATCCGAAGCCGGTTACGATCGCGCCGCAGACCACGGGAGCGAACGCGGGGCCGAATGTGATCATGCAGCTGCCGATCGACATATAGGTGCCTAACTTGTTCTTGGGCGTGACGGCCAGGATCGTGTTCATCATGAGCGGGATGAAGATGCCCGTGCCGACGGCTTGAACGAGGCGTGCGCATAGAAGCATCGCGAAGCTTTGGGCGAACAGGCCCATGACCGATCCTGCGAAAGAGAGGGCGGAAGCCGAGAAGAACAGCGTGCGCAGCTTGAAGCGGCGGTAGAAGAAAGCCATGCATGTCACGACGACGGTGGCGACGATCATATAGCCTGTGACCAGCCATTGCGCAGTGATCGAATCGATAGCGTATTCGGCCATGATCGACATAAGCGCCATGTTGACGAGGTTTTCGTTGAATCCTGCGAGAAATGCTGCGCTATAGAGCACGCCGAGCAGCAATATGAGGGGTTTTCCCTGCATGGGCGTCCTTTCGTGTCCGATGTGCGAAACGCCAAGGCGCCTTATGCGGGTAAGCCTTGGACGGCAGCCTAGACTTACGTTGGAAGGAACTGCATGCTGCGAACGCTATTGTAACGAAAGGGCGAACGGCGCCGTAAGCGCCGACCATGAAAGCTTCATATCGCGCTCACGCGTAGGGGGCGTTTCGTTCCGAAACGAAAAGCGGCCCCGCGAAGGGGCCGCTGCGCCTTTCGAGTGCAGGTCGGCGCGTTTCCTGCATACGTCAGTATTTCCGCACGGCGTGCCGTGCAAGGAGGAAGGGCGGCGGGCCGCGCGCCAAGGGGGTAGGAGCGCGGCCGTCTTCGGAAAAGCATTTCGTGGAATCCAGCGCAGCCCGGGCGGGCGAACCCGTAATGCTGCCGCCTGCGAATCGCCGGCCGCCCGAAACGGAAAGGGGCGCCCGTCTCAGGCGGCTGCTGCTTTCGCGGTGGATGTTAACCACAGGAAACTTATACCGCGTCATTTCGCTCGAGTCAAGAGATTTTTCGATGAAAGTGCAATTATTCAGATAAACAAACTAGGTCAAAACAGAAACAAGACTATGAACTGGGATAATACGCACGTTCACGAGATCATTACGAGAAAACGACGCCCCGCACACTCTGATTTCATAGCCGCGCGCCGGCTTATTTCGCTAATTGTTACAAAAATGGTTGCAATTAAAATCGCGTTGGGTAGAATGGGTTGCGTCACATAGAGATGGCGGGAAACGAAACCCCCGCCGCATACCTTTCAAGGAGTTATACCATGTCTTTGATCAACAAGGAAATCGCCGACTTCTCCGTCGAAGCTTTCTACCAGGACGACTTCAAGACCGTCACCAAGAACGACGTTCTGGGCAAGTGGAGCGTGTTCTTCTTCTATCCCGCCGACTTCACCTTCGTCTGCCCGACCGAGCTGGAGGACCTCGCCAACAAGTACGAGGAGTTCCAGAAGATCGGCTGCGAGATCTACTCCGTCTCCACCGACACTCACTTCGTGCACAAGGCCTGGCATGACGAGTCCGAGCGCATCAAGAAGATCCAGTACCCCATGCTCGCCGACCCGACCCATGCCCTGGCCAAGGACTTCAAGGTCCTGATCAAGGAGAACGGCCTCGCCGAGCGCGGCACCTTCATCGTCGACCCCGAGGGCCGCATCCAGTCCTACCAGGTAAACGCCGGCGGCGTCGGTCGTAACGCCGACGAGCTGCTCCGCCTGGTCCAGGCCTGCCAGTTCGTCGCCGAGCACGGCGATCAGGTCTGCCCTGCCAAGTGGCAGCCGGGCGGCGAGACCCTCAAGCCGAGCCTCGATCTGGTCGGCCAGCTGTAAGTCCGGACGCTTTCGGCCGTTCGGCCGCGCCGGACGGCGTTATCCGGAAACGAACAAGAATCCCGAAGAGGCCGCCATCGCGGCCTCTTTTTCTGCAAAGGAACGTTTATATGGAACATAAGGATATATATGACGCCGTCGTCGTGGGCGGCGGCCCCGCCGGTCTCACCGCGGCCTTGTATCTGGCGCGCGCCCGCATGCGCGTGCTCGTCGTCGAGAAGGATCGCTTCGGCGGCCAGATCGCCATCACGTCCGAAGTGGTGAACTATCCGGGCGTCGAGAAGGTTTCAGGCGCGGCGTTGACCGATACTATGCGCGCGCAGGCCGCATCCTTCGGCGCCGAGTTCATGGCGGCCGAGGTGCTCGGTCTGGATATGGACGGCGATGTGAAGACCGTGCGTACGTCGAAGGGCGACCTGGGTGCCTTCGCCGTGTTGGTCGCTACCGGCGCCCGCCCGCGTCGCGCGGGCATCGAGGGCGAGGACCGTTTCGCGGGCCGCGGCGTGGGTTATTGCGCCACCTGCGACGGCGAGTTCTTCGCGGGCAAAGAGGTGTTCGTCATCGGCGGCGGCTTCTCTGCGGCCGAAGAGGGCGTGTTCTTGACCAAATACGCCGACCACGTGACTATCCTCGTGCGCGGAGACGATTTCACCTGTGCTCCCGGCGCCGCCGCCGCGGCTCGCGATCACGAGAAGGTCACCGTGCTGACGAATACGGAAGCAACCGCCATCGAAGGCGGCGAGCTCATGCGTGCGCTGCATTATCGCAACAACGTCACGGGCGAAGAGTTCGTCTATCGCGCTCCCGAAGGCGACACGTTCGGCCTGTTCGTGTTCGCGGGCTACGAGCCTGCGACCGAGCTTGCGGCCGACTTGGCCGAGATGACCGAATGGGGCTATATCGTCACCGACGAGGGCCAGCGCACCGCCGCGCCCGGCCTGTTCGCGGCGGGCGATGTATGCTCCAAGGAGCTGCGTCAGGTGGTCACCGCCACGGCCGACGGCGCGAAGGCCGCGGCATCGATCGAGCATTACGCGGTGCAGATGCAGCAGAAGACAGGTATCGTTCCCGTGCGCGTCGAGCAGGCCGCCGCTGGGGCGCAGGCCGAGCAACCCGAGGCTGCGCCTCAGGCCGGCTCCGCCGCCGTTTCCGATCTTTTCGACGAAAGCATGCTGGCTCAGCTGGGCGCGGTGTTCTCCCGCATGGCGGCTCCGGTCGTGCTCGAGCTGCATGAAAACGCGTCCGCTGCTTCGGCCGAGCTCGTCGCATACGCCGAGGCGCTCGCGGGGCTGACCGACCGCGTGGACGTGGTGCGCGGCGAGGCCGCTCCTGCCGACGCGGCTCCGTTCGTGCGCGTGCTGCGCGCCGACGGAACCGACAGCGGCCTGGCCTTCCACGGCGTGCCGGGCGGCCACGAGTTCACCTCGTTCGTCTTGGGCCTGTATAACGTGGCGGGCCCCGGCCAGCCGCTCGACGACGCCGCGCGCGAACGAATCGCTGCGGTGCAGGGCCCGGTCGACATCAAGGTGATCGTTTCGCTTTCGTGCACCATGTGCCCCGAAACGGTGGTCGCCGCACAGCGCATCGCCGCCGAAAACGAGGGCGTGCGCGCCGAGGTCTACGACATTGCCCATGCACCCGAGCTCAAGGAGCGCTACAACGTGATGAGTGTGCCGTGTGTCGTGGTGAACGACGGCGAAAAGGTCCTGTTCGGACGTAAGAACATCGAGCAGATGCTCGACGACCTGGCGTAAGCGTTCCCGCTTCGCCGAAACGGACGCCCTGGTCGCGTGCGGCCGTCTTCCCTGAAGAACGAGGTTGAAGACGAGCTGCGCGCGCCGGGGCGTTTTTGCGCTTGAAGGCGTTTTAGAAAGCGCTCGTTTGCCGCAAGTCGTATTCGAGTTGGCAGTCGAATGGCTCTTTCTCGACATGCGCAGGGCTTATATAGGCCGCGTCGATGCAGCCGACGGATTCATAGAACGCCTGCGTTTCGATGGCGGAATGCGATGAAAGGTAGAGCTTGTCCGCCCCTTGCTTGCGCGCCCAACGGGCGGCCGATCGGAAGAGCTCTCGTCCGATGCCTTGGCCGCGCATATCGGCCGAAACGAAGAGGTCGCACAGGTCGCGATAGATTCCGTTCGGGCCGAGGGGCTCCGGATCGACGGATACGAACCCTTTGAGCGAACCGTCGCTGAAGGCTCCGAGGAGCAAGCCGCCGCGTTCGACGAGGTTGCGCAGATGGGCGATGAGCTCTTGATAGTCTTGTTCGTCCCAGTCGTCGACGAAGGGGTCGATCTCGATCGTCCATGCGCCGTTTCGCCATCGACGGCATAGGTCGACGTCTTGACGGCGGATGAAGTCGGAGAAAAGCCCTCTGTCGATCGAGTGCGATTCTATGATGCGGCAGTGCATTGCGCATTCCTTTCGTTCTGCTGGAGGAGGGGATGGGATACGGCGCGCATCGTTGCGCGACGATACAAAAAAGGAGCCGCATGCGGCTCCTTTTCATGGTAAGCGAAAGGAATTTATTTTTCCCACTCGCTATAGTCGATGACCTGGCCGTTCTTGCGGCGCTCGCGGTATTCCGCGGCGGCCGTGAACAGGACGTCGGTAGAGGAGTTCAGCGCGGTCTCGCAGGAGTCCTGGATCACGCCGATGATGAAGCCGACGGCCACGACCTGCATGGCGATGTCGTTGCCGATTCCGAACAGCGAGCATGCAAGCGGGATGAGCATGAGCGAGCCGCCCGCGACGCCGGATGCGCCGCATGCGGACACGGCGGCCAGCACGGACAGGATCACGGCGGTGGGAAGGTCGACGGAGATGCCCAGGGTATGGGAAGCGGCCATGGCCATGACGGTGATGGTGACGGCCGCGCCGCCCATGTTGATGGTGGCGCCCAGCGGGATGGAGACGGAGTAGACGTCTTTATCCAGCTTGAGCTTGCGGCACAGCTCCATGTTCACGGGGATGTTCGCGGCGGAGCTGCGGGTGAAAAACGCCGTGAGACCGGATTCCTTCAGCGTGCGGATGACCAGCGGATAGGGGTTTTTGCGGGTGAAGAAGTAGACGATGAGCGGGTTGGCGACGAAGGCCAGGAACGCCATGCAGCCGACAAGAACCAGCAGCAGCTTGCCGTATTCGGTGAAGATTTCGAGGCCGTTGGTGGACACGGCGGTATACACCAGGCCGAAGATGCCGAAGGGGGCGAGGCTGATGACCCAGCGCACGACGTGACCCACGGCGTCGGAGATGTCGGTGAAGATGTTCTTGGTAGCTTCGGAGGCGATGCGCAATGCCACGCCCAGAAGGACGCCCCATGCGAGGATGCCCAGGTAGTTGGCGTTGACGAGGGCGTCGACGGGGTTTGCCACCAGATTCATGACGAGCGTGCTCAAAACTTCGCCGACGCCTTCGGGCGATGCCTTGTCGGCCGCCTCGAGGCCTTCGAGCGTGAGTTCGATCGGGAAGAGGTAGCTTGCGACGACGGCCACAAGCGCGGCGATGAAGGTGCAAAGCACGTAAAGCGCGACGATCGTCTTCATGGACCCGTCGGCGCGCGCATTGGTGAGCGCGGCGATGACCAGGAAGAAGACGAGGATGGGCGCAACCGCCTTGAGGGCGCCGACGAAAAGGTCGCCGAAGATGCTGAGCCACGTGAGGGTCGGTGCGACGACGCCGAGCACGGCGCCGAAGACGAGGAAGACCAGGATTCTCTTGATGAGGCTGATCTCGTTCCATTTTTGCCAGATTTTTTTCACCACAGGTCCTTTCGTTCATCGATGGATCGCGGCGCGACTGATTCGAATACTATCGATGCAGTCGCGCTGGCCACCTGAAATGTCATGGGTGCCACTATAGCCGTTTCGCGTTTTGTTTCGCTGGAGTACCTCCCAAATAGGGTAAAGGGCCGCTCGCGGGTGCGAGTGGCCCTTCTTCGGGGAGAATTCGACCGATACGCGTTCGTCGTCGCGCAGTCGGCAGCGCCTGTTTACGCTTTCCGGCATGCGGCTTCGGTGCATGCCGGCCGTTGCTTTTGCCGAGGCGTCGCGGGCAAGGTCATCGTGGCGACGAATCCTCCCTGCCGTCCGCTCGAGAACTCGACGCGTCCCTCATGTGCCGCGGCGATGCGGGCCACCAGCGAGAGGCCGAGTCCGTGTTCGTTAAGTCCGATGAGGTCTTTCGGTTCGAGCAGGGGTCGATCGCGCGAGGGTTCGCTTTCCGTCGCCGCCTGTGCGGCGTCGGGGCAGTATTCGTGATAATGGGGCGGCGGCACGGGGCCTTCCGACGAGCTTTCGTCCGGTCGGTCGAGGGAGATGTCGTAGGCCTCGCGATTGAGCCGCGCGATCAGCGCTTCGTCGAGCCCCTTGCCGTCGTCGGCCGCGCCGATGACGGTCTTGCCGTCGATTGTATCGACGAATAGACGTATCGTGCATCCCTTCTCGTTGTGTCTGATGGCGTTATCGACCAGGTTGCGCAGCGCTCTGTCGATGAGGCGTTCGTCGATCGACGGGGTCGAGTTTTGCGCGCGTGCGGTCACGTCGGCCTCGATTTCGAACGGTCCGTCGGGGTAGGTGTTCGCATAGTCGGCGGCGATGTTGCGAACCGTTCGCGCGATTCTTGCGGGCTTCATATCGACGGGCTGCATGTCGTATTCGAGCTTCGAGGCTATGTTGAGGTCAGACACCAGGTCGCGAATGCGCGCATTCTGTCGTTCGATGATGCGTGCCGATTCCCGCGTCGATTCGCCCGCCGTGTCGTCCGAGGCGATGCGTTCGGCGTGGCCCATGGATATCGCCAGGGGCGTCCTGACGTCGTGGCTGACTCCCGATACCCATCGTTTGCGCGCCTCGTCTTTGCGGCGCATGACGGCGCTTGCTGCATTGATCGTCTCGCCTACGTCTTTCAGCGAGCCTTTGAGCTGTACGTGGACGGGCTTGCCGCATGCAAGTTCGTCGAGGGCTTCGATCATGGGCGCGATGCTTTTCGCCACGCGCCGCTTCGACACCATGTAGACGAGATAGAGCACGGCCGCATCGACGAAGAAGATGAACAATGCGTACAAGGGCATATGCGCCAGGCTTTGCTGGGGCAGATACGACACGATGTTCATGGCATAGGAGTCTTTCGGGAATCCCGTGACGAGCAGCCCATCGTCTCGTTTGCAGACGAAGCAGGGAAAATCGTCCAGGTATCCCGATCGCGAGAATACCGCCACTTCCGACAGGGTGTAAGGGCGAAGCACGCTTTCGGGCGCATTGCGGCTCCATAGAATCTCGCCTTCCTCCGAAAGGAGCATGGCCCAGCATTGCTCGTAATCCATCCAGGCGGCTTCGCTTTCGTGCAGGGCATATGTGCCGTCTTCGCCGCGGACGAGCTTGTCGCCGATGGTCAGCGTGATGCTTTTCGGAGATCCGTTGCCGAACGCCTGCGTGTTCTCGTAGATGGCGATGCCTATATAAAGGAAAAGGTCTAAGACGAGCAGCGCGACGCAGACCGCGGAGAATGCGACGGCCTGCTTGCCGAAGAAGAACGGCGCGGACGCTTTTTTCCGGGCCCGCTCTGCCCGACGGCGGGCGGATTTGTCGGAGCGTCGCGGGTTTCGCGCGGACTCCGTTTTCGCATCGTTCATGGTCAGCGCTCCTTATGGGCGACCAGCTTGTATCCGATGCCTTTCGCCGTGACGAGCGAGCGGGGGTGCGACGGGTCGGCTTCGATTTTTTCGCGTATGCGGCGTACATGCGTCATAAGCGATTGCTCGTACCCGAACGAATCGCCCCATGCGGCCTCGCAGAGGGCGTCGGTGGTGACGATGCGCCCTGCATTGCGCGCCAGGGCTTCGAGAAGAGCGCGTTCTTTCACGGTGAGCGAGAGATGCTCGCCCGTGTCCTTGCGATGTACGTCTGCGTTGTCCAGGTCGAGCACGCAATCGGCGAGCTCGACGGTCTCGGGGTCGGCCGGGTAGCAGCGACGCAGCACGGCCGCGATGCGCAAGACGAGTTCCTGGGGGCTGAACGGCTTGGTCACGTAATCGTCGGCGCCCGACCGAAGGCCCGAAAGCCGGTCGTCGGTCTCGTCTTTAGCGGTAAGGAATATTACGGGAAGAGGCGAGTCCGAATCGAATGCGCGCAGGTATTGGCATAGCGCGAATCCGTCGCCGTCGGGAAGCATCACATCGAGCAACGCGAGCTCCGGCTTCACGCGTCGAAACGCTTCGAGCGCCTCTTTGACGTTTCCCGCCTGCGTGACGTTGGAGAATCCCTCGGCGGCAAGCATCGATGCCACCATACGGCGCAGTTCCGGTTCGTCGTCTACGAGGAGAATGCGTCGTGATTTCAGATTCGCATCGCTCATGGCATACGCTCCTTTCTCGTTCTCGCTCCCATTAAAGCACGCGTGTCGTCGTCGTGGACGAGGCGGCTTCTTTTCGTCAGGCAAATGTCAGGTCGGCTCAAGGTTGGCGCCGGCGCCCCCCGATATCGTTGGTGCAGACGATATTCGCGCCGGCGCACGCCGGGGTTCGACGAGAGGAGGCGGCTATGGCGGGGCATGTGCTCGAAGTCAGGGACGCGACGAAACGATACGGAGGAGAGCGAAAGGATGCGCAGGCGGCCACGCTTGCGCTCGACGGAGTGAGTTTTTTCGTCGACGAAGGGGAATTCGTCGGCATCATGGGACCGAGCGGTTCGGGCAAGTCGACCTTGCTCAATTGCATCTCTACGATAGATACCGTCACGAGCGGCTCGATCTGCATCGCAGGTCGCGACGTCACGACTCTTTCGTCGAAGGAAGTGTCGCGTTTTCGTCGCGATGAACTGGGATTCGTGTTCCAGGATTCGAACCTTCTCGACACGCTTACCGTGCGCGAGAATATCGCGCTGGCTCTGACGATCCAAAAGGCGCCGGCTTCCCAGATAGACGCGCGCGTCGACGATATGGCGGCGCGGTTGGGAATCGGCGATATCCTGGAAAAGTATCCGTATCAGATATCGGGCGGTCAGAAGCAGCGCGCCGCCGCGGCTCGCGCCGTGATCGCACGTCCGAGCCTGGTGCTGGCCGACGAGCCGACGGGCGCTTTGGATTCGAAGTCGGCGACGCAGCTACTCGAGACGTTCGACCTGCTCAATAAGATGGGGGCATCCATCGTCATGGTGACGCACGATGCGTTCACCGCCAGCTGGTGCAGCCGCATCGTATTCATCAAAGACGGTCGTTTGTGGGGGCAGCTGCGCCGAGGAGACGATTCGCGTAAGGAATTCTTCTCGAAGGTGGTAGCCGCGGCTACAAGCCTGGGAAGCGAGGCCGGCGATGCTCGTTAAACTCGCTTTCGCCAACGTGCGCAAGTCCGCGAAGGATTTCGCGGTGTATTTCTTCACGTTGGTGCTCGGCATCGCCGTTTTCTATGCGTTCAATTCGATCGCCGACTCCCAGGCCGTGGCTCGCATTTCGCAAGATTCGCGGTCCATGGTCGAGCTTTTGAGCATGGTGATTTCGTTCGTGTCGGCATTCATCGCCGTTATCCTGGCGTTCCTCGTGCTGTATGCCAATCGGTTTTTGGTCAAGAGGCGCAATAAGGAATTCGCGCTGTATTTGACGCTCGGAATGCAGAAAAGCGACCTGCTCAAGATATCGGCTGCAGAGACGTTGATCGTAGGCGCGGCGTCTCTCGCCGTGGGCCTCGTCATCGGCATCGCCGTTTCGCAGGTGCTCTCGAATTTTGCGGCATCGATGTTCGATTCCGCCGTCGAGGGCGTGGCGTTTTCCGTATCGGGGGCCGCTTTGGCGCAGACCGTCGTCGCGTTTTCGGCCGTATTCGTCGTCGCGGCGGCATGGAACGCCGGGCATTTGTCCAAAGCCAAGCTGATCGACCTCCTGCAATCCGAACGCAAGAACGAGAGCATGAAGCTGCGCAGCCTGCCGCTGTCGTTTGCGCTGTTCCTGGTTTCGTGCGTCGTCATAGGCGTTTCGTACAAGCTGCTCATCGACAACGGCCTTCTTAACGTCAATGGGCAGTTCGTCGCGGCCACGATTCTCGTGTGCGCGGGTACGGTCCTGTTCTTCTATTCTCTGTCGGGCTTTCTGCTTCGTTTCGTCCAGATGATCCGCCCCTTGTATCTGCGCGGGTTGAACATGGTTTTCCTGCGGCAGCTTTCGGCGCGCGTGAACTCGGCGTTCGTCAGCATGAGCGTGATCGCGATCACGTTGTTCCTTGCCATGACAAGCGTATGCGGCGGCATCGGCATCTGCAACGCCATGCAGTCGGGGGTCGATGCGGGAACGAAATACGACGCCACCGTTTCCACCACCCATTTCTTCTATGAGGTCGGCGAAGACGGCATGGAGGCGATTCCCGTCTACGGAGAGGAGTTCTCCGATTTCGTGCGCGCCCATGGATACGATATGGCGAGCGGGCTTGCCGATAGCGCGGCGGTCGTCGGCGCTCCTTCTTGGGACGAGCTCGTGGATGAAAGCGTCCAGGTCGATTTCTACGATTCAGGCGTCGCTTACGGCGACCTGGAAGATGAGACGGGGGAGTCGCTTCTCGACTATGTGGGCGCGGGGCTGTTGTCCGACGATGCATCCTCGATGAATCTGGATGCCGTGGGCCTTTCCGCGTTCAATGCTGCGCGCGAGCTTGCGGGTCTCGATCCCGTGACGCTCGACGAGGGGGAATGCCTCTTGTGGAGCGATTTCGCCACGACTGCGCCGTATCTGGCGGCGGTCGCCGAAAAGGGGCCGATGCTTTCGGTGTTCGGAAACGATGTGCGTGTGCAGCGCGTTCTGTGCCGTGACACGCTCGAGGTCACGGGCGTCATGATGCGCGCCGGGGCGATCGTCGTCGACGATGCCTGCCTGCCCGAGGACGCCGTGCCGTATCAGTCCATTCTCGATGTGCGATGCGCGCCCGGCCAGCAGGAGGCGTTCCGTTCTTTCGCGAATGCGGTCGAGCAGACGCTGGATACGAATACGCAGCCGGTCACCATGGTCCAGACCGCCGATGGCGTGCGTTCGCAAAGCTTCGGTCTGACGGCGGTGGTGAGCTATCTGGCCATCTACATCGGCTTCGTTTTGGTGATAGCGTGCGCCGCGATCCTTGCCATTCAGCAATTGACCGATGCGGCCGATAACGCGCGTCGATACGATTTGCTCTCGAAGCTCGGAGCTCCTCGCGAGATGGTCGACGGAGCGTTGTTCAAGCAGGTGCTGGTGTATTTCGCCTTCCCGCTGATACTGGGGATAGCGCATACGTTGTGCGCCATGCAGGTGGTCACGGATGTGGTGCGCGTGTTCGGGAATTTCGACATCGGCGCGACGAGCGTCGTGGCCGTCGTATCGTTTTTGACGGTGTATGGAATCTACTTCTTGGTGACTTATATCAGCGCGCGATCGATAGTCGGTCAGGGCGGGCGATAGCATCGCGCGATCGATAGGCTTTCGGACCGAGACAAAAGAAAAGGCCGACACGCCTTAGCGGGTGTGCCGGCCTTTTGGGGAAGAAAGGCGCATGAGAGAGGTGCGCCATGGGATTGATTCGACTCGGGGTAAGCGGGTCGAAATCGAAGGAGGTCCGATCCGTCACGAGGGGAACGGGCGGATCGGATAAGGGGCATGTCCGATGGGTGTCATTCGGAACGCTTTCCATATTACGCGCTTTCCAGGGGGCGGGAATCGCCTGATAATCGGTATTCTCAGAAAGAAAAACGCCTACTCATTTTTTAGTGACCGATATAAAACCCCAGTTCATGCGCATTTCGAATCCACTGTTTTCAAGGAGTGCCTTAAATAAAGGGAGCGATGCCCCTCCAAAGCGCTTCTGCGGCCGCCTTGGCCCGGGTTTCATGAAGCGCCACGAGGCCGATGACAAGGCGGCATGAAACACGGCTTGTGTCGGTCTGCTTTTCGCCCGCGCCCGGCATCGGCGCATCGCCGAAGTCCGACAGCGCTGCGACGGCGACGTCTTGGCGTGCGAGCGACTGCACGAGGGCATGCTCGAGACGCGCCCTCGCGTCCGCATGGGGCTCATCGGGCGTTGCCTCGCGGGTTCGATGCGCCCCATGATCGGCTTGTATTTCCGGCCGCCGCCATCCAGAGCGGGTTGCAGGATTCCGTTCTTGCGGCTCGGGGGATTTCGCCTCGATGCGCAGGATGGCGTGCAGGCCCGAGTCGATGTTCTCGAGGGAGATATGGCGAGCGGCGGGCGTTTTCGCAAGCGCATCGACCAAAACGTCGCGTGCGGCGCGGCAGCGGGTTTTCGTGCGGTTGATGAAACGTTCGAAATCGCCGTGCTCCATAAAGCGTGCGAGGGCAAGCTGGTCGATCGCAGAGAGGGTGCAGGAATAGAATCCGAGTTTGCCTGCAAAGGCGTCGCGAAGATGGCGCGGCAGCACGAGATACGCGACGCGGAATGCGGGGCCGAGCGCCCGCGAGAACGTGTTGACGTAGATGACGCGTTCGTGTTCGTCGATGCTTGCAAGCGTAGGGAGAGGTTTTCCCACAAGCCTGAATTCGCCGTCGTAGTCGTCTTCGACGATATAGCGTCCTGGCGCTTCGTTCGCCCATGCGAGCAGTTCGTATCGTCGGCCGGCGGGCATATCGATTCCGGTGGGAAAATGATGGGTCGGCACGGTGTGGACAAGCGGAGGGTCGATGGAGCGCAATGCGTCTACATCGATGCCGTTTTCGTCGATCGGGATGCGTTCGACGGGGATGCCGTTGGCTTCGTAGACGCGTGCAAGGCGGCCGTAGCCCGGGTTTTCGACGGCGGCGCATGCGGGGCGGTCGAGCAACTGCACGATGAGGTTGTAAAGCACCTGAGACCCTGCGCCCACGACGATGAGGTCGGGGTCGACGGCGAACCCGCGCGTGCGGCGCAGGTGCTGCGCTATGGCGCGGCGCAGACGGTCTTCGCCGCGCGCATCGCCTGGGCCGATCAGCGTTTCGGCAGGCTCGAGCGAGAGCGTGTCGCGTAGCGATTTCGTCAAAAGCGCCAGCGGAAAGGCGTCGGCGGATACGGCGTTCGGCGACAGGTCGAAGCGGGGCCGTGCGGTTTTCGGGGCGATGGAGCGCGTATCTTTATCGCGCATCCACGGGCGTGCGGCTGCGGCGCGCCGCGCTTCGGCGGGCGATACGGCAGGCGCGGGACGCGCGTCGCAGGGAAGGGGACAGGGCTCGTCTTCGGCGGCAGCTTCTTTTGTGCGTTGCAATTCGCAGGCGAAGTATCCGCGGCGTGCTTCGGCGTAAAGGTAGCCTTCGGCGATCAGCTGCGCGTAGGCTGTCTCGACGGTGACCACCGCCACATCGAGATTGCGGGCGAGCGAACGTTTCGAGGGGAGTTTTTCATGGGGCGCTATCGCGCCCGTCTCGATATCGGTCCTGATGCATTTGCACAGGTGCACGTACAAGGGGTCTTCGCCGTGTGTGCTCATGTCGTAGCTAAGCATAAACTGACCTTACTCATTGAAAATCTGGCATTAGGCTGATTCTAGCAAAATGAGCGATATGGTTTATCTTGATATATCCAGAAAGATGTTTTCCTGGGAAAACGTCGCTTTTGGTGCGTATATAGACAATCGCTTCAGAGTGCGGGCCAGTGCTTCCGGGGGGGGGCTGCGCGCCGTAGGCGGGGCAAAGAAAAAGCGCCGCGGAGGCGCTTTTCCAGGTGCGGGCGAGGCTGGTTCAGCCCTGTATACCGTCGAATGCATAGAGTGTTTCGATGACGCCTTCGCGGGTGCATGGCTCGCCGAGCTTGTTCTCGGATTCGTAGAAAGGAAGGATGTCGTGCTTGAACGCCCATGCGGCGGCGTCCGCGTCATCGCCCGCAGCGGTGCGCTCGCCCGCTTCCTTTTCCTCCGAGCGAGTCGAAGCTTCGTCGTTGGCGGAATGCGCGGCGTCGGCGGCCTGGCTTTCGGGTGTTTCGAGCAGCCTTGCGTAGCGCCACAGCAGCGTTGCGAGCTCGCCGTAGGTCATGGTGTCTTGGGCCCTGAAGGGGTCGGCGACGCTCAGGTCGTCTTCTTTGAGCCATTTCACGGCTTCGGCGTAGTAGCTTCCGAATGCGACGTCGCATGCGGGGTCGGCGAAAGAAGGATGGGGTCCCAGCAAGACGTCGCCCGGTCTGCCGGCGTAGCGCCACAGGAATACGGCGACCTCGCCGCGCGAGGCCTTATCGCGCGGTCTGAAATCGTTATAGCCGTCCGACCCCACCTCGGCCACGTTGCCGGCAAGCGCCCATGCGAGCGCATCGTAGCAGTCGTCTTCAGGCTCCACGTCATCGTAACGCTGGGATATCTCGCCGCCTTCTACGGTGATGCGGGTCGAGTAATTATGGAACTGGAACGCGCAGCGGGTGTAGCCCTCGCGCGCCTGGCTTGTTGCGGAGTCCGAAACGCATTCGATAAAGCGTACGTCGTTGGCCCTGTTGCCGCCAAAGTTGTACAGATTGCCCGAAGCCTCGCAGTCGCGCACAACGTATCCCTCGGCCTTTTCGGCGTTGGTCACGGGGTTTGAAAAGATGCTCTGGTGTTCGAAGAAGAAGCCGTATTTCGTGTTGTCATAGGATCGGCAGTTCTCGATGAGCATCGATTCGTCTTCGGAGTAGCCGATGCCTACGCCGAAGCCCGATGCACCCGCTGATTCGGACGTCGCGTTCTTGCCGCATTGGGTGGCGATGCAGTCTTTCATCGTCGAATTGACGGGGTAGTCGGCGCCGAAGCCCGTGCCGTCGGTGTTCATGACCTTGACGCGTTCCCAGTCGCAGTCTTTGAACAGCGTGAAGAAGAATCCCTTGCCCGAGGCGTTGTAGCCTTCGGGGTCTCCCTGCGTGGCCGAGCCGTCGATGGTGAAGTCGGAGAAATCGGCGTTGACGAGATACTTGCCGGTTTCTGCCCCGTCGTAGGAGAACATGTCGACGCCGTGCCTAGCCTCGCCCGTCTCGGCGTAGACGCCGAGGGGCATGAGGAAGGTCTCGTCCATGCCTGCGCCCACGATTGATACGTTGTCGCGCATGATGATGGCGTAGCTGCCCCATTCGTCCTCGTGATTCCAGGCGAAGTAATAGGTGCCGGCGGGTATCCTGATTTCGCCGCCGCCTGCATAGGATGCGGCGTTGATGGCGTGTTGGAGGACCTGCGTGTTGCGCTCGGCGGCGCTGCGGCCCTGCTTCAAGTCGATTTCGACGGCATGGTCGGATGCTGCCTGCGCCGAACAGCCCGCCGCGATCAGCATCGCGCACAGCGCGCAGGCGCAGCAGAGCATGCGCAAGGCTGCGGAAAGGGTTTTATGCCGGGAATGCAAGGACGGCTCGTTTCTCTTCGATGGGACAAACGACACCATTCTATGCCATCCTGCGCGTCCCGTTGCGCATTCCACGCGTCCTGCGCAACGGGACGAAGGGCCCGCGTCGAAGCGGTGTTTCCGCGGCGCCCTTCGTCGGCGATTGCCGCGGCGGGTCGGGGCTTAGGCCTCGACCCGCAGGGTCGAGCCGTTGCGGCCCTTGTTCACGACGATCTTGCGGTCGATGGCGTCTTTGAGCTCGTCGACGTGGCTGATGATGCCGATGAGCTTGTCGCCGCCCGACAGTTCGGTGAGCGTCTTGATGGCGAGTTGGAGCGATTGCCTGTCGAGCGAGCCGAATCCCTCGTCGATGAACATCGTGTCGAGCTTGATGCCTCCTGCGTTGGATTGCGCGATGTCCGACAAGCCTAAGGCCAAGGCGAGCGACGCCTTGAACGACTCTCCGCCCGAAAGCGACCCCGAGTCGCGCTCTTTGCCCGTGTAATTGTCGCGTACGTTCAAATCGAGGCCGCTTTGCGCCGCTTTCGTCGTCGCAATGCTGCGGCGCACGAGTTCGTAGCGGCCGTCCGTCATCGCGCGCAGGCGGCGGTTTGCCGATTCGATCATGCGCTCGAAATACATGCCCTGCACATACGTTTCGAAGGCGACTTTATCCTTTCCGTTGATCTGTCCGTTCGCGGTTTCCGCCAGCGCGGCTATTTCGCCATAGCGCCTGTCGAATGTCCCGACGCGCTCGGCTATCCGCTCGATCTGCTTCAACTCGCGCCCGTTGGTCTCTTTGCGCGCTCTGAGCCCGGCGTTGACTTCTCTTTCGGCGGCAAGGCGCGCGTTGGATTCGACCGCTTGCGCTCGGAGGGCTTCGGCGTCGTGTTCGGGAATGCCTTGAAGGGAGCGTTCGAGCGTTTCGATGCGCCCCGTTGCGGCGGCAAGGTCCTCTTCGTGCTTCTTGACGGACGCGCGGGTTCGTTCGTAGGCATCGTCGATGGCCTTGATGCGGCCGCGCAGCGCTTCGATCGAAGCGACGGCCTCGGTCTTGCCTGGGTGATTGAGACGCTTCGCCATCGACTCGGCTTCTCCGCAGACGCGTTCGTATTCGGCATGGGCCGAGGCGCGTTCACGTTCGGCTTCGGCGGCTTGCGTGCGGGCCGCTTCGGCCGCCTCGATGGCTTCGCGTTCGAGCTTGCGCGCCTCGACGAGCCTGCTGCGATCCCGCTCGGCCGCCTGCGCGCCCGCTTCGGCGGCCGCGACGGATTCTTTCGCGGCGCGGTAGGCGTCGACAAGCAGGTCCTTGTTTTCATAAGGAATGCTTTCGAGAGCCGTCTTGGCGGCCGCGTCGAGCCGCGCGGCCTCTGCGCGCGCGTCCGCCGCCCGGGAAAGCGCCGCACGCGCCGCCTTCTCGGCCTCCTCTTTGCGCATGCGGGCGCGTTCGACGCCCTTGCGCGCCTCATCGAGCCTTCGAGCGTCTTCGCGCGCTTCGGCGAGGCTGCGTTCGGCGTCGTGCAGATTCGCGGTCGCCTCTTCGGCCTGCGCTTTCAGGCTTTCGGCGGAACCGTGCTCTTCGACGATGGCGCGATGGGCGCGTTCGCGCTCTTCGGCCGCTCCGCGCGCTGCGGCCGCTTCGGCCGATGCCGCGGCGGTCTTTTCCGCTGCGGCATCCCATGCGCGGCGAAGGCGCTCGACTTCGTCTTTGCTCGGCGCGCCCGCGGCCGCTTCGGCGGGGCAGGGGTGTTCGGTCGAGCCGCATACAGGGCAGGGCGAGCCGGGAGCGAGCGTTGCGGCGAGCACGCCCGCCTGGTCGTCGAGATATGCGGCATTGGCGCTGCTCCAGGCGCGCTGCGCCCGGTCCGAGCGTTCCTTTAGGACTTCGTAGGAGGCGACGGCTTCGCGCGCTTTCGCCTGTGCCGCGATGCTTGCCCGTGCGGCGTCGCGCTCGTTCGCCCGAGACCCCTCGATGCGCTCGATGCGTTCGGACAGGCGTTTCGTTTCGGCCTTATGGCGCGCCGCCTGCTCGGGCGCGGCGGCCAAGGCCGCGCAAAGCGCATCTGCGTCCTTGATGGTCCGGTCTTCTTCGCAGCGTTTCTCTTCGGCCTTTCGAGACGCCTCGTCTTCGCGTGCGGCCGCCGCCTGCGCGTCGCGTGCGCTTCTGCCGATCGCGGCGGCTTCGTTCCACGCGGATCGGTATCGGTCGGCCGTCTCGAAAGCGGCTTTGGCCTCGTTTCGGGCGAGGATCGCATCCGCGTACGCCTGGTCGGCGTTCGCGAGCTCTGCGATGACGCGGGACGCCTGCTCTCGCTTCTGCGACGCCGCCGTTTCGTTCGCGGCGATCTTCGAGAGACGCGCATCGGCGTCGCGCATGCGCGCCTCGGCCTCGGTCGCCTGGGCGCGTGCCGCCTCGAGGGCGTCGTAGAGCGCCAGGGCGTCTTGTTCGACGGCCGCCTTGTTTGCCAAGGCCTCTCGCTGTCCGAGCGATTCCGAGGCGGCGTCGAGGGCTTGCCGCGCTTGGCGCAGGCTCGCCTCGAGGGCTTCTTTCTTCGATTGTTCCAGGGCGATTTCGTCTTGGAGCCTGCGTGCCTGCTCGTGTTCCTTTTCGGCCCTTTCGACGGCGCGGCTTTCCGTTTCGGCCTTCGCGAGGCGCAGGTCCGATTCGTCGAGCAGGGCGGCGTCGCGCTGCGTGGCCTCCTGCAGCATCGCGTACAGCCAGTCGGCCTGCAGCGCGTGGTCTTTTATGAGCCTGCGCAGCTCGGCGGCTTCGGCGCTTCCTTCGTCGACGTAGACGGCTTTGGCGTGGAGCTCGAGTTCGGCGGCCAGCGCTTTATGCTCGTCGTCGAGGGCGCGCTTGCGCTCGGCGAGCTTTCTCTGGAAGGTCTGATAGCGTTCGGTTCCGAAGATGCGGCGGAATATCTCGCGCCGCTCGTCGGTCTTCGCCGAAAGAAGTTTGCGGAAATCGCCCTGGGCGATCATGACGATGCGGGCGAATTGCTCGCGTTCGATGCCGAGGATGTCGGCGACGGCCTGGTCGACATCGCGCAAGCCGGCGACGACCGATCCATCGGGCATGGTGAGCGTGGCATCGGCTCCGACCTGGGTCATTCCTTCGCCGCGCATCTTCATGCGTTCGTGCGCGGGCCTGCGCGACACGGTGTAGACGCGGCCGCGGTATTCGAATTCTAGCTCGACGCTCGTCTCGAGGGTCGGTACGGCGAAATCGCTGCGCAGCGTCTTCGGATCGCGGCCGTCGCCGCTGGCTTTGCCGAATAGCGCGAACGAGATGGCGTCGAATATGGTGGTCTTGCCTGCGCCCGTGTCGCCCGTGATCAGGTAGATGCCGCTTTGTCCGAGCTCGGTGAAATCTATTTCGGTCGTGCCCGCATAGGGGCCGAACGCGCACATGGTCAGATGAATCGGTCTCATCGGTCCTCCTCGCTTTCTTCGAGCGCTTCGCGTACCGCTTCGTATTGGGCGTCGGTCATGTCGGCGCCGTTCTGCTCGCGGTAGAAGCGCGCGAACAGGTCGATCGGGTCGATGCGGTCGACGTTTTCGGCGACGCCGCCGCATTCCTCCTGCGCCGCCGCGGTGCGCGCGTTGTCGAACGAGATGCTCATCACGTTCGGGTAGACGGCTCGCAGCGCTGAAAGCGCGTCGATCGGCGCGAACTCGTCGGTCAGCACGGCGTGGACGTAATGGTTGCGGTCGCGCTCGTCGAGTTCGGCGGTCGCTTCGGTCGACACCAGCTTTTCGAGGGGGCCTTTGATTCGGACCATGTCTCGGACGGGAGCGAGCGCAACGAGTTCGACTTCGACGTCGCCCTTTTCTTTCAGGGTGATCAGCGGAGCCGATTTGTCGTAGTCGATTTCGGAGGCCGAATATTTCAAGAGGCTCCCGCTGTAGCGCGCCGTTTTGCGGCCGACCTGCTGCGGGCGGTGGATGTGGCCCAGGGCGACGTAGTCGAAGGCGTCGAAGACGCTTGCGTCCACGTTGTCGATGCCGCCGAGCGAAAGCTCGGAATCGCTGCGATCGGGTTCTATGCCGCTGTAGGTGACGAACTGGTGCGCGATCGCCACGTTGCGCCGCGTCGGGTCGATATCGCAGGTTTCGATGACGTGTTGCATGGCGGCGGTGTAGTCGGGGATGTCGTCGTCGGGGAAGAACCGTTTGACGCTTGCCGGCCTGATGAAGGGGAAGAGCCAGAAGGTCGTTTCGCCGTATTCGTCGGTCAGCGTGCGACGGACGACGGTTCCGTCGTAGACGGGGGCTATGTGGACGCGGTTCTTCTCGAGCAGGTGCGCGGCATAGGCGATGCGTTCCGCCGAGTCGTGGTTGCCGGGGATGATGAAACACGCGGCGCCCGTGTCGGCGAGAGATGAAAGGAACTTGTCGAAGCAGGCGACGGCATCGGCGCTCGGCGCGGACCTGTCGTAGACGTCCCCTGCGATGATCACGGCGTCGACGTCGCGCTGCTCGACGATGCCGACGACCGTCTCCAGCATGAGGGCCTGGTCTTCGAGCAGGGAGAATTCGTTGACCTGCTTGCCGATATGAAGGTCGGAGAGGTGCAGAAGGCGCATAAGGGTCCTTTCGCTCGTATCGTACCGATGTTCGTAATTTATCGCACGGACGAACGCGGCGCAACCCCTCATGCATGGGAAAATAAAAGGACACGGCGTCGAAACGCCGCGTCCTCGATGCTAGGCGCGTTTGCGCGAGGTTTTCAGGGCTCCCTTGTCGCAGCGGTTGCCCCACGAATCGATCCGCTCGTCGTCGCGGTAGACGCAGACGATCTCGCAGTGGTTCGGGCACTTGCCGCAGATGACCTCTCTCGTCTTGAATTCGAAGTCGTCGATGTCGAATTCGAAGGAACGGCGCGTGTTTTCCGGGGCCGCCGCTGCGAGCAGCGCGGCGCCGAAGGCTCCCATCAGGTGGCCGTCGTCGTCGACGGTCACCTCGCAGCCGAGGGCCTCTTCGAAGAAGTGCACGACGCCGACGTTCTTGCTCACGCCGCCCTGGAACACCACGGGCGAGACGATCTTCTTGCCTTTGCCGACGTTGTTCAGGTAGTTCACGGCGACCGCCTTGCATAGGCCCGCGATCACGTCTTCGCGGGCGTAGCCCATCTGGATCTTGTGGACCAGGTCGCTTTCGGCGAACACGGTGCAGCGCGCCGCGATATTCGCCGGATTTTTCGAGGTGAGCGCGATCGGGCCGAAGTCCTCGACCTCCACGCCGAGGCGGTGGGCCTGGCTCGAGAGGAACGAGCCCGTTCCCGCCGCGCACAGGGTGTTCATGGCGTAGTCGACCGCCACGCCGTCTTCGACGCAGATGATCTTGGAGTCTTGGCCGCCGATTTCGAGGATCGTTCTCACGTCGGGATGCAGAAACGTCGTGCCCACCGCGTGCGCGGTAATCTCGTTTTTGACCACCTGGGCGTCGAGCATCGCGCCGACGAGGCGGCGCGCGCTTCCCGTGGTGCCCACGGCCACTACGTCGATTCCATCGCGGTCTATTTGGGACGCGAGGTCGTCCACGACGCGTCCGACAGCGCGGGAGGGGTCGCCCTCGGTCCACAGGTAGGTGCGGGCGATGATCTCGCCCTTCTCGTCGATGATCACGCCCTTGGTCGAAATGGATCCGGTATCGATGCCGAGAAACGCCGTGAGGCGCTTTTCGGAAGCGGAGGTGCGGTCGGTCATCGTGAAGCCTTTCTCATGGCGATCATGTCATAGAACGCTTCGACCCTGGTGTCGAGGCCGGTATCGCTGGTCTGCGAGTCGTAGCTGAGGAAGAGCACGGGAATCTTGCGTTCGCGGCTGATGCGCTGCAGCACGGGCATGCAGTCGATTTCGGGGGTGCAGCCCGACGACTTCAGGTGCACGATCCCGTCGAAGCCCTCGTCGGCGTAGCGTTTCGCCGATGCGATGGTGAGCGTCGAGGTGGGGCCCATGTCGTAGGCGACGTACTCTTCGATTTCACGGCGCAGCTCGGGCTCGTTGTAGCGGATGTTGCGGTTGGTGACGTTCATCGAACACGACACCTCGACGCCCATCGCGAGCAGCTTGCGCTCGATGTCGAGGTTGCTGCGTGGGTCGGCCGCCGTGAAATACTCTCCCACGATGCCGATGCGCAGCGCGTCGGCGGGCTTGTTCCGCTCGATAGACTCGAGCTTCTCGATGCCCGCGCGATACGCGTCTTCCACGTCCCGTCGCGTTTCACAGCGTGCCATCGAAGCGAAGAACTCTTCGCGCGCCGCGTCCGAGTCGCCCGGATGCGCGTCGAATCCCGCGAGCGCGAGGTAGCGGGCGTGGTAGGAGTCGAGGCATTCGACCATCTTGAAGGCCGCGAGCATGCCCTTGACGCCCTGCGCTACCGAAAGGTCGGGGTTGACCAGCTTCTTGCAGGTCGTCGCGTACTCCTTCAGCGGGCGGCCTGCGATTTCGGCGAAGTTGAGCATTTCGAACTCGTAGCCCATGTCGCGCAGGATCGACTCCTGGAGTTCGCCGTAGTAGCCCAGACGGCACGGGCCCGTGAACTGCACGAGCACGTCGGCTCCTGCGTCGAGCGCTTCGATGTAGTCGCCCAGGATATGCTTGAACGGAGCGCAGACGAAGTCGTTGCTGTGCATGGCGCCCAGCTCGAGCGTGACCTTGGTCGGTTCTCCCAGGTCGACGTATTCGGCATCGAGAACGCGTTCGACGAAGAAACGAAACACCGCGTCGTAGTAGCTGTAGCGCAAGAACGCGACCTTGGTTTTGGCGTGGCGGTCGCGCTTGCGCTTCGCGCGCTTGGCTACCAGCCTCGTGCGTACGTTGTCGGAATCTTCGGCGCGCACGTCGGCGCGCGGCCCGTCGTCGTAGCGGCGGGCGAGGGTGTCCAGGGCGTCAATCGTGTCGCCGAGGAAATTCGCGGCGCGCAGGGGCAGCGAGTCGTTGGGCCGCTCGCGTTCAGGCGCGGTCGTGCGCGGCGATTCGGGCGTCGTCATTGCAGGTAGCCTCCTTTCCGTCGGTAGCGAAGGATGTCGATGAAGCTCTCGATGCGCGTTTCGAGGCCGGCGGTGCCGCTTTGGGCGTCTACGGTCAGCGAGAGCAGGGGGGTGTTGCTGGCGCGGCGGGCGACCGCGTCGTTGGTCATGGAGTCGGGCCCGCAGGGGAAGGCGCTGATCGCCACGATGCCGTCGACGCGTCCGCGCAGGCACAGCATGGCTCCGATCAGCTCCCTGTTGACGAGCCAGGGCATCGTCGAAGAGAACTTGCCGCTCTCT
Organism: uncultured Slackia sp.; assembly: GCF_959608125.1. Taxonomy (GTDB): domain Bacteria; phylum Actinomycetota; class Coriobacteriia; order Coriobacteriales; family Eggerthellaceae; genus Slackia. The sequence goes on from NZ_CAUHPG010000011.1 coordinate 54,165, forward strand.
TTGTAGGCGCGCTCATGGTCGAATTCGTCGGCGAACAGGACCGTGACTCCCATGTCGTGCAGCGCATCGACGACGGGTCCGCCGATCAGGCGGTCGTGCGTCACGTAAGGATGGGCCGCCACCAGGATGGCCAGCGGCTCGACTTCGCCCGCTTCGCGTTCGCGTTCGCGGGCGCGCTCGACGTCTTGCAGGGAGGACTCGAACGATTCGCGCGCGTTCTTCTCGGCGCGTTCGAGCGCGATCCTTCCCGCCTTGTAAGCGGCCTTCGCCTCTTTCGGCGTCGCGCCGAACTGCGCGGCCAGGTCGAGAAACGCCGTTCTCATGGACGCCTTCGACTGCTGATTCTCGACGACGCACGACACGATGCGGATCGATTCCTCGTCGAAGGTGTTGCGTACGAGGTCGGGAAGCGCTTGGTATTTGGTGCAAAAGCTCTTGAAGCGTCCCAGGTTGGCCAGGCTCGGCACGAATACGGCGTCGCAGGTCTCGAGAAGAGACTCGACGTGGCCCATGTAAATCTTGGACGCGAGGCAGCATTCGTCGACGGAGCGCGCCGAGCCCCGCTCGAGCATCGCGAGGTCGGATTGCCTGCTGACCACCACCTCGCGGCCGAGAGCCTCGAAAAACGCCTTCCAGGCGGGCGCATAGCGGTAATACATCAAAGCCCTCGGCAAGCCGATCGAGCGCACGTCGGCATAGGGGGCGCTGTCTTTATTCTGCGTGGGCATAGGATTCCTTCTTATATATGGTCGGTGCTTCATTATTGCCGGCCCCGATCTTGCGCGCGAGTCGGATTCGGCGATCCGTCAACGTATCGTGAACTTCTTTTACGGCGTCGTCGGAACGCTCGCGCTCGCGCTTTTTCGTTTCCGTATGGCGTCGTCGGTCGGAAAATGCGGCGTGCGGTTGGTATACTGTGCGTTTCGAAATCCAGGAGATTTCATCAAGGGCGAGACGAGAGGGATGCGTCGTGGAAATATTGATCGTGATGTGCGTGGGAGTCGCTATCGGCGCTACGGTGTTTCCCGATTCGCTTCGCAAGGCCAACTCCACGCTGACGCTTGTCGCCACGGGCGTGCTGATCTTCTCGATGGGCGCCATGCTGGGAGGGAGGGAAGGCTTTCTCGACGAGCTCGCCGAGCTTGGTATCGCGAGCCTCGCCTTCGCTGTCATTCCCATCGCGTTTTCCACGGCGGTCGTCTATCTTTTGTCCCGCGCGTTCATGTCCGATATCACCAAACGCCATGCTGAAGACGCCGAGCATGCCGCCGCGCGCGAGTCGGTCGATGCCGACGGAGGGGAAGGGGCCATGATCGCGATCGCGGTGGGCGCCCTGGTTCTCGGCGTGTTGGCGGGATTGGCTCCGCTCGAGCTTGCGCCGGTCGATTTCCTGGTCGCTCATTCCGACTGGGTGCTGTTCGCCCTCATGTTCTTCGTGGGCATAAGCGTCGGCGGAAGCAAGGGCCTTATCGGCAAAATCAAGCAGTATCACGTGCGCGTGCTGATTATTCCTTTCGGCATCGTGGTCGGCTCGGTGGCGGGCGGCCTGATCGCCGCCGCGCTGTGCGGGTTCTCGTTGCCTGCCGGCGGCGCCATTGCGTCCGGTCTCGGCTGGTACAGCCTTGCGGGAGTCATGCTGACGCAGATCGCGGGCGCCCAGGTGGGAAGCGTCACGTTTCTGGCGAACCTGCTGCGCGAGCTCATCTCGTTCTTCATCATCCCCTGGATCGCGCGCCATCTCAACTATCCCACATGCATCGCGCCCGCCGGCGCGACGAGCGAGGATACGACCCTGCCCATGATGATTCGCTGCACGAACGGCGAGACGGTGGTGCTTTCCGTCGTCAACGGCGTGATCTGTTCGGCTCTCGTGCCTGTGCTCATCGAGTTCTTCCACGCATTCATGTAGGTCTGCGGCCGCGTCGATTCTGCCGAAACGGTGCCGAGTCCTGCGCCCTGTCGAGCGCAGTCGCGCCTGTGGTCTATACTTGCCCGCATGAGCAACGAAACCCGCATTCAGGAAATCAAAAAAGAGCTGGCAAGCGTCCCCGCGCTTCCCGGCGTATACCTGTGGAAAGACAAAGACGGCCGTGTTATCTACGTGGGCAAGGCCAAGCAGCTGCGCGCCCGCATGAAGCAGTATGTCATGGGGCAGGACGAGCGTGCCAAGATTCCTCTTATGCTCGAGCAGATCGATTCGTTCGAATACATCGTCGTCGAAAACGAGCACGAATCGCTCGTGCTGGAGAAGAATCTGATCGGGCAATACGCGCCGTTCTTCAACGCCGATTTCAAAGACGACAAAAGCTATCCCTTCATCGCAATCACCAAAAGCGATGTGTTTCCCGCCATCAAATATACGCGCGAGAAGCACGTTGCGGGCACGCGCTATTTCGGGCCGTACACCGACAGCCGCGCCGCGCGGGATCTGGTCGATATCGTGCGCAGGGTCGTTCCGGTCTGCGCATCGAAGTGCGCCGAGTGGCGCAGGCTCAAGCGCCGCCTCGAAACGGCGACGGTCGAAGAGGTCTTGGCCGACGAGGCCTGCCGGCCGTGTTTCGACGCCCATGTGGGGCTGGGCCCGGGCGCATGCTGCGGCTGGGTCACGCCCGAGCAATACCGCGAAAACATCGCGCGCGTCGAGCGCTTTCTGGCCGGCAACCGCCGTGAATTCGTCGACGAGCTCGCCGAAGAGATGTCTGTGGCGGCGGCCGAGCTCGATTTCGAGAGGGCAGGCCGCATCAAGGCGCGCATCGACACCATCGAATCGCTGACGGACCGTCAGCGCGCGGTGTCCACGCGCAATCTGAACGCCGACGTCATCGGCATCGAGCGCGAGGAGACTATCGCCGGCGTCCACGTGTTCATGGTGCGCGAGGGGCGTATCGTCAACGGAAACGAGTTCGTGCTCGACCGCGGCCGCGACGTGCCCGACGTCGACCTGCTGCACAATTTCCTTCTGCGTTATTACGATGCGACCACGTCGATTCCGCACGAGGTCATCGTCGATTGCGAACTCGAAGACGTCGATGCCATGGAGGCGTGGCTCACCGAAAAGCTTGCAAGCCCCCATGGCGCGAAAGTGCGCTTCACGGTGCCGCAGCGCGGCGAGAAGGCCGAGCTTTTGTCCATGGCGCGCAAAAACGCGGGGCATACGCTCAACCGCTACAAGGTGCGTACCAACTATGAGGACAAACGCATCAATGACGCGCTTCTGCAGCTGGAGAGCGCCCTTGCGCTCGATGCGCCGCCGATGCGCATCGAGTGCTTCGACATCTCCACGATCCATGGGTCGTATACGGTGGCGTCGATGGTGGTGTTCACGGGCGGACGGCCCGACAAGAACCAGTATCGGCGCTTCAAGATCAAGACGCCGCTCGAAGAGGCCGACGACTTCTTGAGCATGCGCGAGGTGCTCGGCCGTCGCTATGCGCCCGAGCGCATGGCCGACGAGCGGTTCGGCAAGAAGCCCGACCTGTTGATCGTCGACGGCGGCAAGCCTCAGCTTACGGCCGCCTTGGCGCAGCTTGCGGAACTGGGTATCGACGATATTCCCGTGGCCGGCCTCGCAAAGCGCGACGAGGAGCTGTTCGTTCCGTGGCAGGATAGCGGCCCCGTGGTGCTGCCGAGCGGGTCGAGTTCGTTGTACCTGGTCAAGCACGTACGAGACGAAAGTCATCGCTTTGCCATCACGTTCCATCGCGAGCTGCGCGGCAAAGGGATGACCAAATCGGTCCTCGACGACGTGGTCGGCTTGGGGCCGGTGCGCAAAAAGGCGCTGCTTGCGGCCATGGGAGGCTTTCGCAAGCTCTGCGAGGCGAGCCTCGACGACATCGTCGCCGCGCAGGCGGTGCCGGTCGAAGTGGCCGAAGAGGTCCATGCAGTGCTCTCGCAGTATAATGAACGACGGCTCCGTTCGGAGCGAAGCGTGTAATCCGCCCGTCCGGTCAGAGGGCGCGGCGCTCGAGAAAGAGGGTGTCCATGGGGTTCGAGACCGCTGCATACGAGGGCGAGAACGCCAACGATTTCGTCATCGTCACGGGCATGAGCGGCGCCGGCCGCACGGAGGCCATGCACGCCTTCGAAGACCTGGGGTATTTCTGCATAGACAACCTTCCGGCGAATCTGATTCCGCAGTTGCTCAGCACGGCGCGCGGGGCCTGCGAGAAGGCACGCAAGCTCGCCGTGGTCTGCGACGCGCGCAACAAGGACTTCTTCGCCGACCTGAAAGGCGAGCTCGAGCGCCTTTCTTCGTCGGGCGTGGCCTATCGCGTGGTGTTTCTGGATGCCGACGACGACAAGCTGGTGGCGCGCTATAAGGCGAGCCGCCGCCGCCATCCCATGTGCGAGGAGGGCATGACCATCGCCCAGGGCATCGCCGCCGAGCGCGCGCTGCTGTTCTCGCTGCGCAACATGGCCCACGACGTGATCGATACGAGCGAGCTTCTGCCCATGCAGTTGCGCACGAAGATTCGCGACTTGTTCGCGGGCGTCGATGAACGCGAGGGGCTGGCCGTCACCGTGTATTCCTTCGGTTTCAAGCACGGCGCGGCGCTCGACGCCGATATCGTGATGGATGTGCGCTTCCTTCCCAATCCTTATTACGATCCCGCTTTGCGTCCGCTTACCGGCCTCGACGCCCCCGTGCGCGATTTCGTGATGTATCGCGACGAGACGGTCGAATTCCTGAAGCGCTGGCGCGAGCTGCTCGACGTGGTGATGCCCGGCTATGTGAAGGAAGGCAAGCAGCAGCTGGCCATCGCCGTGGGATGTACGGGCGGGCAGCATCGCAGCGTCGCGCTGGCGGAAAGCACGGGCGACTATCTGAAGACTCGCGGCTACCGCGTCAGCGTGACCCATCGAGACCTCGCGCTTGCCGAGTCGGTGCGTTCGGCGCTCGACGGAAAGGCCGAGTAGCCATGGCTGAATTCATTCCGCGCGACGTGCCGTTCGCCTACGACCCGGCGGCGACGGCCGCTTTCGCGCGTCTGCGCTCGGAAGTGGGCGACGAAGTTTTGCACGACACTGCAGCCCCCGTGAAGGCGGTCGTGATCGGCGGCGGCACGGGCGCTCCCGTTTCGATCCGCACGCTGCTTTCGCTCGAGGCCGAGGTGTCGGCGGTCGTGGCCATGGCCGACGACGGCGGTTCGACCGGCATCCTGCGCGAAGAGGCGGGCGTTTTGCCGCCGGGCGATATCCGCAAATGCCTGGCCGCCATGGCGGCCGACGCCTCCGACCCGTTGACGCGCGCGTTCAAGTACCGCTTCTCGTTCGCGCGCAACCATACGCTGGGCAACCTGATGCTGTCGGCCCTCGAAGACGCCACGGGGTCGTTTCCCGAGGCCATCGCCATTTGCGAGCGCCTGCTGGGTGCTCGCGGACACGTGTATCCCTCGACGCTCGACAAAGTGCGTCTCGTCGCCGAGACATGTGACGGCGTGCTGTTGGAGGGGCAGGCCAAGGCGTGCAAATCCACGACGGCCCTGCATCGCGTGCGACTCGAATCCGACACTCCCGTGCATGCATATGCTCCTGCGCTCGATGCGATCCGTGCGGCCGATCTGATCGTGCTGGGCCCGGGTTCGCTATTCACGTCGATCATCCCCAATCTCTTGGTGCCAGGCGTCATCGAGGCGATCAGGGAATCGAACGGCGTGGTGGCGTTCGTTTGCTCGTTGGCCGACATGCAGGGAGAGACCTGGGGCCTTTCGGCGCGCGAGCATTTCGAGGCCTTGGCGCGTCACGGCATGGACGGCCTGGTCGATTACGTGCTGGTGCACAGCCCCGTTGCGTTGCGGCCTGCGAATCGAGCGGACCGCATGGCCGGCGTCGTCTGCGGCGATACGTCGCAAGAGCCTGCGGCCGCCGTTTCGCCCGCCGCTTCCGATACCATCCGTCCGGTGCGGATCAGCTACGAGGACGCCTTCGCCATCCAGCAGGCAGGCCCCGTGGTGCTCGTCCGCAACCTCGTCGATCCGTTGAGGCCCACGTGGCATGATGCGTCCGCGCTGCGAGACGCCATGCGCACCGTGATCCGCCTTTCCCGTCTGCGTTTGAGAAAGTAAGGTTTCATGTCGTTTACCGCCGATGTCAAAGACGAGCTCACGCGTGTGGCTCCCGGATGCAGCCATTGCGATAAGGCGACCCTTGCGGCTCTCATCCGCATCGAGGGCACGTTGTTCTTCTCGGGTCCGGGACGCTATCGTCTCGAAGTGGCCACCGAAATCAGTTCTGTGGCGCGCTTGATCATCAAGTCGCTCCACCAGACCTATGCCCTCAAGACCGAGCTCACGGTGCGTCGCAGCGTGCTGCATAAAACGCCGAACTACCTGATCGTGGTTCCGTCCCAGCCCGGCATGGAGGAGGCCCTGCACGATCTGGGCGTTCTGGGCGATGCCGGCCTGGAAATGGGCATCCATGCCCATCTGATCGAAAAGCCCTGCTGCGAAGCGGCGTATTTGCGCGGCGCTTTTCTGGGCAGCGGCTTCATCGCCGAGCCGCGCGGCGATTTCCATTTCGAGATCACGGTCGAAAACGAGGGTCTGGCCGAAGGGCTCGTGGCCTTGATGACCGAGCGCGGCATCAAGGCGCGCATCCTGCACCGCCGCAACTCGTATATCGTGTATCTGAAAAGCGGCACGGCCATTTCGGAGTTCCTCGCGTTCGTCGGCGCGCACCAGAGCGCGCTTGCCATGGAGAACGAGCGCGTGCGCAAAAGCGTGCGCAACGACATCAACCGCAAGGTCAATGCCGAGCTCGCCAACCAGGCGAAAAGCGCCGAGGCGGCGATCGACCAGATCGTGAGCATCCGCAAGCTGGCCGAAAGCGGCAAGATGGCCGACCTGCCGCCGGGGCTGCAGGAATTCGTGCGTCTGCGCCTGCGTTATCCCGACGCGAGCCTCAAAGAGCTCGGCGAACGGGCGAATCCGCCGCTGTCGAAGTCCGCGGTGTACCATCGCGTGCGCAGGCTCGAGGATCTCGCGAAGAACCTGTGACCAAGGGCGCTCCGGGCGCCCTTTTCTTTATTCTCGGTGAACCGGATACGCGTGCGGCGCATCGTCGAGACGGCAGGTCTCGGTCGCTGCGCATATCCCGCTTCCCACTCTTTTCGACCTTTGTCCTGTCGGCCGATATTCCTCCTCGTGAATATTCATGCTAAAATCCTGCTCATTTCGTCGCTTTAGTTAGAAGGAGTGATTTATGGCCGATACGACTTCCGTGAAGCCTGCGGGCGGGGAGCAGAAGCGCGAGCACTTCGCGTCCCGCCTGGGCTTCATCCTCGTGGCCGCAGGCTGCGCCATCGGATTGGGCAACGTGTGGCGTTTCCCGTACATCGCAGGCGAATACGGCGGCGGCGCCTTCGTGCTGCTGTACCTGATCTTCCTGGTCATCCTGGGCCTGCCCGTCATGGTGATGGAGTTCGCCGTGGGCCGCGCCAGCCAAAAGAGCTGCGCGCAGGCGTTCGACATCTTGGAGCCGAAACGTCGTTTCCACTGGTTCTCTTGGTGGGGGTACATCGGCTGCATGATCTTGATGATGTTCTACACCACGGTCGCGGGCTGGATGCTCGCCTACGTGCCCAAGATGGCGTCGGGCATGTTCGACGGCGGCACGGCCGACGTCACGGGCGCGGCGTTCTCGTCGATGCTTGCGAACTCCTCCGAGCTTCTGGGCTGGATGCTGGCCGCCGTGGTCATCGGTTTTCTCGTGTGCAGCCTGGGCCTGCAAAAGGGCGTCGAGCGCATCACGAAATGGATGATGGCCATTCTGTTCGTCGCCATGATCGCGCTCTGCATCCGCTCTGTCACGCTGCCGGGCGCCGCCGAAGGCCTCGAGTTCTATCTGGTGCCTGATTTCAGCCGTATGTTCGCGGGCGGCTGGGCCACGTTCGGCGAAGCGGTCTATGCGGCTATGGGCCAGGCGTTCTTCTCGCTTTCGCTCGGTATCGCGGCGATGGAGATCTTCGGTTCGAAGATCGGCCGCGAGCGCAGCCTGACGGGCGAGGCCGTCAACGTCACGCTGCTCAACACGCTCGTCGCCATCCTGGCGGGTCTTATCATCTTCCCGGCCTGCTTCGCCTACAATGTCACGCCCGACTCCGGCCCCTCGCTCGTGTTCGTCACGTTGCCTGTGGTGTTCGG
>NZ_CAUHPG010000012.1 GCF_959608125.1 uncultured Slackia sp.
CCGCATGGTGTCCCTCGACTACATCCGCCGTTCCGCCAAGCGCAACGCCGCGCACACGGTGGCCCGCGCGTTCCTTCGCGCCCTGGGCTTGGACCCCGCGCGATACGTCGCCCGCTCGCGGGAGGCGGACGCCTACGCCGGGCTGCGTTCGTGCATGGCCAACCACGGCTCGCCGATGGACGGGCGGCGCTGACGATGGACCCGAGGCGCGCCAACGGCACGCGGCGCACGGCTCTGCGCAGGGAGTTCGCGGCGTCCGACGCCCCCTGCTGGCTGTGCGGCATGCCGATACCGCGCGGCGTGGGCCACGCGCATCCGTACGCGATGGAGCTCGACGAGGTCGTTCCCGTGAGCAAGGGCGGCGACCCGCTCGACCGCGCGAACATCAGGCGCGCGCACCGCTGCTGCAACCAGTGGCGCGGGGACATGGACGCCGCCGACGCGGCGAAGGTCGCCGACGCCGCCCGCGCGATGTTCGGCATGTGGTCGTGCCCCGCCGAGTTCGTCCTGTTCGCGAGGAACGCGAGGTCGCGCGCGGCGAAGGAAAAAGGGGAAAGAAAGAACAACGTCTCGGTCGTGACGTCGCGCGAATGGTGACGCGGCGTACGAGACCTGGCGGGGAGGCCCCGGCCCCCGCCGCTCCGGCCGGCCCTGCGGCATAGGGTCGGCACACCAAGGCCCGTAAATCCACATCTGTAGACAAGGGGGGAACGATGGGCAGAACCAAGTCAATAGCGAAAACGTCCACCTCCATCGCTGCGGCGTGGGAGAAGGGCGGCGAGATCGAGGCGACGCGGCAGTCCGTGCGCAAATACGCCGAGGTGATAGACGTGACGGAGAGCGGCCGCGACATGAAGCCGCTCATCACAGGCATGTTCGAGGCCATCGACCGCCTCAAGGCGCTCGAAGAGGCCGAGGCCGCGCGCGAGGGCGACACGCCGCTCTCCCAGATCCTGGGAATGGGCGCCGATGCCTAGGCGCGGATGCCAGCAGGCCACGTACTCCTGGTGCGACAGCTACGGCCGCACCGAGGGGCGCGCCGCGACCGAGCTCGCCAAGGCCTACGGCATGGCCCCGCATCCCTGGCAGGCCGGCGTCCTGAACGACTGGCTCGCCCTGGACGATTCCGGGCGACTGCTCAACTCGCTGTGCCTGCTCGACGTCCCCAGGCAGAACGGCAAGACGGGCGTGTGCGACCCGCGCGAGACGTGGGGGCTGGTCAAGCGCGGCGAGTGGATCCTGCACACCGCGCAGGAGTACCAGACCGCCAAGAAGGCGTTCGACCGCCTGCGCGCCAAGTTCGGAGACTGCAAGAACGACCCGCGCGCCCGATACCCGGAGCTGAACAGGCTGGTCGAGCGATACACGACCAGCGCCAACCAGATGGTGCTCGACCTCACCAACGGCGGGCATATCGAGTTCCGCACGCGCGGCAGCTCCACGCAGATGGGTCGAGGCGGCACGTTCGACCTCGTGGTCGTGGACGAGGCGCAGGATTACACCGACGAGCAGGACGCCGCGCTCTCGCCGCTCAACTCGGCCGCGCCGCACGGCTCGCCGCAGACCATCCTCATGGGCACGGTGCCGGACCCGAAGCGCGGAAGCGCCGGCGAGGTGTTCGTCCGCCTGAGGTCGATGCTCAGGGATTCCCCCGAGCGCGGATTCTGTATCCACGAATGGAGCGTCGCGGAGCTGCCGGAAGACGTGGGCGACCGCGACCTCTGGTACGCGACGAACCCCTCGCTCGGCTACCAGCTGCTCGAAAGCGCGCTTCTGAAGGATTCGAAGTCAATGACGCCCGAGAAGTTCGCGATGGAGCATCTGGGATGGCACCCGTCGTTCGTCGCGGCGGCGCAGCATCCCATAAGCGCGGCCTCGTGGGCCAAGGCGAAGACGGCCGCCCCGCCCGAGGACGGCGTGAAGGCGTACGGGGTCAAGTTCTCGCCCGACGGCGCGTCGGCCGCCCTGTCGGTCGCGATACGCCGGGACGAAGGCCCCGCCTACGTCGAGCTCGCAAGGGTGTTCGACCCGTCCGACGAGCTCGGCGACGTGGCCGAGTGGCTGGGGACGCGCCAGGACGAGGCGGCCGTCGCGGTCATCGACGGCCAGGGCGGCGCGCAGACGCTGCACGACCGCCTCCGCGACGTCTACGACGTCCCGCGCGACTGGGTCGTGAGGCCGACGGTCGCGGACGCGACTTCCGCGTACTTCGCCATCGCCAACGCGGTGGAGGAAGGGACGCTCGAGCACTTCGGCCAGGAGCCGCTCGACGGTTCCGCGACGAAATGCACGAAGCGCCGCATCGGGACGAAGGGCGGCTGGGGCTTCGAGTCCACGGACGAGGCCGACGCGTGCCTCGTCGAATCTGCCGCCCTCGCGCACTGGGGCGCGGTCACGACAAAGAGAGACCAGCGAAAGGAGCTGCTCGTAGGATGGTAGAGCTTCACGACATCGACAAAGCGGCCGGCCTCGCGCCGGCGGACGCGGCCGTCCTCTCGCAGCTGCTCTCCGTGTTCAAGGACAGGGCGCAGCGAAACGGGCTGCTTGCGAAATACTACGAGGCCAAGCAGCCGACGCCGTCCATCGGCGTGGACAACATCCCGGAGAACGTGCAGGTCGGCGCCCGCTGCGACTGGGCGTCCAAGGCGGTCACCAGCGTGTCGGAGCGCGTCCGCATGGACGGCTTCGGCTTCGCGGGCGACTATCGCGACCCCGTGCTCGAAGAGGTCGAGCGCAGCTGCCGCCTGTCCGCGTCCTTCAACCGCCACGTGGCCTCCGAGCTCGTCCACGGCTGCATGTTCGTCACCGTCCAGCGCGGCGGCTCGGGCGTGGCCGTGCGCACCCACACCGCAGAGACGGCGGCGGCGATATGGGACGAGGCCGAGCAGCGCATCGGCGCCGGATTCGTGATCGCGGACGCGCGCCGTACGAAATGGAGCCCCACGAACCCAGTGCCCGTCCAGGTGAACATGCACCTGCCGGGTCGCGTGGTCGTGCTGACGCAGGCCGCGCCCGCCAAGTGGACGGCGCGGACGCTGCCCACGCCGCTCGACCGCCCCATGATGGAGGCGTTCTGCTTCCGCCCGACGGGCGGCAAGCCGTTCGGGCAGTCCCGCATCACGCCCACGGTGCGGTACCTGGTCGACGAGGTGGAGCGAACCATGCGCTACATGGCCGTCTCCGGCGCTCTGTACGCCACTCCGAAGGACGTGCTGCTCGGCCTCACCGACCAGCAGTTCAAGGCCATGTCAGAGGCCAAGTGGTCGGTCATGGTCGGCTCGCTGTTCATGGGGACCAGGGACAAGAACGGCCAGTCGCCCGACTACAGGCGCATCCAGAGCGCAAGCCCTCAGCCCTACATCGACAGCATCCAGACTTACGCCAAGCTGTTCAGCGGGGCCACGGGCGTGCCGCTCAACTCGCTCGGGATCGTGCAGGACAACCCCGCGAGCGCCGAGGCCATCGCCGCGCAGCGCGAGGACATCTGCGTGGCCGCAGAGGACTGCATCGAATCGAACCGCGAGGCGATGCGCAACGTGGCCCTCATGGCGATGGCCGTGGGGAACAACACGACGCTGGACGGCCTGACCGACGAGCAGCTGTCCGTCGTGCCGAACTTCAAGAACCCGATGCGCCCCAGCCTCGCCGCCACGGCCGACGCGATGGTCAAGGTCGCGAGCGTGATGGACGGCTTCGCCCAGACGCGCGAGTTCCTGGCCAACATGGGCTTCACGCCCACCGAGGTGGAGAGCGTTCGCAGCCAGCTCGACGCCGACGCGAACAGGCGGGCGCTGACCGCCATCATGGGCGGCCAGGAGCCAGGTGGCGGAAAGGCGGCCGGCGGGCCGCAGAAGGGCGACGCGCCGACCGAGGTGAAGGGCAAGGCCCTCAACGGCGCGCAGACGCAGAGCCTCATAGCGATCATGTCGCAGTTCTCGTCAGGCGCCATCACCGAAGGCCAGGCCGCCAACCTCATATCGGCCGCGATTGGCATGAGCAGGGCCGACGCCGTCGCGCTCCTCAACGGGGATATGGGGGAATAGGGCATGGCGACGATACCGCGCGCCGCTCTGGACTACCTCACGGAGCAGGTTCGCGGACTGGTCGCGGACGCGAAGGAGAAGGTATCGAGGCTGCTCGAATCAATCGAATGGAGGCCCGACAATATAGCGGAATGCCGCGAAGCCCTGCTCGACGCCTTGTTTTCGACCATGCCCGCCTATATCGACGCGGCGGCTCAGGCTGGCGCCGACTTTTACGACGCGGTGCGCGTTCGCGAGGTGGGAGAGGCGGCGGGGGCTTTGGCGATCGGCGGGTTCGACCCCGAGGCGTTCGAGGGCGCGGTTCGCGCCTTCGTCCAAGACATGGTGGACGGAAAGCCAGTCGAGCTGTTCAACGGCAAGGTCGTAGACCGCGTGGACAGGGACATAAGGCGCTCTGCGAACATGTCCGTGTCCGAGAACGCTCGCCGCGACCAGCTGAAGCCGAAATACGCCCGCGTGCCGAGCGGCGGCGAGACGTGCGAGTTCTGCATCATGCTCGCGTCGCGAGGCGCGGTCTACGGCACGGAGGAGGCAGCGAGCCACGCCCACCCCGGATGCGACTGCCGCGTCGTGCCGAGCTTCGGAGACGGCAGCGAAATCGAGGGCTACGACCCTGACGAATACTACGAACTTTGGAAGAGCGGCGTGCTCAAGAAAGAAGAGTCGATAAGAAAGTCGTTCAATAGGGAGTGGGCCAAGTTCCAAAAAGACGGCACCGAGCAAGCGTACTTCTCCACCGTTGGGCAGTACATAAGGTCGTTCTCAGACGAAGGCTTAATGGATTGCGAATTTCGCGCCAAGCCGCTGGCAAAAGAGCTTATGACTGCCGCCGCTCTCGCCAAGAACGGGCATCGAGTAAGGTTTCTGCCAGAAACCGGTGGATACGGGGAGAAAAACCCCGATTGCATCTTGGACAATGAGTTTATCTACGATTTCAAGCGCGTAGAATCGGGTAATCCGAATAAGATATTTCAAAACGTCAGGAGGTCGTCGGCTCAGACGGACAGATTCGTCATAGACCTCGTGATTTCGAAGATGAGTATCGAAGACGCGCTAGCCGTTGCTTCCGAAGCCGTATTGTCCTCCGACACGTCGGCTGTCGAAATACTTATCCTGCACGCAGACGGAAGCGAGAAAGTGGTCAGATAATGCAAACGCCGGCGCTCCTTTCCCCGGCTCAATTACCAGGGCGGCCTCCGGCGTTTGTCTGAACTAATTAGCTCGCTTTGATTATACCCCAACCGGGGCGTGGCGGAAAGGCAGACGCGCGGCGCTCAGGACGCCGTGGGCATCGCCCGTGCGGGTTCGAATCCCGCCGCCCCGACCACATATCGGGAATCCAGCCCCGCACGGGGCTTTTTTCATACACGGCCGCCTCCGGGCGGCCTTTTCCATGCCCGCACGGGCGAGACGAAGCGCCGCACGGCGCAGGAAGGGGGCCGACATGCCCGAAGAGACCATCGAGGCCGCGGAGGCCGCGCAGGAGACGCCCGCGTCGCCCGCCGTGGACTGGCAGGCGAAGTACGAGCAGGCCGTCGCGCAGTCCCGCAAGTGGGAGGAGCGCAGCAAGGCCAACGCAGACAAGGCCAAGGCGTACGACGCGCTCGCGCGGCAGCAGGCCGACGCGCAGACTGCGGCCGACGAGGCCAAGGCGCGCGCCGACAAGGCCGAAGCCGACCTCGCCGGAGCCAATCGACAGCTCGCCGTGTCTCGAATCGCCGCCGAGAAGGGCGTCGACGCCGAGATCCTCGCCGCGATGGCGGGGGACGACGCAGAGGCCATCGAAGCGAACGCCGACAAGCTGGCGGCGTCCTATAGGTCTCGAAGCCTCTACCCGTCCGTCGCGGACGCGGGAGCGGCGCAGGCCCCGGCGGTGACCGCCGAATCGATCGAAGCGATCAAAGACCCGCTCGCCCGCGTCATGGCGCGCGCCGAGCACATCGACCTATACCGATAGGAGAGACAATGGCAGTACTCGCAAACACCACCAACGCAGCGGCCGTCAACGCCGCGCTCGACCAGGAGTTCGTGAAGAACTTCCAGGGCGATTCCTCCCGACTCGCCGAGATCCTCGGCATCTTCGGCGTCGAGACCATCGCAGCAGGCACCGCGCTCAAGATGCTCAAGGTCACCGGCGCGCTGAACAACGCCAAGACCGACGCGTCCACGCTCCCCGGCTCCGGCGCCCTGTCCACCGGCTCCTCCTCCGGCACCGCCTACGTCGAGGGCGACGAGGTGGCGCTGTCCAAGTTCGGCACCGAGTGGGAGGTCGTCGGCGAGGTGGCCGCGAAGCCCTACCGCAAGATGACCACCGCCGCCGCCATCCAGAAGGCCGGCTACGCCAACGCCGTGCTCAAGACCGACCGCAAGATGCTCTCGCTCATCCGAGCCGACATCGTCAAGGAGTTCTTCGCGTTCCTCGCCAAGGGCACCGGCACCGCGACCGGCAAGGGCCTCCAGGCCGCCGCCGCAAACGTCGACGCCAAGCTCGGCAACGCCCTCGAGGCGAACGGCGACGCGTCCTCCCGCATCGTCCACTTCGTCAACCGCGAGGACGCGGCCGCATACCTCGGCACCGCGCCCATCACCACCCAGAACGTCTTCGGCATGACCTACCTGCAGAACTTCCTCGGCATGACCGACGTGTTCCTGACGGGCCAGGTCGCCAAGGGCACCATGTACGCCACGCCCGCCGAGAACGTCCATATCTTCGGCATCGACTTCGGCGCGCTCGCCCAGGGCGGCCTGAGCTACGCCCAGAGCGACGGCGGACTCGTCGGCGTCGCCCACGCCCCCGCCTACGACCGCGTGTCCACCGAGACCAACGTCCTCACCGGCATGATGCTGTTCCCTGAGGTCAAGGACTACATCGTCAAGGGCACCATCTCCTAGGAGGCCGTATGGCGGTTTTTGCGACATTCGACGACTACGCCGCCCGATACGACGCAGCGCCGGGGGACATGGACCGAATCGGCGTCCTGCTCGAGGACGCGTCGGCGCTGGTGTCGGCATCGCTGCCGGCCGGCGCCGACCCCGACGCGCTCGCCCCGCTTCTGACGTCCACTGTCTGCGCGATGGTGAACCGCGCGTTCGTGGCGTCGGGCATGGCGGGCGTGTCCAACTACTCGGAGGGCGCGGCGGGCATCACCGCGTCGGTGACCTACGCCAACCCGAGCGGCGACCTCTACATGACGGCCACCGAAAAGGCCGCTCTCGGCGTCGGAGGCGGCTTCGTCGGCGTTTTCGACTTGACGGGCGGCGCGCGATGAGGTCGCTGCTGAAGGGGCGCGCCGTCGAGGTCGTGCGCGCGTCCGTCGACTACGTGGACGGGGAGCGCGTCGAGAGCGTCGAGCGCGAGACGGTCGGCAACGTGCTCGTGTGCCCGGCGTCAACGACCGACGTAGACGGCAACGCGCGCCCGGATGCCGACCGCGCCGCCTATACGCTGGCGTTTCCCAAGGGCTACGACAAGAGCCTGAGGAACTGCCGCGTCGTGGTGGACGGCGAGGAATACGCGATCGCCGGCGACCCGCGCCCTCGGCGCGAGAACTGCCCGACCGCCTGGTGGACGGTGGCCGAGGCGGTGAGGGCCGATGGCTAGCGGGATCAAGGTGCGCATCAACCCCGCCGGCGCGCGCGCCGTGCTGCAGAGCGCGGGGCCGCTGGTGGACGCGCAGGGCGCGAAGGTCGAGGCGGCGGCGAACTCCATGCTCGGGCCGGACGGCCACGACCGCCCCGGTTTCGCCCGCGACACCCGCGTCGGAGCCAACCGCGCGCGTTGCACGGTGCGAACCGCAACCGAGCATGCGGTCCATGCGAACAGCAAGCGAAACATCCTTTTGAAAGCGTTGGGAGGCTAGCCGATGGACGTCGAGAAGGAGCTTCGCGCCGCGCTCGTCGCGGCCGGCCTGCCCGCGCCCGTCTACCTGGACGTGCCGGAGAAGCGGCCTGCGGAGCTGTACAGCGTCGAGCTGACAGGCTCCGCGTCGCGCCACTCGGGGGCGCTGTGGACGGCCACGGTCGCGGTCCAGTGCTGGGCTGGGACGAGGAGACGCGCCCGCGAGCTCATGGACGCGCTCGCCGCCGCACTGCCGCGCATCGGCTACGGCACGAGCCGCATCGGCCGCGCGCGCGTCACGAACGCCTACAGGTTCGACGACCTGGAGAGCGGAACGCCGCGATATCAGGCGGTAATCGAGATCAACTACTAGCGCAGGCCCGCACGATGCGGGCCTTTTTCTTTTCCTAGGGGGAAACATGGCAGAGTCCAAGACCAACAACGTCGCCAACGTCTCCGACGGCCACGGCGTCGACGGCGGCTACCTGTTCCGCGCGCCGCTCGGCTCCAAGAAGCCTACCGACATCAAGTCCCAGCTCGACGCCGCGTTCAAATGCTGCGGCATCGTCTCCGAGGACGGCATCGTCTTCGCGACGGAGACCGACCGCGAGGAGCTGAAGGACATGAACGGCACCGTCGTACACAGCGCCAAGACCTCGCACCTCGAGACCATGACGGCGACGCTCGGCGAGGTCAAGAAGGAGTCCCTCGCCATCCAGTACGGCGACGACCAGGTGACCGACGCCACGGGCACGCTGACCGTCCACGTGAAGAACGTCGAGCCAGGCCACGCGGTCTACGTGTTCGAGGGCGTGCTGAAGAACGGCCGACGCTGGCGCCGCGTGATCCACGACGCGCAGGTGACCGAGCTTTCCGACATGACCGTGACGGCCGGCGAGCTGTTCGGGCGCGAGGCGACCTTCACGTGCTTCCCCGACGCGGAATCGGGCGACTTCTACACCGACTACATCGAGAGCACCGAGACGGAGGGGATGGCCTAATGACCGCGAAGAAGACCGCCGCGAAGGTGGACGGCATCGCCGTGAACGTGACCGCCGAGGCCCTCGACGACTTCGAGATCACCGAGGCCCTGGCCGACATGGAGGACGAGAGCCTGGACGACGGCGCGAAGATGCGCGCGGCCGTGCGCTTCATGCGCACCCTGTTCGGCGCCGACTTCCAGCGCGTCAAGGACGAGCTGCGCGCAGCGAACGGCGGGCGCCTCACGAACGAGTGCATGACCGAGTTCGCAGGCCGAGTGATCGAGGCGGCGGGCGCAAAAAACTAGTGCTGCTCGCGTCGCTGATGCGCAAGAGGCCGGACGAGCTGCGGGCCGACTTCCAGCAGTTCTACGGCCTCAACATCGACGGCGCGGGCCGCGAATACGGCATGCTCCACGCCGCCGCGCTCGCCGCGCAGCTGCCGAGGGAGTCGCGCTGCGTGCGCCTGGAGAACCCCGAGAAGGAGTGGGGGGACGGCCTCTACATGCTGCATGCGGCAGAGCACGCGCTGAGGGTCCTCGCGTGGCAGCAGACGGAGGACGCCGCCAAGAAGCGCAACTTCCCGAAGCCGCTCCCCACGCCCGCCGACAGGGCGCGGGTCCAGCGCAGGCTCGAGCGCACCGACGTGGACAGGATAAACCGCATCCTAGGCATCGAAGGGGGTGTGTAGCATGACGGAGCTTGCATCGGCCTACGTGACCATCGTCCCCAGCCTCAAAGGCGCGGGGAAGTCCATCAGTTCGCAGCTCGGCGGGGTGGACGTGTCCGGCACGGGCAGGAAGCTCGGCAAGCAGCTGTCCGACGGCATCTCGGCCGGCGTGTCGACCAAGGGCGTCTCGCAGCTCGAGAACGCCGTGGCGAGCGCGTCGGCGAAGGTCGGCCAGGCGATGCACTCGCAGAAAGCCGCCGCCTCGCAGCTCGCCATAGCGCAGCAGAGGCTCGCCGAGACGCAGCAGAAGTACGCGGCCGGGTCGTCTCAGGTCATGGCGGCGGCTGAGCGCGTGAAGCAGGCCGAATACAAGCATGCGCAGGCGTGCCTGAAGACGAAATCGGCGCAGACGGAGCTCAAGCGCGCGCAGGACCAGCTCGCGGCGTCGAACTCCAAGGTGGCGTCCACGTCTGCGACGGCTTCGGCGGGAATCTCCAAGATAGGCGGCGCCGCCAAGGGAGCGGCAGGGTCGCTCAAGGGCGTCGCCGCCGTCGCTGCGGGCGCGTTCGCGGCCATCGGAGTGGGCAACTTCGTCGCGGAGGCGGCGGCGGCGACCGACGCCACGCAGAAGTTCAAATCGACGCTGGACTTCGCCGGCCTCGGCTCGGCGGAAATCGACGCGCTGTCGAAATCGACGCGCGCCTACGCCGACGAGACGGTCTACAGCCTGAGCGACATCCAGGGCATCACGGCGCAGCTCGCGGCGAACAGCGTGCCCGACTACGACAAGCTGGCAGAAGCCGCAGGCAACCTCAACGCCGTGGCGGGCGGAAACGCGGAAACCTACAAATCCGTCGGCATGGCGCTCACGCAGACGGCCGGCGCGGGCAAGCTGACCACGGAGAACTGGAACCAGCTGGCAGACGCCATCCCCGGCGCTTCGGGCAAGCTGCAGGAGGCGATGCTCGCCAACGGCGCCTACACGGGCAACTTCCGCGAGGCCATGGAGAAGGGCGAGATCACCGCGGAGGAGTTCAACCAGGCCATCATGGACCTGGGATTCCAGGACGCGGCGGTCGAGGCCGCGAAGTCCACTTCCACGTTCGAGGGCGCCATCGGCAACCTCGAGGCGGCGTTCGTGGGCGGCCTGTCCGACATCCTCACGCAGCTGCAGCCGGCGATTACGGGCGCGCTCAACGCGGTCACGCCTCTGGTCGAGGGCGCGTTCTCGGCGCTGTCCGGCGGCATCGGCGCGGCCATGTCGGCGCTATCGTCGGCAGGCCCCGCGCTTTCCGCGGCGTTCGCGCCGCTCGCCGCGTCGCTCCAGTCGGCGTGGCAGGCCGTCCAGCCGGTGCTGTCGCAGCTCGCGGCGACGCTGCCGCCGCTGTTCGACGCGCTCGGCGCGGCCGTGAAGCCGGTATTCGACGTCATCGCGTCGAGCATCGGCCACATTGCGGGCATAGCCGCGCAGGTCTCTGCGGTGCTCGGCCCGATCGTCGCGCAGGTCGTCCAGTTCGTGAGCGGGACGCTCCTGCCGATCGTGCAGCCTGCTATCCAGCAGATAGCCGCGACGGTCCAATCGGCGATGACCCTCATTTCGGCCGTCGTGTCGGCGGCGCTCGGCGTCGTGTCGGCCGTGTGGAACGCCGTATGGCCTACGCTGCAGGCCGTCGTGACGCCAATCATCCAAGGCGTATCTGCCTTCATCCAGGGCGCCATGACGGCCATACAGGGCATCATATCGGCCGTTCTCGCCGCGATCAACGGCGACTGGTCCGGCGTCTGGGCCGGCATCCAGCAGTTCGCCCAGGGCGTATGGGACGCTATCTCCGGACTCGTATCCGGCGCGGTCTCGGGCATCCAGGCGGCGATATCGGGCGCGCTGTCCGCGATACAGGGCGTATGGGACAGCGTGTGGAGCGGCGTGTCGTCGTTCGTCTCGTCGACGTGGGAGGACGTCAAGAGCACGGTATCGAGCGGCATCGAGGGCATGATGGGCTTCGTGTCGAGCATCCCGGGCCGCATCCAGGGGTTCTTCGCAGACGCCGGCAGCTGGCTGGTCGACGCGGGCCGCTCGATAATCGACGGCCTCGTCAACGGCATCCGCAACGCCATCGGCGGCGCGGTCGACGCCGTGTCGGGGGCCGTCGGGCGGATCCGCGCGCTGTTCCCGTTCTCTCCCGCGAAGGAGGGGCCGTTCTCCGGCCACGGCTGGGTGCTCTACTCGGGCATGTCCATCGCCGACGCGTTCGCGGACGGCTTCGCGCGCCGCGTCCCGTCGCTTGTCTCGGCGTACGGCAACGGCATGGCGGCGGTGTCCGGCGCGCTTGCCGCGCCGACGGCCGCGCAACCGAGGTTCTACGCGCCCGCGCCCGCCGCTTCGGGCCGCGTCGAGAACAACTACTACCTGGACGCGGGCGGTCTTTCGGCGGCGGGCCGAACCGAGGTCGAGAGCCTGCTCATGCAGGTGCTTTCCGTGATGCTGCGAGAGGGGATGATGTAGCTTGCTCGAGAACGTGACGATCGAGCCCGCCGACGGATACGCGAACGGCGTCCGGCTCGTGTCGGGCGCCGCGCCCGTCTCGCCGTCGCTTCGCTGGGCGACGTGGTACGGGCTCGACGCGAACAAGACCTTCCGCTTCGAGTTCCGGTGGACGGGCATTCCGAAGGGCGGCACGGGCGAGGGCGAAGGGATGTACACGCCATGGTCTCAGTGGAAGACGACCGAGCACGCCGCCGATTCATGCGGCCCGACCACGTCGAAAGCCGACGACATGTTTCACTGGTCGATAGCGCTTTCGCGGATCGCGGACGTGTCGACGATGACCGGGAACGGCGTCTGGAGCTACGAAAGCCGCGAATACGACCAGATAAAGGCGGAGGTCCGCATCACGTCCGTCAAGCCAGGAGGGTACCAGGACGACCAGTGCTCCGTGTACACGTTCTTCATCGGGGCGTATCCGAAGTTCTCGGTTGACGACATGTACATGCAGGGAGACTGGCTCGTCATCGCATATTCCGCGCCGGGATGGACCCGCAAGGACGACCGTTGGGAGATCCTGTCGTTCACGAAGGGCGGGCGAGACGTGCTCGCGCGCTCGTGGGGCAACCAGGCGGGCAAGGTCGACAGGTTCGGCTGGGTGACCGTGCCGAAATCGGCCCTGCAGCAGCTTCTGCAGGAGGGCGACAGCGTGAACCTCCATATACGCTGGAACGCGGCGTACCGCGACATCCAGCTCGAATGGGGCGAATGGTCGGGCCAGGTCGCGGTGTCGGGCAACGGCTCGGCGAACAGGCCGACGGGCGGCGTCGTGGTGAACCCCGACGGCTCCATCTCCGTCGGCGTCGGCGACTCCGGCCAAGGCGGCGGTCCGATCGACTCCTGGCAGGTCACCATCCAAGGCGGCGGCACCGAGTTCGACAGCGCCGAGGCCGACAAGCTCTCGCCGACCGTCATGCTGCGGTACCCGCCGCTGGACGTCCCCGTCACGATCCAGATCCAGGGGTCTACCGCGACGGGCGGAACGGGCGGCATCGTCGAGCAGACGGTCACGGTGCCGTCTCGGGGCGTCGCCCTGCTCGACCCCGTGGACTCCACGGGCGAGCGCGTCGGCAGGCAGGTCAAGGCCGCCTATAACCTCGAATGGGACCGCGGCGCGTCGCGAGACAAAGAGGTGGTCAAATTCGCGGGACGCCCGCGTCCGTCCGTCGCGTTCGGCAAGGGCGGCGAGGCGTCGGTGACCGCCAAGTGGTCGGTGCCGTGGGACGGCAAGGCGACGCTCGCGGACGTCCGCGCCCTGGGCGACGCGGGATACGTCGTCGCGAGGTTCCCGGGAGGCGAGCGGTACCTGCTCGCGGTCGATTCGGTCAAGACGGCGGAATCGTGCGGCAGCAGGGTCACCGAGGCCAGCATAAGCGGCCAGGAGGTGGTCTGATGCTCGTGCCAGACGCGGACTGGGGTCGCTCGGGGCGCGTCGATACGTACGAATGCCGCCTCGTGGACCCCTTCACGCTCGCCGACAAAGGCCCGGTTGCCATCGACCCGCGCGGCTCGTCGGTCACGTGGGCGCTCTACACCGAGACCAAGGCCTCGGCGACCATCGCCGTGCTCGACGACCTCGCGAAGGACTCGATGCTCAGGCTGCGCCACGTCGTCGAGGTCGGCGGCGAGCGCTACGCCGAGACCATGGGGACGTTCTTCGCCGCGTCGAAGTCGATGAAGGCGCTCCACGGCCGCGCGTCGCGCTCGATGGACTGCTACTCGACGCTGCTGCGCCACTCCAAGGACTACCTGCAGCAGGTCCACACCTACGCGCCGGGCGACAACGTGTCGGCCATCATCCGCGAGATCGTAGAGGCCGACGGCGGGGTCTTCACGCTCGGTCCCGGCGCTCCGACCGACCGCGTCCACACGATGGACATGCACTGGGAGGCGGGCGTCAACAAGCTGGAGATGGTCGAGAAGCTCGCGGGGTGGATCGGCGGCGAATTGTCGGCCACCGACGCGGGAGAGGTGCAGCTTTCGGCGTACGTCGCGCCGTCCGCCCGACCCGTCTCGTGGACGTTCGAGGCCGGGCGCAACTGCATATACCGCCCCGGGTTCGTCTCGTCCGAGGACGAGGGCGAGGCCTACAACAAGGCGGTGTTCTGGACGTCGACCGACGAGGAATCGGCAAGCGCCGCCGCCGTCCTCGCTCCTACGCACCCGTTCTCGTACGAGCGCATCGGGCGCCACGTCACCTACGTCGAGCGCGTCGGCGAGGCGCTGCCGCGCGAGGAATTGCAGGCGAAGGCGGCGGGGTGGCTCGAAGAGCACTGCGGAGGCGCGGTGTATTACGAGATAGAGCACGCGGGAGTGCCGGGCCTGCGCCCCGGCATGGCCGTGAGGTACGTCAACCGAGGCGACTACGCAGCGCCTGTCGATTCGCTGTGCCTGGTCACCGAGATGGCCTGCGACGAGCTGGCGCCCATGTGCATGACGAGGACGAAGATGAGGTCGATAGGATGAGGACGAGGAGAGAGCACGGCGCGCTGCTGTACGGCGGCTCGTCCGGCGGCGGCCGGGGCTACGGCGGCGGCGCGGGTGCGTCTGCCGGCGCCTCGGTCGCGCGCGGCACCGTGGCGGGCGACACCCGCCTCGACGGCGGGCGCATGGTCGCCGACATCCTGGTGGACGGCGATTCGGAGCCGGGCGCCTACGCGGTCGACTTCGCGATGAAGGCGGGGCAGCGCGTCGCGATCCTCATGTTCGGCGCGCAATCGCTCGTACTGCCCATCTCGTCCCTGATACTCCAGCAGGCCGACGAGAGCGCCGAGGGCAAGATCAACGACGCCAAGACGGAGCTGGAGACCTCGATCGACACGAAGGGCGAGGCCGTCAAGGCAGAGGCCGTCAGGCAGGCCACGGCGTCCGCGAACGGCGAGGTCGCCAAGGGCATCGAGGCGTTCTCGCAGACGGTCGCCGCGACCTACACCACCAAGGACGAGGCCAAGTCCTTCGCGACGTCGAGCGACCTCACGCAGACCGAGCAGGACATAACCGCCACCTTCACGAAGTCCCTGAACGAGAAGGGCAAGACGTTCGTCGGCAAGCCAGCGCCGCCGTATTCGCGCGGGGACGTGCGCGTCGAGCCGGCCGAGGGCCGCTGCTACGTGTGCACGACGGCGCGCGCCTCGGGCTCGTTCCGCGAAGCGGACTGGGCCGAGCACGACGCGTTCGTGTCGGCGTTCGTGCGCCAGGACTACGAGGGCGTGACGGTCGGCAAGTCGCAGAGCCAGTGGAAGGCGCGCCTGTCGACGCGCGGCACGTTCGACGTGCTCGACGCGTCCGACGCCGTCGTGACGCAGGTCGGCACCGAGAGCGCGGGGGCGTACATGACTACCGCCAAATCGGCGCTCACGATGCGGAGCCAGGCCGGCGACGCCGTCGTGACGGTCGGGAACGGCCACGTGGACCTGTCGTCGTCGGCGGGCGCGCGCGTGTCCGGCGGAGGCGGCGGGGTCCCGATGGCGGCTGCGGCGCTTCGCGGGACCGTGCTCGGCGGCGTCTGCCTGTACGCCAATTCGAGCGGCACGACGGGGACCGTGAGCCTGTCGCGCGAGGTGTCCCTGTTCACGGCCGTCGACATCCATTTCGCCGACGACGCGGGGAGGCTTTCGGCCGTCCGCGTTTGCGGAAACCCGTCGGGGTCGGGCGTCGGCAGAATCAAGAACGGGACGAGGTCCTGCCTGTCGCGCGCCGTCGGCAGCGGCGCGTACAACGCCGCGTACATCTCGGCCGAGTACGTCACGCTCACGGGATCGACCATCACGAGAGGCGACGCGAAGCAGGCGAACATCACGGGGAACAGCGTCGTGACCGTCGACGGCGCGCACTACATCCGCGCCGTCATAGGCTGGATGCTTTAGGAGGTGACTATGGCGCTTTCGAAATCTTTAACGCTCGAAAACGGCTTAGAGGTGTCGTACCACCGTATCGTATCGGTCGGATGCGTGACGAACGTCCAATCGACCGTCGAGGTCGCGTCGTGCCCGTCGCGCGAGGCGAGGGAGCGCGAGAAAGACGGCGGCGGCTGCTATGTCTGGACGACGTGGCACGTGCTGCCCTACACGCCCGGGATGAGCGTCGTGGACGCGTACGAGTACCTCAAGACGCTGCCGGAGTACGAGGGCGCGGAAGACGTCCTCGAGGAAGGGGGTGCGTGATGGAGCCGACCGGCGAGTTCTGGGCGAGCGTCGGCCAGTCCGTGGCCCATTCGAGCGGCGAATGGATCGTCGGCGTGGCGGGAATCGTCGCGCTCGCGTTCGTGGTAGGAAAGTACGTCCTGCCCGTGTGGCGCGACGCGAAGAACGCGGCGAGCGAGATAGACAAGCGCCGCCTCGAGCTGGACGTCAAGAGCCAGGCCGACGAGGACGCGCAGGCGCGCGACCGCATCCGCCTCACCGAGCGGCAGCTCGAGATACAGGCGGGCCAGACGCGCGCCATCGAGGCGCTGACGGCCCAGACCACGGCGCTCAACGCCGCGCTGGACACGAGCCGGGCGAACTCGGCGCACATGGGCCAGCGCGTCAACGCGATCGACGAGCGCACGGCGCGCATCGAGGCAGGCGTCGTGGAGATCATCGACATAGCCAAAGCGAGGGACTAGGAGGAATCATGGACGAGAACGACATCAGCCAGGCTCCCAGGTACTGGCTCCCCGACCGCGCCTACCAGGCGCTCAAATGGATCGGCCTCGCGGCCCTGCCGACGCTGTCCTGGACGTACCAGGCGCTGGCGGCCGTGTGGTCGCTGCCGATGGCGAACGAGGTGAGCGCCACGCTCGGCATCGCCGGCACCGCCGTCGCGGTGCTCATCGGCGCGTCGAGCCTCAAGGCGAGAGGGGGCGGCGATGCCTAGGATGCTCGTCATCCCGGGCCACGGGGCGGGCGACCCCGGCGCGTGCGCCCACGGGTTCTCCGAGGCCGAGCGCGTGCGCGCGCTCGCGTCGCGCATGAAGGCGCTGGGAGGCGACGCCGTCGCTCTGGCCGACTTCTCGCGCAACTACTACGCGGACGGCGGCATATCGTCGCTGTCGCTGCCGCGCGACGTGCAGATCGTGGAGCTGCACATGGACAGCGGCCCGGCGTCGGCGCGCGGCGGGCACGTGGTCGTGAACGGGCGCTACGCGCCGGACGCCTACGACCGCGCCATCGCGTCGTTCCTCGGCTGGTTCATGCCGGGTCGCGCGAACACGGTCGTCGGGCGCACGGACCTCGCTAACCCGAACAGGGCGGCGGCGCGGGGGTATTCGTACAGGCTCGTCGAGTGCGGCTTCATCAGCAACGCGGGCGACCTGGACAGGTTCAATTCGGACATCGACGGACTCGCGGCGGGAATCCTCGCCGCGTTCGGAATAGGGGAAGGAGGCCGGGACATGGCCACTGCGGAAGAGGTATGGCGATACGCCTACGGGGACAGCGACAACTGCTTCAACGCGCTCCACTGGGCGAGCCGCGAGATCCTTCGCAAAGACGACCCGACGGGCCGCGGCTACGAGATGACCACGCACGAGCACGTCAAATGGATGGCGAAGAAGCAGGCCGACATGGACGCGAAGCTCGACGCGATCGCCGAGAAGCTCGACGCGATCGTGCCGAAGGAGTAGCGAGAGGGGGCGCGATGCGGGTTCATCTTGTGAAAGTGCGCGACCGCCGCGCCGACTGCGACGACCTCGACATGGTGCAGGGCTCCGTCGGATGCGACGCCGTCGCGCTCGACCTCGACGCGGAATGGGACGGCCTGACCGTCACGGTCGCGTTCGAGGGGTCGGGCGCGATGCGCACGGCCTCCAAGGGGCCCGACGGCTACGTGGTGCCGTGGGAATGCCTCGCGGAGCCGGGCGCGGTGCGCGTCGGCATAGAGGGCCGCGCCCAGGGGGTGCTGCTCAAGCACGCGAACATGGCGAGGCCGTTCCGCTGCCTGCGCTCGATGGACGCCGGCGAGGCGACGGCCCCGGGCGACCCGACCGAGAGCGAATGGAGGCGGCTCGCCGAGGAATGCCGAGAGGCGGCGGGGCATGCGACGAGGATATCGGCGGGCGACGGGCGTCCGTCGATAGGCGGAAGGACCGGCGACCTGTACGTCGACGGCGAGACGGGCGAGCTCTGGGAGTTCGCGGAAAGGTAGGGAAATGGCTCAGCAATGGGTTCAGAAGGGCAACCTCAAAGGCCCCAAGGGCGACCAGGGCGCGAAAGGCCCCGCGGGCGCGGCCGGCAAGTCGATCCGGCACGCGAAGACCTCGGTGTCCGGCGGCTCCGACGTCGCCTACGGCTCCATCGTCCCCTCCGAGGGCATCCAGGCGGGCGACACCATCGTCGACGCCGACGGCTCGGTGTTCTCGGTCGAATCGGTCAACGGGGGCAGCTCGACCGCGCGAGTTGGCGCGAGACTCGCGAGCGTCAAGGGCCCGCGCGGCGAGCAGGGCGTGCCGGGCAAGGACGGCAAGGGCGTGTCCATCAAGGGATCGAAGCCGTCGGTCGGCGAGCTGCCCGGCTCCGGAAACGCCGAGGGCGACGCGTGGCTCGTCGGCGGCGACATGCACGTGTGGGACGGCTCCAAATGGAACAACGTCGGCAAGGTCCAAGGCCCGGCGGGCGAGCGCGGCCCAGCAGGCCCGGCGGGCGCGGCCGGTCCCGCAGGCCCCCAGGGTCCCGCAGGCCCGGGCGTATCCGCAGGCAGCGGCGCGCCGTCCCAGCAGGGCGTCCAAGGCCAGGCGTACGTCGACGTGACGACGGGCGACTTCTACATCTACGAGTAGCGCCATGCAGTGGGTGAACAAGGGATCCCTCAAGGGGCCCAAGGGCGACCAGGGGGCGCCCGGCGCCCAGGGTCCGGCCGGGCCGAAAGGCGACGCGGGCCCGAAGGGCGACGACGGCCTCGTCCGCGCCTCGGGCGACCCGTCGCGCGCCGTCGGCGTGGCGTCCGACCGGTACGGCCACCTCATCGGCGGCGGCGGCGACCCCGAGGACGAGCGCTACGTGGCGGTCGCGCTCGCGGGGCGCGTCCCCGTCGAGGTCGAGGGCCATGCGGCCGTCGGCGACCTGCTCGCGGCGACGCGGCGCGGCACCGTGCGCGCGGCCGGCCCGTCCGACCGGGGGAGCGTCGTCGGAAAGCTCGTCGGCCCGGACCCCGACGGGCGCGACGGGTTCGCGAACATGCTCGCGGGGGTGTCCTAGATGCCGGGCGAGGCGCTGTCGGCGGCGTCCTTCAACGAGCTGAAGAGGCGCGTAAGGGCCGAGATGGCCAGGAGGAGCCACAACGGCGACCTGTCGGGCCACGTCCCGTCGGCGACGGTCGTGTCGGCCGGGAGCGCGGCGTCGAGGTCGGACGCGTCGCCCGTTTTCGACGCGCTGCTTCGCGTCAACGACTTCGGGTCCGACAACTCGCTGTCGGAGAACAGGAAGGACTGGACGGTGCGCGGCATCGCCGAAGCCGTCGCGTTCGTCGGCAGGCTCGAGGGGGAGTCGCCGACCGCAGGCGCGTCGAGCTGCCGCGCCGCGTGCTCGGGCATGTGCCATTCCGCGTGCGCGACGTCGTGCTCGGGCTGCAGCGGCTGCTCGGGGTGCTCGACGTCCTGCGCGACGAGCTGCTCGTCGTGCTCGGGATGCTCCGGGTGCTCCGGATGCAGCAGCTCGTGCTCGTCGTGCACGTCCTGCTCGGGGTCTTGCGGGACGGGATGCAGCTCGTCCTGCGGGTACGGGTGCGGCTCGGGCCAGAACAAGGGCTGCTCCGGCTGCGCGATCGGGTGCTCGAGCTGCAGCGGGACCTGCCAGGGATGCTCGAGCTGCAGCGGGTGCAGCGGATGCGGAAGCGGGTGCAAGGGGTGCTCGGGCTCGTGCGGCGGGAGCTGCAAGACGTCCTGCTCCGGATGCAGCGGCTGCGGAAGCGGATGCTCGGGGTGCAGCGGGTGCAGCAGCGGATGCAGGTCGGGATGCTCCGGCTCGTGCCTGTCGAGCTGCACAACGTCGTGCTCGGCGACGTGTTCCGGAACATGCTTCGGCTCCTGCGAGGGGTCGAGCGGATAGAGAGGAGCGCCGAATGGCGAAGAAATTCAAGGTCGACCAGGACGTGGTCGACTATCTGGAGCGCCTCACCTACGAGACGCGCGGCAAGATGAACCTGATCGACTACGTCGTGACGGCCCACGCCGCGGACGCCGACGCGTCCGTCGTGGAGGGCAGGCCGTTCGCGAGCCTCATGGCGGGCTACGAGAAGTCCGCCGCCGAGTACGAGGCCGCGAAGACCAGGTTCGCGGAGGACAACGGGATTTCCGGCGAGAACTGGACCATCGATTTCGCGACCTGCGAATGCACGGTGGCGTAGCATGAGGTCGGCGCCGCAGTACCAGGACGTCATCGCCCGGCTGTTCCCCGAGTACGCGAAGGAGGACCTGTCGGGGCTGACGCGCAGCATCACGTTCTGCGTGACGAACGCATGCCAGCTCAGGTGCACGTACTGCTACGAGCACAACAAGGGCGGCGACAGGATGTCGTTCGAGACCGCGAAGAAGTTCGTCGACCTGCTCCTTCGCGAGGAGAAGGGCATGGGGCTGTATGCGAACAAGGAGCTCACCCCCGCGGTCGTCCTCGACTTCATAGGAGGCGAGCCGCTCCTCGAGATAGACCTGATCGAGCGCATCGTCGACTACTTCCAGGAGCAGTGCTTCCTCATGGGGCATCCATGGGGGGAGCGGTTCATGGTCTCGATCTGCTCGAACGGCGTCGCATACAGGGACCCCCGCGTGCAGAGGTTCCTGGAACGCCGTAAGAACGTGCTGTCGTTCTCGGTGACGCTCGACGGGACGAGGGAGATGCACGACGCATGCCGCGTGTTCGCGGGCACCGGGGAGGGGAGCTACGACCTCGCCTACGACGCCGCGACGGATTGGATGTCGCGCGGCAACTACATGGGGTCGAAAGTCACCATCGCGCCCGGCAACGTGGACAGGCTCTACGATGCCTTCTGCCACATGCTCGCGGCCGGATACCGCGACATACACGCAAATTGCGTCTACGAGGAGGGTTGGACGGCCGACCACGCCGCCGAGCTCTACCGCCAGCTGAAGATGATCGGCCGCAAGATCATCGCGGACGGGGTCTCGATGGAGGACCTCTACTTCGCGATGTTCGACGAGGGGCTGTTCGTGCCGATGGACGCGGCCGACAACGACAACTGGTGCGGAGGGACCGGCCTCATGATCGCATGCGACTGGAACGGGAACATCCTGCCGTGCATCAGGTACATGGACATGTCGCTTGCGGGGAAGAGGCCGCCGCTCGTCATAGGCAACGTCGACGACGGGATCCTGCGGACGCCCGAGTGCGCGGCGTGCTGGGAGAGGCTCGGACGCATCACGCGGCGCTCCCAGTCGACCGACGAGTGCTTCTTCTGCCCGATCGCCAAGGGCTGCGCATGGTGCTCGGCGTACAACTACGAGGTGTTCGGCACGGCCGACAAGAGGGCGACGTTCATCTGCCCGATGCACAAGGCGCGCGCCCTGGCGAACGCCTGGTTCTGGCCGCGCTACTGGAAGGCGTCGGGCGAGGGCGGGGAGTACGTCCTGCACGTCCCCGACGAGTGGGCGCTCGAGATAATCGGGGCGGAAGAGCTGGCCGAGATCAAGTCGATGTGCGCCGCGCCCGCCTAGGGGCGTCAGGAAAGGCGATGGGGACTTACCAGGGAACGCGAGCAAGGGGGCGCTTCGGCGCCCCCTCTTTTTTCATGCCCGGATGCGGGCTATTCGCCTTTCGCCCGCTCGTATTCGCGGCGTATCAGCTCGCGCACCCACGCGCCGCTGTATCCGTTCTCGCGCATCCAGTCGTAGACCTCGCGGTCGGCGGGGAAGAACTTCACGGTGACGTTCTTCACGTTGGCGGCGCGGTAGGCGTTGGTGGCCTTCTTCTGGGCTTCGGTGGCCATGGCTATTCTCCGTTCCTCTTCCGGCGGTTCATTCTGTAGATCACGGTCGAGACGATGAACGAGACCGTGAAGGCTATGATTGCGGTCTTCATTGCGCTTTTCCTTTCGTGTAAGATTGGAACGGCGGGGAAGCCGCTCCAACGGCTCCCCCCTGGTTCTTAAGGCCTCCTTGCGTGCTTTCCGGGCTGCTTAGAGGCCTTTCTTCTTGCAACCGCTTCGGCTATGAGGTCCACCGCCTTGCTGACGACGGAGCCGACGATAGCCGAGACGATCGCGGTCATCATCTCTTCCATCCTGCATCACCTCCTTTCTCAACTCGATGTCTATATTATAGGGCAAGTACCATAATAATGCAAGTGGATGCCCTATATTTCTCCGCATCGACCTGGTATTTTCGCCTATGAAAACGCGAAAGACCGCCACGAATGGCGGTCGATGAAACAATCTGGTGCACCCTGTTGTTCGCGCCTATGGCAATTCCGTTCAGCCTATGAAACCCCCGACGAACCTAGTGAACGCCGATATGTCGCCGAAATAGTTCGGATAAGCGCGTTTGATCTGGTCGATCGACGACGCCTTCACCAAAACGTAATTGTGGCAGCCTCCGTCTCTCTCCCTGGAGATGTACTCGTCGACGGCCCCTTGCGCCGGCACTCCCGATATCGACAGGTACTGCTCCTCCGTGTTGAGGTCTACGAGGACGTACTCGTTCGTCTGCAAAGGCGCTTGCTCCGAGATTATGCTGCTTGCTTCGCACGCCGCATCCAGCACCTCTATGACGTGGGCCTCGGATTCCGCTTTCTCCAATTCCCCGCGGATCGCCGAGACGGCCCCGTCGGCCCCTCCCTCTTCGTGGGCGGCTATAAGCTTCGATGCGGCCAGGAAGAATCGCGCGGCCGATGTGCCCTTCTCGTCGTACTTCAGCCTGCTTCTCCCGGTCGCGAGGTCGTACATCTCGACGGCCGTGGCCCATGCGTGCTGCATCGCCGTCCTCACCTGGAGTTCCGCCCACAGGTCCCATCCAAGCGAATCGTCTTCGTATTTGAATATGTAGTGCCTGCATCGATATCCGCTTTGCCTGGGGCTGCCGATGTAGTCCCTGTTCGACGACTTGTCGAGATTGCACCCGTCGAGCGAGGCCGCCATGGAGCAGGCGTTCTCGAACGATTCCATATCGTCGAGAACCACCCTGCATCCGGCTATGTCGTACATCGTCGCGAGATTGCGCGGCGTTCCGTCGCGGCGCAGCTTGTCGACGATCGTGTCGTATTTCTTTATCCGTCCCGCAACCAGTCCGCCTGGTATGCTCCCTGCGGATTCGAACAGGCGTTGGAGCGGGTGCTTGTGCACCTCTCGCCAGTAATTGACTATTTCGACATCTTCGGGGCTTGCCAGGTCTGGTGCCGTCGCTATTCTCTCGCCGGCCCTCTTGATGTCCTTCTTGGAAAACCTTGCAGTCATGAGAAAACGGGGTTGGAAGCTGCCGAAGGGCTTCCGTAGAACGCCTTCATGACGCTCTTCGGAATGACCCTGCTGCACCGCGCGTCGGGGGCGCATCCCGCGCGGGCGTTGAGCCACGGGGCCTCCTTGTGGCTCATATCGCTCAATTGCGAGCCGTTATACTCGCCGAGCCGCGACAGGACGTGGTCGATCGACGCCGCTTCGTCACGAGACGGAGCGTTGCGCTCGCCGAAGGCGCCGCGCGATATGACGAACCTCTTCCTGTGCCTCGAGAAAAGGGCCGGCGACACCGGGCCGTTCGCCCAGGCCTGGAAGTCCTCGGGGAACAGCTCGCTCCCGGTCCTTACGAGGTGGTACGCCTGGCTGTAGAATGCGAGCTTCTGGAGCTTCATGGTGGACAGGCTCCCGCATTCTTCGAGTATGTATGCAGCGACGTCGGTTACGTCTGCCATATCATCAGCTCCTTTCATGCTCGCTGTGTTTATAAAAATGAGTATATTAAACTTCATCTTTGTCTGGCGAAAGGGTGTTTTCGGCGAGCGGCAGGCGGCCGTATATGCGCCGCGTGGACGAAGCAGCCGAGAAACGCGAAGGGGCCGCCGTGGTAGGCGACCCCCGCTTGTCCCCGCCGGACGTGCCGTCGCGGGGACTCTTCGGCGATGTTCTACACGCAGCGCGGCCTCCGTCCTTCAAAGTGTCGAAACGGTGCCGGCATGCCCGACGAGGCTCCATTCCCGGTATGATTCTCGCCGTTGTAAATATCCCAGGCATATCCTAAATGCACGATTATTAGGCCGCTTCGGACGCTTTCGCCGCTTGCAGCTGTCTATAATGCCTGGTCGGGCGCGTGCGCCCCGTCGAGTTTGTCGCCGTCTGTCTTAACGAGACTCATGGTACAGCTCGCGGGCAGCGTGCCCGTATAGTATCGGTTGTGCCGGAGTCGCCGTCATGCACGGGTTCTTGCTCCGGACTGTTTGAAAGGAGCGGAATGGACCTGTCCATTTTCACAACGCCTGAAGCGTGGATCAGCCTCGTTACCCTGATCTTCCTCGAAATCGTGCTCGGCATCGATAATCTGGTGTTCATCTCTATCACCACGAATCGCCTTCCCGTAGAAAAGCAACATATCGGCCGCAAGCTCGGTCTTGCCGGCGCCTTGATCATGCGCATCGTGTTCTTGTGCTTCGCCTCGTATCTGGTGCATATGACCGCGACGTTGTTCACGATTGATTTGGGCGTGTACAACCACGGCTTCTCGATGCGCGACCTCGTGCTTTTGCTGGGCGGCGCGTATCTGATATATAAGGGTATTTCCGAAATCATCGATATGCTGCGTCTTACCGAAGTCAAGGCCGAGCACTCTCACGAGCACAAAGCTTTGCATATGATCACGTTGCCCCAGGCTATCGCGACGATTATGGTCATGGACGTCGTCTTCTCCATCGATTCGGTCATCACTGCGGTCGGCATGGCCGACCACCTGATCATCATGATCATCGCCGTCATGGTCGCCGTCGTCATGATGATGGTTTTCATCGACCCCATTTCCAACTTCATCAACGGCCATCCCGAGATGAAGATGCTCGCTCTGACTTTCATCGTTGCCATCGGCGCGCTGCTGGTGATCGACAGCGCCGGCTTCCACACGGGCATCGAGCTGTTGCACATGCCGCTTGAGAAGCTAATCGTGTACTTCGCCATGGTGTTCTGCATCGTGCTCGAACTTATTCAGATGCGCTACAACAAGAACTTCGTCGATTGGAAGAAGAGCCGTTGGCAGGAGGAGACTGCCGCTCAGATCGAGACCGTTCGAGCCGAGATGCTCGAGCGCATCGAGGAGGAGCGCGCGAAGGCCGCTGGTTCCGTCGATGCCGCCCAACCGGCTTCGACGCAGGCCACCCCGATTTTCATCGGCGGCAACGTTTACATTATGGCTCCCGTCGACGGCGAGGATGCCAAGACGTTTCGAGAGCAGGTGCTCGCCAGCGCGACCGCTCAGCGTTCGCTGAACGAGCCCATTGAAATCGGTTACGAGACGGTCGAGGACGACCGCCCCTCCGATTCCGAGAAATAGCGCCCGACGTAGAAAAGGCGCCCGGTCTCCCGGGCGCCTTTTTCGTGCTTGCACGTGTTCGTTCGTTTGCTAGATGACTGGTGGGCGCTTACTTGAACAGCTCGTATGCCTCGTCCGAGACGATCAGACGGGCGGTCTGCGGCAGGGCGCGCGCGATGAATGGCGTGGTCGTACCGGTCGTTTCGCCGTCGTACTGAATCTCGAATGCCGGGTCGGCCGCCACTTCGATATGCTTGCCGGAATAGATGTCCAGCGCGTCGCCGCGATCGGGGAAGCGGCCGTCACGGTCGAGCATGGCTGCGAACACCGATGGCAGCAGCTCGACTGCGTTTTTCGCCTTCAGCACCACGACGCCGAGTTCGCCGTCACGCGGTTGATTGCAGTGGGTGACGGGAATGCCGAACTGAATCTGAGAGAAATTCACTAGCAGAACGCCCATGCCTTCGGTTTCAACCTTCTCGCCGTCGATGTCGAGCGCGATCTTGGAGTGCTGGGGGGCGATGTTCGAACCTGCGGCCAGGAAATAGGCGACGGGCCCCAAAAGCCTCTTGTTGGGCGCGGCGCTCTCCATGATGGTGGCGTCATAGCCCGCTCCCGCCATGATCATGAACCCGAAGGTCTTTCCATCCCGCTCGATTTCGCCCATGTCGAAATCGAGGGTTTTGCCGCCGCGGGCCAGCTTCGCCAGCGCGTGGGGCTCGTTGGGCTCGAGCAGGTTGAGCGAGAGAAGGTTCGCTGTTCCTGCGGGATAGGGAAGCACCGGCACGCCTGTTCCTCGCAGGCGATAGGCCACGGTGGCGATGGTGCCGTCCCCGCCTGAGGCGACGACCACATCGAAGTCTTCGGCGTCGTCGAGAAGGCGGTCTATCGACGTGGTTCCGTCGGATGAACGCAGGCATACCTCGTCGCCGTCTTCGACGAACGAGCGCATGAAATCGTATACGGATCCTTCGCGGTATCCGGATGCGAGATTGTTGATGATGAGCACTTTCACGGCGGTCGGCCTCCTTTCTTCGCTACCATATTATAATTCCAGCCGCATATTGTTGCCCGATTACCGTGATTCAAAGGAAAAGCGTTGTACATCACCGACCAAAAGCAGTTGAAGCAATTCGTCGAGCGCGCGAAGAAATCGCCGATTCTTGCCGTAGATACGGAGTTTTTGAGGGAGAAGACCTATTGGCCCAGGCTGTGCCTGATTCAGCTTGCCACTGAAGATGAGAGCGTGGCGGTCGACCCGTTCAGGGTAAAGGACCTGTCTCCGTTGGCCGAACTGTTCGTCGATGAAAGGATCGTCAAGCTTTTTCATGCCGCCGGCCAGGACATGGAACTGATCGTCCATGAGATGGGCGTCATTCCCAAGCCCGTCTTCGACACCCAGATTGCCGCATCGCTGCTTGGTGACATGCTTCAAATCGGCTACGGGTCGTTGGTGCTCAACGAATGCAACGTGAAGCTGAAGAAGGCCGACTCCTTTACCGATTGGAGCCGCCGCCCCCTGACCGATTCGCAGATTCAATATGCACTCGACGATGTGATCTATCTGCCTCGAATCTACCGTTCCATGAAGGCGCGCCTCGAGAAGCTCGGACGCCTGTCGTGGCTTGACCGCGATTTCGAGGAATTGTGCGATCCCGAGCGCTACAAGGTCGATCCGTACGAACGATTCAAGCGCCTCAAGCGCGTGAACCAGCTTACGCAGCGTCAGCTTTCTGCGGCCCGCGAAGTGGCTGCGTGGCGTGAAACGGCCGCTATGAAACGCAACATCCCGCGTAAGTGGATCCTGACCGACGAGCAGGTCGTCGAAATCTGCAAGCGCGAGCCCCGCACGCTCGACGAGCTGTTCATGGTCAGGGGCGTCTCCAACGCGCTCAAGACCGATGATGCTCGCCGCGCGCTGGCCGCTTGCAAGCAAGGCCTCGACGTCCCCGAAGAGGAATGGCCCGAGCTGAACAAGTCTTTCAAGAGCGAGCCGAACGTCGATCCTCAGGTCGATTTGCTCTATTCGCTCGTGAAAATCAGGGCGAAAGAGGCCGGCGTTGCCTTCGGCGTGCTGGCGTCGCATGCCGACCTTGCGAAGGTCGTCCGCGGCCATTACGACGAGGTGGATGTGCTCAAGGGATGGCGCAGGCATCTTGTGGGCGAGGAGCTGCTCGCCTTGATGCGCGGTGAGATTATGCTGGGGATTGAAGACGGCATGTTGAAGGTTGCAAAGCGTCGTTCCTAGGTGCGCAAAAGGTACGTTTTGTCCGTTCGATAGGCTTTGTCGGCCTTCCTTTTCCTGAAATCGTCGACGGGAGCGAGACGTAGGGAGTCATTACGCGCGTTTCGATGTGGCGGGGAGCCGCGAAACGAGCTGCTTGCAACAAAGCATTACGGGGCCAAACGGCCGACGCCCTTGATCGGCGTGGACAGTATCCCTGACAACGTGAGGGTGGGCGCGCTGCGACTGGGCGTCCAAGGCGGTCACCAGCGTATCCGCGCGCGTCCGCATGGACGGCTTCGACTTCATTGGCGACTTACTACCGCGACTTGGTGGACGAGGCCATGCACAACGTGGCGCTCATGGCAATGGCCGTGGGCGGCAACACGACGCTTGACGGCCTGACCGACGAGCAGCTGTCGGTGACGCCGAACTTCAGGAACCCCATGAGGCCCAGCCTCGCCGCCACCGCCGACGCGATGGTGAAGATCGCCGGGGTCATGGACGGCTTCGCGCAGACGCGCGAGTTCCTGTCCAACATGGGCTTCACGCCCACCGAGGTCGAGAGCGTCCGCAGCCAGCTGGACGCGGACGCCAACCGCCGCGCGCTGACCGCCATCATGGGCGGCGCGAAGGCGGGCGAGTAGCGTGGCGACGATTCCGCGCGCCGCTCTGGACTTCCTCGCGCAGCAGGTGAACGCGATCAGCGCCGACGCGCAGGCGAAGGTGCTGGAAGTGCTGGAGGCCATCGAGTGGACTCCTGACAACGTGGCCAGGTGCCGGGAGATAGTGGCCGAGGCGCTTGCGTCGGTCCTCCCCGCCTACGCGGACGCCTCGGCCCAGGCCGCCGCAGACTTCTACGACGCTGCCCGCGAGCTGTGCGCGGGCGAGGCGATCGGAGCCGCCGCTCTGTCCAGGCTCGACATGGGCGCCGTGCAGGGCGCCGTGCGCGCGCTCGTGCAGGTCGTCGTGGACGGCGGCGCGAAGGAGCGGTTTGACCGCGAGGTGCTCGGGCGCGTGGACGTCGAGATGAAGAAGGCGGCGGCAAACTCTATCGTCGAGAACGCCGCGAAAGACCCTGCGAAGCCGAGGTGGGCGAGGGTGCCGAGCGGACGCGAGACGTGCCCGTTCTGCCTCATGCTCGCGTCCTTCGGGTTCAACACGTGGTCCAAGGAGGCGGCATCCCACACGCACGCGAACTGCGACTGCCGGATCGTCCCGCAATGGGACGAAGGGTCGGTGGAAGGCTACGACCCCGACGGGATGTACGACCGCTACAACGCGTGCCTAGACGCCATCGGAGGGCGCGACGGCGTTCGCCGCGAATGGGACGCGCTGCCGAAGGAGGAGCGGGACGCGTATGTCGCGAAGCACGGCGGCAGGGCGGGCGACGCGCTCGACGCGTTCCTGAGCAAGCGCGTGTCGGCCGAGATAGGCAGGCGCGACCCCGAATGGTTCATGACGGGCAAGGTGCCAGATACGGATTATTCGCTGTGCCCGCGCGACAGTATTGGAAGGTTTTCCGCTCCCGAAAGCTACGAAAGACATGATCTTATTCTGGTCAGGAGCAAAAACGGCAGACTGGTCGAGCCACCCGAATGGCGTGACCTGTTTGTGCATGACAGCCTGAGAAATAACGGCATAGCTGTGGTAGTTCGTCCGAGCAGCGCAGTGTCGAAAAGCGGAAAGGTCTTGCAAGGGGTGACAAATCCCGACATAGAGATGGATGGCGCAATGTGGGACATTAAGAGCCCGAGGTGCGACAAGCGGGCCGTATTCGCGGGCAAATACGACGAGAAGAAAGCAACCCAGTTTGTAGAGGACGCATTCAGGTCCGCCATTGGGAACTTCAGAAACCCGTATGACTGCGGTTCAATGGCGGGGGCTGGGGACAAAACCGCCGAAACGCGGCTGGTTCTAAGCCTGCGTTACAGAAACGATGGCGTTCCTTTCGAGCACATCGAACGGAGGGCAAGGCTCGAGTCCAAGGCACTTCGCGTAAAAGAATTCATAATCGTGAAGAAAGACGGAAACGATTTTGAGAATAAAAAACGGCTAACCATCTCTCTATCCAGGGTGGTGGTTAGCCGCAGTCGTATTGTAGCACTAGTTTTCACCACTTTTCATTTCATGACTGTCATGCAGGTTCTTCACGATGAAAAAGAGGACGGAAGATAGAGGGGCATTCGCGGTTGACCGCCGCGTCCCTGTCTGGTCTGCTCAACTCGCGATCGGGCCGCGCCAGACGCGAAGGCTCCATGAGGAGCCTTTTTCGTATCTCCGTCATGAAGGGAGGCGATGATGGGCAGGCGTTCATGGCTAATCGCTGTATTGTTGGCGGGGTCGGTCCAGCTTGCGATTGGGTTCGCATGCGGATTCGCGCTCAAGCATTTCCTGCTATGCTAGCCGACGAGAACGCCTAGAAGCGTTCCGACTATGCCGAGGGCTCCGCCGATGGCCGTGCTCACGGACGCTACGACGACGTCATGTCTCCATTGCGCCTTTCTTTCAAGCTCGGCGTCGCGCGAACGCTGGTCGTGCTTTTCGACGGCCCAGTGCGCCATCGGGAGGAGCGCGACGCATCGGCCGCCCGCTTCGACGGCGGCGAGGCCGAGTCTGTTGAACTCCGCATACATCCCGCTGACCTTTTCCCCGCCTGCGGCGATTCGAGCCGACGAGTATTCCATCAGGTCGCTTTCATGCTCTATGAGCTGCCTTAGCGCCTCCACTTCTTCCGACGTGAGTGCGTCAACGTCGATCGGAGCGCGCTTGCGCTCGGCCTTCTGCTCGCTCGCGGCTTTTCCGCTCGTTTTATCGAGGGACTTCACCGCCGAAGCGATTGAGTCGAGCTTCTTTTCCATTCCGGAGAACTGGTTCATTTGACACCTCCATCTGTACCTGAAAGATTATGCCCTAACGCGAAAGGATGAAGACATGGCGAAAGATTTTAAATCTGGCATGGACCCGCTCAGCGTCCTGATGGTCGGCCTGCAAATTCTTTTCGTGGGTCTGAAGCTCACGGGGCAGATCGGGTGGCCGTGGCCGCTCGTGCTCGCGCCGTCTATTGCGTACGCGGTGCTTTTCACCTTGGTTTTCGCCGTCGTCCTGGCGACCGAGGTCTACGACAAGGCGAAGAGATAGCCAATACGCCGGGGCGTGGCGCAGCGGATAGCGCGGCGGCCTCTTAAGCCGCACGTGCGGGTTCGAATCCCGCCGCCCCGGCCAATCTACGAGTGAATCCAGCCCCGCACGGGGCTTTTTTCATACATGGCCGCCCCCGGGCGGCCTTTTCCATGCCCGCACGGGCGAGACGAAGCGCCGCACGGCGCAGGAAGGGGGCCGACATGCCCGAAGAGACCATCGAGGCCGTGGAGGCCGCGCAGGATGCGCAGGAGCCGCCCGCCGTGGACTGGCAGGCGAAGTACGAGCAGGCCGTCGCGCAGTCACGCAAGTGGGAGGAGCGCAGCAAGGCCAACGCCGACAAGGCCAAGGCGTACGACGCGCTGGCGCAGCAGCAGGCCGACGCCCAGGCCCTGACAGTGACCGCCGAATCGATCGAGCGGATCAAAGACCCGCCGGTCCGTATCCTCGACGTGGGAGAGCGTCAAAAATATGCGGTTATCTGTCGCGTATCGCTGTCCTGCTGTGTCTGGTCTTGTTGGGCTGCACCTGGAGATGCTTTCACGCGTCCGCTTCGGCGAGGGGACCTCACGGCGAACTGTTGCTCTCTTTGCGGTACTTCGATTTGGCGCGCTTCTGCGCATCGCTGACTGCCACCGCGCCCCCTTCCTCGTTTATGCCGTGGGATTCGAAAGATTCAGGCGGAGCCGCGTTTTCGGACGCTTCCATCCGAATCGCCATTCCTTGAACCTGATGGCGAACCGGATCGCAACTTCATCGAACTTTTCTTACCGCTCCTCTTTTCGATAGGTCTATTCGAAAGAAAGCGGCTCTAACCCCATCGCACGCGCCGTTTCGTGGTATCGTCGGCTCCCTCGTGACGCTTCTTCGCATGGTTTTTATGCGTTGATGTGCCAAACTGCATGCCAAGAAATGCGCCACTTCCTGAAAATGTCGGTTTTCGGCTGCGTAACGGGGGCGTTATGTGACGTGGCAATGAAATATGGCGTTTCAGGTTACGAATCGGACACGCTAGGCGCGAGGGTACTTTTGTTCGATTACAATTACCGACCGACACAACCAACGGCCGGTTCGAGTTCGAGAAGGAGCATCTAATGCCCATAGTTTCCGGAGGCATGGGCCTCTATTTCGCCGTTATGATTCTGACGCTTGTCATCGGTGCCGGCGCTCAGATCTACGTTACCAGACAGCTGAAAAAATACAGCCATGTTCCCAGTTCGTACGGCATCACCGGCGCCGAGATGGCCCGTCGCATGTCGATCGACAGCGGAATCCCCAACGTTGCCGTGCATCGCGGCGGCCCGAACCAGGATTTCTTCGACCCCCGTTCCAACTCCGTTACGTTGGGAACCGATTCATATGCCCAGTACAGCATCACCGCAGTCGCTACCGCCGTGCATGAGATGGGTCACGCCCAGCAGTATGCCGAGGGCTATGCGTTCATGAAGTTTCGCAGCGCTCTCGTGCCTGTTGTGAATTTCTGCTCCAATGCCTGGATGATCATCTTCATGCTCGGCTTGGTCATGGGCGCCGCCGGCGGAACCGCCATGATGAAGATCGGCATCGTCATGTTCGCCGCCGTTTTGCTGTTCCAGCTAGTTACGCTGCCTGTCGAATTCGACGCCTCGCGTCGCGGCCTTACGTACCTGCAGGCTTCGGGCATGAACCAGGCCGAGCTGTCGGGTGCGTACTCCGTTCTGCGCGCATGCGCCCTGACGTATGTCGCGGCCGCTTTGACGGCTTTGCTGCAGCTTCTTTACCTTGTGTTGTCCACGCGTTCGGAAGACTAATCATGTTGCTCTCTCAAGCGTCCTCTCAAGGATCAGCTCGGAAAGAGGCCGCGTCCTCGCGGCCTCTTTCCGTTTCGGAAGCCATGCAGGCTGCGAAGAGTTCTCTCGAGTCGCTTACACTCACGTTGATCGGCGAAGTTTCCGAGGTCAATGCCAAGGCCGGCTATAAGGCGGTGTATTTCACCGTGAAAGACGCCGGCGCGTCGCTTCCCTGCATGATGTGGCTCAACCGATACCGCCAGTCAGGCGTGAAGCTCGAAGTGGGGCAGCGGGTCGAGCTTACGGGCCGTTTCACGCTCTATGCACCGAAAGGCCGGATGAATTTCGACGTCTTTTCGGTGTCGGTATCAGGTGAAGGCGAGCTGCGCCGCCGCGTCGCAGAGCTTGCGCGAAAGCTCGAGCAGGAAGGGCTTATGGATCCGGCCTGCAAGCGTTCGGTTGCGCATATGAACGCCCACGTGGGTGTGGTCACGTCCCCGCGCGGCGATGCTGTTCATGACGTGATGCGCACGATGCGCAGGCGTTTTCCGCTCACGAAGCTTTCGCTTGCCGGCGTCGCGGTGGAAGGCGCGAATGCGCCTGCGGGCATGATCGAAGCCCTTCGCGCATGCGTGCAGGCTGGATGCGAAGTCATCCTGCTTGTGCGTGGCGGCGGTTCTTTCGAAGACCTCATGCCGTTCAACGACGAAGCGCTTGCGCGGGCGATCGCGGCGTGTCCCGTGCCGGTGGTGACGGGCATCGGTCACGAACCCGACACGTCGATCGCCGACATGGTCGCCGACGTGCGCGCCTCTACGCCTACTGCGGCGGCCGAGCGTGTGACTCCCGAGGCAGAGGCCGTCTGTCGCGAGCTGGCATCCCGCCAGGCGGCGATGGGCAAGGCGTTCGAGCGCACGGTGGGTCGAGCGCAGGCTTCGCTCGGCCGCTATGAGACGCGGCCGGTGTTCAAAGACCCGCACCAGCTGTTCGCCACGGACCTCATGACGGTCGATATGCTGCACGAGCGCCTTTCGCGCGCTTTGCCTGCAAGTCTGGAAAAGGATCGGGAGGCCTTGGTTCAGATGGCGGCTCGTCTTAGCCGTCGGGGTACCGGCATACTCGACCCGTTTGAGCATGCACTGGCGCTGCGCGCCGGCAGGCTGCACGACCTTTCTCCTTTGCAGGTCCTCTCGCGCGGCTACGCTATGGCGCAAGATTCCCAGGGCCGTGTGATCTCGAGCATCGAAGCGGTCGCTCCGGGCGATGAAATCGACGTATCCATTTCAGACGGCGTGCTTCGATGCACGATCGACGATATTGCCGCATCGCGTGCGGCGGAATAGGAAGGCATCATGACCGAAACCGCTCCTCGTCCTACTGACCAGATGAGCTTCCGCGAAGCCATGGCGGAGCTTGATCGCACGGTCTCCGTTCTCGAAAGCAACACGCTCGAGCTCGAGGATAGTTT
This sequence comes from uncultured Slackia sp., assembly GCF_959608125.1. GTDB lineage: Bacteria > Actinomycetota > Coriobacteriia > Coriobacteriales > Eggerthellaceae > Slackia. Next base: position 34,108 of record NZ_CAUHPG010000012.1, read on the forward strand.
GAAGTCCTACGAATACGGCGTCGCTCTGCTTGCCGACTTGAAGAAGCGCCTCGCGGACGCGCAGCAGAAAGTGGATGTGCTTATGGGCCAGCTCGACGCTCCCGCCGACGATGCAACCACTGACACGACTCTTTCTTAGGCTCTCGATTTTTTCCATTACACTGTCATGCGTTATGCGTGGTAGAAGAAGTTGAAGAAAGGCGGTATACATACTATGACGGATTGCATTTTCTGCAAAATTGCCGCTGGTGAAATTCCCGCAACCGTGGTTTACGAAGACGACCGCGTCATCGCGTTCGATGACCTGTCGCCTCAGATGCCTGTCCATACTCTGATCATCCCGAAGGAGCACCACGACAATATCGGAGACGATATTCCGGACGACCTGATGGGATATCTCTTCAATACCGTGAAAAAGGTCGCCGAGCTCAAAGACATCGCCTCGTCCGGATATCGCGTTATCGTGAACACCGGCGACGACGCTCAGCAAAGCGTCCATCACATCCACGTCCATGTTCTCGGCGGCGCGCCGATGAACTCAGGATCTCCTGCCCTGTAAGCTCGAACACGGGAGTATCACGTGAAAATTCTCGTCATCAACGCAGGTTCCTCTTCGCTGAAATATCAGCTTGTCGATACCGAACAGGATAAAGTGCTCGCCAAAGGCCTGTGCGAACGCGTAGGTAGTAAAGATTCCTACATCAAGCACGGCGCCGACAAGGACGAGCGCATTTTCGCGCAGTACATGGCAGACCATGAAGAGGCGCTGAGGATCGTTTTCGAGGCCCTCATCCATAGCGAGCGCTCTACGATCACCTCGATCGACCAGATCGACGCCATCGGCCACCGTATCGTGCATGGCGGCAACTACTTCGATTCTTCCGCCTTGATTACTCCTGAAGTAATCGAGAAGATCGAAAGCCTCTGCACGCTCGCGCCGCTGCATAACCCGCCCGCGTTGAAGTGCATTCGTGTGTGCGAGCGCCTGGCTCCTAATCTGCCGCAGGTTGCCGTGTTCGACACGTCGTTCTTCCAGTCGCTTCCGCCGGCGGCGTATATGTACCCGCTTCCGTACGAGCTGTGCGAAAAGCATCAGATTCGCAAGTACGGCGCGCATGGCACGTCGCATCGCTATATCGCGTCCCGTTGCGCCGCACTGATGGAGCGTCCGCTCGAAGATTTGAAAATCATCACGTGCCATCTTGGTAACGGCTGCTCCATTTCGGCTGTCGACCATGGCACTGCGGTCGATACCTCGATGGGCTTCACGCCTTTGGACGGCCTGATGATGGGAACGCGTTGCGGGGCCATCGACCCGGCCATCGTTCCGTTCCTCGAGGAGGCCGAAGACCTCACTCCTGCTCAGATCAATGAAATCATGAACAAGAAGTCGGGCCTTCTGGGTGTTTCGGGTATCAGCAACGACATGCGCGATGTTCGCAAGGGCGCCGAAGAGGGTGATGAGCGCGCTATTCTTGCATACGAGATGTACGCTCACTCCATTCGCAAGTACCTCGGCCAGTACATGATCGAGATGGCGGGCGTGGACGCCATCGTCTTGACGGCCGGCGTCGGCGAGAACTGCGACCGCATGCGTCGTCTTGCGTTCGCGGGCCTGCAGCCGCTCGGCATCATCCTCGACCAGGAGAAGAACCGCCGCGACTACCACGGCAAGGAGCGCTTCATCTCGAGCGACAACTCCCCGGTCAAGATCATCGTCATTCCGACGAACGAGGAGCTTATGATCGCGCAGGATACCTACGAGATCGTTTCCAAGCTTTAATCGCTTCGGGGAAATCGCCATATCGGGAAGCGGGCTTCGGCCCGCTTCTTTTTGCCCGCTAAGCCTATCTTCGCGCAAAAAAACGCCGGCTCGATCGTGCGAGTCGGCGTGTTCGTTATCCAGCTGCGCCTTGGATGGGCGCTCATCAGGTATTTCGCTATGAAATTTTATTCGCCCTGGGCCTGAACGGCGGTGATGGCCGCGACGCCGAGAATGTCGTCTGCGGTGCAGCCGCGGGAAAGATCGTTCATCGGAGCGCCGAGGCCCTGAAGAATCGGGCCGTAGGCTTCGGCCTTGGCCAAACGCTGAACGAGCTTGTAGCCGATGTTGGCGGCGTCGAGGTCGGGGAACACGAGGACGTTCGCCTTGCCTGCGACGGGGGAGTCAGGAGCCTTCGACGCAGCGACGCTCGGGACGAGCGCTGCATCGGCCTGCAGCTCGCCGTCGATCGCGAACTCGGGCGCCTTCTGCTTCGCGAGTGCGAGCGCCTCGGTCACTTTCTCCGTGTCGGCGTCTTTGACGGAGCCGTAGCTCGAGTGGGAAAGCATGGCCACGCGCGCCTGGCCGCCGATGACTTTTTCATAGGATTTCGCCGTGGCGACGGCGATTTCGGAGAGGTCCTCCGCGTTAGGCTGGATGCATACCGCGCAGTCTGCGAACATGAAGGTTCCACCGTCGCCGAATGCGCATTCGGGAACCTCCATGACGAAGAATGAGCTCACGAGCTTGCTACCAGGGGCGGTCTTGATGATGCGCAGCGCGGGATGCAGGACGTCCTTGGTCGCATGGCATGCGCCGCCGACCAGGCCGTCGGCGCGGCCGGTCTTCAGGAGCATCGTGCCGAAATACATGACATCGTCCATGAGCTTATCGGCTTCTTCGGGGGTCATCCCTTTAGCCTTGCGCAGTTCGAACAGGCCCTCGGCAAGCTCTTCGCGCAGCGGGTCGTTCGTGTTGTCGATGACGCGCACGCCGTCGAATTCGAAGCCCTTCTGGGCGATTTCGTCGGGGTTGCCGATGACGATGACGTCGGCGATTCCCTGGTCGACGATTTTCTGAGCTGCTTCGAGCACGCGATCGTCATTTCCTTCAGGAAGAACGATGGTCTTCTTATCGGCCTTCGCACGTTCGATCATGGTGTTGAGAAACGCTGCCATGGACGCTCCTTTCGTTGTCAGATTTCACCGCGTGCAATGATAATGCACGCGCGTACGTTCTATTCGTGATAACGAGGGAGCGCCGTTCATTTTCGGCTGTGCGGCATCGCCGTTGTTGCATCGTTGCCGTTTTTGTCGGATGGATATTGCGCCCGAAAGCTCTCAAAGCATGCAGAGGAAAGATCGAATGCTGAATTTCGTATGGTTGTCCAGTCTCGTTGGTAAAGGCAATACGCGCCTCTACGTATAATAATCAGGTTGTATTCAATCATTTCGACGGCGATGCCGTCTTAGAACGAATCAAAAGGGGCTTTCAGGCATGAAAACCGTTTCATTCGCCATTCCGTGCTACAACTCCGCTGCCTATATGGATAAGTGCATCGAGTCCATCCTTGCGTGCGATTTCGGCGATCGCGGCGACATCGAAATCATTATCGTCGACGATGGCTCGACGAAGGACGACACTGCGGAAAAGGCCGATGAGTGGCAGCGTCGCTATCCCGATACGATCGTTGCGATTCATCAGGAAAACGGCGGCCACGGCGCCGCGGTGAATGCCGGTCTCGCCAATGCGACGGGTCGCTATTTCAAGGTGGTCGATTCCGACGACTGGCTCGATGGGGACGCCATGCGCGACGTTATGGCTTATCTGCGCAGGCAGTGCGAACTGAAGGACTCGACCGATCTTATTATTGCGAATTACGTGTATGAAAAAGTTCACGAGGGCACGCGCACGGTGATGCGCTACCGTAATGTGTTTCCCGAGGGCCGCGAATTCACCTGGGATGAAACGGGTCACTTCAACCAGTCGCAGTACCTGCTCATGCACTCGGTGATCTATCGCACCGAACTTTTGCGCGATTGCGGGCTCAAGCTGCCCGAGCATACGTTCTATGTCGACAACATCTTCGTCTACGTGCCCCTGCCGCACGTCAAGACGATTTACTACCTCGATGTGGACATGTATCGCTATTTCATCGGCCGCGAGGACCAAAGCGTCAACGAAAAGGTCATGTATTCGCGTCGTGACCAGCAGCTTCGCGTGACGCGCATCATGATCGACTCGGTCTATCTGCCGGATGATGTCGAGTCCAAGAAGCTCGAGCGCTACATGGAGAATTACCTGTCCATGATGATGTGCATCTGCTCGGTATTCCTGCGCCTCGAAAAGACCGACGATAACGAGCGCGACCGCGCCGCCATCTGGAAGTACTTGGAGGACGCGAACCCCGTTCTGTACAAGCGCATTCGTCATACCGTGCTGAACTGGGGAAGCAACATCCCCACCGAGATGGGCCGTCGTTTCGCTCTTTCGGCTTATCATATCGCGCAGCGCGTGTTCAAATTCAACTAGCGCGCTGTTTATCTTGTTCATGACGAAAGCCCTGCACTCCTTGAGCGAATGCAGGGCTTTCTCGATTTGGCCAGGTAATTTGCATGCCGTTACCTTGGGCTTCGGGTGTAAGTTTTAGTAGTCGGCGGGGTTTTTCGCAGCCGTTCCGGTGGTGTTGTTTTTGACCTGCAGCTCACGCCCGTAGAACACGGCCGATTCGCCGAAACGGTCTTTGACGATGTCGGTCGCGCGTGAAAGCTTGCGGCCGTGTTCTGCATCGATCGAGGGAGGTTTCGCTTCCGCATGAGGGTGTCGGTCCTTGTCTTCCGTGGCGAAATCGCCGCTGTCGAAGAGGGATTCCTGCACATGGTCGCTTTCTTCGAAGCCCGTCACCGCCACGCCGACAAGGCGAACCGCCATGCCCGGCTTCCATAGTTCCTCGATCATTTCATGGAGCAGGGGAATGAACGCATATTCGTTGTCTTCGGGGCGGGGGAGTTTGCGCTGGACGCTGCGGACGCTGCGGTCCGAATAGCGCATGCGCAGCGCTACCGTGCGTCCTGCCAGGTCTTTCTTTCGAAGGCGTCGGGCCACTTTCGCCGCCATGGTGTCGACTGCGGCGGCGATGGCCTCGAAGGTGCGCAAGTCGTTCGAAGCGGTCATTTCGCTTGAGACCGACTTTACCGGGTCGCTATCGGCGCTTACGGGCGTCATATCGAGTCCCAGGCAGCGGTTACGCATCATGTCGGCGTTTTTGCCCCAGATCGATTTCAGCAGCCGGTCGGGTGCCGCGGCCATGTCTCCAAGGGTGAAGACGCCGTGCTTGCGCAGCGTTTCTTCGGCTCTCGCTCCGACGCCCGACATCGTTCTGACGGGTAAAGGGGAGAGGAAATCGTGCTCTCTACCTGGGTAAACGACGGTAAGGCCTTGCGGCTTGTCCATATCGCTGGCGATTTTGGCGATGGTTTTGCTCGTGCCGACGCCGATGGAGCAGGTGACCCCGAGCTCGGCTACGCGATTCTGGATCCGCCGGGCGATGGCGACGGGATGCTCCGTGTTCACTTCGTTCGGCGAAACATCGAGGAACGCTTCGTCGATGCTGACCTGCTGCAACAGAGGGCTTTCATCAAGAAGGATTCTCATGATGGAGCGTGACATGGCTTTGTAGCGGTCGAAGTGGCCATGCGTCCAGATGGCATGCGGGCAGAGCTGCTTTGCGGTGGCCGAAGGCATGGCGCTGCGGACACCGAAAGCGCGCGCTTCGTAGCTTGCCGTCGAGACGACGCCGCGTTTGTCGGGATCGCCGCCGACGATGACGGGCTTTCCGCGCCATGCAGGATGGTCGAGCTGTTCGACCGAGGCGAAAAAGGCATCCAGGTCGACCAGAAGCACGGCAGGGCCGGGCCAAGGACGGTGCTGGTCTTTTCCATCGAAATGCATCGTATTTCCTCGCATATCAAGTACGAATATCCGTTCGATTTTCTTTGTAGTATATACGAACAAAGATTCGGATGGTGAAAACGTTCGATTCGTAACGTCTCGAGAACGCCTTGTCGTGCGAAACTTCGAACGGATTTACGCTCAGATACTATATAGTTAATTTCATTATGCACGAGCGCGTCGAATCGATGCGCAAAAACGTCTCGAGGGAGAAATCAATGGACGCAAAGAAATGCCGCACGCTCGGCATCGTGAGCATCGTTTGCGCGGGCATCAGCTTGATTGTGTTCGGCGCATTGCTCGACATCGTCGCCTTCATCATCGGCTTCGTCGCTCTGACGGGCGCTCGCAAGCTCGTCATGGTCAACGCCGATGACGTTTATGCGTGCGATGCTATGAAGCTTGCCAAGATCGGCGTCGTGCTGAGCCTGGTCGCATTCATAGCCAATGCTCTGACGGCTGCATTTTTGGCGCCTGCGCTGCTTGAAGGTACCGTGGGCACGTCGGGCGCAATGTTCTAGGATTGCGCGTATCGCCAGTGCGTCAAGCCGCGTGTTGATCGGATTTTCCGGCTGCACGCGGCTTTTCTTTTATTCGAGGGTTGTTTTCCTTTTCCGACGTATCCGATGCGTATTTGAATCAACGAATCGATTATTTTCCGTGATACTTTACCCATAAAACACTACAATGGGGCCTTAGAACGGCTCTCAGGGCTTCATTTGTAAAAGCCCAGGTCAGATGGGTGCAAGAACGAGCTTGAAGGGGAATAGCTCATGAAAATGATTGAAGAGGTGCGAAAAAGCGAACGAACCGACGAATTGATCGAAGAACTTGCCTCGCTCTGGAGGCGATCGGTGACGGCAAGCCACTGGTTTTTGAGCGAAGGCGACATCGACGCCATCGAGCCCGAGGTTCGTAATTGCATTCGCGATATCGAGACGCTTTATATCGCACGAACCGATACGGGGCATGCGGCTGGATTCGCCGGCGTCTCGGGTGTCAGGATCGAGGCGCTTTTCGTCGAGGCGGCGCTGCGCGGAACCGGATACGGCAGCGCGCTTATGGATCGCGTGATCGCTGATGCGCCGGTCGAGTTCATCGACGTGAACGAGGGAAATCCGAATGCGATCGAATTCTATTCGAAGAAGGGATTCAGGGTCGTGTCGAGGTCGTCTCGCGATGATGCCGGAAGGCCGTATCCGATACTGCATATGCGCAAGTCTCCGCAATACGGAATCGGAGCATAGGCGCTATCCATCGGGTATTATTTAGAAAAGCGAACAGATGTACTTTTATATCTGTTCGCTTTTTGTTCGAAAATACATCTATGATAATATGTCTTATGTAAAGTTACGGAATAAAACAGTCCAAAACGCGACAAGGCATCGACAGCGCGTGTCTGGCTCGACGCCCGTTCGGCAGGAAGAATTAGATAGGTCGTTACCGCGACCTTCGTGGATACTGGCTTGATGCGGGCAAAAGAAAAGCCCCCAACGCAAAGCATCAGGGGCATACAGATGGTGGATAATCCTAGGACCATCCACAGGCAATTGTACAACAAAGCAGGCTGCCAGGGAAGAAGAATGTTCATCGGGCAGCCGTCAAGCTCGCGTGAATCGTATGGCTCTACCTTTCCGAAACGGTCTCCCCCGTCCAGGAGTTGATGCCGCCGAACTCGATGACGTCGGTGTATCCCAGGGCGACGAGTTTTTCGGACGCCTGCTTGCTTCGGTTGCCGCTGCGGCAATACACGAAGATGGCCTGGTTTTTATCGGGCAGTTCGGCGATTTCCTCCTTGCCGATGGTCTCATTAGGAACGTTGATCGCACCGGGAATGTGCTTCTCGGCGAACTCCTCGGGCGTGCGAACGTCCAGAATGACGTAATCCTGTTCGGTCTGCATCATTTCGATCGCCTCGTCGGCGGTCGTTTGCACATAGGTTCCCGCTGCGCTGCCGGTCTCCCCCACGGGCGCTGAACAGCCTGCCAACAGAATAGCCGAAAGCATCAGCGGAAGCGTTTTCTTCATGTTCATGTCTCTCTCCATTTCGGATAGTCTGCACGGTCGATTCGTGCTCGGACGGCCGTTGCTGCATCGCCTTACGGAATCCGGTCGATTCCTGCATGCGAAAGCGGCACGAATCCGCCTTCTGTCGTGTATCGACGCAATCCTATCTCGGACGCGTACGCATCGAAGTAGCGAAGGGCATACATTCGGTCGTTCGTCGATATTGTCGGCTGCGGTTCGGTGTCGGATCACAGCCGACTCGAAAACGGTATGTGCCATGCGTTATTCTGAAAAGAACACGCGAGCGATGTTCGCATGGTTCTACGAATGGAGGATTCGCATGTTCAATAAGCTGCTTCAGTCGATCGGCATCGGCAGCGCCCGAGTCGATACCGTTTTGTCCGACACGGTTTGCGTTCCTGGAGGGTCGGTTGCCGGCGAAGTGCGCGTTTACGGTGGCAATGCGCCGCAGGAAATCGAAACGATCTATCTTTCCCTCATGGCAAGCTACGAGGTGGAAGTCGATGACGCCAAGGTCAGGCGCACGGCCGACCTCAATTGCATCCGCTTGACCGATAAGTTTTCCGTGCAGGCGAACCAAGAACTCGTCATGTCGTTTTCGATTCCCGTTCCGCTTAATACGCCGGTGTCTGCCGGCAAAAGCCAGGTATGGGTGCAGACGGGCCTCGACATCAAATCGGCCGTCGACCCGCAGGACCGCGATCCGCTCGAGGTAAGAGCGCATCCCTTGGTCGATGCTTTCATCGCGGCGGCCCAGCGTCTTGGCCTGCGTCTTTATCAGGTCGATTGCGCAAAGACCGACTTCCGCAATGCGGGCAATGGCTTGCCTTTCGTCCAGGAGTTCGAATTCAAGACGTTCGCCGGCGAATTCCACGGCAAACTCGACGAGGTCGAGGCGGTCTTTCTTCTGAGCGATGCGGGCGTCCGCGCGACGCTGCAGATCGACCGTCGCGTGCGGGGTTTCGCCAGCATGCTTTCTGAATCCATGGGAATGGACGAATCCTACACGACCATATCGTACGACCAGAGCGACGTAGCACGTCTCGATATCCTTCTCGCGGATACCATCAGGCGTTATTGCTAGATTCGATTGCGCGGGCGCAGCCGTTTCGGGGTGATGCCGGTTCCCTTGCTATCCCCCCGCCCCTGCCGCTTGTGCGATTTCTCGCGACGCGCCGTTTCGCAGCGCGCCCGCAACGCTTGCAAGTCGTCTTCGCTGTTGCAATAATCCTGGAAGCCCTCGTTTCGGCGGGGGCTTCCCTGTGCTTTACCCCGTTGAAAGGCCCCATGTTATGACGACGTCGAATGCTCCGAAAAGCCATGTAGCTCGTGGAATCCTGCTCACCGCCATCGGTGCATGCTGCTGGGGCTTTTCGGGAACGTGTGCCCAGCTGCTTACAAGCGAATACGGCATTCCCGTCGCATGGCTGATCACGGTGCGCATGTGCGCCGGCGCCCTGCTGTTTTTGGCAGTGTGCCTTGGCAAGAACTGGCGAAGCTTCCGTGCCGCCCTGCGCGATACGCGTTCGCTGGTGCATATCATGATATTCGGGCTTTTTGGCGTGCTGCTCACGCAATTCAGCTACATCACGTGCATCTCTTATACCAATGCGGGAACGGGCACGGTGCTCGAGAGGCTCGGTCTGGTCATCATTTTGTTCTATATCTGCGCGACCGTACGCAGGCTGCCTCGTCTACGCGAGGCCGTAGGCGTGGTGCTCGCGCTTGCCGGCGTATTCCTTATCGCCACGCACGGCAATTTCGGCGCGCTTGCCATTCCTCCCCAGGGCCTGTTCTGGGGATTGATGACGGCCGTGGCCATGGCGTGCTATACGCTTATGCCGGTGAAGCCGCTTGCTAAATGGGGCAGCTTCATCGTGACGGGGATCGCCATGTCGACCGCCGCGGTTTCTTCGGCCGTGATCTTGCAGCCTTGGAAGCTCGACGTGGCGGTTACTCCCGAGGTCGTCTTGATCGTCGCGGTCATGGTGGTCATCGGGACGTTCGCCGCATATCTGTTCTATCTGCAGGGCGTCAACGACGCAGGTTCTATGCGTGCCGGCCTGGTTGGATGCCTCGAGCCCGTGTCCGCCATCGTCATTTCGGCGGTGTGGCTGCATACCCCGATCGGCGTTTTCGACATCGCCGGCGCCGCTCTCATCCTGACGATGGTCGTTCTGACCACGCAGAAAGAAGAGCCGCAGGAGCATGACCGCTTCTCCGGCTCGCTGCGCGACGTCCCCCTTTTCCAGGGCAGCGCGTCGAGGCTCGGCTACTACGAAGCCCGTCGTGCTACCAGCGAAGATTTCAACGCGTTCTCTTCAGCTCTTGAAACGGGTCATCGCGCGATGGCCGAGCTGGGAATATCCGAGCAGGGAGATAAAAAATACCCCTCCGAACGTCGCATCATGCGTGCGATCGACCGCGGCGACGCCTATGTGGTGACCATGGATGCAGACGCGGCCAAGGCCGATGCAGGAGCCGAGGATGCTTCCGTCATCGACTCGGTGGCCGTCGATGCTCGCGGTCGTCGTGTCATCGGCGTGTTCTCGCTTGATATGAACGGCGATGCGGCGTATGCGCATTCCGAAGGCGCCGTTTGGACCGATTTCAGCGATATGCGCATCGAGGGCCGCAGCGAATACGCGGCGCTTCATTGGGTGACGGTTGTCCCTGAGGCTCGACACAGCGGCGTCGGCATGTTCATTCTGGGCGAGGCCGAGCGTATGGCGAAAGAAGCCGGTAAGGCATGCGTGCGAGCCGACGTCTACGAGCAAAACGCCCCCATTCGTCATCTGCTCGAGCGCTACGGATTCCATTCGTGCGGTTCGATCGTGCTGAAAAACAGCCTGGGTCGTAAGCGTCGCCGCGCCGCCTACGAACTGATCCTTTAGCACCCCCGCCGTACTTCGTTCGGATGCTTTATCGGGGTACTTCGTATCGAGGCGCGGCGAAAACCGCATTTCCTGCATGAAAAGTGCAGTTGGCGGTCTTTTTGGGACGGAAAAGCATCGCTTTCGCATCGCCGCAGCTCTTTTGAAGCGGTCTCGCACGAAGCGACCAGGCATTTCGCTGTGCGTGAAGGGCGGTCGCGCCATGGAAAAGACCGTCAACTGCAAAAAAGATGCAGCATTTTCTTTTTCGCTTGCATCCCCCTCGGCGTGCCGATACTGTGGAGCCTTTCGGCCCTTAGTTGACCGTTCCTAGACCCATGGGTAAGGTATCCGACATGTTTTCTTCCGTGGTGAAAATCTATCGACATGCACGACTTTTGAACGACTTCGCATCGAGCGAAGCCGTTTTCGTCGCGTCTGACGCCACGAGTCTTTCGGCTATGCTCATTTAAGCCCCTTTTCGAAACACGATACAACCTGAAAAGCCTGCAGCGACATTCTGTCGCTCATGTCTCGTTTTGTACTCTTTCGTTTTCGGAAAGGATTTTTCTTTTGAGCTCTACCTCTGCTTCGAACGACGTCCGTAAGGCGACGCGTCATGAAATCATGGTTGTCGGCGTCGTCATCGCGGGCGCTTTCCTTGCTATTCTGAACCAGACCGTCCTCGCCCCCGCCCTGCCGGGCCTGATGGAGACCTTCCAGGTCAATGCAGGCACCGCTCAGTGGGTGACCAGTATCTACATGCTGGTCAACGGCATCATGGTTCCCATTTCGGCCTACCTGATCGACAAGTTCCCCACGCGCAAGCTGTTCTTCGCGTCGATGGGCGTGTTCATCGCTGGCACCGTGCTTTGTGCGATGGCTCCGAATTTCGAGCTGCTGATCGCAGGTCGCATCCTGCAGGCGGCCGGCGCCGGCGTGCAGATGCCCCTGGTCGCCGTGGTCCCCATGCTGATCTTCCCGCCTGAGAAGCGAGGCACTGCTATGGGCATGGCCGGCATCGTGATGTCGGTCGCTCCTGCCGCAGGCCCCGTGGTCGCAGGCATGATCATCGACTCTATGGGTTGGCGCGCGATGTTCTGGTCGATCGCTCCGCTGGGATTGATCGTGCTGATCGCGAGCATCTTCCTGCTCAGCAACGTCGGCGAGCTGAAGAATCCCCGTCTCGACATGCCGTCCGTTCTGCTTTCCACCGTCGCGTTCGGCGGCTTGCTCTACGGCTTCTCGAGCGCTTCGAGCCTGGGTTGGACCAACCCCATCGTCATTGCCGTCATTGCCGTCGGAGCCGTGTGTCTCGTGCTTTTCGTTCGTCGCCAGAATAAGCTCGACGAGCCCCTGCTGCAGCTTGCCACGCTGAAGTCCGACATCTTCGCATCTTCGGCCATCATCGTCACCCTGATCAATTGCGCCGCAGCCGTGACCAACGTCACGCTGCCCATCTTCTTGCAGAACGTCCTGGGGGCAAGCGCGCTCGAGACGGGCATGGTCATGATGCCCGCCGCCGCCGTCGGCATCATCATCAGCCCGCTTTCCGGCGTGATCTTCGATAAGTTCGGACCCCGTTGGATTACCGTTGGCGGCCTTGCGTTGATGAGTGCCGCGCTCTTCGGCTTCTCGCGCATCGGTTCCGATACCACCCTGCTCGTGGCCGCCGTGCTGTGCACGTGCATGGCCGCAGGTCAGACCATGGCGAACATGCCCGCGAACACATGGGGCATCAACGCCCTTTCCAACGACATGATCGCGCACGGCAACGCGATCAGCAATACGGGTCGTCAGGTCGGCGGTGCGATCAGCACGGCGCTCATCGTGACCGTCATGACCATGGTGACCTCAGCGAACGCTTCAAGCGGCCTGGTCGAGTCGACGGCCCTGGGCGTTCAGGCCGCCTACGGCGTTTGTGCGCTCGTCGGTGCGGTGACGCTTGTGTTCGCCATCGTGAAGGTCCGTTCGAAGAAAAAGGAGGCATAGGGTCATGGACACGGTAACGGTCGGATCTATCATGGAGCGCGATGCGTATTCGTGCTCTGCCCAGGACACGCTCAAGGACGTCACGAAAAGTCTCATCGGCCTCGGCGTGAGCAGTCTGCCAGTGGTCGACGAGGGTAATCGCGTCGTGGGATTCATCAGCGACGGCGACATCATGCGCGCCATCGCCGAGCATAAGACGCGCTCGATTTTCTCGGGCGGCGCGCCTACCATGCTGTATTACGACGACGAGTCCATCGAACAGAAGGTCCTCTCCCTCAAGGATCGTAACGTGATGGAACTCGCTGCGCGTAAGGTGCTGTGCGTGACCGAGAGTCGGAGCGTCGGCCGCGTGGCCGATACGCTGGCGAAGAAGAAGTTCAAAAAGCTTCCTGTGATCGACGAGCACGGTAGGCTCGTCGGCATCATTCGCCGTTCGAGCATCATGCGTTACGCCTTCGACCTGCTTTTCCATGACGACGTGGATAAGAAGCAGGACGAGTAAGCGATTCAACCGATAAAGGAATGTTTTGAAAGCGAGGCCTCCGGCATGCCGGAGGCCTCGCTGCGTATTCGGACGCCTGATGTTCGAGTGAAGGGTGCTAGCTTTTTCGCGCGATTTCTTTTCCGTCTTTCAAGTTTCTTTAGAAACGCCGTTCATGCTGGTTGTAGCGAAGAAATCGAGGAAGACGGAATCGAAAGGAGTCAGGCATGGAATGCCTTTTAGAAACACGGGCGCTTACGAAGACGTTCGGGCGCGGCGGACACGTACAGACTGCGGTCAATGCTGTGGATATGCATGTGGAAGCAGGTCGCGTCTACGGATTGCTCGGTCCCAACGGTGCGGGAAAATCAACCCTGCTCAAGATGGTGACCGGCATGCTGCACCCTACATCGGGCGAAATCGTCTTCGACGGGCATCGGTGGCGTCGAAACGACCTGTACGATATCGGGTCGCTGATCGAAACTCCGCCGCTTTATCCTAATTTGACCGCTCGCGAGAACCTTAAAGTGCGTGCGGCGCTTGTCGGCGCCGACGAATCGCGTATCGGTGAAGTGCTGGAGACGGTCGGCCTGACCGGTACGGGAAGCAAACGTGCAGGAAGCTTCTCGCTCGGCATGAAGCAGCGTCTCGGCATCGCGCTCGCCTTGCTTGCGCGGCCGAAGCTGCTCGTGCTCGACGAGCCGGCCAACGGACTCGACCCCATCGGCATCGAGGAATTGCGCGCGCAGATCCGCGCGTTCGTGCAGGCCGGCATCACCGTGGTCATTTCGAGCCACATCCTCACCGAGGTAGCCCACGTGGCCGATCGCGTCGGCATCATCGTGGACGGCTCGCTGGCGTTCGAGGGCGAGATCGAAGAAGGAGTGGATTTGGAGAAGCTGTTCATGGATGTGTGCCGCAAAGGCGCGCGTCCTGGATTCGATGCCATGCAGGGAGGTGCGCGATGAAGGTCGTTTTTCCCGCCGCACGTGCGGTGCCTCGCTCGTTGGGCGGGTTTCGTACGGCGTTTTCGGCGGAGATGGTAAAGGGCAAACGCGCGGGCGCACGCAGGGTCGCCCTCCTCGCCCCGCTTCCCCTTTGCGTTTTGGGCTTGATGAGCTCAGGACTCGTTACTCAAGGCCATGGTCCGGGCGGGGTCGGCTTCAACACATACGGCTGGTGCTGGTGGTATACGCTGCTGCTGCCAGTGGCCGTGGCGCTTATAGCGGCGGGCGTGACGGGCATCGACGCACGTCAGAAATTCCACGGTGTTATGAGCGCGCCCGTAAGCCTCCGTTGCGCATGGGGCGCGAAGACGGCGTATGCATTCGTCCTGGTCGTGGCGGCCAATCTTGTCGTAGCAACGGTCTCGGTCGCAATCGACGCGCTCGGGGGCGATGCCGCCGGGCTTCTTGCAAGCGCGTGCATGGTCGCCCTTTTAAGCGCCTCGTCGCTCTGGATGATTCCCGCGGGTCTTTTCCTTACGACGCGCTTCGGGACGCTGGCGGGAATCGCCGCGCCGCTTCTGGCGCAGCTCGGCGTGGGAATAGCATCGTACGGAAGCAGCTTATGGTGGCTTTTGCCTCCGGCTGCCGCTATGCGTCTGTGTTCTCCGTACGCCGGCGTGGCGCCGTCGGGGGTGCCGCTCATGCAGGGCGAGATATACGGCGTCATCGATGCGTCGTGGTTCGCCGCCCTGGCCGTTTCCGTAGAGTTCGGCGTGCTGCTTGTCGTTGCAGGCGCTGCATGGTTCGCTCGACAGGAGGTGCGTTGATGATCGATAGAATCGACTGTTTCGAAGGCGTGCGCCGCACTGCTTTCATGGCGATGGTGCGCTCGGAGTTGCTGCGTGTGCGCCGGTCCCCTCTCGTGGCGTTGCATGCGGCGCTCGCTGCGGCCATCGGTCTTGCTGCGGGCCTGTATTTCGCGGCGACTTCGTGGGATTCGCTGCTTGCCTACGATGCGTTCGTGCAGCTCTTAGGTGCCGGCGCATCGCTTCTTGCGGGCATTTCATGCGGGTTGTCGCTTGAAACCGAACGCGAGGCCGGCGATTATGCGAATCTTGCGGGTCACCCTTCGCGTCGTAAGGCGTTTTGTGCGAAAGGGGTCGTTTTGCTCGGAATGGGTTCGCTCGCTTGCTTGGCCGCATTGTTCTTGTTCGTCGGAGTCTTGATGCTTGCGGGCAAACCCGTTCCTTCGGCGGGAATCGTAGCGCTGACCTTCGTCGCTTTGACGGCCGGCTCCGTAGCGTTGTACGTTATTTCGATCGTCGTCGCGTTGATATGGGGGCGCAATGCTGCCATCACGATCGGGGCGCTCGGTTTCATGGTGGCTCTCGCATCGCTCGGCGGACTCGGAAACGGCCTGGTCACAGGAACATTGAGCGCGTCGATTGCGCCGCTTGCCCTTATGGCGGTTCCTTTCACTTGGCCTGCGCGCCTTGCGTCGCTGAGTGTTGAGGTCCCTTTGGCTGCGGCCGGGCGTGTTCCCGGGACGGATGGGATGCTCGAAGCACTTGCGTCGAATACGCAGGCGAGCATAGCGCTATGCGCGGTCGGAACGGCAATCGTCATAGCGGCATGGATGGCGTACGTGTCTTGCTTCGAAGACACGCGCCGAACGAAAGAATAGGGGGTGAGATATATGGCGAGATGTAAAAGCGCTGTTCCGGTCGTCATTGCGGTTGCGGTCGTTGTCGCCTGTATCGCAGGGTCGGCGTGGATCGTGCAAAGCCGTGATGCCTGGCTTGCGAAAAGTATCGCCGACCGCATCGTGCCCTGGAACGTCCCGACGGTTCTGTACGCGGAAACGCCCGATGCGCAAAGCTATTTTCAGGTCTACGATGACGCGACGGGTGCGTATGAGAACTATGTCTACGAGATTAAGGCGCATGATGCCGATGGGGACGAGCGGCGCGTCGTATTGGTTTCGTTCGGTACAATGCTCGACGAAACAGAGCCTTTCCTCGTGATGACCGCGAAGGGGACGAGCGTTCAGGCCTGGGAATATGCCGATCGGCGCGCATCGCACAGCATGCGCGCCGCGTTATCGAAAGGAACGAATCGAACATGGCAAGGATCCTTGCAATCGACGACGAGCCTGCCGTCCTTTCCCTGCTCGTCGCTATTCTAAAGAAAGATGGACACGAAGTGGTCGCTATAGAAAGCGCCGACAAGGCGCTCGGGCTCGATTTCGCGCGTTTCAACCTGATTCTGTGCGACGTTATGATGCCTGGCACCGACGGCTTCGAATTCGTAACTTCCGTGCGCGAGCGCGTCGACTGCCCCATCGTGTTCCTGACCGCGAAAAGCGAGGAAAACGATGCGGTCACGGGCCTTTCCGTCGGCGCCGACGATTACGTGCGCAAGCCCTTCGGAGCGGCCGAGTTGCGCGCGAAGGTGGCCGCCCATCTGCGTCGTGAGAAGCGGGAGCGCCATGCGGCGCTGGCCTTCGACGGCATAAGAATCGATTTGGCGGCAAAGCAGCTGTACGTGCACGATGCACCGATCAAGCTGACGAAGTGGGAATATGCGATATGCGAGCACTTGGCCAAACATCCCGGCCAGGTGTTTTCAAAGGCGCAGATTCTCGAGGTCGTGGCGGGATGGGATGCACAAAGCGATGTTTCCACCGTGGCCGTGCATGTAGGCAATGCCCGCGCGAAGCTGAAGTCGGCGGGCGTCGCTCCGATTGAAACCATCTGGGGGATTGGATACAAATGGGTCGGCTGAAAGCATTCGGGAAGCGAGGAGACGAGCGGCGGCGCGGCATCCCGTTCTCTTTATTCGTTATCAGATACTTCATCTACGTTCTGTTCGGGGCGATGTTCGTGGCAGGTGCGGTGGTATCGCTTCTTATAGCCGCCGTCGATTCGGGCGCGTTGCATCCCGGCAATTACGCGAGCATCAATCGCGATGCGATGGTCGGTGCTATCGAGGAGCGCGGTGCGGCGGTCGCCGACGACATACCTTCATGTTACCGCTGGGGCGTTTTCGATGATTCAGGCCGGCTTGTCGACGGCGATTTCGATTCGCGCTCCAAAAGTTTCGCAGAGGAATTTCTGAAGGATGGGGGCATAGATTCCGTTGTCTATTCATCGCCGTTCGCCTCCCCCGTCTATGCGGCACGCGCGATGCTTGCGGATGGCTCCGTATGCGTTCTTATTTACGATTTCAATCCCGATTTCACTTCGAAGACGCTGCGCGACCGTCTGCCCGATCCGCAGGGTTTCATGTTGGCAGTCGGTGCCTGCCTGTTCGTGGCGATGGTCGCGCTCGTTGCAATGCGGGCATCAAAGATGATGCGCCGCGCCCTTTCTCCTCTTGTCGACGCAGCCCATCGTATCGGCGAACGCGAGCTTGATTTCGAGGTCGCTCATGGTAATGTGCGCGAGGCAAACGACGTGTTGGATGCGATTGATGACATGCGGGAATCCCTCAAGGCATCGCTTGAAGCGCAATGGTCGGCCGAGCAGGCGCAGCGCGAGGCGCTCTCGTCGCTTGCGCATGATTTGAAGACTCCGCTCACTATCGTGCGCGGCAACGCCGACCTGATGATCGAATCGCATCTCGACGAAGAGCAGAAGGCTTGCGCGCGCTTTATCGGCGAGGCGGCTTGCGATATGGAAGACTTCATCGGTCGCATCATCGATGTCACGCGCTCGACGAGCGGCATGCATTCTAGGAATCGTCGCATATCGTGCGCGCAGGACCTTTGTGAAAAGGTCGTTCGCGAAGCGAATGCCCTGGCATCCGCGCGAGGGTTTTCCTTCGATGCGGCGATTGACGGCGTTCCTGCGGATGCCTTCGTTCGGGTCGATGCCGATATCGTGCAGGCCGTATCGAATCTCGTTGATAACGCATTCGAATACGGCGCATCTCCTGTGGTGATGCGCTGCCGCTATGAATCAGAGTGCAGCGTGGGAGATTCGGGCGAGCATGCGGGTTGTCTTGAGATATCGGTCGAAGACGAGGGCCCGGGGTTTTCCGAAGCGGCACTCGCCCATGCGTCTGAACGTTTCTATCGAGACGATACCGCGCGTACGCGTGATGGACATCATGGGCTCGGTCTTGCCATCGCGTCGGAACGTGTTCGCGCCTGCGGCGGAACCTTGGTCCTAGAGAACACGAAGTGCGGCGCACGAGCGACGATCGCTTTGCCATGCTTCGCCGACTTCGAGCTTTCGTAGGAGCGAAAAAAACGCCCTTTGCGGATTCGGAATCTGCGAAGGGCGTCGTTCGTTTTAGGGGCGTGGGCGACGCTTCGCATCATCCTGATGAAGCGGTCTGGTGTGCATTTCGCCCAGGTCTTGTGTACCGCCGCGTAAGAAATCACGTTCCTGCTCAAGGCGTTCGCGCTCTCGCGTCTCTAGGGTCTGCTCTTGGCGCTGCATACGCTCGGTATCGTGAGCATGGCTTCCCGCATGCTTGCCAGCCGCACCGCTGCGGCGGGAGCGTTGCATGCGGGTTATCGAACGCGCTGCAGCCTGGCGCGAATCCGACAGCTTCGCCACGGGCTTGCCGTCCACGGGAACGACCCCTTTGATGCGCGTCGTTTCATGTGCGGGCGCATTCGCAGCGTTGCGAGGGGCGGACATCGCCGCCGTTGCGGCCGGGTCGTGCGCGGCACCGTGGACGCGGCCGCCGTCTGCTCCGTCGAAACGGACGGTCTGCATGGTTTCCATCGGGGCCGCTGTGCCGGCGTGCGCGGCGGTTTCGGCGTATTCCGTCGTCTGCGCGACGGGAACCTCTTGCGTGGCGGCTGCGGAAGGCGTCTGCATTGAGGCGCGTTCGCGGGCGCCCTCTCCTTCCGCACGCATGGCCATGAAGCGGCGGCGCAGGTCCATCCTGATGGAAACGTATTCCATGACCAGGAGCGAAAGCAGAATGCACATCACGATCAGGTACGAAAGCACCGCGCCGGCAAGACCCGTGAACCCGATCAGCAGAAGCGGCACGAAGATAGAGAAGCCGAACGTGAGTAGGTAGAGCTTGGTGACGTCCTTTTGACGGCGAAGCACGGTGATCGCCTGGTACAGAAAGTCGATCACGGCCGTCACGCCGCCGGCGGCGATCATGACGAAAGCAAGGCCGCGGAACGGTTCGAAATCGATGCCGTAGAGGAAGCTCATAATCGGAATGCCGATCCAGCCCATGACGGCCATGACGCCGCCTGTCAACACCAACGTGATCGCGACGATCGCCAGGATGGCCAGGTCGAAGCGTTTACGGCGTGCGGGGTCGGCCCATACTTCCGCAAGGCGAATCAGCAGCGGCTTATAGATCATGCTGATGGTGAGCAGGATGCCCTGCGCGGGGAAATAGAGTGCATTGAAATAGAGCTGGTTGTCGTAGGGAAGCATACCTTCCATGACGAACTTCGGCATGTTCTCGATCAAATTGAACAGGAACAGCGCGACGAACAGCGGAAAGCATTGCTTGAGCAGCTCGACGACAGCTGCAGGACTCCAGCGGCGCGATTTAGGCGTCTCGAAAAGCGCCAGAGGAAACGTGAGCACGAAAAACGACAGCAGCGATACGATAGCCATGGCAACTGAAGCGATGGCGAGATTGCGTGTGACCAGGAGCAGGAGCGAGAAGACGATGACGACCGCCACCGAGCGGACCGCCTGGGAAAGCCCTGCCAGATACATTTTGTCCGCCTGCTGCAGACGCCCCTCGTAGACGTCTGCAAGGGCGTCGACCATCTTGTAGAAGTAAACGCCCATGCAGATGGTGAGCATGTGTCCGTCGTAACCGCGCGCGAAGCAATAGAGCGCTCCTATGAACAGCATGATGACGCAGGTCACGACGCGATTGACCTGGTAATCGGAAAACGAATAGCGTTCGTTCAGGTCGGATACCTGAAAGGTGCGCACTCCGTAGTTGCCGAGGAACATGAGCACGAGGCCCGTGATGAAGGCCATCGAGAACATGCCCGCCTGCTCGGCGCCGACGAGCTGAGTCACGACGATCGTGAGAAGCGGGAATACCATGCCCCATGCCCCCACGCCAAGCGTCGTGCAGACGAAGTCGCGGCGGGTGCGATGCGATGCGTACTGTTCTTCCTGGTCGCTCAGCGAGCCTTCGGATACCGCCCCCAGTAAGCGGTTCCACCATTCGTTCGTGATGCGCACGATGAAGTTTTGCTTGCGCGCCATATGGTGGATGCCTCCTTAGAGCCGGTTCGGTGAATGACGAGAATTATAGGCCATGCGGCGAGCCCGGGCGGAAAGGCGCCTGGTTTTTCACCGCGCCCCCACGTGTCGCAGGCGATGTCGACGGTGATTCTACCGAGGAGACAGGCCGGGCGCCCTCCAAGGCGGACGGCTGAAAACGCCCCGTTGAAAAGGTACGCTGAATTCTTTGCTAATTCATCGTGTGCGTCGAGAATACGGGGTCGTCGGTCCACAGGACGACCTTTCCCGTCGCGCGCGTCGCGGCCATGTCGATGATGCGCTGGTTGGATGAGCCGCGAAAGCGCAGCGTGATATCCTTGAGGTCTTGGACGAACGGTCCGTCGACGAGAATATCGATGAAGGAGAGCAGGCGGTCGGTATCCTCGGTGCGCTTCGGCCCCGATGTCAGCTCCTCGTAGGTGTCGCCCGTGTAGCACCAGATGTTCTTCTCGGGATAGCGCGCCTTCACGGTTTCGAGGAACGAAACGAGCCCATGCTGGTTCTCGGGCTCCATCGGCTCGCCGCCGAGCACAGACAAACCGTCGATGTACGCGGGCGCGAGGCTTGCGAGGATGGCTTGCCGCGCTTCGTCGTCGAAAAGCCTGCCGGCGGTGAAGCTCCAAGCCTCCTCGTTGAAGCAAAATGGGCAGCGCCTGCGGCAGCCGGAGACGAATAGGGTCGTGCGAACTCCTTCCCCGTTGGCGATATCGCAGTATTTGATCGTCGAGTAATTCACTTCTCAACCTCTTTCGAACAAACGTTTCTGCAGAACAGCCCGGACATGCGTTCGAGCCGCGGCTGCGCCCTACCCATTCGTCGCAAGGCGTGGCCGCGCACACGCAGAAAGCCACCGGACGTGGCTTTCTGCGCGCTATAGAGCTTGTATGGTTGCGGCGAGCCCTTCGCAGGCTGCCACGCGACGGCGGCGTCGATTACAGATGCAGGACGCGGTCGCGGATCTCTTCGGTGCGTCCCTGGTTCCAGAACTGCGTTCCGATGTAGCCACAGGTGCGACGGGCGACGTTGAGGGTGTCCTGGTCGCGATTTCCGCAGTGCGGACACTCCCAGACCAGCTTGTTGTCGTCGTCGACGATTTTGATTTCGCCGTCGAATCCGCATTTCTGGCAGTAGTCGCTCTTCGTGTTGAGCTCCGCGTACATGATGTTGTCGTAGATGTACTGAAGCACGCGGATGACGGCCTGCAGGTTGTCCTGCATGTTGGGCACCTCGACGTAGGAGATGGCGCCGCCCGGCGAAAGGCGCTGGAATTCGCTTTCGAACTTCAGCTTCGTGAAGGCGTCGATTTCCTCGCTGACGTGGACATGGTAGCTATTGGTGATATAGCCCTTATCGGTGATGCCCTCGATCAGGCCGAAGCGGCGCTGCAGCGATTTCGAGAACTTGTACGTAGTGGATTCGAGCGGCGTGCCGTAGAGCGAGAAGTCGATGTCGCTTTCGGCTTTCCATTCGGCACACTTGTCGTTCATGTGCTGCATGACCGCCATGGCGAACGGGGTCGCCGCCGCGTCGGTATGGCTTTTGCCCGTCATGTATTTGACGCACTCGTACAGGCCCGCGTAGCCGAGCGAGATGGTGGAATAGCCGCCATAGAGCAGCTTATCGATCGGCTCGCCCTTTTCGAGGCGCGCGAGCGCGCCGTACTGCCACAGGATGGGAGCGGCGTCGGACAAGGTGCCCTTCAGGCGGTCGTGACGGCACATCAGGGCCTTATGGCACAGCTCGAGGCGCTCGTCGAAGATCTGCCAGAACTTCTCTTCGTCCTTTCCGGACGAGCATGCCACGTCGACCAGGTTGATGGTTACGACGCCCTGGTTGAAGCGGCCGTAGTACTTCGGCTTGCCAGGCTCGTAGTTGCCTGCGTTGGCCACGTTGTCGAAACCGTTGCCGGAGCGATCGGGGGTAAGGAAGCTGCGGCAGCCCATGCAGGTGTAGCAATCGCCCTGACCGGGCTCTTCGCCCTTGGACAGCTTAAGCTCGCGCATCTTCTTCTCGGAGATGTAGTCGGGCACCATGCGCT
>NZ_CAUHPG010000013.1 GCF_959608125.1 uncultured Slackia sp.
TGCAGACGATAGGAGCTCGTCTTGCTGCGAGCGCCGGTGTATCCGATGGAAAAAGGAGTATGTTATGCCTCATCCCGTACTTGAAACCGATGAATGCATCGGCTGCGGCATCTGCGTCGACGCATGCCCTCAGGGCGTTCTTGAGATCGCCGGCGGCGTTGTCGTGCTCGAGAACGAAGACGCTTGCATCGCATGCGGCGACTGCGTCGAAGAGTGTCCCATGGGCTGCATCACCGAAATCGTCGAGGACTAACTCGCTTTTTCGCGTACATTGCATCGGAGTCGAAAGCCGCCCTTCTGGCGGCTTTCGTGCGTTTAGGCGGTGTATTGGGCGATGTAGTCGAGAATCTCCTGGCGTGAGTGGAGGTCGGTCTTTGCGTAGATACGCTTGATGTGCGTATGCGCGGTGCCGGGCGAGATGCATAGCTCGTCGGCGATTTTGCGCTGCGTCAGGCCGAGCGCGTACAGCGTAAGTACTTCGGTTTCACGGTCGGAAAGCATGAACTGTTCCTGGAGCTGCCGTGTGTTGTTCTGCATAAGGGCGCGGCGGATGCTCTCGGGGTCGTCGGGAACGTCATCGACGTCGTCGAGGCCGAGAAGCGTCTGTATGCTTTTCGACGTGCTGCTGTCGGCGCCGTCTTTTTCGCGATGGTCCACCCAGACCAGTTGGATGAATGCCACTTGGGCGCTTGCCAGGATGGGCCCGGCCACGATGGCCGTTTGCAGGGCGTCGCCCGAGGCGTAGGGGGCGATCGCCACGATGCCCGAGCGCGCAAGGGCGCGCGGAAGAATATAGACGGTCCATCCTGCGGCCGCGTAATAATAGGGGTCGCGTTTGCCGAAGCTCGAGAACGCGATCACCAGGTACCACATGAATCCTGTCATGCCTGCGTTGAACACGGTTGTGAACATCGCACCGATGTCGGGCGCATCGGGGAAGGCCGCATAGGCCGCCACGGCGAAGATGCCGAACATTTCAAGCATGAGCCAGATCGTAGTGGACATGATGCTGCGTGATCCACGAAACGATTGCCAGATCAGCACGGCGAAAAACGTCATGACGACGAGCATGTATCCGATGCGGGTAGCGGGCTGGAACGGCACGGCCTGGCCGTTGGGAAATCCGCGTAACGCGCCCACGGCGATCGATAAGACGAACATGCCGAACGCAAGAACGCCCAGCACGTGCACGCCATCTTGCGTGCGCTTGGCGAATCCGAAGTATCCGATCGGCATTTTGTCTGCGTGCGCCTTTTCGGGAAGAGGCTTGAGGCGCGCCTTTTTTTGGAAGAAGAATTGAAGGGATGCCGCCATGCCTACGGCGATGCATGCCATGCCTCGCGGCAGCAGCGATGCGACGTAGATGATAGGTTCGCTGAGCAGAAGCGACCCGAATGCGATTGCTGCTGCGGCCGACGAGGATGTGCCCCGCGCTCTGCGAAGCCAATAGAAGATGGCTATCCAGCTTGCAAGCGTGATTATCGTTGACAGAACGAGTTCGAAGAAGCGCCACGTTTCGGGCAGGAGTATGAGTACGCCCAGCAGGATGGTGGCTGTCGACTGGATCGCTATGGCTGCGGCGGTGAGTATGAAGACGGCTTTTTTAGGAAGGCGTTTGCGTGTGGCGCCTAGGTACAGCATGAGTATGACGATCGGCGCCATGGCGGCCAAGCTGCTGCCGTCGGTGAATACGCCGGCATCGGTGCTTGCGTAGCTTCCGTAAGTGGCCACGATCAGGCCGAGTCGCGCGCACATCAGGCCGAGGACCGTCGGGGCGAGAAGCCGCCAGGCCTGGGCGATGTCCGACATGGTTTTGCTGGTTTCGGCATGTCGCGTCATATGAAAGTTCCCCCTCCAGAACTAAGAACTGCCATTATAACGCCGCATCGGCGTCGACGTTCGAGCCGTGCCGCATGCTCGTCGCGCTCGATGCGGTTTCCGCCGGGTTTCGCGGAGGTTTCCACAAGAAGGATGTTATATATCCTGAAAGAGGGTACAGGCTTTGTCCGAGGTCGTGGCAGCATGGGCGCATTGGTTGTTTTGCATGCGCGGCTGTCGCCGCGTTGCCCGAGCGATTGAAAGAGGGGCGTATATGAACGAGGCATTCGAAGGCCGTCAGGCCGATGTGGCCGCCGGGGGCGGCGTTTTCGACGCGGAGGCTATGCAACGCACTCCGGAAGAGGAATTCCTCGCTGCCATGCTTTCCGGTCGCGACGTGTCCGACCTGGTTGATCCCGACGAGGCGCGCGCGGCCGAAGAACAGCGCATCGCCGCGATGGACGACGCCCAGCGCGAGGCGTATTTCGAGCACGAGGCGTTGCAGACCGTGTTCGACGACATCCGCCTGCGTTCTCGCGGCGGCGAACTGACTACTCCCGATTATTGGGAGTCGGTGGGCCTTGTTCCCGAGCACATGGAGGCGGGCCCGTTCACGGCGCTGGTATTCGATACGATTATCGACGCGCAGGCCAAGGCCCAAGAGCGTCGCGAGGCGGCAGAGGCTGCGGCGAAAGAAGCTTCGTTTGCGGACGCTGCAGCCGTCGAGGCTTCCGGCGCCGAGGCTCGCCAGGGCGCTGACGCGCCGGCGCCTGCCGATTCCGAGGCGGATGCTTCTGCGGAACCCGCCGTTCAGCCCGTCACGTCCGCGACGGCCGAAGCCGCTGCGGGCGGGTCCGGCGAAGCCGCAGAGGAGCACGGCCTTGCGGCCGAGGCTCTGGAAGAGGTTTGGGAGCTCGACGACATCGCGGTTCTGGAGGGCTCGAGCGTCTATCTGTATTCGACCGACGAGATGAGCGAATCGTTCGCGCGTTGGGCGTTTCTTGCCGCCGAGAACGATGACGTGGCCACGCTGGTCGAAAACGCGCGCCACGAGTCGAAAGTCTATCCGCGTCCTATGAAGGCGAAATCGCTGACGAACCGCCCGGTCTATATGACCGCGGAGCGCATCGCGGCCGCGTTCGAGGCCGTGCAGGAATCGGGCCTGTATCCTGATGTGAAAACGTGCAGCGCATCCAATGGCGATGTGTATTTCTATTCCATCGATTATCTGAGCGACGCGCAGGCGAAGGCTTTGGCCGAATGGGAATCGGTCGAGCGTCGCGCCAACATGTAGGAGGCTCCATGTACGATTACGAAGGTCACGAAAACATCGACTTCTCTGATTCAGAGCCTGCGAAACACCAGGCCAGTGGCAAGACGGTGCGCATCATCCGAACGCAGGACATCTATCAGGTGGACCCTGAAGAGGACATGAGCGTCTATTCGCCGCGCATCGTGGAGCTGGCGGGCCGCTTCGAGCATGCGGGCATTCCCGAGGATTGCAACGCCGCATCCATGGCGGGCGTTTCCAAGCATGGCGAACGCGCCGTGCAGCTGTTCGCCACGATCGACCCCGACACCGAGACGTTCGTGCGCGCGGGCTTCCGTTGCCGTGGAGACGTGGCCACGATCGCCGCGGCGAGCCTTGCCGCCGAAACGGTGGAGGGCAAGACGATCGACGAAGCTTTGGCCGTTACGGCGAACGACCTGAAAAAAGAGATGGGTAAAATGCCTGCTGACCGTGTGACAAGGCCTTACCTTGCTGCATGCGCTATTCGTGCGGCTATCGGCGATTTCTATATCCGCGCCGGCCGCGATATCGCCTGGATCGAAGAGCGCGTGCCGTGCGATGAATGCAGCGTGGCGTGCTCGATTTGCCAGCATTGCTCGCTGCGCGACCAGCGCATCTCGCTGCGTTTCGCGAAGAACTAGCCTCCGGCGTTTCCGTGCGGCCGCCTTTCGCGCGAATCGCCGCGCGCGCCTGCCACGCCGCCCGACGCTGCGCTATGCTCGGTGCGGAAACGCAGATGCGGCGCGGCCGCATGACGAAGGGAGGCCCATGGCCGATAAAGGACAGGCGCCTGAGGGGCGTCGAGAGGCGTTCGATGCATTCGTGAAGACCATTGCGGCCCTGCGCGCGCCCGACGGGTGTCCGTGGGATCGCGAACAGACGCACGAAAGCATCGCGCACAACATGATCGAAGAAGCGTTCGAGGCGGTGGACGCCATCGAGTCGGGAGACGTGGCTCATTTGCGTGAAGAGCTCGGCGACGTGCTGCTGCAGGTGGTGCTGCAGAGCCAGATCGCGGCCGACGAAGGCGAGTTCACGATCGACGACGTGTGCCGCGACGTCGACGCCAAGATGATCCGCCGTCATCCGCACGTGTTCGGCGAGCAGGCCGCGCACGACAGCGCCGAGGTGCTCGATATCTGGGATTCCGTGAAAATGAAGGAGAAGCAAAGCGCCGATGCGCAGGCATTCGAGCACACGGGCTTGCTCGAAGGGGTGCCGACGAGCTTTCCCGCGCTGATGCAGGCTCAGAAGATTTCACGAAAGGCGGCCGCTGCAGGCTTCGAATGGGATGATGTCGACGGCGTGTGGGGCAAGGTTATGGAGGAAGTCGCGGAGTTCAAGGCCGCCGCCAACGCCGACGAGGCCGAGGACGAGTTCGGTGACATTCTGTTCGCGCTGGTCAACGTGGCACGCTGGCACCACGTGGATGCCGAAGGCGCCCTGCGTCGCTCGTGCGCGAAATTCCGTCGCCGCTGGTCCTTCATCGAAGGCGCGGCGTGGGCCAAGGGCTGCGACGTGTCCGAGCTTTCCATGGACGAGATGGAAGAGCTCTGGCGGCAGGCGAAGGCCCGCGAGTAGCGCTTTCGCGATCATTGCAAGAAAAAGGCTTCCGGACCCGGTCCGGAAGCCTTTTTTCGTCGTTAGAGGATGCCGACTTCCCTTGGTCCGGGTCGTGGCCGCCGTGCGTCGCGCCGACGGCCACGAGGAAGAGAAGGGGCGGTCTTACAGCAGGCCGAGAGACTGCAGTTCGTCTTTGACGTCTGCCATGCCGTAGTCGTCGAGGCATGCGGCGGTCGGGCAGCCCTTCTGCTCGTCCCAGCCGAATTCCCTGTAGACCATGCCCAGAGCGGTCTGGAAGTCCTCGCGCTCCATCTTGTCGGTGCCTGCGGTGAAGGGCTGGATCTCGGGATCCTTCGTGAACACCCACTCGGTGATGGTGTCATGCTCGTTGCGCATGTCGTTGGTGCCCATGCCGCGCACGGTGTTGGCGCGCTGCAGCGTCATGACGGAGGCGGCGCGCTTGTATAGCTCGTCGCGGGTCATCTCCTCGCCGGTGACGGCGGTGTAGAACTTCGCCTCGAGGTCCAGGTCGCCGCGGTAGTCGCGGGACTTGCTGGGCGACATGGTCATCGGCCACACCCAGTTGCACAGGGTCAGGCAGTCATGCAGGACGTCGGTGACGATGCTCCACCAGCAGAACTTCGCCTTGTACTCGTTCATCGGCGTGTAGTTCTTGTTCTGGTCGATGGCCGTCTCGCTGCCCCAGACCTCCTTGGCGATCTGCTGCTTGATTTCCCACGGAAGGCCGCAGCCCTGGAAGTTGACGGCGGAGTGGATCATGTCGTCGCGGTTGAACATCATGTTGTACACGGCGCCGACCTGGCCGAAGCACTCGATGGCGTGATGCACGGGCCAGCCGCGGTAGTTGATCAGCGTGGAGGTGGCGGTGTCGAACCAGCCCTGGTCGTTCCAGCGCTCGCACCATACCAAGGGGCCGTAGCCGATGTAGGCGAGTTCGGAGTCGTTCTTCGCGAGCTTGGTCAGGATCTCCACCATGACGGTGGGGTCTTTGGACTCGTTCTCGAAGCCGGCCCAGTTGATCGAGGCGTACTCCTCGGCGGGCAGGTTCTTCTCGAAGACGCCGGCGCGGTAGCAGTGGGCGATGTCGCGGTAGAGCTGCGCGTAGTTGCACCACAGGCCCAGGTTGTCCATCGTGGCCTGGGTGGTCATGTCCCACAGCACGCTCTCGTCATCGGCGATTTCGAGGCCCAAGATCTTCTTCATATAGATGGAAACGGGGAAGTTGGCCGCGCAGGTGTTGCCGACGGTCTCGAAGCCCGCGGTGGAGCCTGCCGCCTCGACGCGCAGGTCGGAGTAGCAGTGGATCGGGCAGCTGTGGCAACCGTTCATCTTTACGGTGTACTTTTCGGCTGCGGGACCGAGGTCCTTGGTGGACTTCATGCAGCGGTAACCAACGGTGTTGAGCTCGCCGGGCTTGGGCTCGCCGGTGTTGATCGGGCCGCCCTCGGCCAGAGCCCAGGTCAGACCGTCACGAGCGGTCCAACGGCTGCCCTCGTCGTAGAATTCCGCCCATTCCTGCTGGGTGGAGGGAACGACGTGGTTGTTGTTGGAGCCGATGATGTCGGCAAGCATGTAGTCGGACAGCTCTGCCACGGCTTTCGGGTCCTTGACGTACACGGAGCCGTTGCCCTCGACGACGACGGCTTTGCACTTCTTGGATCCGAGGATTGCGCCGACGCCTGCGCCTGCGGAATGGTTGCGGGCGTTGATGATATTGGAGTACGGCAGCAGGTTTTCGCCCGCGGGGCCGATGGTGGCGACGCACGCTTTGTCGGAGACGAGAGTGTTGAGCGCCTCGGTCGCGGCACGGGTGCCAAGGCCCCATACGCCGTCGGCAGATTCGATGGTGATATCGCCATCGATGATTTTGATGAAAACGGGAACGTCGGATGCGCCCTCGACGATCAGCGCGTCCCAGCCGGCGAGCTTCAGCTTGGCGCCGAACATGCCGCCCATGTGGGAATCGACCACCAGGTGGTCTTTGGTGAAGGTGGACAGGTGAGCAAGCGTGGTGCGGCCGGCCAGAGGCACGCCCGATGCGGTCAGCGGGCCCACGGCGAAAATGACCTTGCTCTCCGGAGCAAGCGGGTCGGTTCCGGCGGGCACTTCGTCGTACATGATTTTGTTGGCGATGCCCATGCCGCCGATATATTGCTTGTACGGATCGGTGGATTCGACCGAGATGGCGCCAGTGGTCAGATTGACGCGCGCGATCTTGCCGGCCCAGCCGAACGAGATGTTGTCTTCTTTTGCCATTGTCTGATCTCCAAGTCTTGTCTGAAAACAGTGACGTGAAGCGACGTGTGCGGAGGCATGTGCGTATGCGACCGTTTCCGGTCGGTTGCCATTATGCGCAGTCCCTTGTTTTTCGTGTCCCCTCTTTGAGGGGATTGTTGCTCATCTGCGATTTTGCCCCGAAGGAGGGTACGGCCTTCAGTGGTGGAGCGGCATTATGGCTGCTGTGCGAAGTGCGTTTTGAGGGGGTATGTGTCCTTGATTCAGAAGGACCTAGGAAAGGAACATTCGATGGAGGAGAAGAAGGGCGCTTCAGAGCAGCTGGTCGATTCCGCCGAGAAGGCATCGACCGAAGGCAAGGCAGCGCAGGGGGGCTTCACTCGTCGTCAGGTCGTCATCGGCGGCGTCGGCGTCGGCTTGGCCGGCCTCATCGCGGGCGGCGCGCTTGCGAAATGGGGTGTCGTCGAAGACAGCATCGCATCGGGCCGCATCGTGCTCGATCCCATGCCGCAGAAACTTATCGTGACCGATCGCGCCCGTTGTTCGGGTTGCCAGCGTTGCGAGCTCATGTGCTCGCTTCGCAACGACGGTCGCGCGTGCCAGAACACCGCCCGCGTGCGCGTGTGGCAGAACTATAACTTCGGGCCGGGCGGCGAAAGCCAGGACGGCATTTTCGGCAACTGCCAGTTCACCGTCGAGCATTGCAAGCAGTGCAAGGATGCATGGTGCGCGAAGAACTGCCCCGTGCATGCCATTGCTCCCGACCCCGAGACCGGCGCCCGCGTGGTCGATCCCGAGGCGTGCATCGGCTGCGGTATGTGCCATGAGGCCTGCCCCTGGAATATGCCGGTCGTCGATACCGAGACGGGCGTTTCCACGAAGTGTATCGCGTGCGGCCGCTGCGCCGTACAGTGCCCGAACGGCGCGATCAAGTTCGTCGACTGGAAAGACATTGCGCAGGAGGCCATTGACAAGGGCATCGTGCGCACCGCCACGCTCGTCGAAGCGTAGCGCCCTACCGGAAACATCACGACGTTTCGAAGAGGACGAACGAAAAAGGGGATGACGCCATGGGCAATCCAGCCGTGTTTTCGGTCGCGGCGCAGTGCTTCGCCGGAATGGACGAAGCGGGCTATGTCGAGCTGACCGCTCCCGAGGTATGGGAGGGCTTCGTTGAAGGACTCGGCGCCTCGGTCGGGACTTGCGCATCGGACGGCCGTTCGGGCGCCTGTTGGATCGGCGCTCTGAAGACTCCGCCGTCATTCGCCGATTACGACGGTTTTTGCCGCCGTCATTTCACGGGAGGGCTTCCCGGGTCGGCACTGCCGGTCGAATCGCTGTATCGCCCCGACGCCGCGCCCGACGCCGCGCGCGGTGCAGGCTATGGCGCCGAGCCGGCTCGTTATATGGAAGAGCTCATCGAACGCATGGGCCTTTCCCTTCCGTCCGCCTATCGGGCGTGGCCCGATCATCTTGCCTTGGAGCTGGACATGCTGGCCGTTTTGCAGCGGTCGGGGTGCGAATCCGAGGCCCGTTCGTTTCTGTCGGAGCGTTTCGGTTGGCTGGCCGATTACCGTCGGCGCCTCGCGAGCCTCGATGATCCCGCAGCACCGTTTTTCGTCGCGCTTGTCGATGCCTTGGTCGGCATCGTAGGCGGCGAAGCAGCGAAGGCGGCATCCGTCGCGGCGGATTCGTGTGCGTCCGGCGACATGTCGGCATAGAAAACGTTCTTTATAAGAGAGGAACCGAGAATGTCAGAAAACGCTATTACAAGGCGAAGCTTTCTGGCCGGCAGCGCAGGAGTGGCCGCTCTTGCCGCAGCGGGCGGATACATGAGCTTCGGCGCGTGGAAGCAGGCGTGCGCTGACGAACCCGCGTCCGACGAGGGTTCTTGGTTTGCCTATAGCATGTGCAACGCCTGTTCGAGCAAGTGCGGATACAAGGCCTATGTCAAGCGCGGCCGCCTGTCCAAGCTTATTCCCAACGAATACGATGCGCATGCCCAGGGCAAGATTTGCGCGCGCGGCTACGGCTATCCCGCCATCGTTTATTCAAAGGACCGTTTGACCGATCCTTTGAAGAAGAACGACAAGGGCGAATTCGAGGTCATTAGCTGGGAGCAGGCCTATCAGGAAATCGGCGACAAGGTGAAGGCTATCCTGGATTCGGACGGCCCTCAGGCGCTCGCCATGGTGCAGGACCCGCGTCCGAGCGGAGCATATTACACCAAGCGTTTCATGGACGCGCTGGGCTCGCCGAACTACTACACCCACGGTGCCGCTTGCAACATTTCCAAGGCATCGGGCTTTTCGCAGGTCATCGGTGCGGGCGATTTTTCCGCCGATGTCGAGAACTCCAAGATGATCATGTATATCGGCCGCTCCGTGGCCGATGCCGTCCGTCCTGCCCATTTGCTGGCGCTGCAGAAAGCGCACGACAACGGCGCGAAGGTCGTCATGGTGGACCCGCGTTGCAACAACTCCACGGTATTCGCCGATGAGTGGCTCCCCATCAATCCCGGCACCGACCTTGCGTTTTTGCTTGCCATGAGCCATGTACTCATCCGCGATGGCATCTACGACGCCGCCTACGTGGCCGAAAACGTAGTGGGCTTCGATGAGTTCGCCGCCGGCGTGAAGGACTGCACCCCTGCTTGGGCCGAGGCGATCTGCGGCATTCCCGCCGCCGATATCGAGCGCCTGGCCGTCGAGTTTTCCCAGGCGGCGCCTGCTGCATGCATCGACGCAGGATGGCGCGGCGCTTTCGGCAATCAGTATGCCAACTCCGGCGAAACGGCTCGCGCCATCGCCGTGTTCAATACGCTGCTCGGCTGCTGGAACCAAAAGGGCGGCGCGCTGTTCCTTCCCAGCGTTTCCGCAGGCAAGCTTGACGAAGAGAAGTTCCCCGCCGTTCCGAAGCCCGAGGGTAAGAAGGTGGGTTCCGAGGAATATCCGCTTGCTTCTTCGAGCATGGGCGTGAATGTGTTCGCTGCCCAGCGTGCGAAAGAGGGCGCGATCAAGGGCATGTTCTTCTACAACTCCAATATGGTTGCGGGTTATTCCAGCCCTGTGTATCTGCAGGAGTGCCTGGATGCCCTGGATCTGTGCGTCGTCGTGGACATTCAGATGTCGGAAACCGCCTTGTGCGCCGATTACGTGCTGCCCGAGTGCAGCTTCCTCGAGCGCTTGGAGTTGCCCGCGTTCAACGGCGGCATGGTGCCTTCCGTTTCGCTGCGCGACAAGGTTCTCGACATCGTGCATCCTAATACCAAGCCGTGCGACGAGATCTTCACGGGTCTTGCCGAGGCGTGCGGGGTCGGCGAATACTTCCCGTTCACGGTGGAGGAGCTTGCCGATGCGCAGCTGAAGTCGGTGGGCCTGAGCCTGGACGCGCTGCGTGAGGTCGGTACGATTTCCTTCCCTGAGAAGGCGTTCGAATACGGCAAGACGCCGAAGTGGAAGACGCCTTCCGAGAAAATCCAGTTCGTCAGCGAGGCGTGCGCCGCTGCGGGCTATACCCCCGCGCCGACGTGGGTCGCACCTGCGGTCACGCCCGCGGGCGGCAATCAGTTCCGTCTGATCACGGGCAAGCAGGCTATGCACAGCCACACCATGACGGCGAATTGCGAGCCGCTCATGGCCATCACGCAGGATTACGACCTCACGCGCATTTGGATGAATGCCGATCGTGCCGAGCAGCTCGGTATTTCCGACGGCGACGAGGTGGAGGTCTCCAACGACCGGCACACCGGTCGCTGCCGCGTCAAGGTGACCCAGCGTCTCAACCCCACGGCCGTCTTCCTGCCGCCGGCATATGGCTGCTCGTCGAAGGACCAGCATACGGCTTACGGTATCGGCCTCCGCTCGACCGACTTCCAGGCCTATCAGCTCGAGAACGGCTACGGCTCCACCATGTCGCACGAGATTTTGGTCACGGTTAAGAAGGTAGGTGCGTAATGGCCCGCTATGGAATGCTTATCAATACCAAGAAGTGCGTAGGCTGCTTCGCCTGCCGCACGGCGTGCCAGAGGCAGAACGACCTGCTTCCGAACGAATCGTTCATCAAGTTCCACGAATTCGAGCGTGGAACGTATCCCAACGTGACGATCGAGCACGTTCCCACGCAGTGCATGCATTGCGTGGACGCTCCGTGCCAGGCGGTGTGCCCGACCGGCGCGACGTATACCACCGAGGACGGCATCGTGTGCGTCGACCACGGCCGCTGCATCGGCTGCAAATACTGCATGGCCGCCTGCCCGTACGGCGCTCGCGTGGTCAACGAGGAGACGGGTGCGGTGGACAAGTGCCGCTTCTGCACCGTGTCTGCGCTCGACGGCACCGAGATGTGCACGTGTGTGACGGCGTGTCCTACCGGCGTGCGCGTCTTCGGCGACCTGGACGATCCCGAGTCCGAGGTTTCCAAGCAGATCGCCGAGTTGAACGCCCAGCCTATCGACGGCGACTTGACCGAAGCTAAAGTCTTTTACGTGAGGTGATGAAGGATGTCATTCGAACCTATCTGGGGCGCTCCCATCGCCTGGTACCTGTTCCTTGCCGGTTTGGGCGGCGGCGCGTTCGTGACGTCGGCGTTCCTGCGCTGGCGTCACCCCGAGGCCGCCAACATGCGCAAGGCGGGCCATATCATCGCGCCTGTCGTGGTGATGATCGGTCTGGTACTGCTGATGGTCGACGCCGAAGCCGGCCTGCATAACCCGCTGCGCTTCGCGTTGCTGCTGCACAATCCGTTCTCGGTCATGACCTGGGGTGTTGTGTTCCTGGCGGCCTTCATGGTAATCGCACTGGTCGTGCTGCTGCTCGATTTCCTGAAAAAGCGCGTTCCCGCATGGCTGGAAATCGCGGGCGTCGTATTCGCGGTGTGCGTCGCCATGTACACGGGCGCTTTGCTGGGCGTGTGCAAGACGTTCCCCCTGTGGAACAACGCCTTGCTGCCCATTCTGTTCCTGGTGTCCGCCATGTCGGCGGGCGCGGCGTCGGTTCTGCTGGTGGGCGCGCTACGTTTCGCCGACGAGTTCGAGGCCGTGGGTCTGCTGAAGAAGGCGCATTACTGCCTGCCCCTGATCGAGATCGTGCTGGTGGCTGCGCTGTGCTTCATCACCAGCTACAACTCCACTGCTGGATTCGATTCGGTGATGGGTCTGGTGTGCGGCTCCTGGGCTCCGCTGTTCTGGCTGGGCCTGGTGGTCGTGGGCCTGGTGGCTCCGACCGCCGTCGAGACTTGGCTGCTCTTCTTCGCTCCGAAGGAGTTCGAGGAGTCTTCCAAGGCTCGCATGATCAGCGTCGGCGTGGATGCGTGCGTGTTGGTGGGCGGCTTCCTGCTGCGCTACCTGGTGGTCATGGCCGCGTTGCCTGTCGTGTTCGTCATGTAGGCCGCGTCTGTAGCCGAAATACGCCTTCGCCGCGTTTGTGCGATGGGCCGACGGTTCGTCGTCGGCCCATTTTTTATACGTGCATGCACTGCTGCCGCCTTGCGGTCGAGCGATCCGCCATGTGCTGTATTCGGCCGGACGGCAAGCCGTACATCGAGCACCGCGCTCGCCGTCAGTGTTTCCGGCGTGTTTCATTCCGCGAAACCCGTGCTGTATGCGCCCGAAAAAACGCCCTTCGGCGAATTGCGCGCCATGTGCCGGCAATTCGCTATTACGTTTGGACCGTAAAAAGAAACACCCGAAGTCAGGAGGCTTTCATGGGCAAGTTCGACGGCAAAGTAGCCATCATCACGGGCGGCGGCAAAGGCGGCGGCATCGGCTGGGGCCTTTCCACGGCATTCGCCAAAGAGGGCTGCAACCTGGCCATTACAGGTCGCAACGTCAAAAAGCTCGAAGACGCCAAGGAAGAGCTCGAGCGCCTGTACGGCATCAAGGTGCTGTGCCTGCAGGCCGACGGCGGCGACGAAGCCCAGGTCGAAGCCGCGGTCAAGCAGGTAGCCGATGAATTCGGCCGCATCGACTTCCTGATCAATAACGCCCAGAATTCCGCATCGGGCCTTACGTTGATCGAGCACACCAAAGAAGATTTCGACAAGGCCGTGTTCTCCGGATTGTACGCCGCTTTCTTCTATATGAAGCACTGCCATCCCTACCTTAAGGAAGCGAAGGGTTCCGTGGTGAACTTCGCGTCGGGCGCAGGCCTGTTCGGCCGGTACGGCCAGAGCTCTTATGCTGCGGCGAAGGAGGGCATCCGCGGCATGACGCGCGTCGCCGCCACCGAGTGGGGCCCCGACGGCATCAACTGCAACGTCATTTGCCCGCTGGTCATGACCAGCCAGCTCGCCGCCTGGAAGGAAGAGTATCCCGAGGCTTACGAGAAGACCATTCAGGGCATTCCCGCGGGTCGCTTCGGCGATGCCGAAAGCGACATCGGACGCACGGCCGTATTCCTGTGCTCCGAGGACGCCAGCTATATTTCCGGCGAAACGCTGACCCTGCAGGGCGGCAGCGGCCTGAGGCCGTAGCGTTCGCGCGGACATCGCGTTTTATATGTATGGGAAGGCGGCCTTCGGGCCGCCTTTTTCGCGTTTTGCGAAAGCGCTTCGTGTCTGGCGCTTCGATTGCGCCGCAGTTGGGCGACGTCGCCATCTTGCCTAGTCGGCGCATTTTGCACGCCGTGTCTGCTTTCGGATGCATATCGCGGTAACGAAGCGCGCCCTTTTATGCAAAATAGGCGTCAATATTGCATTTACGCAGATAAGAGCGCATAAGCCCCTCGTTTTGCTCCGCGCGACTTTGCATTTATTTTACATTTGCAAAGTCTACGCGAATCGTTTCGGCCGCTATACTGCTCCCTCGATGGTTTCATGCAGATGCCCCCGTACGAACTGAGGAGAACGCTTTCGTGGACACCGTGCTTCCTACCGCCTTGGGTCTTCTTGGCGGCCTTGCCATCTTCATCTTCGGTATGAATATGATGAGCGACAACCTGCAAAAGGTTGCCGGCGAAAAGATGAAGAGCATCCTTTCCCTTCTGACTAAAAATCCGATTCTCGGCGTTTTGGCCGGTGCGTTGACGACGGCCGTGCTGCAGAGCTCGAGCGCCACGACGGTCATGGCGATCGGCTTCGTGAGCGCGCGCCTGATGGGCCTGCCCCAGGCCATTTCGATCATTTTGGGCGCCAACATCGGCACCACGATCACGGCGCAGATCATCGCCTTCAAAATCACCGACTACATCTTGGCGTTCGTGTTCATCGGCTTCTTGGTTTCGTTCATCGCCAAGACCGAGCGTGTGAAGAGCGTCGGCCTGAGCATCCTGGGCTTCGGTCTTTTGTTCCTGGGCATCGAGACCATGGGCGATTCGATGAAGCCGCTGGCCACGAGCCCCGTGTTCATCGATATGATTTCCCAGGTGGTCGACGTGCCTATTCTGGGCGTTGCCGTAGGCACGATCATGACGGTCATCGTCCAGAGCAGTTCTGCCACCATCGCGGTGCTGCAGAACCTGGCTGCCACCGCCGGCCCCGACGGCGTGACGAGCGTTATCGGTTTGACGGGCGCGATTCCCGTGCTGTTGGGCGACAACATCGGCACCACGATCACGGCCCTGCTTGCCAGCATCGGACAGAGCCGCAACGCCAAGCGCGTGGCCGTGTCGCACAGCTTGTTCAATATCTCCGGATGCCTGATCTTCATTTGGTTCATCCCCGCATTCGCTGCATTCATTCAGGCCATTTCGCCTGCGGGCCCCGAAATCGAGGTCATTTCGCGCCAGATCGCGAACGCCCACACGTCGTTCAATGTCGCCATGACCCTGCTCTGGCTGCCGTTCATCTGGCTCATGGTGAAGATCGTCATGCGTATCATTCCCGAGAAGCGCGCGGGGTCGAAGGTCGTGTCCGATCCTGCCGAGCCCATGTATCTCGACGATCGTCTTATGTCTCAGCCTGTGGTCGCGCTGCAGATGGTCGCTCAGGAAATCGAGCGCTGCGGCGAAACGATCCGCGTGTCGCTCCACGACATTTCCGCAGCCCTGCGCGACCGCGATTCCAAGCGCATCGACGAGGCGGCGCGTAAGGCCGAGGCGGCCGGCGAGCTGTGCCAAAAGGTGACCGACTACCTTGCCGAAATCTTCGCGGCGGGCGCTCTCAACGAGGACCAGGCGGCGCATACCATGAAGCTGATGCGCGGCTTGAACGATGTGGAGCGCGTGGCGGCGTTGTGCGGGCATATCGTGAAGTCCTGCAAGGGCGTGAAGTATTCCGAGGCCGCGATCGACGAAGCCCAGAGGGCGATGGCTATCGCGGAAGAGATGTTCGCTGGCGCCATGAAAGCCCTGGCGTCGGGCGATTCCGCCGATGCGAAGCGCGTGTTTTCTGCGAGCGCCAGCTTGGTCGAGGCCGAGACCGGCGCACGCAAGGCGCATATGAAGCGTATGGCCGCGAAGGAATGTTCGCCTGCCATGACCGCCGTGTTCAACAGGCTGCTTTACGATATCGGCCGCGTCGGTACGAGCTGCATGAACATCGCCGACCTGGTGAAGGCCGACAAAGACGTGCTCGATTACTTCATGATCGACCCCGAACTCACCCAGGAAGGCGCGTCGCAGGCGTAGGCCTTCCAGCGTGACCCTTCGATAGCTTGCTTGCGAAGCCCCGGTTGCCTCGAGCGCCGGGGCTTCTTGCGTCCGGGGCGTATGCGGTTCGCACCGCCCGCCCGTGCGATCTTGACGGAGCGGGTTCTATTTGCGATCATGGATCCGGTACGAACGAATGCTATGGAGGCTTGCATGACGAAGATTCGCGTTGCCGAGCTGTTTGCGGGCGTGGGCGGGTTCCGTCTTGCGCTTGACGGATACGATGATGAAAAGCGTGGCTGGCATTTGCCGGCGGCGGGTGATTTCGAAACCGTCTGGGCGAACCAGTGGGAGCCTCCTGGAACTGAAACGCGTCAGTTCGCGGCGCGCTGCTATGCCGAGCGTTTCGGCGAAGGATCCATCGTCAATGAAGATATCGAACGCGTGCTCGACCAGGTAGAGGCGGGCGAGCGCTCTATGCCCGCGCACGACATGCTGGTGGGCGGCTTCCCGTGCCAGGACTACTCGGTGGCGCGGCCGAAGAACCAGTCGGGCGGCATCGAGGGCAAGAAGGGCGTGCTCTGGTGGCAGATCTATCGCTTTCTGTACTTGTGCTCGCCGAAATACGTGCTGCTTGAAAACGTCGACCGTCTGCTGAAGTCGCCAGCATCGCAGCGCGGCCGCGATTTCGCCATCATGCTGGCGTGTCTGAACGAGCGCGGCTATTCGGTGGAGTGGCGCGTGGTGAATGCGGCCGATTACGGTGCGCCGCAGCGCCGCCGCCGCGTGTACGTGTATGCCGAAAAGGACGCGCCTGCGTGGAATATCGAGGAGCGCGTGCGCGAAGCCGGCGTGATGGCCGAGGCGTTTCCCATCAATCGCCTGGTCACGAAGGTGAATGCGTTCGCGGTGCAGGGCGAGCCGTACGAGGTGAGCGAGAACTTCGGCAAAGGCCTGAAGGCGTCGCCGTTCCACGGGGCGGGCGCCATGCAGAACGGCGAGGTGTTCACCGCGGAGGTGACGCCCGTGTACGGCGGTCCTTTCGCCACGCTCGGCGACGTGCTGATCCCCGAAGAGCAGGTGCCCGAGGCGTTTTTCATCGACGACGACAAGCTCGAGCGCTGGGAGTATTTTAAGGGCGCCAAGAAAGAGGAGCGCACGCACGCGTCGGGCTTCACGTACATGTACAGCGAAGGCGGCATGACGTTTCCTGATGCGCTCGACAAGCCGTCGCGTACCATTTTGACGGGCGAAGGCGGCGCGGGCGCGTCGCGCTTCAAGCATGTGGTGAAAACCGAAAGCGGCCGATATCGCCGCCTGGTGCCCGACGAGCTCGACCGGCTGCAGACCTTCCCGAAAGGCTGGACCGCCACGGGCATGACCGACGGCCACCGTGCGTTTTGCATGGGCAACGCGCTCGTGGTGGACGTGGTGCACCGCATCGGCAAGGCGATCGCGCGTCGAGCTTCCGATGAGGCACCCGCGATTTGATAACGTTTTTTATCGGATCGCCTGAAAACGAGATAATCCGATAAAGAAATGCGCTATTTTTTATCGGATTAATACGTATTGGATATCGGACTGATGGGCCGCGCGACGCTAGCTTCGTGTATTTGCTGCGACAGAAAGAAACACCATGCTGTTCATAATTTCTCCTGCCAAGAAGATGGTGGACGCAAGCGATGCGTTCGCGTGGCGCGACATGCCGCGCTTTCTTCCGCAGGCGTGCGAACTGATCGAGGCGCTGCGCGCGCTTTCTTACGACGAGGCGAAGGCGCTGTGGAAGTGCAGCGACGCGCTGGCCGAGCTGAATTACGAACGCGTGCGCAGCATTGATCCCGCGTGTGGCGCGGCGTGCACGCCGGCGGTGTTTTCATACGAAGGCATCCAGTATCAGAACATGGCGCCGCGGGTCATGACGGGGGAGCAGCTTGATTATCTGCAGCGGCACCTGCGCATCCTGTCGGGGTTGTACGGTGCGCTGCGCCCGCTCGATGCGGTGGCGCCCTACCGTCTTGAAATGCAGGCGAAGCTTGCCGTGGGCGGCGCGCGCGACCTCTACGGCTATTGGGATTCGCGCCTGTACGAGGCGCTGGCGGATGATTTGGCGCGTCAGGAGGGCGATGCCGCCAGCGAACGCACGATTGTGAACCTGGCGTCGGTCGAATACGCCAAGGCCGTGCTGCCGCATGCGAAGGCCGCCGCGAAAGCGGGCGGCGACGTGCGCGTGGCGACCTGCCTGTTTGGCACGCTTCGCGACGGCAAGCTGGTGCAGCGTTCGACCGAGGCGAAGGCCGCGCGCGGCACCTTCGTGCGCTGGTGCGCCGAAAACGCGATCGAGCGCGCGGAGGATTTCAAGTGCTTCGATGCGGCGGGGTATGCGTTTGACCAGGAGTCATCGACGAACGACTCCTTCGTGTTCGTGAAATAGCGGCGCAGTTCGTTTGTGCGGAATGAGGCGCGGTCGGGGTTCGGCCGCGCTTTTTCGTTTTCGCAACGAAACGTCAACATTGCATGGAGCCTTCTTGGGCTTCGGTTGACAGCGCAATGGTCAGTACTACAATCTAGGTTAGCACTCACATCTCTTGAGTGCTAAAAAAGCGATTCGCGGCGAACCGTCCGCATGCGATGGACATCAAGCGCGACTCGCATGCCGGCGCCATCGCCCATTTCCCTACGGTCATAACGTTGCGGCCCGCCCGCGCGATGCATGAAAGAAGGAAGGCTTCATCCATGAAGAAGTTCAAGACAGAGAGCAAAAAGCTGCTCGACCTCATGATCAACTCGATTTACACCAACAAGGAAATCTTCCTGCGCGAGCTCATTTCCAACGCTTCCGACGCGGTGGACAAGCTTTACTTCAAGAGCCTCACCGATTCCGACGTAAAGGTGGGCAAGGATGAGCTGGCCATTCACGTAGGCTTTGATCGCGACGCGCGCACCGTCACGGTGAGCGATTCCGGTATCGGCATGGCCAAAGACGAGTTGGAGAAGAACCTGGGCACCATCGCGCATTCCGGCAGCCTGGAGTTCAAGACCGACAACGCCGAGGCCCAGGGCGACGACGTGGATATCATCGGCCAGTTCGGCGTGGGCTTCTATTCCGCCTTCATGGTGGGCAAAGAGGTGCGCGTGACCTCGCGCGCCTACGGCTCCGATGAAGCCTGGTGCTGGGTGAGCGACGGCGTGGAGGGCTACACGATCGAGCCCGCCGAGCGCGCCGACCACGGCACCGACGTGGTGGTCGTCCTCAAGGACAACGCTGACGAGGAAAACTACGACACCTACCTGTCCGAGTGGGGCTTGAAGAATCTCATCAAGAAATACAGCAACTACGTGCGCTATCCCATCCAGATGGAATGCGAAAAGACGCGCGAGCTGCCCAAGCCCGAAGATGCCGGCGACGACTATAAGCCCGAATTCGAGCACTACACCGAAACCGAGACCGTCAACTCCATGATTCCGATTTGGAAGCGCAGCAAATCCGACGTGACCGAAGAGGAATACAACGAGTTCTACAAGTCCGACTTCCACGATTGGGCCGATCCCGCGCGCACGATCAGGGTCCACGCCGAAGGTGCACTGACCTACGATGCGCTCATGTTCATCCCCACGCGCGCGCCGTACGACCTGTACAGCAAGGATTTCAAGAAAGGTCTGGCGCTGTACAGCTCCAACGTCATGATCATGGAGAAGTGCGAAGAGCTGCTGCCCGATCACTTTAATTTCGTCCGCGGCGTGGTGGACAGCCAGGACCTGCAGCTCAACATTTCCCGCGAAACGCTGCAGCACAACAGCCAGCTGCGCGCGATCGCCAAGAAGCTCGAGAAGAAGATCA
Organism: uncultured Slackia sp.; assembly: GCF_959608125.1. Classification (GTDB taxonomy): domain Bacteria; phylum Actinomycetota; class Coriobacteriia; order Coriobacteriales; family Eggerthellaceae; genus Slackia. The sequence goes on from NZ_CAUHPG010000013.1 coordinate 19,292, forward strand.
AGGGCGAACTGGCGAACATACGCGACAACGACCGCGAAGCTTACGAGGCGTTCTTCGAGCAGTTCGGCCGCGGGCTGAAGTACGGCATCTACACCAGCTACGGCATGAACAAGGGCGAGCTGGCCGACCTTCTGCTGTTCTATTCGGCCAAAGAGGAGAAGATGGTCACGCTGGACGAATACGTGGCCGCCATGCCCGAGGGCCAGGATGCGATCTTCTACGCCGCCGGCGAATCGGTCGAGCGCCTGGTCAAGATGCCCGTGGTGAAGGCCGTCATGAACAAGGGCTACGACGTGCTGCTGTGCACGCAGGATGTGGACGAGTTCTGCTTCCAGGCCATGATGGGCTACGGCAAGCCCGCCGCCGAAGGCGAGGAGTTCGTCGAAAAGCCGCTGAAGAACGTGGCGTCGGGCGACCTGGGCCTCGAGACCGAAGACGAGAAGAAGGCCGCCGAAGAGGCTGCGAAGGAAAATGAGAGCCTGTTCGGCGCCATGAAGGACGCGCTGGGCGAGCACGTGTCCAGGGTGAGCGTGTCTACGCGCCTGGCCGCGGCCGACGATGCGCCCGCGTGCATCACCGCTGAGGGTCCTGTGTCGCTCGAGATGGAGAAGATTTTGTCTCAGATGCCCGACGGCGGCGAAGACATCAGGAGCCAGCGCGTGCTCGAAGTGAACGCGCAGCATCCGATTTTCGCCACGCTCAAGGCCGCGCAGGAGGCGGGCGATGCCGACAAGGTGGCAAGCTATGCCAGCCTGCTGTACAACCAGGCTCTCCTGGTCGAGGGCATGCCTCTGGAAGATCCCGTCGCCTTCGCCAACGAAATCGCGAAGCTGATGAAGTAAAAGAGTTGCGACGGCCTTCCAGCCGCCGCAACGGCTCGACGCTGCAAAGCTGCCAGGGCTTGCCGCGCTCCTGCGGCGTACATACTGCCCGCATAGGAAAGGCCCGCACACCGCGGGCCTTTCCTGCATTTAGCGAGCTTCGGCGGCCGATTTCTTCTTGGCGTCGGCGTTTCGGCTGGGAGCGATCGCGGCTGCGGCGCCCTCGGCGGCGTACTTTGGAAAAAAGGGGCGCCTGAGGCCAAAAAATGCGAGGTTTGGCACGGAATGCTAGCGGTGGCCCCGTATCGGTGCGAAGTTAGTCCACATATAAGAGAAAAGCGTCGTGTATTTCGGCATATATGAGCTCGAAGCGCACCGCGGATGCCTTTTCGCGCGGCAGAACCTCGAAAAAATGGCCTGACAGGCCTTCTTTTTCCAAGAAAGCCCCGCCGCGGCGCCGGCGGGCGGGTCGGACCCGCGAATCGGCCCTCATACCGCGGGCCCCTCCCGCGCATTTAGCGGGCTTCGGCGGGTTCGGCGCCTCCGGGTTCCTCGTTCTTGCCGAACACCAGGTCGAGCATTTCTTGGCGATTACCTACGTCGAGCTTCTTGTAGATATGCGCGATATGCGTCTTCACGGTGTTTTCCGCCAGGACGAGTTCGTCTTGAATGTAGACGCGGGTGCGCCCTTGGGCAAGCAGCACGAGCACCTCGGTTTCGCGGGGCGACAGCTTGTATTCGTTCGAAATTTCCAGGCAGCGTTCTTCGATGCTGGCCGCGATGCGGTCGGCAAGGGCGGTCGATTCCTCTTGCGCTTCGTCCTGCTCGCCCTTTTCCGCCATGTCGACATTGCCCGTGTTGGTATGGGAGACGATCATGGTGAGCAGGTAGATGGCCGTAATGGCGACGGCCATGACGGGCGCATCCAGCGTGTCGCTATCGCCCAAAAGGAACAGCCAGGCGGTCGATACCGCCGCGTAAACGCCCATGGCAAGGCCGACCACCCTGCGGCCGGGCATGGCGGCGTTTGCAATCGTGCAGACGATCGATGCCCAGAACAGCATGTGCGCGAATGAATCGTCCAAGATCATGAACGTGTACAGAAGCGCCGACTGCGGACCTTGCGAGAACAGCATGATCAGCGATGCGAACAACGTGAGCACGATGAGAAGGAACGCCGGCTGGAAGCGGGTCAGCACGGGGCGGCTTTCAGCACGTACGAGCGCATACCAGGCGAAGAGGAACACCCCCGCCGCATATGCGGCAACGAGGCCGAACGACGACGTCATGGGTGCGGGGTCGAATTTGGCGTCCCATGTGCCGCAGGGGCTCAGCGTGCGTACGGTGGCAAGAAGGACGGCGGTGGCGAACAGCAGGACGAAGGTCTTCCCCGTCCTGCTTTTGAGCGCTTCTCTTCCTGATTCGACCGGTTCGACGTCGCTCGCGCCGCCCTCGAACCCGCGAGCGCTTGCCTCGGCATCGGGGTCTTGTCGCTCCTCGCGCTCGACCATGGAGCGCACAAGCGTCAGAAGGACCATGGATATGAACGGCAGCGATACCGCAATGGCGGAAATGGCCGTTTGCGAGAAGGTGGATTCGATGACCAGCCTGACAACGGGCTCCATGGAAAGCGCGGCGGCCAGGCAGTATACGATGCGCGCGATCGAACCCGTGCGCGCGAGCAGCAACCCGTAGCTTACCACGAACCAGCAATATCCTGCACCGAGCGCCAGAAGGCCCGTGATGCAGAGCATGGCAGGTGGGAATAGATTCTGATTGGATGCCAGCGCGATGCAGGCGGTGCCGGTGGCGCCGATGAACGGCAAAAGCACCGATAGCGTGGCGTCGGCGGCGCGGGGCAGCCTAGGCTTCGCGGCGAAGGCGATGCTGAGCGCGAGGATGCCGGCAAGGAAGAAGACGCGAGGGTTCACCACGAGGAATTCGGGCAGTGCGCTGCGCAGGCCGAACACATGATCGGACAGCGCCGACCATACGAAAACCAGTACGAGGCCGACTGCCGCATATGCAGAACAAAGCGCCGAGGCGCCTAGGCGGTGTGCCATAGTTCTCCCTTCGCGCCGATGGCGTTTTATTCACGAACGTCCCTATTCTAACCGACAAGTTATTTCTGACAAGGCATCAACCAAACCGGGTTATGCCTTCCACCTGGGGTTATATAAAGTTCGCCCCTTTACGTCGATGGAAGCGCGGTTGTCCGGAGGGTAGGGTTTTCTTCCGGCGCCGCGAAAAGGAGGGCGCCGAGACATGCGCATGACGCGCAAAAGGAAAGGGGGAACAATGCGGAAAACAGGAAGGGGAGTCAAGGGGAAACTCGCGCTTGCGGCCGTGACGCTTGCGGCCGGGTCCATGATGGCCGCCGGCTGCGTACAGCAGGACGCTGCCGAGACCGACGCTGCGGCGAACGAAACCCAATACTCCGACACGTACGAAGAGGCGGAGGGCATTCTGGCCGAAATCAACGAGCGCCAGAACAAGATCAACGAAGAATACGCCCCGGAAATTCGTACGCTTGAAGACGGCACCAAGGTGCAGCGTACGCCTACCGAGTATCGCGGATATCACTGGAACCGTCCGTACACGAACGGCAACTCCTACAACACTTACTGGCTGGACGCCGACAACCGCGGTTGTAACGCCTGCCACGAGGACCTGAAGGACACGCTGGCCGGCATGGAGTACTCGCACCTCACGATTTTCAATCCGGCTTTGAACAACTGGATCACCGTCGACCAGTGCATGCTGTGCCACAGCGATGACGACGGCTACGAAATGGGCACGCTCATGCATGCCGTGCATTACGGCGAACGCAATAACGCCAACTTCGAGCAGCGCGGCGGCGAATGCCAGAGCTGCCACAACATGACCGAGAACGGCGAAGGCGTCGAGCTTTGGGACCAGGTCAAGTACGACCACATGGACGGCATCGTCAAGGAAGAGGATGTTCAGGGCGAATTCACCTTCGACCAGACCACGACCAACACCATGGACGAGATGTTCACCTACGACTGGATCCATTCCGATTACGACCACCTGCTGGCCATCATGGGCAAGAACGGCGAAGACCTGCCCCTGCCCCAGGAAATGGTGGACAACTGGGAAATCAACATCACCGGTCTGGTGAACCAGCCCTACACCGCTAAGCTCAAAGACCTGATCTCCGAGGCCGAGGCCGAAGGCGCGACGGTCACCAAGATTTCGAAGATCCACTGCCTCGACAACATGCCTGGCGGCGGCGGCATCTCCAACGTCGAAATCACCGGCATTCCGCTGAACTGGCTCATCGAGCGCGGCGGCGGTCTGAAGGAAGGCGTGACCGGCGTGACTATCGACCGTCGCGAGTTCCATACCGACGGCGCGCAGAATCACAGCACGCGCGGCACTGCTCCCGAGAAGTTCGACGATGTCTATCTGGTCTATGAAATCGGCGGCGAGCCGCTGAGCGTGAGCGCCGGCGCTCCCTGCCTCAACTGGATCGAGGCCAACGACGCCCAGGGCAATGTCAAGCAGTGCGTGGGCTATCACCTGACCGATGAGGACAAGGACTGGGCGGCCATCTCCGAGAACGGCTTCGACAGCTACGACGAGGGCCCCTACATGAACAAACCCAACGTCACCACGCTCGGCGTGCCTGACGGCAAAATCATCGAGACCGGCAAGCCCTTCACCTTCGAAGGCTATGCGGATGCATTCGACGAGGCCGTGACGAAGATCGAGTTCTCGATGGACGGCGGCAAGACCTGGACCGCGTTCGACCTGGGCCAGACCGACCCGCGTCAGTGGGTGTGGTGGACCTTCACCTGGACGCCCGAAACCGACGGCAGCTACGTGCTCATGACCCGCGGCACCACCGATACCGGCCTGGTGACCGACGAGGGCTACATCCACAAGGTCATGGTCACCGCGAAGACGAACGTGGAGGAATAGCGATGAAACGTTCTTTCGGAGTGAAAGTGCTGGGATGCACGATGGGCGCCACCATGGTGCTCGGCGGCATCGGCTCCATGATGCCCAATGCGGCTCTTGCGGGCAGCAGCGATAAAGAAGAAGGCCCCATCGATGTGTGGCAGCGCGCGGCGGTCGACTACGACAAGGTCGCCAACGTTCAGGGCGGATTCACGTTCACGCAGGACACGCTGACCCCCGCCGACGAGGTGTTCAACCTGTTCGGCACTGCGACGACCACTATCTGCGCGAAGCCCGGCTACGCGTTCGACGAGGTGACGCACGAGGACTACTACGTCAACGTGGGCGGCGTCGTCGACAAGGTGTACTCCATCGGCCTCGATGAGATCGAGCGCATGGAGGCCGAGCGCAAGGACATGCGCTGCACGTGCGGCATGAGCCCGGCCGTGGCTATGGCCAGCGTCACGGGCGTCAAGGTGTCCGACTTGGTCGAAATGGCAGGCGTGGGCGCAGGCGCCAATACGATCACCTTCAAGGACAAAGACGGCTACGGCCTGCCCATGCCGCTGTCCTACGTCATGGAGAAGGAGGCGCTGCTGGTCTATCAGGTTGGCGACAAGCCTTTCTCCGACGGCGAGCGCCTGCAGGTGTGGATTCCCGACACCGTGGCGAAGTATTTCACGCGCGCCGTGGCCGAAATCGAGCTGTCCGTTTCCGAGGAGGTTCCCGAGGTCGAAGGCCCCGACGCCGACTATCGCGCCAAGGTGAACATCCTCAACACCGTGAGCGACAGCTTCAAGGTTGGCGACCTGATCGCATTCGAAGGCTATGCCGATGACTGCGGCACCAAGGTGACCGCGGTCGAGTTCTCCCTCGACGGCGGCGAGACCTGGACGTCGTTCGACACGTCTTCTTCCAATGCGGAAGACTGGGTGTATTGGCACTTCGACTACACCCCCGAACAGGCTGGCATCTACAAGCTCGACGTGCGCGCCGTGGCCGAGGACGGAACGGTGTCTCCTCTCGGCTCGAGCACGGTGTTCGAGGTCGAAGAGTAAGTACTTCCGCCTTCGGGCGGTGAAAGCGAGGAATTCGAATGGGAGAAAGCGTGAACATGACGCGCAGGGCGATGCTGACGGCATCGGCCGCAGGCGCCTGCGCGCTTGCTCTCGGCGTAGCGGCCGTCTCTGGAAACGAGGCGGCCGCCAGCGAGGCGAGCTCAGGCTCGAACGCCGAGGAAGTCAGGTACGGCTTCCTCACGGCGCTCTCGCGCTGCTCCGGATGCGGGCGGTGCGTCGAGGCGTGCAGAGAGGAGAACGGTCTTTCCGACGATACTCCCGACAGAAGGCATGTGTCTTCGTTCAAGCGAAGCCGCGGCAGGACCTTCTTCATTTCGACGTCGTGCATGCATTGCGCCGACCCGAGCTGCATGAAGGTGTGTCCCGCGGGAGCCATCTCGAAAGACGAGCATGGCGTGGTGAAGGTCGATCCCGACCTGTGCATCGGATGCAAGTACTGCTATCAGGCGTGCCCGTACGAGGTGCCGCAGTACAACTCGGTGTCGATGGACAAATGCGACTGTTGCCAGAAGGCGGGCGTCGCATTGGGCGAAGAGGACCCGTATTGCGTGCGTGCGTGCAAGTTCGGCGCGCTGAAATTCGGGCCTTTGGATGAGTTGCTCGAGGCCACGAACGGGTCGGCGGTGCCTATCGCCGAACTGAACGACCCGTCGTGCCTGGTGCTCGGAACGGAGTAGGGCCATGGAGTTGCAATCTGTTTGGGGATGGCAGCCCGCGCTCTATCTGTTTTTGGGCGGTATGGGCGCAGGCGCGTTCATCATGGCGGCCATCCTGTATTTGAAGGATCGGGAACGCAACGCGCGCATCGTGTGCGTTTCCATGTGGGCGGCGACGATCAGCCTTATCGTGGGCCTGCTGCTGTTGTTGATGGAGCTGGTCACGCCTGTGCGCGGTCTGCTGATGTGGCAGAGCTTCAGCCACCTCACGTCGTGGATGACCTACGGCGCATGGGGCGCGTTCGGCGCCATCGCGGCGTTCGGCGTTTCGGCGGTGTTGGCCACTCCGAAGGCCGGCGCGTGGTTGACGGGCAAATGCTCTTGGTATGCGCAGCACGAACAGGGCGTTCGCAAGGTGCTCGCTTTCGCGGGCATCGCCCTGGGCGCGTTCGTGGCGTTCTACACGGGCATGCTGCTCATGACGGCGGGAAGCGTTCCGTTCTGGGACACCCTGCTTTTGCCGGCGCTGTTCACCGTGTCGGCGTTCGACACGGGCGTGGCGCTTGTGGAAGTGGTGGCGATCGCGCTCGCCAAGAAGGAGGCGATCGACCCGGATGCGAAGCGCCTCATGGAGAAGTGCGTCGTGGTGCTGGTCGTGCTCGAGGCCGTGGTTCTGGCGGCGTTCTTGGGCGGCATGCTGCTCGCCGATGCGAGCACGCCCGTCGGGGCGGCCGCCGTGGCGTCGGCCGGCATGTTCGTGTCGGGCCAGTTGGCCGTGTGGTTCTGGGGCCTGGTCGCGGTTTTGGGACTTGCTTTGCCGCTGGCCATGGCGCTTAAGGGCTTGCTTTCGAAAGGCGAGCCCGCGGGTTCTGGCGCGAAAGCCGTCGACGTGCCTACGCTGATCGGAGCTATCGGAGCGCTTGTGGGTGGTTGCGCCCTGCGCTTCTTGGTTCTTGCGGCGGGCATCCACGCGGATGTGGTCGCCGATACCATCATGAAGATGATCGGCTAGGTCGATATCCTCCTCCGACGAGGCCGCCTTCGGGCGGCCTCGTTGCGTTTGCGGCCGAAGCTGCGTGGGGGCGCTCGAGGGGGCTTCTTCTTGGTGTCGGCGTTTCGACCGGGAGCGATCGCGGCCGCGGCGCCCTCGGCGGCGCACTTTGGAAAAAAGGGGCGTCTGAGGCCAAAAAATGCGAGGTTTGGCACGAAATGTCGGCGGCGGCCCCGTATCGGTGCGGAGTTAGTCCACATATAAGAGAAAAGCGTCGTTCATTTCGGCGTATACGGGAGCGAAGCGCGCCGCAGCCGCCTCTTCGCGTGGCAGAACCTCGAAAAAATGGCCTGACAGCCCCTCTTTTTCCAAGAAAGCCCGCCGCGGCGCCGGCCGGCGAGTCGGACCCGCGAATCGGCCCCGAGCGCCGGGCCGCTGCGCGTTCGGTCCGCGCTTTTCCACAGCCTTGCCGGCCCCGCGTCCGTTCGGTGCCACGTCGACTCGCGGCTATCGCCCTCGCTTAGGAAACATGCGCGCATAAGAAAAGGGAGCCGAAGCTCCCTTTTCTTATATATGCGTCGGTTCGCTTCCGACGGTCGCATCGATGTGCGGCTTGCGCTACTCGATGACCTCGAACGTCAGCGTGGACTCGAGCGGGGACACGACGCCGTCGGCGGTCTTCGCGCGGACGGAGACGCTGTAGTCGCCAGGCTCCGCGAACGACGTGGTGAACTGCCAGTTCACCCATTTATCAGCGGTCGCGCCGTCGGTGGCGCAGCTGGTCCAGGTGGCGCCGTCGTCGAACGAGAATTCGATCGCGGTGATCGGAGAACCGCAGTCGTCGGCCACGCCCTCGAAGGTGATGTCGTAGCCGGCCTTGAAGACGCATCCCTCGGAAGTGTTGTGGATGTCGATCTTGTTGCGGAACTGCGGGTCGACCTGCTGCACGGAAGGCTCTTCGGCCTGGCGGGTCAGCTCGATGTTCACGATGTTGCGTGTGAAGTAGCGAGCGACCGTCTCGGGCAGCCACATCTGCACGGCGGATCCGTCGGTGGACTTCAGGCCTTCGCCGTTCACCTCGTAGACCAGCATGGCCTTCTTATCGAGGGCATACTGCAGAGGCAGGGCCTGGCCGAAGCCGTCGGCGCCGTAGGCCGTCACGGTGTTGACGCCCTCTTCGAGGTCGGCCATGCCGACGATCGACTCCAGCGGCACGCCCACGACTGCGGCCTGGCCGAACGGCTTGCCCGTGGCGCAGGAGCAGCCCATGAGGGCGGTCTGCTCGGAATCCTTCATCTCGGACACGTTCACGGTGAAGTTCTTCTTGATGTTGCCGCCCACGTTGATGTAGTAGTTGGCAACGCCTTCGCCGTTGTCGAGCATCTCGATGGACGGCTTGGAGCACATCGAAGTGAGTGCGGTGCCGAACACGTTGAACAGCTCGTCGTTGGGCGTGACGCCTTCCTGGTTGAAAGCGAAGGTGCCCTGCACGTCGGCGACGTGCGTGAAGTCCTTGTCGATGGTCAGACGGTGCGAGTCGATGGTGTTGCCGTCGACGTCGTGCGAAAGGCCGTCGGCCTGCGGGGCCTTGTCGGCGAATGCCATCGTGGCGCCCGAGGCGACAAGGGCGACGCCGGCCGCTCCGGCGAAAATCTTCTTAGGAGTAGAAAACTTCATGGCTTGGCCTCCTTACTGCACTTCTTCGGCGGTTGCTGCGGGCTTGGCAGGAACCAGGCTTGCGGTTTCGAGGACGGTGGTCTGCTCGGGAGTGGGCATGACGTCCTTGACGTTGACCATGACGGTCTGGGTCTCGAAGCTCACTTCACCCTCTTCGGTGGTCGCGCGGACGGTCAGGCAGTAGGCGCCTTCCTTCTCCGGCGTCCAGGTGAAGTTCCACCAGACCATCTTGTTCACGTCGGTCTCGGGCAGGTCGAACTTGGTCCAGGTCTCGCCCTGGTCCATGGAGAACTCCATGCTGGCGATCTTCTTGTCGTAGGCATCGACGTAGCCGTTGAAGGTGAAGGGCTCGCCGTTCTGGATGAGCAGGCCGTCGGGAATGCCGAGGATGGTGGCATTGGGCTTGTTCATCGCGTCGCCGTTCTCGTTATGCCAGGCGTTGGGGTTGCCGGCCCACTTGTCGGTGTAGTCGATGTCTTCGTTGGTCACCTTGTAGCTTGCGACCTGCTTGGAGTTGATCTGAGCGTCGACGCCCTCGACCCAGTTGGTGCAGGGGTAGCCGCGCGTTGCGTCGAGGTACTCGCCGCCGATCTTGTAGACGAGCAGGGCCTCGTTGTCATCGAGCTTATCCTTCGGGAAGGCGCGCTTGGAGCTGCCGTCGGCACGCAGGACGCGGACGCCCGTGGTGTCGTTCAGGTAGCCGCCGGCCTTCTCGACCAGCCAGCTCACCGGGATGCCGGTGACTTCGGTGTTGGTAACGCCGCCGCCGCCGACCGGGTTCCAGTCGCAGACCATCTTGGAAGCCTTGGTCACGATGACGCCGGCCTCTTCAGCTTCGGCGATCAGGTCGGGAAGCTTGGCGGTGTAGGGGTTGGGCACGTTGCCCTCGATGGTGATCTCCCAGTTGTCGAACAGGCTCTGGGGCATTTCGAGGTTCAGGCCGTTGACGCCTGCGCCGTGGCGCATGTTGTCGTAGTAAGCGTGCATCCAGTCGTAGGAGAACACTTCGTCCTGGCTGTGGACGGTTTCCTGCTCGACGCTGAATTCGCCCTGGACGTCTTCAACCTTGTTGATGCCCCACAGGCGATCGTACTTGGTGAGGTCCCACAGCTCCATGTCCTGGCCGTTTTCGGTGGCGTTGTGGCAGGACATGCAGTTGCCCTCGTATTCGCCGTCGAACTTGCCTTTGCCGGGGCCGGTGTAGTGGATGCCGTGCATCAGGGTGCCGAATTCGTACTGCTTGGCGATGTAGCCGGGAGCGTAGGAGTGGCAGAACAGGCACTGCTGGAGCGTGGTCTCGTTGTCCAGGGTGTCGTTCCATGCCACGGGATGCTCGTAGGGCAGGTTCTTCAGCAGGGCGTCCAGGTCGGCGTGGCAGGATTCGCAGCCGCGGTCGTCGGCGCCGAGCCAGTAGGTGTTATAGGAATTGGAGCCTGCCTGGATCTGCCAAGCGTCCGGATTCACTTCGTACTCGGTAGGAGTGCGCTGCACCATCTTGCCGTCGGGCAGGGTGCGGATTTCAGGAGCATGCTCCTCGCCGATGGTTTCCCAGCGGTCCCACAGGCCGTCCAGGTATTCCTTGCCGGGATAGGCGTCTTCGTTGATGTCGGCGTTGGTGATGCCTTCTTCGCCGTCGATGACCTTCTGCTGCTCGGGCGTGACGGTGGATTCTTCGGATTTCTCGGATGCGGCGGGCGTGCTTGCCGGAGCCTGCTCTTCCTGCTGCTGCGGCGCGCAGCCGGCGATGCAGCAAAGCATGCAAGCAAGGCAGACCGTGGTCGCCGCGATCTTGCTTTTGATGGACATAATTCCCCCTTGTTTGTCATGTGGTGGCGCGGACGCGCCTGCGGAATCGCTCGCCCCTACCTCCCTTCTCTCTTCGGGCGAGACGAAAACGCGCGCAGGACGGAATTCCGAGAGGGTAGGAGGGTCTCGTCGTAAAACCGCTGCGCGCGTTATCTGGGGGCTATACTATCCGGCCGTGTCGCTTCTTTGTATCGCCGTGGAATACGATTTCGAAAAGTCCAGGTCAAAAGCCATCGCCCATATGGGTGAGCGTCGTTCGGCCTTCCTTTTGGCGGGGGTGACGTCGCGGACGGGCGTCTTTGTCCTGCGCTTTGCCGGGGCGTTGGTTTCTGCGCCTCGGACGCTTCGTCGAAATCCTGCATCAGCGCGTTCTCGATGGGATCGATGTGCGATCGGTGGACTCTTTGTTTTCCTTTTATGCAGAAATTGGGATAGAATCGGCTGAACGTCTTTTGTCGCAAGAGGAATCGAGGGGGTGCGCATGGGCGTTGTTCAATCGCGTCCGAACGCGTGCGTTGCGCTGTGCGCTTTCGGCTCCTGTCTCAATCTTGTGTGGTGCACGCTCATGGGGCACACGCTCGGTTTCATGCCTGCCGCCGACGGCATGCAGGGCTGGACCAACCCGCGTGCGTTCTTTCTGGCGGGTATTCTCGTAATCAGCATCCTGTTCGCAGCGTTTCCTCATGGAATGAGGCGCTGGAACAGGCTTTTCATGTCTACGCTTCCGCTGGTCGCTTCGGCTGGCACGGCATGTTTCGCGCTGGCGTATCGCCAGGACCTGTGCGATCCGGGCGCTTTGGCCGCCTTCGGCCTGTGCGTGTCTGGCGTGGGGTATTTCTGGCTTGTGGCGCGCTACAACCTGCTGCTTGCGCGCACCCAGCTTTTCTCATGCGCGGTATGGAGCATCGTGGGCGCGCTGTTCGCCAAGCTCGTGCTTGTCGAAGCGTTCGGAGCGTCGCTCGATTCGGGCTTGCAGGTGGGCGTTGCCGTGGCGCTGCCGATCGTGTCGGCGCTTGTGTTCGAAATAGCCCGCGTTGCCGCGAAACGCCAGGCGGAGCGTAATCCCTGGGTGGATCCCGGCATTGCCGCGCGCACGTCGCGCACCCGTACCGAATTCGGCATTCCCAGCCGTCCGCGCATCATGGCCATGGGCCTTTCGGAAAAGCGCGACTTGCTTGCCATCGTGGCCGTTGCCGGCATTCTGCTGGCCGTGGTGCGCGCCATGAGCTTCTTGGGCATGTGGGGCGATACCCATACGAGCCTTTCTGAATCGATCGCGTGGATTTCAAGCCTGATTCTGGGTGGAGTGTGCCTGGTGCTGTTCGCCCGCTTCGCATTGATCGGCGTGCAGGAGCGCCCTATGTCCATGCGCTTCCAGCCCGCCATCCTGGTGACGCTTGCCGGCATGTTCGCCATGGCGCTGTATGTCGATCCGGGCAGTCCTGCGGCTACGTTTTTGAGCATCGTGGTACAGCTTGACGAGCTGTTCGCGCACCTGCTGTTCTGGTGCGTGGTCATTGCTGCGTTGGATGTGCTCGACGTTCCGTCGTATCGCGTGATCGGTTTCGCGTGTGCGGTGTATGCGGGCGTTTCTATTGCATGGGTGGTGCTGATGAGCCATGCGACGGTGATCGACACCACGCTGGTGCTCTTGGCCGCTTACGCCGTGGTGGTGTTCGCCATGCGCGTGAATTGGCGCCGTTCGTCTGCGGCTCCCGCTGCTTGCGCGACCCCCGCGGCCCCTGCCGCTTCCGTAGCCGATCAGTGTGCAGTTTCGTCGGTGCAGCCCGCCGCTGTTTCCGAAAAGCCCGCGCCTGCCGCATCCGAGCCCGCGGCGGCTGATGAGGCGCCTGCCGAAGGCGACGCCACGGCGCGCTTGCACGCGCTTATCTCGCAGCGCTGCGAAGAGGTGGCCGATCGTTACGGCCTTTCGCCGCGTGAGCGCGAAGTGTTCGCTTGCATGGCTCGCGGCCGCACGCGTGCTGGCATTCAGGAAGACCTGGTGCTTTCCGGCAATACCGTTAAAACCCATGTGGCGCATATTTATGCCAAGCTCGACGTGCACGACCGCCAGGAAATGATGGCGTTGCTGCTTGGGCGCGACGATGGCGGAAAGCCGGCGTAGCGTTTCGCGCGCCGTTAATTCGGCGTTTTCCGACGGCTGTTTGCAAGCCGCGATTCCGGTTTGAATACCCGCCTGGCTAGGCGGTTTGTACATGCATTGCGAATATCCGTCGAAAGTCAGGTGAATGCCATGATGGTGGACGCCCCCGCCGTTCTGCGTGAAAAATTCGGTCTGCGCTCGTGCGCCGGCCTTGACGGCTGCGAAGGACGTCCTACGCTGTTTCGCTCGCGTGCGCTGAGCGATGCGACGGCCGATGACGTGGCGGCGCTGAAGGCCCTTGGCATCGAAACGGTATATGACCTTCGCAAGGAAACGGAGTGCGTGGCGAACCCCGAGCCTGCGATCGTGTGCGAGGCGTTCGACGTGCGAACCTGCCCGGTTGATCTGCAGGACGATGCCGCGCGCACGCAAGAAACCAAGTCGCGCCATGTGAAGGCCGCCTACGGGAAGCCGGGCGACCGCATGCTGTTCTTGTATGGCGTCATGGCCGACCATCAGGCCGCGGTCCGCGATATCGTGGCGGCCATTCTGTCCGACGACAAACCTGTATTGGTGCATTGCGCCAACGGAAAAGACCGTGTGGGCGTGGTGTGCGCCAGCGCGCAGCTCGTCTGCGGCGTGCCGGGCGAAGCCGTTATGGCCGATTATCTGCTAACCAATGAATGCAATGCCGAAATGAATAAGCGCGACCTGGCGCATTACGCGGGTCTTATGCCGCCGGACGCCGTTGAGGTGCTGGCCGCCATGTTCGAGGCCCGAGAAGAGTATCTGAAGGTATTCGTCGATTCGGTCGAAGCGCGCTTCGGATCGTTCAACGAATGGATCGATGCACGCCTTTAATGTGAGTCAATTTGTATCAGTTATGGAGTAAATACACATTCCATACCGTTTAATGGAATAAACTTTGCTTTTGAGTTGACGAAAAACACAAAAGAGCCAATATATAAAAGGGATTCTTTGGATTGTTTATGTATCCGTTTTAGATTTGGATTGTTTATGTATCCGTTTTAGATCCGCTATAATTGGCAATTTTTTACTTCCAGGAGAAGCGCGTGTTTTTTCGAAAAACCATGGCAGCAGTGTTGACCTTCTCGCTGGTGCTGGGATGGTCTCCGACAAGTTATAGGGCATATGCCGACAGTCCTGCGATCGACGAGAATTCCTCGGCGAAGATTTCCGAGCAGAATAACCTCACGGGGGGGGGTTCGTCCGAGCAGAGTGATGCTCAGGCGAGTCCTGTTTTCGATTTCCAGTCCGCGGTTGATTTTGCGGTTACCGATGCCGCGCTGTGCTCTTATCCGGATGACGAACTCGACATTTCTCCGCTGACGAATCCTGGCGATCAGGCCGCCGATTCAGATGTGAATATTGTACCGCTTGATGACATTCAGGAAGAATCCGCGCCTCGTGATGAGATTGTGCAGGGAGATGCTGCGGCGAATGACGAAGCCGCTTCCGGCCAGGATGCCGCCGTTTCGGGCGAGGCGTCAGATGCTCAGCAGGATGCCGCGGCAATCGAAGGCGCCGAGGTACTGCAGCAGGGCGATGGCGAAACGGGCAACGTGCTGCTTGTCGACCGCGCGGCGGTGGATGCGCTCGGCGGTCGCGACTTCAAGGGGCAAGTCGTCAAAGAAATCAATGGAACTCAGTACATCCTCATCGGCAATGAGCAGCAGCTGCGTGCGATCGGGTCTGATAAGGATGTCGTTGGCGGTGCTGTGTACTCGATTAGCCAGGTCTTTGTTGGCGTCGCCGGTCTGGGGGAATGGCTCGATCGAGATGGGCATGTAGAAACGCTCGAATACAATGGCGATGCCGATCTTTCTTCCGGTGAAGAGCTTCACGGCAAGGAATTCCATAATGGCGGTTTTGAGTTGCTTCCAGGTGCTGTGCGCACGCTGTATTACACCAAAAACCCTGATGGCTCGCGCAATGAGGATCCGACGACGGGCCTCAAATACTCATCCGATGCTAACTACATCATCTTCCGCGACATCGACCTGGGCGGTGTCGCCTGGAAGCCGCTGATGTTCTCGGGTACGATGCTCGGCGCGAAAAGCGACGCGCCCGGCACGGCTGGTAGCCTGTGGGGCTGCATCAGCGCCGATGGCAAAGTCATTACCGATGTTACGAAGGTCGCCAATCCCGTCATCAGCAACGTGAGTGTTCTTCAGTCGGGCAGGCTCAGCGTCGGCGAGCAGATGGGCGTCGGCTTTTTCGGAACCATCTCGGCCGATCACGACGATAGCGATATGTTCGCGCGCCCTGGAACTGCGACGGTCAGCAACATCACCCTCAAGGGCGTGAAAGTGGATAACGGTTTTACCGAGGCGTACGTTGACCAGTCTTTGGTCAGCGCGATTGCCGGTCTGCTTGGCGATCTGGTCGGAGGCCTTCTTGACTTCGTTCTTGGTCCCGTGCTGGAGGCCTTGGGCGTGCCTGACCTGCCGAAGCTTGTTTCCAATTTGCTGCATATTCGAGCCGCAGACCCCACGTCGCTTGCGACGGGTGCTTTTGTGGGCCGCGTTGTCGGTCCTGTCGAAATTTCGGGTTGCGAGGTTTCCGATGTATCCGTGAAAAGCATCAATGCCTACACAGGCGGTTTTGTGGGATACGTTCAGGGCGAAACGCTCTATGACGGGATTTCGGGTTTGGCGAACGGTTTGGTCAAGTTGCTTGCTGGGCTCTTGAATGTCATACCGGGAGTCGGCCTGGGCGATGTCATTACGCTTTTGCTTGATAGCAATGTGATTAAGGCGGGGCAGCTGATTCCGATCGATTATATGAATCCTGTCATTTCCGCTTGCGGCGTGAAGGATTTTTCCGCGAACGAAGTGGCCACCGCCGTCGACAAGGACTACGCAGGCGGCTTCGTCGGAGCCATGGTGGGCACCATCGCCCAGGATTGCTTCGTTGAAAGCGCTAATGCGTATGCCGTGAAAAGCCGCCTGTACGCCGGCGGTTTCGCGGGTCTTATGCGCAACGACGTAATGAAAGGCGCTCTTTCGAAGTTGCTCGGCGAGCTGGTGCGTGTCGCTCAGCCGCAAAGCGTGGCGGTGGGATGCACCGTGCGTTCGGGCGTCACGGTGACGGCGGAATGCTACGCCGGCGGCTTCGCAGGCGCTATGGCGAACAGCTACGCCGTGGATGATTCCGTCGAAGGCGCCGTGAATGTTTCGGCTACGGGTCACGAATGGATCATCGAGAATGTGCATAAGGTCAAGGCGATTGTCGGCGGCTTCGCCGGCGCGGCCACCGTTGGTTGGGTGACCGATCTTGGTCGCGGCGAAAGTAAGGACTCCGACCTGCTGGCAGGCGTCAACGGCTTGCTTAACGGCCTGCTGACGAGCAATCCCGAAGCGGCCCAGGACCTGCTTTCACTGGTGGGCGTCGAAGAGTCCAAGTTGCTGGGCGTGCAGATGACCGGCGATTTCACCGTGCATTCTGCAAACGATTGCGCCGGCGGCATCGTCGGCCGCGGTGACGGCGTGGTAATTGCCGCGGCCGATCAGCCGCATCTCAATGGCATCAAATTCTGGAGCCAGGGAACCGTGACGCATCCAGCAAGCGGAAGGGCGGTCGTGCTCAAGGGCTTGCGTTCGGTAGAGGCCGCTCGGTCTTGCGCCGGCGGCATTGCCGGCTCGCTCGGCACGGCTTCCGTGGGCGGCATTATCAACAATACGATTGGTTTGGGCGGCTATCTGGCGTTCGAGTTGAGCGACGTCACGGTGGCGGGCGTTCCCGACAGTGCAGCCGTGGTGGCCGGCGATGCGTATGCGGGCGGAGCCGTCGCCAATGCGACGGGCGGTTCGTGCGTCAACGTGCATATCGGCAACATCGGTTCTGTTCGGGCGGGCACGGGCGCTGGCGGCTTCGCGGGCGTCATGGGCCCTGGCAACTTGGCGGGCGGCGGCGGGCTCGACCTGCTTGGTTTGGGTGCTGTGAGCATCAAGGGCTTGCTTGCCGTGGGTGAGGGCGTCAATGTGACAGCGGATAATTGCTCGGTTGCGGGCCACGCGAGCGGTTTTGCAGTCGAGGCGATTGCCGATGCGGCTCCTGATGCCGGTGTTTCGGCGGCGCTTGCCGGCGGGTTCGTGGCGGATAACCGCAGCGGCCAGCTTTCTAACTGTAATGTTGTGGGCTTGCATCGCGTTTTTGCCGATGTCGATAACGGCGCCGCGGGCGGTTTCGTGGGAAATTCGGAAACGGGCGGCTTGGCCGACGTCGCCGACGACGCGGCCATTCTCAAACTGGGGTCTATTGCCGGTCTGCTGGAAGCCGTTCCGTATCTTATTCCGAAATACAGTGACTGCAACGTGACCTACGCAGGCGACGCTACCGTCGAGGCCGACGAGGCCGGCGGCTTCGCGGGCGTGTTTCGCAGCGGCGTGGTGGAGGGTATGCCGGCTGACGATGCGGATGCCGATCAATGGGCGGTCAACAACCTGAAGAGCGTCGAGGGCGGTAGCTATGCCGGCGGCTTCGCGGGCTTTCTTACCTCGGGTGCGCTTGCGGCTGCGGCCGATGGCGGCGGCGGTTTGAGCATTTTGGGCGGCATCAAGGGCCTGAAAGTCGACTTGTCCAACTTGCTCAGCTTGATCGATGCGTATGTGGCCACGGTGTCGGACGCGGGTGTGAACTCGCCTGAGGGTTTCACGGTGCGCGCGAGCCGCATTGATGCGCTCGATGCGAATTCCGGTGCCGCTGGCGGCTTTGCGGGCTATGCTTCGGGTGCCCAAATTTCGAATTGCGACGTGAACAAAGTCGCGCATACCAAGATTGTCGATCCGAGCGATCTTGAGGCCTATGTCATCGATGCCTACTACGACCCCGCGGCGCGCTGGGCTATCGACGGCTTGCGTTATGCGGGCGGGTATGCGGGTCGATTGGACATCGGCTCTACTGCATCGGTGGGCGAAGGCCTGGGAATTCTTGGGTCAGCCATCAACTTGAAGGACGTGCTTTCCGCGCTCAACGTGATGGTGTCGACCGTCGAGCATTCCGATGTATATGGCATGCCTGGCGGTTATGCGGTGCGTGCTACTACGGCCAATGGCGCGGAAGGCTATGCCGGCGGTTTCGCGGGACGTATCACCGGAGCGCATATTCAGGATTCGAGCGCCCATTCGTTCTCTCATGTGGTGGGCCGTATTGCTGCGGGCGGTTACGCTGGCGGCATGGAGCCCGGCAGCGCGGCAGGCGTGCTGGGCGGCGGTGAGAGCAGTGTTTTGAAGAAGCTCGTCAACATCGACAGCTTGGCGAATTTAGTGGAAGACTTCGTTCCCACGGTGCGCAACAGCTCTACCGACTGCGTGCCCTGCGGCGGCGTGGTGCGTGCGCAGGCTAAATCCGACGGTGCCGTCATGCGCGGCATGGCGGGCGGCTATGCGGGCTACAACGAAGGCGGCCAGATTTGGGGCAACGACACGCGGGATTGGAAGGCTGCGGCGTACGCCGGTCCTACGCGCACGGCGTTTGCCGACCGTATGCGCTCGGTGTTCGGAACCGAAGTTTCGGGCGGCTATACGGGCTATATGCGTCCTGCCGATACGGCCGACACCGGCAGCTTGAGCCTGCTGTTCGGCCTGATCAAGGTCGATACGCTCGCCTCCGCGCTGTCGGTCGTCTACCCCACGCAGCGTCAGACGCGCGTGACGGGACCGCTGTCCGGCGTCGATATGGACACGTGGAATAAGTGGGTCGATTTCGTGGGCGTGAACGGCGGCTTCGGCGCCGATTTGGCTCAGGGCGGCAAGGTGAGCTCGCAAGGGGAACTCGATGCCAAGATCGCCGACTACGTTTATGGCTTCAACGTGGTGGCGGGCCGCGATGCGTACAGCATCACCGCAAACGAATGCGATGGCGGCGTGGCCGGCGGCTACGTTGGCATCATGCGCAGCGGCGTGGTTAGCGACGGTGCGGCCAACGACGCAAAGCTCGTGCGCGGCATGCGCGCTGCAGGCGGCTATGCGGGCTTCATGGAAAGCGGCGGCGCGGCGAACTTGGGCAGCGTGAGCATTCTAGGCCTCAACCTCAATGTGGGCCAGCTTGTCTCCGCCGCGGAGGTGTTCGTACCCAGCATTCAAGGTTCGTCTTCCACGGTCGGTTACCGCGAAGGCATGACCGTGCAGGCGCTTGGAACGGGCGTTGCGGCCGATGACGTCAAGCACGATCTTGGTCACGCCGGCGGTTATGTGGGTTATGCCGAAGGCGCACAGATTTGGGGCGACACCCAGGGCGCCACGGGCTGTAACGTGGGTAACCTGCGCCTGGTGAAAGGCTCCAATACGGTGGGCGGCTATGCGGGCACTGCAGCTCCTGGTTCTGCGACCGATGCGAACACTAATGCAAGCAATGGCCTTTTGCAGGGCATTCTCGATACCGTCATCAAACAGCCGAGCGAAGTCGCCAACGTGCTTGAAGCCACCATGACCACTATTCGCGGCGCGTCAGTGACGCCCGCCGACGAGGCGTGGGGCTTTGTGGTTGACGGATCGCGCCAGCAGGCTGGGGCGACGGAGTTCGCTACGGCCGCGGGCGGCTTCGTGGGCAGCTGCGAATCTGCTGTGCTGGGCAGTAAGGAAGGCGCTTCGAAGCTTTCCGTTAGCGGCCTGCGCGGTGTTTCCGGCGGCAAGAACGCAGGCGGTTTCGTGGGCCTTGCCGACGTGGGAAGCGTGGCCGATGTGGGCGGCACAGATGCCAGCACCAACAAGACTTCTATCCTGAGCCTGATCGGGCTTGGCAACGCCAGTGTGCTTGATGCGTTCCGTAGCTACGTGTATCACGCCGATGTGACGGGTGTGGCCGACGGCGCCCAGGTGCGCGCCAATAAGGCCGATACCGTCGGCACCATGGCGTCGTTGCGCTATTTCGGCAACGCGGGCGGCTTCGCGGGCAGTCTGTTGAACGGCTCGGTCAAGGATTGTACCGTGCGCGGGCTTTCCGCAGTGGCGGCACCGAGCTACGCAGGTGGTTTTGCTGGCTATATGGGCAAGAATTCCACGGTCGACGTGGATGAGGCGACCGCTGGCGTTAAGGGCGTTTTCGATTTGCTGAAACTGCAGGCCGGAGCGTTGGACGTGTGGGGATCGCATGCCGATCGTTGCCGTGTCGAGGGCATAGCCTCGGGCTTCACGGTGACGAGCGGCGGCGAGGTGAAGCGGCCTATCGTCGAGCAGGGCAACAATGCCGCGCAAAACATCGCGGGCGGCTTCGTGGGCCTGGGTGACTTGTCCAAGATCGACGCGTGCGAAGTGTCGAACCTGGGCATCGTGCGCAGCGACCAGGTTGCGGCGGGCTTCATCGGCCAAACGGACATGTCGTTCATCGTGAACACGCAGGTCGATTCCATCGTGGTGGAGCTGCTGCTGGTCATCGTCGACCAGCTGGTGAAGGCCTTGTATCTGGACGACCTTCAGAATCTGGGCGTCATCGACCTGAGCGGCTTCATCATTCCCGGTTTGGGCGAGCTGCTGGGCTTGAAGATCCTTTCCGACGGCGATCTGCTTTACGTGAACCTGCTGGGCCTGCGCATCGGCGTGGCGCTTGCTAAGGCCGATCCGAACGACCCGACGCAGTCGGACACCGCCATCATCACCATTGGCGATTCCACCATCAAGCTGCCGTGCAACAAGGACGGCCTGCTGAACCCTGAAGAAAACAAGGCGAACCTGGAAATCACGCTCATCAAGGGTAACCGTACCACGGTGACTAATTCCAAGGTCACGGGCGCGCATGCGGGCTACGACGTGTTCGGCGGCGGCGCCACGCAAGATGCCGACGGTGCGGCGGTGGAAGGCGGTTTGCCGGAAAACGAGAACCAGCGCCCCGACAACGCGGGTTATGCCGGCGGCTTCGTTGGTCACAACAAAGAAGGCCTGTTCGAGGGCAACCAGATGGTCTATTGCGACGTGGTGCGCGGAACCTCCGAGCTGGTGGGCCCGTTCTCGGGCATGACCAATCTTCAGTCGGTGTATTTCGATAACGCGAGCACCATCGAGGGCAGAGACAACGAAGGCCGCTACAACCTGTATTCGATTTATCGCGATATGAACGCTGCGCTGACCGACGCTGTGGCGAAGGCTGACGGCATTTTCTCGCATGCTCAGCAAGACACGGCAAGCGGTACGGACTACAACCGCTACGAGGTTCAGCACTACGACAAGATTTCGAGCTTCGATGAGCTTCAAGGCGCTGTTATGCAGGGCGCCGTTGGCACCGCGCCGGTTGCCATGGATGCCTACGTGTCTCCCGCGAAGGCCGTGCTTATGGATGACGCGCTCAACACTCCCGGCACCGGCGGCATCACACCCGAGCCGGGCGAGGGCCAAGATCCGTGCAAGGCGCAAGTGGATATCACGCTGCAGAAGGTGTGGAAAGACAACGCGAATGCGGGCAACACGCGTCCTGGCGAAGTGACCTTCAAGCTGAAGCGCACCTACACCAACGCCAACGACATGGTTGTGGACGATCCGACGTTCGGTACGAACGGCGTGCTTGAGGTGAAGCTGACCGCGGCCGATGCCTCCGAGTGGTCCGAAACCTGGCGTAAGGTGCTGACCGGCCTGCCTGTGGCGTTCGAAGACACGACGGTCGATCCGTCGGTCGTGCGCTACTACACCTATTCGGTAACCGAAGTGCGCGTGGGGGCATACGACGCCGCCACCAACTACAGCTATACCGTTTCGGACGGCGAAACGGACTACGTGATCACCGTCACCAACGCGCTTCCGCTTCCCGAGACGGGCGGCATGGGCGTGTGGCCGCTGGTCATGCTGGCGCTCGTGCTGATGGCGGGCGGCGCACTTTGGTATCGCAGGCGCAGGGCGGCGCAGGCCGCATGCGAGGCGTTCGCTTTCGGGGCGGTTGCGCAAGGCGTTGTCGTGCCGGGCGGGGCGTCGGGCAAGCCGGTGGTGCTGAACCTGCCGCGCATCTAAGGCAATTGAGGGAAGCGGGCGCGCCAACTTCGGGAGGCGTGCCCACCCGAGCGTCCTTGTGTGGTGTGGGCAGTTCGGACGGGCAGCGTTTCGTCTGAGGCGAATCGCTCGCGTGACCACGCGCAATGCGCCGGCGAGAGAACGCTTTGTGCGATTCATGCCGGTGGCGTTGTTTGGTTTGCCGCTCTGATGGCGCGGGATGGGCGCAGCGTTCGGCGCTGTGTCCGCAATGAACAAGGCAAGACATCGACGCGTGTCGATTTCTGCATAGAAGAAGATGCATGTCACAAGAGAAGGGAAGGATCATGCAGACAACAGCAAGAAAAGTTGCGGCGGTCTTCGTCGCGGCGATGTTGGCGTTCGCCATGGCGTTCGTCGCCACGCCCGCAAAGGCGTATGCGGCGGGCGAAAATGCAACGCTGACCGTTGAAAGCTCGAATCCGGCATTCAACGGCAAAACGGTTAAGGCGTGGAAGATGTTCGACGCCAAGGCCAACGCGGATGGCGGCGCTGCGACGTACACCCTGGTTGACGAATGGAAACCTTTCTTTGTGAGCCTCAGTTTGGCTAACGATGACACGATTTCCCAGAAGGCATACGATTACGTGGCTGCTCTGGACAATAGTGCCAAAAAGAACGATTTTGCTTTGAAGGCAGCGAAATGGGCGTCGGGGCAGACCCTTACGGCGAAGGAAGAGGCTACGGCAACGGGTCCCGTCGGCGATAAGTACCAGGCTACTTTCACGGGTCTCGATTTCGGCTACTACGTGATGTCTCCTGACGTTGCTGGCACGACCGTCGAGCGCGACGCGATGCTGGTGAACGTTACCAAGACGAACGAGGACCTCGTCAGCCTCAAGAGCGTCTTCCCCACGGTTGACAAGAAGGTCGAAGGCAACAATCATGCGTCCGCCCAGGTTGGCGACGAAGTGACCTTTACCCTTACGTCCACGCTCCCCAACGCAGCCGATTACAATACCTATACGTTCAAGTTCAAGGATAAGTTGTCTAAGGGTCTGACGTTCGTCGATAACTCGGTTACGGTCCAGGTTAAAGACGAGCCTGCTCCTGTGGACCCCCAGCTGTATCAGGTGACTAAGGATAATCCCGAGGCTGGTAACCTTGTCATCGAGCTTTCGGACTATAAGACCAACTATCAGAACTACGCTGGCAGGGAAATCACTGTCACTTATAAGGCGGTTATCAACGAGAATGCGGCTGTTCTTGACCAGGACAACCCCAATAACGCTACTGTTGAGTACACCACCGACCCCACGACGGGCGGAACCGGCGAATCCGAGGAATCGAAGGTTCATTCGTACACCTTTGGCTTCGACATCGACAAGTTTGATAAAGACACACAGACCAAGCTTGAGGGCGCTGTCTTCGAGCTGCAGACCGAGGGCGGACAGAAAATCGACCTCGTGAAGGTCGAGGAAGGCAAATTCCGTCCCGCCAAACAGGGCGAGCAGCCTGTTGCAGCAGCCGAGGATGTGAAAACCGACGCTCAGGGCAAACTTCAGTTCGTCGGCCTCAAAGAGGGCAAGTACAAGCTTGTCGAGACGAAGGCCCCCGAAGGCTACAACCCGCTTAAGGACCCCATTACGGTAGTGATTAGCGCGAATTACAATACCGATGGAACATTGCAGAATTGGAAGGCCGATAAAGAAGGCGGCAGCGCTCAGGACGGCACCCATGTCATTCAGGTTGCTAACAACAAAGGCGCCCTGCTTCCTGAGACCGGTGGCATGGGCACCATCGCCTTCACTGTCGTCGGCGCTCTTGTGATCGTCGGCGGTGTGGTCTGGGCCGTTCGCCGCAAGCGCAACGTTCGCTAGGACGGCTTAGCGCATGCGTAAACGGCTTGGCGATTTTCTGCCGCTCATTCTGGTGGGCATAGGGCTGTGCATTCTGCTTTATCCCACCGTGAGCAACTTCTTGGTGGAGCGCAATTCAAGTCGTGTCATCGAGAACTACGATGCGGCGGTGGAAAATCTCACCGAAGAAAAGTATGCGCAAATGCTTGACGAGGCGCACGCGTATAACGAGCGCCTCGCAACGTTGGCCGGAGCGGCGGCAGATTCCTCATCGGGTTCTGCCGCTTCGTCCGACCTTGCGGCTTCGGCCGATGCCGCCGCCGCATCCGAGGGGCTTCCGGCCTACGACGATCTGCTGAACCTCAACGGCGACGGCGTGATGGGATATCTCACCATCCCCAAGCTGGATGTGACCATGCCCGTCTATCACACGGTGGAAGAGCCCGTCTTGCAGGTGGGCGCGGGGCATCTGCCCGACACGTCGTTGCCGGTGGGCGGGCCTTCAACCCACGCGGTGCTTTCGGGGCATCGCGGCTTGCCTTCGGCGAAGCTGTTCACCGAGCTTGACAAGCTTGTTACGGGCGACGAGTTCTACATCCGCGTGCTCAACGAAACGTGCGCCTATCAGGTTGACAGCATTGAAACGGTGCTTCCGCACGAAACGGAAAGCCTGGCCATTCGCGAAGGCGAAGACCTGTGCACGCTGGTCACTTGCACGCCATACGGCGTGAATTCCCACCGCCTGCTGGTGCATGCCCATGCCATTCCTTATGTGGAGGCGATGGACGAAGTTGTGGGCAAAACGCGCAGCTTCATCAACATTCCGCTGCCATATGCACTGCTTTTGCTTGCGTTGGTGGTAATTGCGGTGGTGCTGATCGTTTTGAAGGTGCGCTCGAACAGAGCGCGTGCCGCCATGCAGGCGGCGGCTTTGGCGGGTGCGCCGTGCTCGCGAACGTACGAAGAATTGTCGCGCGCGTCGTATGCGCGGCCGGGCTCAAGCGGCCCGCACGGAAAGGAAGGAGGAGCGCATGCGAAAAGGCGCAATCCATAGCATGAAAATTACCGCGGCATTCGCGCTTGCCTGCGTGCTTGCTCTCCTGTGCACCGCGCAGTTCCGCCCCGCTTCGGCGGCAACGCTCGGCTCGATTGAGCTGACGTGCACGGTCGACCGTGGTGGAAGCAAGGTGCCGCTTACGGGCGACGGTTATGCGCTGACCAAGGTGGCGTCGGCCGAGGTGTTCGAAGACACCGCTTCGGCGGTCTATACCATCGAAGAGGCGTTTCGTGTCGTCGACCGCGATTGGCTTGCGCTCGATGGTGCGGGCTTGCGCGCGGCGGCGCGTGAAGTGGCCGATCATGCTGCCAAACAGGGCATCGAGCCGCTTCGCAAAGACCGCACCGGGCCTGACGGCAAGGTGACGTTCGCTGCGCTTGAGCCAGGCATCTATCTGATCGAGCGCTACGAGGTGGCGAGTGCAAACGCCGTGTTTTCGTGCGACCCCATGCTTATCGGCGTGCCGGTGCGTGTGGGCGACGCGCTTGATTATTCGGTAGAAGTGTCGCCGAAGTTCGAGGTGGAAGAGCCCAATCCGGGTCCTGGACCCGGCCCTGGGCCTGACCCGGAGCCTGGCCCCGACCCCGATCCGAACCCCGATCCTGACGGCCCCGATGGCCCAGGCGGCGACGATCAGGGCGACGGGTCTGACGGGGGTTCCGGGAACGGTGGCAACGGAGGCCTGGGTCAGCTGGCCGACAAGGTTGCACAGGCTCTTGGCTTCGCGAAGACCTCGGACGGCATGATGGCTCTTGCTGCCGCCGCTGCGGCGTGTGCATGTGCGGCCGCTGCCGTGCTGGTGGTGTGGCGTCGCAAGGCTGCCGCCGAGCCGCGTGGCGCTCATGCAGCGGGCGCGAAGAAAGCTGTTGCTTCTGCAGGCCATCGCGCTGCGGGCGCAAAGCGGGCCGAGCAGCCCGAAAAGCCCGTCGAGGTCACTTCGTCCGCAAGTGATCAGCCTGACGGCGAGCCGCGAAGCGAAGCCTAAAGGCTCCGTCGCGCTCAACCCACAAACAAACGCATTTGCGCAAGGAAGGCACCCTCGGGTGCCTTCCTTTTTGCTCTTTCATGGGGCGCGATGCGAAACGATGCCGAAAAGCGCGGATTTTCTGACCCGGTTTCGCCTTCTCTCAAGGTCAGGGGCCTCGACGAAAAGACGGTCGTCGTCTTCGCGGGAAAATGCGTTTTGCTAGAATGCCGTGCGATACATAAAGAGCTACGGAAAGGATGCGCGCGGTATGGGAAGAATAAAATCGACGCTGCTTCGAGTGTTGTCTGTCTCGGTGTTGGCGCTGGCGTGTTGCACCCAGGTTGCCTTTGCGGTCGAGGGGGGGGTGCTGCTCTCGCGGCCAATTCTTTAGAAGACATCGAGTTCGAACAAGATGGCATTACCTTCACGGCCGATTTGGACGTTGATGCTAAGACGGCATGTGTTACGGACATTTCCGATCCGGCAGCCGAGGCAACAGTGACGATTCCCTCTTCGTTCGAGCATGAGGGCGCTTCGTATACCACGACGGAGCTGCAATGGGGCTTTTTCTCGAGCAAACGTAAGAATGTAACCGAACTGGTTTTGCCCGACACCTTGACGCATGTCAACGGAGCAAGCTTCGGGAAGTTCCCCAACGTGACCAATTTGGCCATTCCAGGTTCGGTCAAGATGTTCGACGGCAGTTTCCAGAATATGGAAAACCTTACGGCGCTCACCTTCGGGGAGGGCGTCGAAGAGATAGCCTCGAATTCCATGGTGAATAATTGTTCTGCGTTGGGCCAGATCGACCTTCCTACGACTCTTAAACGCATCTCGGCGCCTCATGTATTCGGCGGGGCCACGGCTCTTGAGGGCATCACGCTGCCCGAAGGGGTTGAAATAACGGAAGGAAGCCTTTTCTCTGGTTGTACGGCGCTTAAGAGCGTGAATTTGCCGGCATCCGTCACGAGTATTCCGTCGAGCACTTTCGAAGGGTGCACTAGCCTTACCGCCGTTACTGCTGAAGGCTCTATCGTTTCGATTGGCCAGAGTGCATTCAGTGGGTGCACGCTTCTTACCACCATCCCCAGCCTTTCCCAGGTCACGAAGCTGGAGGGGTCGGCTTTTAACGAATGCCGCTCTCTTGCGGGCCCGGTCGACCTGGGCAACGTGACCGAAATGGGCTCTTATGCGTTCAATGAGTGCAGGAAGCTGACCGGAGAGGTCAACCTGTCCAATCTGGACAAGATTCCCGATCATGCCTTCACGTATTCCACCGTCATCCCTGTCCAATTTAGCGAAACGCTTCAGTCGATTGGTAAATGGGCGTTCGTTTGGTCGGGCGCGACCGAGGTCGAATTCCCTGTAACGCTCCAGTCGATAGGTTCTTATGCCTTCTATGGGTCGGATCTGACGGGCACCGTGAAAATTCCCAACGGCGTTACATCTGTCGGTAAGGGTGCGTTCGAGAAAACGTCGGTGGAACGCTTCGAGGTCGGCAGCGGCTTGAGGGAGGTTACGGAAGGTGCGTTTAAGTCGCACGGTCTCAAGGAAATCGTTTTCGACAACAGCCAGGACAACGTTAACATTGCTGCCGGCGCCATTCCCGAAGGCGCCACGGTTATTTTCACGCAGCCGTCCATTGGCGATGACGTGGGCGATGCCATTTCGAGCGAACCCGGCGCCCTTTCCTTGCAGGATGCTGTGAACAAAGCCGCAGCCGATGGCGGTACGGTTGTGCTGAAGAAACACGTCAAGCTGAGCGCGCCCGTCATTGTTCCTGCGGGCGAAACCGTTACCGTTACCGCCGACGAGGCGTCTGGCGAGGCATTTCAGATTTCCGGAACCAAGCAAGGCGCGACAACGTTGAAGAATCTGCTCGTCGTGGAAGAAGGCGGTTCTCTGGTGGTGTCGGGCAAGGTTGTTTTGCACGGTCGCCACAACACGGGAAGCGTGGTGCTGACCAAGGGGGCCTTCGAGCTGGGCGAAGGTGCCCAGGTGAAAGGCTCCAGGCTTGCGGCTGATTCTGCAAACGCTCTTGGCCCGATCGGCCTGGGCGTGCTCGATGCTCGGGGTGCGAATGCCTCCATCAATCTGACCGGCGGCGTGGTCGAAGATAACGCTCTGGCCGGTGACGGCATGGCGTATAGCGGAATCGTGCGCATTGCCGAAGGTGCGCGCCTGAGCATGAGCGGGGGAGAGATTTCCGGAAACAGCGCCCTTGCGTCGAATGCCCTGAATACGTCTTCCGGCATCCTGCTTCTGGGGCATGCTTCCGCAGACCTGACGGGCGGATCGATCAGTGGCAATAGCGGTCATCGTGGGTCGGCCGTGATGCTGTTCGGCAGCGACGACAACAACCGGACAAAGCTTTCGTTGACGGGCGACGCGTCGCTTTCGGGCAACACCTGCACTTCCATCAACGCTGTCCAGGGCTCTGGTGCCGTGCATGTTGAAAATAACGCCGAGTTCGTCATGCGGGGCGGCTCCATCAGCGAGAACAAGGGCGTTCAGGGCGCAGGCGTATGTGTGGTGGATGGAAAGCTGCAAACCGGACAGGCGGACGAATGCAACACCGCCTTCGTCATGGAAGGCGGCTCCATTCTCAAGAACAGGGGCAATACCGGCGGCGGAGTGTATTCTTACAGCAACGGCGTCGAGTTGAAGGCGGGGCGCATCGCCGAGAATACGGCCGCCAACATGGGCGGCGGCGTGTACAGCGAAGGCAACTACGACTATTACAGCACGCTGCATCTTTCCAACGCCTTGATCGCCCAGAATACCGCGCGCCTTGGTGGCGGCATGTGGTTCTGTGCGACAGGCGAAACCGTGGTGCATGTGACCGAAGGCGCTGCGATGTTCGACAACGTGGCGAAAGACAGTGCAATCGGCCAAAAGGCGGCGGGCGACGACTTCGTTTTCTCGTCGCGTCCTGTCGACAACCACCCTGCAACATTGGCAAACCGCATGCTCGGCGGTGGTGCGGTTGCGTGGCATAACGATGGCGCCGTGTATCTGCCCGCGTCCGGTGTGTATCCGTCGACGAACGAAGATGTTCCGCGTTATGGCCAGCAAGGCGCCGATCCTTTGCCGGTGACGATCGAGAGCTACGTGAGCTGCATTGCCTTGAAGGCCGTTCCTTTTTCCGACGAGGCCAAGGCCGCGGCCGAGAAAGAGGCGAAGCTGGTTATTGCAGGCAACACGGCCGATAAGGGTGGCGGCATCGGCGCCAACGGCGGTGTTGTGGTGGGCCAGGGCGACGTCACCTTGGTGAAGGTTTCCAAGGTCTGGCAGTGCGATGCTGAAGCCGACCGCCCTGCGTCCATCACGGTCAACCTGCTGCGCAACGGCGTGGTGGTTGATGCGGCTGCTCTTACGGCCGACGGTGGCTGGGCTTGCGAGTTCACGGGCCTTCCGACGCATGATGCGAACGGCGTGAAGTACGAATACGAAGTATCCGAGGTGAGCGTTCCCGGGTATGCAACGACGATCTCCGGCAATGCCGCAGACGGCTACGTTGTCACCAACACGAAGTCGAGCGTGCCGGATGGCGGAGGAATCGACGTAAGCCTTACCGTGAACAAATCCTGGAAGCTTGACGACGGGGGCGAGCCGTCCGAAAGCGTTTCGGTCGAGTTGCTGCGTGATGGCAAGCGTTACGATGTGGCGCAGCTGGACGAGGCATGCGGGTGGAGCAAAACCTGGACCGGTCTCAGCGGGCGCTACAGCTGGTCGGTTGCAGAGGTGGATGCTCCCGAAGGGTTCAGCTCGAGCGTTTCGCATGAGGGTGATGTCTGGACGATTGTCAACGACGACATTGCTTCGGAGCCTGGTCCTGAGCCAGGGCCCGATCCTGACCCCGATCCTGATCCGGACCCTGAGCCTGAACCTGGCCCCGATCCCGAAAATCCTGATGTGGAAGACCCCGACCAGCCGGCTGATCCTAGCGGCGATGGCGGCGGCCAGGGCGATGACGCGTCGAATGACAGCGGCGGCGGCACTGGCGCCGGCGAGTCGGCTGACGGGGAAGATGGTGCTACTGGGTTCGCGAAGACCTCCGACGGCATGATGACCCTTGCGGGCGCGACTGCGGCGTGCGCATGCGTGGCCGCCGTCGTCGCGCTAACGGTGTGGCGCCGCAAGGCCTAAGGGCTGCGCCGTCTCCAGTTTCATAACAAACGCATTTGCGCAAGGAAGGCACCCGAGGGTGCCTTCCTTTTTTCATATGATTGGAATCGGGCGAATGTGGTCTAGTTGTCGAGTATACTGGACAAAAATGATAGTATATTGTCCAGTATACTCGACAGAATGGATGTCAGATGAATCACGATATGCTCAAACGAGTGGTCTTCGACCAGCATCAGATCATTCGCGAGGCGGCGATCGTTCCGCGCAGATATCATCTTGATCCGCAGGCCAATTATGTTGTCACGGGTTTGCGGCGTGCGGGCAAATCGACATTGCTCTACGGGGTTGTTCGCCAGCTGGTGGAATCGGGCGTTGCCTGGTCGCGCATCATCTATATCAATTTTGAAGACGAACGACTCGCCGATTTCTCTCTGACAGATTTCGAGGACATCACGCAGGTCCAAGCCGAACTGAGCGACGAACGCGGCTTTTACTTTTTCGACGAGCTGCAAAACATTCCTGGCTGGGAAAAGTTCGCGCGTCGTATGGCCGACGCGGGCGAGCGCGTTTACATCACTGGCAGCAATGCGACCATGTTAAGCGGCCAGATTGCATCGACGCTCGGTGGCCGCTACTTCGTCCAGCATGTAACCCCGTATCGCTTCGATGAATACCTCGATGCCCAAGGTCAGCCGCGCGACGAAGCGGCGTTGTTCACTTCGAAGGAAATCGGCAGGATTGCGCGCCATTTCGATGGCTTTTATCGCAACGGTGGCTTTCCCGAATCGTTGCGCTACGAATTGCCCCGCGCTTACGTTGAAAGCGTGTATCAAAAGGTGCTGCTCGGCGATATTGCAATGCGCAATCAGGTTCGCAGCCCCGATGCCCTGCGTGTTCTTATGAAGAAGGTGGCAGAAACTGTGCGCAGCGATGTTTCGTATTCGTCGCTTTACAACACGCTCAAATCGATCGGCTATGGCATTTCGAAAGACACGCTCATCGCCTATCTCGGGTATGCAAAGGAGGCCTATCTTATCTTCGATATCAAAAATGCGGTCACCAAATTTGTCGAGCGCGAGAGCAATCCCAAGTACTATTTCTCCGACAACGGCTTGCTGAACCTCTTCTTGGCCGACCGCGACACCGCGCTGCTGGAAAACGAAGTTGCCGTTGCGCTGCGTGATGCATACGGTGATGCCCTGCATTATCTCAAGTCGAGCAAGCACGGCATCGACATCGACTTCTATCTTCCCGACGTGAAATGCGCCGTCCAGGTGGCATATTCCATAGCGGGCCCCGCGCGGCGGCGCGAGATTGAAAATCTCGTGAAGCTGCACCGACTTGATGCCGAAGTGAAACGCCTGTTCATTGTCACGAAAAGCGAAGAGGAGACGATTGAAGAGGACGGTTGCGTCATCGAAGTGCTTCCAGCATGGAAGTTCCTTCTCAAAGAGTGCTTGTCCTGATGCGCTCCGAACGCCGCGCGCCGTGCATTACGACGCATGCTGCGAACTGAATCGAACTGCCCGCTTCCTCTAACGGCTATTCGAGGCCGGTCTTTTGCTTCTCCACCTTGCTGATCAGTTCTTGGTGGGAATGCACGTCGAGCTTCGTGTAGATGTGGCGCACATGGGTTTTCACGGTGTTGCGCGAAAGCACCAGTTCTTCTTGGATGAAGGGGCTTGTGCGCCCGCGCGCCAAGAGGCGCAACACGTCCGTTTCGCGGTTCGTCAGGTTGCATGTGCGGGCGATTGACAAACATGCTTCGTCGATCGGGTCGATGGTGGGCTGGGTTGTTATGGCCGGGTTCGCCGTTTCGGGTTCGTTTGCTTCGCTGCCTGCGTCTGCCGATTGGTTTCGCGAAGGTTCTACTTCGGAGGCCAGTCCATTCTCTGCGGAATTTTCGCCGCCTGCATTTTCATCGACATGTGCGGGCAAAACCGATTCGATCGCGCGGTCGAAGCTGAAATTGCGTAACACGACATAGTTGTAGGCAATGAACACGAAGGCCAGAGCTGCCGTTGTCCACAATGGGGCCGAAGGGGCGATTTGTGCGGCCGCCGTTGCCGCCTGTGCGATCGGCGCGCCGATTCCGATGCCGAGCCATTGGGCGGCAAGCACCGTCGATGCAACGAAGACGGCTCCTAGCTTATTGCGGTATCCCACGGCGGCAACAATGCAGTAGGCAAGCATGTTGAAAAGGTCGGATCCTGCGGAAAGCAAGATGTCGTGCGCCTGGCGCCCCATTGCGTCGTAGCAAAGCGGCAGTGCAAACGGCGCGGCAAGCAGCCCTGCGATGATGCAGAGAACCGCCGCGCGGTAGGAAGTATCGAGCGAAGGGGAGCGTCGGAGCATTGTTGCCACAAGAACCGCTGCAACGGGCAAGCATGACAGGGCAGCCGATCCAAGGGGAAGGGCGGCCGCGCTGCTTGCGAGCGAATAGCCGCAGACCACGTTGAAGAGCATGATCGATACGAAGATCAGATGCGAAAAGGGAAGATACGAAGAGGGGCTTGTGACATTCAGCACTTCGGGGGCGTTTGCGTCGCGCATGGTTTTCATGACCGCGTGCGCATCGGAGCGTGCAAGCAGGCATGCGGCGGCAAGCGTGACGGCGTAAAACGCGATCGAGACTTCTATAGAGGGCTTGCCAAGGGCATCGACCGCCGCATTGGCGGCATATTGCATGACGAAGGCTGCAGGAACGGCAAGTGCTGCCTGTTTGGGGCCTCGTTGCGCCAGTGAAACACCGACGAGCACCGACACCCATGCTCCGCCGATTCCGCCGAACGGGCTTCCCATTGCAAGCATGGGCGTGTATTGCCCGGAAATTCCCCCATAAAGGCTTGCCGCCGCGACTGCGGTTGCTCCAAGGCAGACGATCGACCAGAACCGTTCGCGCAAGAGGGATGGTTTGCGGTAGGCGGCAACGGCAAGAAAGACGGAAAACGCCACGCCGCCATAGGTGGAAACCTCGCGTGCGGCAGGCAGGCCTTCGGCGACGGCGGGAAAGATGCTCGTGTTCAGCACGTGGGACGAAACGAGCACGAGCGCCAAGGCGAGGCACGTGCGTGCGGCGTCGGAAAAGCCCGCGTCTTGTGCGGGGCTGCTTGTGTTGCAAGGCTTCATCGAGGTCCTTTCGCGCGCTGCCTGCATCGCATTCTCACCGAAGTTGCGCCTGTCGGCGGCGCGACGGCGCCTGCTCGCTGCGGCAATCGTTGCGAGGCGTTCGCCGCATGCGTTGCGCGTCTTTTGCTCTTTCGGCGGGCGCTTCGCCATGGGCGGCAGGCTGCCCTTTGTTTTGTGGAAAGCGTACCGGAACAGGCGAGGAAACATTGCGCCGCTTCTCACCCCCTGAAGGCTATTTTCTTGATGAATTTCCGTAAAAGACCAGTTCGTAAGAGGGTTAAGACGGTTCGCGTCTGCAGGGTGACGCAACGCATCCAAGGCGGTCGTAATGTTTCGGGCATCCACTGCACGAACCAGAGGAGGGTGCTATGAGCAAAACGAACCAGGGAAACGGCGTGCGCATGACGCGTCGTAATTTCGTTGCCGGAGCGGCTTTGGCAGGTGCTGCCGCGTTCGGCGCGGGAATGACGGGATGCGCTCCGAAAGGCGCGCCTGAAGCCGGTGCTGCGAAGACTGATGCCGCCGCCAACATTCCCGCGTGGCTTGGCCAAGAGCCCGAAATCGCCGATGCCGACATCGTGAAAACCGAAGAGACGGATTTTTTGATCATCGGCGCAGGCACGGCGGGCCTTTGTGCGGCGGGCACTGCGGCCGATGCGGGCATGAAGTTCATCGTGGCTGAGAAAAACGACAAGGTTCCCGAAACGCGCGAATATTGGGGCATCGTGAATTCCAAGCCTGCGCTTGCCCAGGGTGGCGAAGTGGACGGCATGAAGCTTCTCAACGAACTCACCCGCTATGCGTCGGGCAAATGCAACCAGGGTCTTATTAAGATGTGGATCGACGAATCGGCCGAGACGTTCGATTGGGTCGACGCCATGATGACGGCGCAAGGCAAGCAGGTCGTCGTCGATATGCCGGGCGATCACGCCACGGGCGGCACCGATTACATGACCCCGGTGCTTCAGCATATCTATCTGACCCCGTACCAGCCTCCCATGCGCAACGACGTCATCCTCGAGCACGTTCAGCAGAAGGCCCCTGACAGCGTGCGTTTCAAGCATGCGCTGGTCAAGCTCGACCATGCAGAAGGCTCGGTGACGGGCGCCGTGTTCGAGACTGACGAGGGCTACGTGCGCATCAACGCGAAAAACACGCTGTTGGCAACGGGCGGATATCCTGCGAATCCCGTCATGATGAATGCTTTGCAATCTGCGGCCGTGGGATGCTGTACTGCATCGAGCTACTATCTTTCCGACGACGGCTTGGGCCTGCGCGCCGGCATCTGGGCGGGCGGCGTGAAAGACGCCGACGCCGCTCCGATGATTTTCGACCGCGGCGCGGTGGATGCGGGTGTCGACTGCGGATACCTGGGCGAAGGCGACGACGCGGCGTTTCCCGGAACCATCTTCCAGGAAAACATCGGCAGCCAGCCGTTCATGAAGGTGAACCGCAAGGGCGTGCGCTTCTGCAACGAATCCACCCCGTATGACTTCTTGTGCTTCCAGGCGGGCCAGCAGCCGGGCGGCGTGTGGTGCGAAGTGTTCGACGCGAACGCTCCCGAAGACATCCTGCGTTTCGACACCATGGGATGCTCCGGTTTCGCGAAACAGATGATGGCCGCTGGCATGCCGCTCGAGGAGTTCGTCGCCGCTTCGAAGGATGCGGGCATCCTGAAGAAGGCCGACACCCTTGAGGAACTTGCCGAGCAGCTCGGCTTCGAGGGCGAGGCGAAAGACGCCTTTCTCGAGCAGGTCGAACGCTACAACGCCCAGTTCGACGCGCAGGCAGACGACGACTTCGGCAAAGAGGCCTATCGTCTTTCCGCGATCCGCACCGCGCCGTTTTACGGCCTGTGGTTCGGCGGAACGCTGCTTACCACGCTCGATGGTCTGAAAATCGACGAAGAGTGCCGCGTTCTTGATGCGAAAAACGAGCCGATCGGCGGCTTTTATGCCGCAGGCGATGTGTCGGGCAGCTTCTTCTCGGGCAATTATCCCGAATACATCGTGGGTGTGGCTTCGGGCCGCTCGTCGGTTCAAGGCCGCCATGTTGCCCGCAAGCTTGCAGGTGAAATCTAGTTCGAGGGCTTTCGTTTCGGCTTTTGTGCGACTTATCCGATTCTTGCAGCATTCGTGCGTTGCGCGGTGCATGCTGCGAACCCAGGCAAATACACCCGGCTTTTCGCCAAGGCGCCCGCTTTCCCCTCCCTCCCTTTGAGCGGGCGCTTCTAACCCGTCGTTGCCGATCACGGCAGCGGCGGGTTTTTCGTTGGGCGGCAGCGGAAGGCTCAGATTACCGTCGAACATGACAGTTAGGTAACATGCCCAATTAATTGTGAGATAAGTTGACAACGCTAGACTTAGATTTTATATTGGCAATCGTACCGAAGGGGCTAAGCCCCGAAGGCGCAGGCTCGGCGTCGAAGCCGCCGTCGTGGGCGGCATTCGGATGAGCAACCTGAACGAGGTAATAGCAGTCGGCGGGAAACCGCCCGTGGGGGCCGCGCAAAGCGGCCTTCGCACAAAAGAGAGGACTGATACATATGGGCAAGATTCTTGGCATCGACCTTGGCACCACCAACTCCGCCATGGCCATCATGGAGGGTAACGAGCCCACCATTCTTGTCAACGCCGAGGGCGACCGCACCACCCCGTCTGTGGAGGGCTTCCGCAAAGACGGCGAGCGCGTGGTGGGCAAGGCCGCGAAGAACCAGGCCGTCACCAACCCCGAGAACACCGTGTCGTCCGTGAAGCGCTTCATCGGCCGCAACTTCGCTGAAACCACCGAAGAGCAGAAGACCGTCGCTTACAAGGTTGTTTCCGGCAAGGACGGCCGTGCTGTTGTCGATATCGACGGCAAGGATTACACTCCCGAGGAAATTTCGGCCATGGTGCTGCAGAAGCTGAAGGCTGACGCCGAAAAGCGCGTGGGCACCACCATCACCGAGGCCGTCATCACCGTTCCTGCATACTTCAACGACGCCCAGCGTCAGGCCACCAAAGACGCCGGCAAGATCGCGGGCCTCGATGTGAAGCGCATCATCAACGAGCCCACGGCCGCTGCTCTGGCTTACGGTCTCGACAAGGTTGACAAAGACCAGAAGATTCTCGTCTTCGACCTCGGCGGCGGCACCTTCGACGTGTCCGTGCTCGAGCTGGGCGACGGCGTGTTCGAGGTTCTGTCCACCGCAGGCGACAACCACCTGGGCGGCGACGACTGGGACCAGCGCGTCATCGACTGGATGGCTGACAAGTTCAAGGCCGACAACGGCGGCATCGACCTGAAGGCCGACCCCATGGCCCTGCAGCGCCTGAAGGAGGCTGCCGAGAAGGCCAAGATGGAGCTTTCCAGCACCACCCAGGCCAACATCAACCTGCCCTTCATCACCGCTGACGCCACCGGCCCGAAGCATCTCGACTACACGCTGACCCGTGCCGAGTTCGAGCGCATCACCAAGGACCTGCTCGACCGCTGCAAGCAGCCCGTCGAGCGCGCTCTGAAGGATGCGGGCCTTTCCACCGGCCAGATCGACGAGGTCATCCTGGTCGGCGGCTCCACCCGTATGCCCGCCGTTCAGGAGCTCGCCAAGACCATGACCGGCAAGGTCCCCAACATGTCCGTGAACCCGGACGAGGTCGTCGCCATCGGCGCGGCTGTCCAGGGCGGCGTTCTCTCCGGCGACGTCGAGGGCATCCTGCTGCTCGACGTTACCCCGCTGTCGCTGGGCGT
>NZ_CAUHPG010000014.1 GCF_959608125.1 uncultured Slackia sp.
GAAGGCGACATGAGGCTGTATCGCATCACCGCGTAGCATGCTCTTTCATCGTGTTCCTAGAACGCCCCTCGCATATCGATGCGAGGGGCGTTCGTGCATCCCGGCCGTATCGGAGGCTGCGTTTAGGATGTGCATGACCAAGAAAACCCCTCGCCTGCACGGAGTGTTTCCGGAAGGCGAGGGGTTTGCGATGAGCGATTGCGCCGGCTCGGCGGTCGTGCGTTAGCGGGAGTTTTCCTGTTGAACGCGGTAGACTTCGAGTTCCCACATCTTGCGATGGCTTTTCGCCACGGTGTCGAGGATGGCTCCTGCGGTGATCGAAAGCACGCCGCAGGACACAAGGCCCGATGCGAGCACGGTCGAAGGGAACTTCGGCACGAGGCCTGTCTGGAAGAATTCCAATACGACGGGCACGCCCACGATCAGGCCGAGGACGAAGAAGAGCAGCGCGATCCATCCGAAGAAGGCGAACGGCTTGCTCTCGCGGAACAGCGATGCGATGGCCATGAGCACCTTCGCGCCGTCCTCGAACGTCGAAAGCTTGCTCTCGCTTCCTTCGGGGCGGTCGCGGTATTCGATCGGAACGTCGACGATGCGCCACCGTTTATCGACGGCGTGGATGGAGAGCTCCGTTTCGATCTGGAAGCCCGACGAAAGGACGGGCATGGTCTTGACGAAGGTGCGGTTGAAGGCTCGGTATCCGGTCATGACGTCATCGAAGGCATAGCCGTAGATGAACTTGATCAGCCAGCGAACGAGGTCGTTGCCGAATCCGTGGAATGCGCGATCGTTTTCTTCGCCGTAGCTGCCGTTGGATAGGCGGTCGCCGACGGTCATGTCGGCTTCGTCGTCGATGAGCGGCTTCAGCAGTGCGCGGGCGGATTCTGCAGGGTAGGTGTCGTCGCCGTCGACCATGAGGTAGTAATCCGCTTCGATGTCGCGGAACATCTGTCGCACGACGTTTCCTTTGCCCTGGCGCGGCTCGCGCTTCACGATGGCGCCGTGGGCGCGCGCGATTTCGGCGGTGGCATCCGTGGAGTTGTTGTCATAGACGTAGATCGCGGCTTCGGGCAGCTCGCGTTTGAAATCGTCTACCACCTTGGCGATGGTGACTTCTTCGTTATAGCACGGAATAAGGACGACAATGCGGTCGGTCATAGTCTGCTCTCCATGGGAGGTCTAACGACGGGTATCGGACGGGTTCGGGTCGGCATGGCTTCGGTCTTCTCCGGGCGTCGTGCCGACGAGGTCGGCGGCCTTGTTGAATTCTTCGGCCGCGCGTTTCTGTCCTGTTGCGGGACGCGGCGCGTAGTGGTGGCGTAGCACGGGTCCGAGCAAATGCAGTCGCACGACGAAAAACGCCGAGATGCCGAACGCGAGGGCCATGAACGCCAGACGCATGACGCCGTGCGTCTCGGTGATGAAGATGGCCGAGACGGCGAGGATGGCGGTCCATCCCCACATGATGAGGACGGTCTTTCGCTGGCTGAAGCCTTCGCGCAGAAGCTGGTGGTGGATGTGGCCGTTGTCGGCCTGCTGGATGGGCTGGTGGGCGCGCATGCGGCGGATGATCGCCGATGCGGTGTCGATGATGGGGACGCCCGCCACGAGGATGGGTACGAGCAGCGACACGAACAGCGCCGAGCGCGTGGTGGCGAAAAGCGACACGATGCCGAGAGACATGCCAAGAAGCAGCGATCCAGAATCGCCCATGAAGATCGACGCGGGGTTGAAGTTGTAGCGCAGAAAGCCCAGACAGATTCCGATAAGGCCGACGGCGAGGAATGCTGCGTCGAGGCGGAAGGTCAGGGTGGCGAAGATGAACATGGTCAGCGCCGAAATGGCGGTGATGCCCGATGCCAGGCCGTCGAGCCCATCGATCAGATTGATGACGTTCATGAAGGCCACCAAGTAGAAGATGGTGATGGGATAGGCGAAGATGCCGAAATCGATGTAGCCGGGGCCCACGGGGTTGTGCATGTCCGAAAGCAACAGGCCCGATGCGGCCACGATGCCCGCGGCTACGATCTGGCCGAGCAGTTTGGTGCGCGGCCGCAGATCCCAGATATCGTCGGCCGCACCGACGAGGAAGATCAAAATCACGCCCAGCATGACTCCCGGGTACCAGATGTTGCGGCTCACGGGACTGTGAAGAGGATAGTTCCAGCCGAAGAACTGCGTGCCGATCCAGATGGCGGCAAGCCCCGCGGCCAATCCGCCGAACATGGCCACGCCCCCGAAGCGGGCGGTGGGCTTCTTGTTCACGCGGCGGGCGTTAGGATAGTCGACGGCGTCGACGATGAACGCGAGCTTTTTGACGGGAGGGACGAGCGCCATGGTTACAATGCAGGCGACTGCAGTCACTATGACATAATGCAACCAGGTCAACGTATCTCCGTTCGATAATGGTGAATAAAACGACGCTGCGAGACGATCGAGCGCATACCAAACTAATATTTTATAATAGATTGAACATGGTTTCCGAATTTTATCGAAATAGATTCGTGCGACGCGTCAAATTCCAAGGAGTCTTTCAGTGGCGAACAAACCCGGCATCAGCGTGATCATTCCCGTTTATAAAGTGCAGGATTGGGTGGGGCGCGCCATCGAGTCGATTCAGGCCCAGACGTTCGGCGATTTCGAGCTGCTGCTCGTCGACGACGGAAGCCCCGACGAAAGCGGCGCGATCTGCGACTCTTATGCCGCACGCGACGAGCGCATCAAGGTGATTCATAAGAGCAACGGCGGCGCGGCGAGCGCGCGCAACGCGGCGATGGCGGTCGCTGCGGGCGAGTATCTCTTCTTCATGGACGCCGACGACTGGTGCGAGCCCGAGATGCTCGAGCGCATGTACGAGCGCGCCGAGTCGGGTCCGTTCGACCTGGTGGTCGTGGGCTTCTACATCGATACCTACCGCAGCGACGATAAATTCTTCCGCGAGAAGAAGTGCCTTCCGTCGAAGACGTATGCATCCGCGCGCGAGTTCCGCGAGGACGCGTACCGTCTGTTCGATCGCAATCTGTTATACACGCCGTGGAACAAGCTGTTCAGGGCGTCGTATCTGTTCGAGCGCGACATCGAGTTTCCCGATGTGTGGTGGGATGACCTGCCGTTCAATCTGGCCGTCCTGCGCGACATCGAGCGCGTGTCGCTGATGGAGGATGCGTTCTATCATTTCTTGCGCGCCCGCTCCGAGAGCGAGAACACGAAATACCGCGCGGGAACGTTCGAGAAGCGCGAAGAGGAAGACGGCTGGATGCGCGAGCTCTACGAGCATTGGGGCGTGCGCGACGAGGCGTCGCGCGAATTCCTGTCGCGTCGCCACGTCGAACGCGTGGTGGGATGCATCGAGACGCTCACCTGCGCCGATTGCCCGCTTTCTCCCAGCGAGAAAAAAGCAGAGGCCGCGCGCATGGTGCTCGCGCCGTCGGTGCAGCGCGCCGTAGCCGAGGCTCGTCCCGGCTCCATGATGATGCGCGTCATGCTCTTGCCGATCCGCTGGCGCAAGCCCGGCCTCATGATGGCCGAGAGCAGGTTCATCTCGTGGGTCAAGCGCAATTTCGTCGGCGTGTTCGCCTATCTGAAGGCTCATCGATAACGCGCAAGGCCGCCACGCATCGCATGCGGGGCGGCCTTTTTCGTCGACGCGTCGGCCGTATCGCTACGCGCGGTCCGCTTTCGTGCGTCCTGCGCGGCCGATGCGCTCGAAGCGCTCGAGGTCGCTTTCGGACATGCCTTGGGTGGGCACAGCGCGCTTGGTGTATTGGGGGTCGTTCTCGTCGGTCCAGATCCGTTCGGCCGCTTCGGCCCATTCGCGCGCGAAGGGCTTGCATTTGCCGCAGAGGTGCTCGACGCCTTCCGCGCACTGCAGGTCGGTCGAATGCGCCCCGGTGCGGTTCACCATGGATTCCAGGCATTCGGGGTTCTCGAGCATGGGGCAGGGGCGTAGCAGGTTGTCGTTGAAGGGCTGTCCTTCGTAGTACGCCTTGAAAAGAGGCGATTGCAGCGCTTCGAGCAGGCTCACGTCGTGGATGTTGGCGTTCGAGTAGTGGATGAACACACAGGGCTCGACGTCGCCTGCGGCGTTGATGTGCAGGTAACGCCGCCCGCCCGCGATGCAGCCGCCGACGAATTCTCCGTCGTTTTGGAAATCAAGCGTGAACAGGGGTTTTTCGAACGCATCGCGCGAACGAACCGATAGAGATGCTCGCGCTGCTCGACGCTCGGCATCAGCTCGACGGGCGCATCGGAGCCCACGGGCATGAACGTGAAGATCCAACAGAACAGGGCGCCTGCGTCGATGAGGCGGTCGAAATACTCTTCGGAGGCGACCGCCTCGGCGTTTTGCGAGGTATAGCATGCGGAGATGCCGAACGGCAGGCGGTGCTTCTTCAGCAGCGCCATGGCCGCCTCGATGCGGTCGTAGGTTCCTTCGCCGCGACGGGCGTCGGTGGTCTCGCGCGACCCTTCGGCGCTGATGGCGGGCACGAAGTTCTTCACGCGGATCATGTCCTGGCAGAACTGCTCGTCGATCAGCGTGGCGTTGGTGAAGCAGAGAAACGCGCAGTCGGGGTGCTTCTCGCACAGGCGCAGGACGTCCTTCTTGCGCACGAGCGGCTCGCCGCCCGTGTAGATGTAGACATGCACGCCGAGTTCTTTGCCCTGACAGATGATCGAATCGATGTCTTCGAAGCTCAGATTGAGCTTGTGGCCGTAATCGGCGGCCCAGCATCCGGTGCAGTGCAGATTGCAGGCGCTGGTGGGGTCGAGCAGGATGGCCCAGGGTATGTTGCAGCCGTATTCGCTGCGCGCCTTCTCCTGCTTCGGCCATGCGAGCAGGTTCGCTTCCACCAGGAAGGTCTTCAGCAGCGAGGGCACGACCTCTTCGTTGAGGTGCAATGCCTTCATGACAAGCTCGTACCAGTTGTTCTTCTGCTCGAACGAGATACGGAACGCCTTGCGCTGCTCGGGGAACAGCGACTCGGGCACCAGCGGCTCGAGCATGTCCATGATCGCGTCGACATGTCCTTCGGGATCTTTGACGATATAGTCGACGAGCTTGTTCAGAGCTGCACGCTTCATACGCTCGCTTGCATTCACGATGGCCGTCCTTTCCGCGCGGACCTCTATGGATTCGTGTTTTCCATGTTGTTTTTTCTACATATGGGGATTATATTCTTATGGACATCGACCACAATTGCCAATGATGCGGGTCGTGCGCACTACGCCGCATCGTGACGAGGAACGAGGGGAAACGAATCATGGAACGTGAACGTGCGACGAAGCCGAAGAAAACCGACCGCCGCGTTTTGAAGACGCGCAAGGCCTTGTTCGAGGCGTTCGATCGCCTCCTTTGCACGAAAGACTATGACAAGATCACGATATCCGAGCTTGCCCGCGAAGCGGATATCGACCGTAAGACCTTTTACCTTCATTACAGTTCGATCGACGATATGATCGATGACAAGGTCGATGCCATGGTGGCCGAGATTCTCGACGACGTCGAAGACGACATGCAGCGTCGTAGAGACGAGACGGCCGAGAATGTCGAACCCGACCTCCATGTGTTTTTCGCGGGCGTGAATCGCGCGATGATGGAGCATCTTCCCATGAAAGAGCATATCTTTTCGGCGATGCCCGCGACGATGCTGGCGGACCGCTTGGCGCGTCCGTTGGCGAAAGAAATCAGGCGACGCGGACCCGCGCGCATCAAGGTCGAAGACGATGTGCTGGAAATCTATATCGCATCGCTGGTCGGCGGCATTCTGGGAGCATATAGCGCCTGGATCGACCGCGGTATGAAGGTGCCCGACGAGCGCGTGTCTGATATCGCGAGCCGCATGCTGGGCGTGTGCGTGCGCGAGTTCTTCGAGCTGGGCGGCGAAGCGCCCGAGCGCGGCGGCTTCTAGTCCGTCTCGGGCGCTTCGCGGGAAGCTTATCCCTGCAAAAGCTCGTACAGCTCGTCTCCGGTCAGGCGTAGCGACGGGGCGGCATTGGCCCCGACGATCTTGTCGGCCAAGTCGCTTTTCGCCTGCTGGAGCGCGACGATGCGTTCTTCGATCGTTCCTTTCGCGATTACCTGGTGCACGCTGACGCAGCGTGTCTGTCCGATGCGGTGGGCGCGGTCGGTGGCCTGCGCCTGGGCGGCGGCATTCCACCAGGGGTCGGCGTGGATCACGACCGACGCGCCCGTCAGGTTCAGGCCCGTCCCGCCCGCTTTGAGCGATACCAGGAATACCGGCGTATCGTCGGCATTGAACGCGTCGACCAGGTCGACGCGTTCTTTTTTCGGCGTCGCGCCGGTGATGGTGTAGTAGGGCATGCCGAGTTTGTCCAGCTCGTCGGCGATCAGCGACAGAAAGCTCGTGAACTGCGAGAAGACAAGCGTCTTCTGCCCGTCGTTTTCGGCCGATTCCAGCAGGTCGACGATCGCGCCGATCTTCGCGCCAGGCTCCGGGTAATCCTGCATGGCCAGGCGCGGGTCGCAGCAGATCTGGCGCAGCCTCGTCAGTTCCGCGAGCACCTCGACGCCCGGTCCCTGGGCCTCGGCGCCGCCTTTGTTCTTGCGCGACGCGCGCTGTGCGGCGAGCGATTCCCTCAGTTGCTGTTCATAGGCCAGATAGAGCTTTTCTTGCCTGCGCGTCATGGGGACGGGCACGGCCGACTCGATCTTGTCGGGCAGGTCCTTGAGTACATCGGCCTTGAGGCGCCTGAGCATGAATGGGCCGACGAGCGCCTGAAGATGGGCGGCCGCCTCGTCGTTTCCGCCGATGATATCGAGCTCGAAGCGTTCGCGGAAACGCATGTAGGAGCCCAAAAGCCCGGGCATCAGGAAATCGAAGATGCTCCAGATCTCGCTCAGCCTGTTTTCCATCGGCGTGCCGGTCAGCGCGAAGCGGCGACGGGCCTTCACCCGCTTGACGGCGCGCGCGGTGAGCGTGCCGTGGTTCTTGATGTATTGCGCCTCGTCGAGCGCGCAGCAGTAGAAATCGCGGTCGGCATAGTCTTTGACGTCGATGCGCACGAGGTCGTACGAGGTCACGAACACGTCGACGTCGCGCTCCGCGCGCGCGGCGATGCGCTCCTGTTTCGTGCCGGCCACGGCACGTACGTTCAGGCCGGGGGCGAATCGCTCGAATTCGGCGGTCCAGTTATACACCAGCGATGCCGGACAGACGACCAGGCTCGGTCCGACCGCGCGCGCCTCGTCGCGCCGTGCGAGCAGAAACGCGATGAGCTGGATCGATTTGCCCAAGCCCATCTCGTCGGCGAGGACTCCGCCGAATCCCAGGTCGGAAAGCGAATTCATCCACGAGAAGCCTTCGCGCTGGTACGGGCGCAGCGTGGCCGCGAGCTCATCGGGCACCGGGTGCTCGACGGTTTTCGCATCGCGCAAACGTTCGACATACGTCTCGAACGCCGCGTCGCGTCGCGCGTCCTCGAGCGTTTCGTCCAGATAGACCGCGCGATAGGCGGGAAGTTCGACGGTGCCTGCGGCGAGAGCCGCGGGCGAAAGGTCGAGGTCGCGCGCGAGGCGGTCGAGCTGGGCGAGTTCGAAATCGGCCATATCGAGGAAAGCGCCGTTTTTGAGGCGGTGGTATCGCCTGCGCGCGCGATAGCTCCCCAGCAGCGCTGCGAGCTCGTCGCGGTCGAGGTCGGTGGCATGCACGTCGAGGTCGATCAGGTCGCCGGCAAGCGAGATGCCCACGCTGATACGCGGCTTCTTGTCGGAGACGAGCCTGTCGAAGGCGTCCGTGGTGAACACCGACCCCTGCTCGGCAAAGCGCACCAGGCCGCCGAACAGCAGTTCAGCGACGCGTTGCGGGCGTTCGAGTAGAAGGAAATGACAGCGTTCGCGCTCGTCTGCGCTCGCCTTGCGCGGCGCTGCGTCGGGGAAAAAGGCGTGCAGCAGCGTATACGCCGCCCGTTCGAGCTTTTCGTCGGGGAGCGGTCGTGCCGATGCGTCATCGTTTTCCCAGCGCGCTCCGTCGAAGGCTAGAATCCTGCGGCTCTCGCCGTATCGCACGGCCGCCTCGCAAGTGGCAGCGGCATCCGTTTTATCGAAATAGAATTCAAGGACGCCTTCGACGGGGCGCCATGCGTCGAG
This sequence comes from uncultured Slackia sp., assembly GCF_959608125.1. Classification (GTDB taxonomy): domain Bacteria; phylum Actinomycetota; class Coriobacteriia; order Coriobacteriales; family Eggerthellaceae; genus Slackia. Next base: position 8,108 of record NZ_CAUHPG010000014.1, read on the forward strand.
TTTTTCAGGAGCCGATACGTTCAGCGTGCGCTCGATTCGAGGAAGCACGGCGGAGCAGAACAGGGCAAGGTCGTCTTCGCTGACGAACAGCTCGTCGGCGTCTGATGAGTGCAGCATGCGCAGAAACGCCGAGCAGCCGGCGAGTTCGGCGGAGCAGCGATAGAAGACCTCGTCCTGCCATAGGTAGAGGCGCCCGCCGTGCGAGATGGCGACCGCATCCTCGGCCGATTTGATCGAGATTCCGCTATCCTCCCAGGTCATATTCACGTCGACGGTCGGGTCGGTGCGCTCGATATGCGCAATCGTGCGGGAGCGCACGCCGTAATCGGCGCCTTCTACGACGAAGGAGCACCCTTGCGAGGCGTCGAGGAAATCGATGAGCTCGAATTCGTTCAGGTCGAGAACGCGGCTCGACGCGTCGCTTCCGCGCGCGCCCGACGAGGCGCGCCTGCGTGCGCAGACGGCGCGGTCTATCAGCTCGGCCATGACGCGTCCATGCGCGCAGAAGGCGTCGAGGGTATGGGTGAACGCGAGTTTCTTGCCGTAGGAATGCCATGCGCCGCGCTGCACGTCGTCGGCGAACGCCCCGATGTCCTTCATGACGTAAGAGCCCTCGGCGCCGACCACCTTGAACTGCACCGACCATGAACGGTATCCGTATATGAACGTAGGTTCGATATCCACCTCGCCCGGCTCTTCGACGTTTCCGGCCGCATCGGCACGACGGATCAGATCGGCCAGGCATGCGGTGGTCTCGGGCTTTCGATGCGCTTTGTATCCCATGAATCCCGCAGGGCGGCGGTTGTAGGAAAGCGCCAGGGCGAGGCTGTGCTTGCAGGGCCCGTCGTATTGGAGATAGGCGGGGCAGGTGCACGCGTAGTCGATGACGCGGTCGGCATCCTCGTCGAACGAGATGGAGCTGCGATAGCAGTCGTTCCATCCATGGCTCGATGCGACGAATGCGCTGAGATGCGTGCCGTTGCGGTCGTAGCGGCATTTCTTCGTGAGGATGTTCTGCTCCGACGAAGCGATCTGCTGCGCTCGCTGCAACGTTTTCGGCGCGCACTGATGCGCGAGTTCCTGCTCTGAAATCATTCGGCCTCCCTTTCGCCAAACTTTCATGATACGGAAAGGCTTTTGCCTCGACAAGGTGGCTGCGACCGTAGGCGGTAAAGTAAGACGGGGTTTACAACGATGGGTTTTCCGGTAGCATGAAGTAAGCCATGGCAAACATAAGCCGTGGCTTCTTTTTCGGATGAAAGGATGAAGCGTGTTCGATAAACGTCTTTTCGCCATGGTTCCTGCAGCGAAGCGCCCCATTGCGGCGAGCGTCGTCTTGCAGTGGACCGCACTGCTTGCCAACGTGGCCTTGTTCATCGCCGCAGGCAGGTTTTTCGGGCTGTTGCTGGAAGGGGAGGCCGGCGCCCGCGAGCTGGCCTTGTTCGTCGGCGTCGGCCTGTTCGCGATCGCCGTCCGCTTCTTCTGCCAGGCGGCGGCCGTGCGTGCCGGAGCGACGGCTGCAGAGAGGGCGAAGCGCGTCGTCAGGCGACGCGTGTACGACAAACTGGTCGCTTTGGGCCCCGGGTATCGCGAGCACGCCTCGACGGGCGCCGCAGTCCAGGTGTGCGTCGAAGGCGCTGAGCAGCTGGAGAGCTACTTCGGCTCGTATCTTCCGCAGCTGTTCTATGCGGTGTTGGCTCCGGCGACGCTGTTCGTCTGCCTTGCGCCGCTTTCGCTTCCCGCCGCCGCGGTATTGCTGGCCTGCGTGCCGCTCATCCCCGTCTCGATCATCGCCATTCAGAAGATAGCGAAACGCACGATGGGCCGCTATTGGGGTTCCTATATCGACCTGGGGGCATCGTTTTTGGAGAATATCCAGGGGCTTACGACGCTGAGGATCTTTTCTGCCGACGAACGCGCCCACGAGGCGATGAACCGCCAGGCCGAAGGCTTTCGCCGGGCCACGATGCGCCTGCTTCGCATGCAGCTCAATTCGATCACGGTCATGGACCTGTTCGCTTTCGGCGGCGCTGCGGCGGGCATCGCCTGCGCCGTTTGGCAGTACTCGCACGGCGCGATAGGCTTCTCGGCGGCGTTTTCCATCGTGTTCCTTTCAGCCGAGTTCTTCCTTCCGTTGCGTACGCTCGGCTCGTTCTTCCATGCGGCCATGGGCGGCATGGCCGTCGCAGACAAGATGTTTTCCATTCTCGATGCGCCCGAGCCGCCGCCTGCTGCGGCGCACATCCCCGCCGACGCCGGCGATGTGCGTTGCGAAGGCGTCGGATATTCCTACGACGGATCGCGTTTCGTCCTTTCCGATGTCGATTTTTACGCCTCGCGCGGTTCCTTCGTCGGCGTGGTCGGCCCGAGCGGATCGGGAAAGTCGACGTTCGCAGGGGTGCTTGCCGGGGCCAACAGGGCTTTCAGGGGAACGGTGAAGATCGGCGGAGTGGACGTCGAGCAGGCGTCGGGGGCGTCTCTTTCGCGCGCGGTGACCTACGTTTCGTTTTCGAGCCGTCTGTTCGCGGGAACGGTTGCCGAGAATCTGCGCCTGGCCGACCCCGATGCCGATGATGAGGCCCTCTGGAGCGTGCTCGAGCGTTGCCGTCTTGCGGGGTTCGTGCGTTCGCTCGGCGGACTCGGCGCCGTTGTCGGCCCCGATGCGGCCAATCTTTCCGGAGGGCAGCGCCAGCGACTCGTTTTGGCGCGCGCCCTCTTGCACGATTCGGCTGTTTACATCTTCGACGAGGCGACGTCGAACATCGACGCGCGAAGCGAGCATGCGATCATGGACGTCATCGAGGAGCTGGCTCGACAGAAGACGGTCGTCGTGATATCGCATCGCCTGGCGGCCCTTCGCCGCGCGGAGCGAATCTACGTCTTCGACGGCGGACGCGTGGTCCAGGTCGGCGCTCATGACGAGTTGGCGGCCGGGCGGGGCTGCTATGCCGAAATGTGGAGCGAGCAGGAAAAGCTCGAGCGCTTCACGGACGGCGTCTGCGACGACGAGGCGTCCGAATACGACCTGTCGCCGCAGGCGGATGCGATACGCGAAGAGCGCGCGGACGGACGGGAAAAGCCGCGCGTCTCGAGGGAACGCTCGAAGGCGTCGGTGATGGCTGGCCTGGTCGGGCTCGTCGGGCCGCTCGTCTTCGTCATGCTGCTGGCCGTCGCGCTGGGCATCCTCGGCTTTCTCGCCGCTATCGGGTTGACGGTATTCGCGGCCGCCGCGCTTCTCGCCGTCGCCGGCGTTCCCATGGGCGCGCCGGCCGGGGCGTTCGTCGCGGCGGCGGGCATATGCGCCGTCATCCGCGGCCCTTTGCGCTACGGGGAGCAGCTGTGCAATCACTACCTCGCATTCAAGGTGCTGGCGGATGTGCGCGACAAAGTGTTCGCACGTTTGCGCATCCTCGCCCCCGCGAAGCTCGAGGGGCGCGATAAAGGGGACCTGGTGTCGCTCATCACGTCCGACGTCGAGCTGCTCGAGGTGTTTTTCGCCCATACGCTTTCGCCCGTCGCGATCGCCGCGGTCGTCTCGGCCGTCATGGTCGCGTTCATCGCTTCGATTTCTCCTGCGCTCGGGGTCTATTCCGCCTGCGCGTACCTGGCGGTCGGATCGGCGATTCCGCTCGCGGCCTCGAAAGCCGCCGGCGCGCTGCCGCTTAAGGTGCGCGACGGCATGGGAAGGCTGAATTCCTTCGTGCTCGAAAGCCTTCGCGGCCTGCGCGAGACGCTGCAGTTCTCGGGGCAGGACGCCCGGGCGCGCGGCCTGGACGCGCGTATGGAAGAGGTGGGCCGCGACTCCATGCGTCTGAAGAGGCGCGCGGCCTTCGCATTCGCGGGGACGGGAGCGGCGGTGCTGGCTTTCGACATCGCGATGATTGCGTTTTCGTCGGGCCTTGTCATGCAGGGGACGGTGCCGTTTGCGGCGGCCGTTATCGCAAGCGCCGCCCTCATATCGTCGTTCGGACCGGTGATAGCGCTCGCGGATCTCGGAAGCACGCTGCAGGGCACTCTTGCCGCAGGAGCGCGCGTGCTCGACTTGATGGAAGAGCGTCCTGAAACGTCGGATGTGCTGGAAGGAGAGCGTTTGGAAGGCTTCTCGGGCGCGCGCGTCCGTGCCCTCGATTTCTCTTACGACGGATGCAAGGTGCTCGAAGGGGTCGATCTCTCAATCGAGCGCGGCAGCGTCGTCCAGATAACGGGGAGAAGCGGTTCGGGAAAATCGACGCTGCTCAAGCTGATGATGCGTTTCTGGGATCCCGATTCCGGCTCGATCGAGATATCGGGCGAAAACATCGCCGATGCGACCACCGAAAGCCTGCGCGGGATCGAGGGCCTTATGACCCAGGAAACGCATCTGTTCACGGGAACGGTGCGCGACAATGTGGCGCTTTGCGATCCCGACGTCGATGACGAAGCGGTGCTATCGGCGCTCGACAAGGCGGCGCTTGGAGAAGCCGTCGCGCGTCTTCCGAAGGGCCTCGACACGCAAGTCGGCGAGCTCGGGGAGTCGTTCTCGGGCGGCGAGCGCCAGCGGCTGGGCCTTGCGCGCCTGTTTTTGAGCGACGCCGCGTTCATGCTGCTCGACGAGCCGACGAGCAATCTCGACAGCCTCAATGAGGCGGCCGTGCTGCGTGCCCTTGTCGAGAATCGGGGCGATCGCACCGTCGTTCTGGTGAGCCATCGTCCCTCTGCGGCGTTTTTCGCGGACGCATCGTATTCCGTCGAGCGGGGCGGGGTCTCGTAAGGCCGCGCTTTTCGAATGCATATTCGCTCGCCGCCGTTTGCCGGCATGCGGGCATATATAAATAAGAGCGCGGCCCCTGCGATCGGGGCCGCGCTCTTATGCGAAGAAGGGGCGCATGGGCGCCCCTTCTTCTGCGTGTGGATTCGTCGTACGGCTTATGAGGCGGCGTTCGTCTCGTCGAGGAGCGTTTCGAGCGTGCGCCATGCGAGCTCGGCGCATTTCACGCGGGCGGGCATGCGCGCGATCGATTCGAGCTGAGCCGCCTCGTCGAGGTCCTCGAGGTCTTCTTCGGAGAGTTCTTCTCCGCGGACCATGGCGAGAAACAGCGCGCACAGCCTGCGCGCCTCGTCGACGGTTTCGCCCGTGACCAGGTCGGCCATGATGTCGGCGGATGCCTGGGAAACGGCGCAGCCGCTGCCCGAGAACGCCGCCTCCTCGACCACGCCGTCTTCGACGCGCAACGACAGCGTCAGCTGGTCGCCGCAGCTCGGATTGACGCCTTCTCGGGAATGCGTGGCGCCGTCCATCTCGTATTTGTAATCGGGGTGCGCATGGTGTTCCATGAGCGCCGCCGTGTAGATGCTAGCCATTGAAGGTCCTCCATACCGTCTCGAGTCCGCGACCGAGCGCGGCGATGTCCGATTCGTCGTTGTAGAAGGCGAGCGACGCGCGGCAGCACGCTCCCGTTCCGAGCCATTTCAGGAACGGCTCGGCGCAGTGGAAGCCCGCCCTGATGGCCACGCCCTGCATGTCGAGGATGCTTGCCACGTCGTGCGGGTGGATGCCGTCGATGTTGAAGGAGACGACGCCGTGACGCGCGTTCGCATCGGCCGGGCCGACGATCGAGACGAAATCGAACGCCTCGAGCGTGTCCATGCACGAGCGCATGAGCGCTTCTTCGCGCGCCCGCACGGCCTGCATGCCCACCGATTCGAGGTAGTCGATCGCCGCTCCCGCCGCATGGATTCCCGCGGCGTCTTGCGTTCCCGCCTCGAATTTTTCGGGGATGCCCGCCCATACGGCGTCTTCGAACGTAACCGATTCGATCATCTCGCCGCCGGTGAGAAACGGGCTGCTCGCTTCGAGCAGGTCGCGGCGGCCCCAGAGCACGCCGATGCCGAACGGGCCGAAGGCCTTGTGCATCGAGAAGGCGAAGAAGTCGCATCCGAGCGCGACGATGTCGATATCCATATGGGGGACCGATTGCGCTCCGTCGACCACCAGGTATCCTCCGTGCGCATGGACGCGGCGCGCCATTTCGGCGACGGGATTTTCGACTCCCAGCACGTTCGATACGTGGGCGGCCGCCACGATGCGCGTGGACGGGCCGATCTTGGCGTCCATCTCTTCTGCCGTGATGACGCCGTTTTCGTCGGGGAAGAGATAGGTCAGCTTGGCGCCGGTCGCGCGGCAGGCCTGCTGCCACGGGATCAGGTTGCTGTGATGCTCCATGGCCGTGACGCACACCTCGTCGCCTTCGCGCAGGATATCGCGCGCGAACGATCCCGCCACGATATTGAGCGCCTCGCTCGTGTTGCGGCACACGACGACCTCGTTGCGGTCGGCGACGCCGATATGGCGCGCCAGCTTGCCGCGGGCGTCGTCGATGGCGGCCGTGGCCTGGACCGAAAGGTCGTACAGGCCACGCAGGGCGTTGGCATTGAGGGTCTCGTAGAAGCGCGTCTGCGCGTCGATGACGCGGCGGGGTCGCTGCGAGGTGGCCGCGCTGTCGAGAAACGCAAGGTCGCTACGGGCGGCGAGCAGCGGGAAGTCGGCCTTGTAGGGGTTTTTCGCGATGTCGCGCGCTTCTTCGACGGTTATCGCCATGCGGGACATGGGTCCTCATCCTCCTTCGTTTCGAGCGTTTCGCCCGCGATGCGCTCCACCGCGCGGCGCCATTCGTCGTCGGGGCAGGCGGCAAGCGCCGACTCCAGCACGGAGCGGGAGAACAACGCCTCGGCCGCATCGGGCGAAAGGCCGCGGCTGGCCAGGTAGAACATCTGGTCGGCATCGATGTGGCCGATCGAGGCGCCGTGGTCGCCCGCTACGTCGTCTTCGCCGCACAAGATCACGGGGCAGCTGCGGTTATGGGCATGCTCGCCTGCGATGAGCGCCGTTTCCTGCTCATGGCCGCTTGCGCCCTTGCATCCGCGGATGAAGTCGATCGTGGCCTTGAGGGTCTTGACGCTTTCGCCCGCAAGCACGCCGTTGGCCTGCAGGTCGCTTATCGTCGCCGGGCCGCGGTGCTCGAAGACGTAGTTGAGGTCCATGTCGGCCTGGCCGCGGCCCAGATAGCGCACGTCTGCGCCGACGCGCGCGGCCTCTCCGCGCAGGTCGCAGGAGAAGCCGGTGTAGGAGGCGCCGGCCGAGAGCGCGAAATGGCGCACGTCGACCGACGCGTCTTCGGCAAGGACGCATCCCGTATCGTCGAGGACAGTCGCATCCGCGCATCCTGCCTGAAGCGTCGAAAGCGTCAGGCGGCTGCGCGCTCCGCAGAAGACGCGCAGGGCCGACCCCAGAAATCCGTTTGCGGCGCGCGTTCCGTCGATAAGCACCGAGACCTCGGCGACGCTGTCTTCGGCGAGCACGATGTCGAGCGCGTTCGCGCAGGCTTCGCCCTCATGGGCTTCCAGACGCACGAAGGCGCGGGCGCCCGTCGTGCCGGGAGCGGTCTGCAGAACGGCGCGGGCAGAAGCGAGGTCGGCGACGAACGCGGCCGCGTCAGCTCCGGCTCCCGTCCTGAAGGCGCTTGCCGCGTCGCCGCGCTTCTCGCGGGCGGCGAGCTCGCTTTGGTAGCGAGAAAGCGCGCATGCATCCAGGTCGTTCGCATCGCTTGTCGGCGTCGCGGACGGGCGCGCGGGAACGGACGGCATCGAGCGCAGCGCGGCGTCGGAGGCGTCGGGCGCGGCGTCGGGCACGAACCCCGACGCGTCGAGGGATGCGGCGCGGATGCGCCCCGAAGCCGTTTTCACGGCGATGTCGGCATGATTCATGCCGAGGCGATGCCAGGTGGGAGCAGGCATCGCGTTCGCATGTCGAATGACGGTGTCGAGCATTATCCGATCGCCCCTTCCATTTCGAGTTTGATGAGGTTGTTCATTTCGACCGCGTATTCGAGCGGCAGTTCCTTGCTGACGGGCTCGGCGAAGCCGTTGACCACCATGGTGCGCGCCTCTTCTTCGGGAATGCCGCGGCTCATCAGGTAGAATACGGTGTCGTCGCCGATGCGGCCGATGGTCGCCTCGTGTCCGATATCGACGTGCTTGCAGCGGATGTCCATCGCGGGAATCGTGTCCGCGCGGCTCGCGTCGTCGAGCATGAGCGACTGGCAGGACACGCTCGCGCTCGCGCCGTGTGCGGCTTCGGTCGCGACGACCGACGAGCGGAAGGTCGAGATGCCTCCGCCTTTCGAGATGGACTTGGTCTGCACCGCGGCCGACGTGCCGGGGGCGGCGAGCACGACCTTGCAGCCGGTGTCGAGGTTCTGGGCCGTTCCCGCGAAGGTGATGCCGGTGAAGGTGCAGCTGCCGTTCTCGCCGGCGAGTACCGACATGGGGTAGAGATAGCCCACGTGGCTGCCGAACGATCCGCTCACCCAGTCGACCGAGCCGCTTTCGCCTACCAAGGCGCGTTTGGTGTTGAGGTTGTACATATTCTTCGACCAGTTCTCGATCGTCGAATAGCGCAGGTGGGCGCGGTCGCCGACGAACAGCTCGACGCAGCCTGCATGCAGGTTCGCCACGTTGTATTTCGGCGCCGAGCAACCCTCGATGAAGTGCAGGTCGGCGTCGTCTTCGACGATGATGAGCGTGTGTTCGAACTGTCCCGCGCCCTTCGCGTTGAGGCGGAAGTAGCTCTGCAGCGGGAAGTCGAGCTTGACGCCTGCGGGCACGTAGACGAAGCTGCCTCCGCTCCATACCGCGCCATGCAGCGCCGCGAACTTATGGTCGCGCGGGGTGACGAGCGTCATGAATTTCTCGCGGATGAGCTCCGCGCAGTCTCCCTTGAGCGCTTCTTCGATGCCCGAATACACGATGCCCATCTTCGCGGCCGATTCCTGGACGCTGTGGTAGACGAGCTCGGAATCGTATTGGGCGCCGACGCCCGCGAGGTAGGCGCGTTCGGCTTCGGGGATGCCGAGGCGCTCGAAGGTGTCCTTGATATCGGCGGGCACGCTTTCCCAATCGCTTTTCTGCTCGGTGTCGGGCTTGACGTAGGTGACGATATTGTCCATGTCGAGTCCGTCGAGGGCGGGGCCCCAGTCGGGAGCGGGCATACTCAGGTAGGTTTCAAGCGACTTCAGGCGGAATTCGAGCATCCAGGCGGGCTCGTCTTTCTTGCGCGAAATCTCCTCGACGATGGCGGGGGTCAGACCCGCGTCGACCCGCTCGAATCCGGCGTCTTCGAAGCGGAAGTCATACATGCTGCGGTCGATATCGGCGACCTCGGTGCGGTTTTCGGCCATGGCGCCACCTACCGTTCATCTGCGGCGACGCAGTCGCCTTCGGTCTTGCCGCCGAGAAGGCCCTCGTCGGCGTGGTCGCAATGCAGCTCGTCGCGTGCGTCGGAACAAGGCGCGGCGGCCTCGTCCTCGTGGCGGACGAATCGCTCGAAGCCGGTGCGATCGATCTCTTCCACAAGCGATGCGTCGCCGCTTTCGACCAGGCGGCCGTCGGCGATCACATGCACGCGGTCGATCGGCAGGTTCTCGAGGATCCTGGTGTTATGCGTGATGATGACGAGGGTTCCTTCGCAGGATTCGCGGTAGGCCCTGATGCCGCGCGATACCACGCCGAGCGCGTCGACGTCGAGTCCCGAGTCGGTTTCGTCGAGGATGGCCAGGCGCGGCTTGAGCAGCAGCAGCTGCAGCATCTCGAGCTTTTTCTTCTCGCCGCCCGAAAAACCCACTCCCAGCTCACGCTCGAGATAGGACGGGTCCATTTCCAGGGTTTCGGCCAGTTCGGCGATGTGGCGGCGGAATCGCTTGCCCTTCATCTCGATGCCGTCGCGGCCCGCGGTCTGGGCTCGCAGGAAACTCGAGACGGGAACGCCCGGAATCTCGACGGGGGCCTGGAAGCTCAAGAACACGCCGGCGCGCGAGCGCTTGTCGGGCGAAAGCCCGGTGATATCGTCGCCTGCGAGCAGGATCGATCCGTTGTCGACGCCGTAGGCGGGGTCGCCCATGACGACGTGGCCGAAGGTCGATTTGCCTGCGCCGTTCGGGCCCATGATGACATGGGTCTGGCCGGCGGGGATGTCGAGCGAGATATCGCGGAGGATGGGTTTGCCGTCGGCGGAGGCGCTAAGGCCCTGGACAGAAAGCAGGATGTCAGGGTTCATGGCATGCCTTTCTAATCATAGTTATTTTCTAGGATTAAAATAAGGCATGCGAACAGGGTGTCAAGCTAATTCATACTAAAAAGGTATCAATTAAGGGCAGAGGGCCGAAAGAGGCGTGGGAGAGGGGAATCGGGCCCTTAGGAATCAGAACGCGCCGCGCATGTTTCGAGACGGTGAGGACGGGCCAGGTCGTCGAGGGTCACGCCGTCGACGTAGGACTCGATGGCTTCGTCGAGCCCTTGCCAGAACGAAAGGGTGGTGCACGTTCCCATGCGCGGGCAATCGACCACGTTTCCATCGAGGCAGGCCACGGGCGCGGTGGTCCCTTCCGCGGCGCGCAGGATGTCGCCCGCCGATATATCGGCCGCTTCTCGGGACAGCAGATAGCCGCCGCGCTGGCCGCGCACGCTTTTCAGCAGGCCGCTGCGGGTCAACGACCGCACGAGCTGCTCGAGATATTTGAGCGGCATGTGCTCGCGTTGGGCGATATCCTTCAGGGACGCGGGCGATTCCTGCGCATTGACTGCGACGTCCACCATGAGTCGCATGGCATAGCGCCCTTTCGTCGAAATCATCATGGCGGCTCCTTCACGTCGTTTCGATATACGGTTTCTATAATAGCATTTCCCGTGTTTTCGCTTACATGGGCGATGTCGGCGGCGCGGCGGAAAGTCGACCGCCGACACGCGAAAACCCCGGCCTCATCGAGAGCCGGGGTTTTCAATACGTATCGATGCGGTGTTAGAAAGCGCCTCGGCGGGTCGTTAGGCCGCCAGTTCGCCGTTCTCGTCTTCGCGACGGTTCATCGCCTTGACGAAGTCGCGGGTGCCCGTGAACACCTCGTGGGTGTAGGGGTTCACGCCGAGCTTCCTGGCGCGGTAGACGATGTATCCGAGGGCCGCGACGTTGGCGACCAGGGCGATCACGGAAATGACCAGGTTGATGTCGGGGTTGTTGACCGAGTTCACCGCGAACACGCTATCGTTTGCGAACATCGGGCAGACCTGGCAGAACATGCACCAGATGGCCAGCGTGTAGGCGCGGTTTTGGATCCAGCCGCCCTTGTTCCAGATCGCGTTGGCGACCGTGGGGGCCAGCAGCAGAGCCAGGCCGCAGTACCAGGAGTGCGTGGGCAGGCAATTGTAGGTGTAGCAGAAGTTCCACAGGTCGTAGGCGAGAATGAACACCCACGTCATGTCGGGCCAGAGCATATCCTGCTTCTTCTTGGACACGTAGATGCCCCACCAGCCGGTCATGCAGAAGATGTTGATGATGCCGGCGATGCCGTTGAACACGTTATGCCAACCGCCGTAGAGGGTGACTCCTTCGGTGGAAACCCAGGTGGTGCCGAAAGCGCGCACGGCGCTCTCGAAGTCGCTCACCACGGCGATCAGGATGTTGATGGCGACGATGACGAAGGGGAAGGCTTTGAACCAATGGCTTTTACCGATCTTGCCCCAGCGATACTTCAGGGCCATGAAGCCGATGCAGCCGATGGTCGCCGCATAAAGCTTCGCATAATGGAACCAGCTGTTCATATCGGTATAGGTGGGGTTGTCCAGCGCCCACTGCGCGCCCGATGCGGCGCTGATGCTGATGACGATGAAGTAGACCGTCAGGATGGCGGGAATGACCAGGAAGCAAATGATACCGCCCGCTTTGGTGCGGCGGGCGAACTCGTTCATCAGGATCAGGCCGACGAAGACGATGATCCATCCGACCCACTGGAAGACGGCGGTATCGCCGTATACGTCGAATAGCATGATAACTCCTTGTGTTGTAATGCTCGAATCGGCTGTGCCGTGGTGTCGTCGCCGTCCTTTCCCGGCCGTCGGTGCGCGATTTCGGACGCTCGAACCTGGGCGCTTCGCGATGCCGAAGCGCAGGAGGAGTGTCGATTCGCGGCTTTTCGGTTTCGTTGCGGCGCGTGCCGCTCGGTTCTATGCTCGTAAGCGCCCTCTGTCGAGATGCAGCGACTGGGCGATGATGTCTTTGACGATCGCATCGGATGCGTCAGGGTGCGTTCTCAGATATCCAACGACGCCGATGATCAGCACATAGAACGATTCATAGACATGCTCGATGCGAACCTCGTGCAGGCGCTCGTAATCCTGCACCGTGGTGGTGACGATGTAGCGCGCCGCCTGGTCGGCCACGCGGTTGATGAAATCGATGTAAAGCGCGGCGTTTTCACGCGACGCCAGCGCGCGACGAAAGGAGCCGCGGTCGAACAGCGCCCGGCGCAGCACGGGAACGAGCGTATCGAGCGCGCCGTCGACGTCGCCTTCCACGCGATCGTCGTTCCACGTCTTGAGCATGCCGAGGAAATCCTCGATATACGAGTCGAGCACAGCCGAAGTAACGGCGTCTTTGTCGGTGAAGTAATGGTAGAAAAGGCTGCGCGTGACGCCGACCCTGTCGGCGATGTCTTGCACGGACGTCTTGGCGAGGCCCTTTTCCTCGTAAAGCTCGCGCGTGCAGGCGATGATCTGCTCTCGGCGCCCCATGGCTCCTCCTTCGGCGCGGATGCGGCGCGTTTTCGTGAAACGCGTGCCGATCCGGCAGCCTTCGCATATGCGGCGAGAAGCGTTGGACGCACGTTCCCCTTTGCGCGTCGACCTCGTCGCATTCCCCTTGATTTCTGCAGCATACGCTCCCTTTTGACGCCGCGTCAATGTACAGTTTTGACAATCCGTCAATCCGTAAAAAACCAGGACAAAGGCTATTTTCACTTCGATATCTCCGTGATATAGTGCGCCCCATAAAGTTCATTGATGTAATGAATTAAAAACTTCAATGAAGTAAAAGAAAGAAGGAGAGAGGGGGAATCGATGAGCGGGGAAGAACGGGGGGTCTATCCCGAAACATCGCAGGCGCGCGAAGGCGGACCGGAGGCGACGCCGCAGCATGAGGGGACGTCGGCCGACGCGGCGCATCATGATCCGCGCGCCAAGACCAAGAAGAAGTGGCCGATCGTCGTCGGCTGCGTCGTTGCGATCCTCGTGCTCGCAGGCGCGGGCTTTTTCGTCTGGCATCAGCAGCCGAGCTTCTGCAATGCGATCTGCCACGTTCCGATGGACAACTACGTGGAGGGCTACTACAGCAACGAGGCCTTGTGCGCCAATGAACATTATCGCGCCGACGCTTCGTGCCTCGATTGCCACGAGCCAAAGATCGACGAGCAGATCGCCGAGGGGGCGGCATGGGTCCGCGGCGATTTCGAGGTCGACGAAAACGGCGATATCGCCACGGTGGGCGTGACGGCGGACGAGAAGATGTGCGCCCGAAGCGGCTGCCATGACATGCAGGACGTGGTCGCGGCCACGGCCGATTGGGGCGGAGAAGCAGGCGTCAATCCGCATGAATCGCACCAGGGCGCTCCGATCGATTGCAGCAACTGCCATGGCGTGCATAAGGCGTCGAACATGTACTGCAACGCATGCCACGACTATCTGACGCCCGAGGGATGGACGAATCCCGCCTAGGGGCGCGTCATCGTTGGATACAACGCGGAAGCGGTTTCGGCCGTTTCCCGAGGGGAGGTTCTATGAAGGGGAAGACGCAGGCGGCGGCAGGCGCTGCGGCCGTGCTCATGCTCGGTCTGACGGGCTGCGGAGCGTCGTTCGAGGGGTCTGGGTCGAAGGATGCGGCGAGCGCCGAGCAGCTTGCCATGCGCACGGACGATCCGTGGGCCGCGGTCCAGCAGTCCGAAGCGCGCCCGCATGCCGCGGGGACGTATGCCGACGGAGTCTATACCGGCACAGGAACGGCTATGGAGGGCCTGGTCACAGTCACGCTGCTTGTCGACGACAATCATATTTCGTGTCTCGAGGTGACCCAGGAGGGCGAAAGCCAGAGCCGCGGAGGCTATGAGGCCGTGCGCGACGGCACGTTCGCCGCCATGATCGAGACGGCGCAAGGCTCCGATATCGATGCGATCAGCGGAGCGACGATCACGACGGCAGGCGTGAAGATGGCCGTCGACGACGCGTTAGCGCAGGCCGAGATGGCGGCCGGCGCCAATGCGACGGCAGGCGAATAGGGGGTCCTGATGAACGAATACAAAAACGAAGGCATCTCGCGCCGCGATTTCCTCGCGCGCGCGGCCGTCGCGGGAGCGGGAGCCGTCGCTGCCGGGGCGTTCGCAACGCAGCCTGCCCAGGCGGTCGAGGCCGGATTCATCGGCGACTGGTCGGCTGACGGATCGCGTGCGGTCGAGGTCCCGGAAAGCGCAAAGACGAACGCGACCGCTTCCGACGGAACGTATCGCGAACATAACGCCGCAGCGTTTCCCGCCGACGACGCGACGCCCATTCCGCCTCGCGCGGTTCCCGAGGTCTGGGATTACGAGTGCGACATCTGCGTGGTCGGAGCAGGAGGCGGCGGCTTGAACGCTGCGGCCCGCGCGGCCGAGCTGGGCGCATCCGTCATTTGCGTCGAAGCGGCCGGCCTGCATGGCGGCAACGCCCAGGAAGCGGGCATGTGCGGCATTCTTGGCGGCTCGAAAATGCAGGAGTCGAAGCGATTCGCATTTCCGTCTTACCCGTTCGACGCCAAGGCTTTGACCGATTGGGCCATGGACGAATACCACTATGCGGCCGATCCGAAGCTGATATACAAAATCGCCGAGCAGGGCGGACCGAGCCTCGACTGGATGGCCGAATGCGGCGTGCAGTGGCGCTTGGGCGAGGTTCCCGTGTACGTTGCTCCCAAAAACGCCACGCTCGACCACCATGTCCTCAAGATGAAGGACGCTACCGATGCCATGTTCAACTACGGACAACGCAAGGGCGTCGACTACCGCTTCCAGTGCCCGGCCGCGGCGCTCGTGCAAGATGGCGACGGACGCATCGTGGGCGTCGTGTGCGAAGAGGACTACCAGCGCGAAGTGTTCATCCACGCCTCGGCGGCCGTTATTCTGACCGCGGGCGGCTTCTGCAACAACAAGGCGCTGCTCGACCGGTACATCCCCACAGCGGCGATGGGTTGCGCGTCGAGCTATCTCACCTTGGGCGAAACGGGCGAATGCTTCCGCATGGGCCTCGGCGTCGGGGCCGACGTTTCGGGCTTCAACAGTTCGGCGAGCTTCGACGGCGGCGTCGATTGGGAGGCCGAAGGCGGCCAATGGGCGCGCTTCCTCTACGACGGCATGACGCAGCTCTCGCGCCAGCCGTGGCTGACGATCGACCGATGCGGCAACCGTCTGCGCTATATGGACAGTCGCGTCGGCGAGGACGGCGCGAACGCGATCTATGCGCTGGGCGATCTGGCGACGATTCAGATGACGCCTCCCGGGCATCGCTCCTACATCATTTTCGACGCGAACTACGAAGACCACCTGGCCGGTTTCGCGCAGGAGCACTGCCGCAAGCTCATCACGCCCGACCTCGAGCAGATTGAAAAGGTCCCGCCGCATTACCGCGATTGGCACCACGGCGTGCAGGACGCGATCGACGCCGACGTGCTCAAGCGCCGCGACACGCTCGAAGAACTCGAGGCGGATTTGGGATTCGCCCCCGGCGTCTTAGTCGATGCGGTGGCGAAATGGAACGAGGCGTGCGAGCGCGGCGAGGACGATTACCTGTATCCCATGCCGAAGGAGTGGCTCCATGCGATAACCGAGCCGCCGTTTTACGGATGCCGCATCGGAGGCAACCTGTACGGTACCAAGGCGGGCTTGGCGATCAACGAGGACATGCAGGTCATGGCCTTCGACGGCAAGCCCGTCGAAGGCCTGTATGCAGGCTGGCATACCGCAGGCGGTGCCTGCGGCGAGAACAGCTACGTGGGCGACCCTATCCTCGGATCGCTGATGGGCGACGTGGGCCTGGCGTTCTGCGGAGGATATCTGTGCGGCACGTCGGCCGTCGAGCATGAATTGGACCGCGCCTAAGGCGCCGCTGGGGAGGTTGAGATGGCTAAATTGATGAAAGACATGGCGCGCCCGTATGCGGGGCTGTTCGCCATCGCGCTCGTGATAGCGATTCTGGCCAGGATAGGCCTGTGGATCATGGACATGACCGGCACGATCGCCTATGACTATATCTCGGCATCGGGGGTGGCTATCCTGGACGTGGTCTGCTCCATCCTTACCGGCTCGGCGTTCGTGGCGTTCATCTTCGCGGGCTCTCTTGCCTTGACGCTGTCGACGGCAGGCGTGGCGCTGTACGGCTACCTGACGCGCCGCGACGCGGCTCCCGCTCATCCAGGCACCGCCTTTCTGTGGGGCTGGATCACGGCGTTCGTTGCGGTCGTATGCCTTCTGATCGTGACAAGCGGCATCTTGAGCGGCGTGCAGGTCGCCTCGATGAGCTCGAAGCTGCCTGGAGCGCTTGTCCTGTTCGCGGCCGTCGTGGTGTTTTCGGCGTTCATCGGCACGCTGCTCGCCGCGGCGTCGCTGGTCGTGCATGCCTGCCTTGTACGCGCCGAATCGCCATGCGCGCTGGCGAAGAACCTGGTTATCGCCACGGTATTGTGCGGCGTCGTGACGATGCTGCTGACGGTCGGCACGTTCGCGTCGGTCAATACGACTTCGATCGACGGCATGTGCACGGGCGGTTGGCTCGTCGCCGACGTCGCCGCGAATACGGTCATGGCGGCCATCGCCTGGCGCTTGGCGAAAAATGCCCGATAAATCGCGCAATAGTGAAAGATGGAAGAGAGGATGGTTCTGTGCGGGCCGCCCTCTCTTTTTTTCGGCGTCGGACGACGTTGCGCCTAGCCGATCGGCCGTAGATTCTCGGCTACCGCGAGGTCTTTGCGCCGTTCGCGTTCGCGCAGCCCCTCGATGACCGTATCGGTCACGGCGCGGATCGCGTCGCGCTGCGGTCGCTTCAAATGCTTCCAAAGCAGTTTCCGTCCCAGGTCGTCGACCGTGCGGGCGATGACGCGCTGCTGTTTGGCGCCTGCTTCGGTGACTTCGACGAAGACCGCCTTGCGGTCATGGGCGGCTCCCATGCGACGCACCCACGACCGTGCGGCGAGTCTGTCTGCGGCCCGGGCGACGTTGACGGGCGAAAGCTGCAGCTGCGCGGCGATGTCTCCGATACGCATAGGCCGTCCTGTTTCGGCGAGCCGCTGCATCACGCGGCATTCGTTGTACGAGGCGCCGCAGGCGTCACGCAGGCCCGCTTCGATGGCCGAACGGAAACGTTCGAGCGAAGCGAGCGCTCGCGACGCCGGATAGCAGGCGGTCTCGCGCTCCGAAATAGGCGGGTCGATGAACGAACCCGCCGTGATGGACGTTTCCAAAATCGCACGCCATGCGGCGTCTTCGGTGGGGAAGAGTGCATAGAGCTGCGCGACGATCGATTCGTTGGCGACGCCTACATGGGCGATGCCTGCTTCGGTCGCCTCGACCATGCGCGCTCGTCCGTCGCCGGTTCCCACTTCACGTTTGGCGAATCTGGCTTCCTCCAGGGCGTTGACGGCCTGGGTGACCACGTTGGGGCGCAGCCCGAGCATGCCGGAAAGCTCGGATTGGGCGATGGGCGCGCCCGCCGCAGCCAGTTTGACGAGCATGCGGTACTGGGTGATGTTCAGCTCGCTTGCCGCTTTCAGGCCCCGCTTGAGGGCGTCGTGGGTCATTTCGAACGCGACGAAATAGGCTGAATCGAGGGAGAGGTTTTCTTTGCGAGGGCTCATGCGGGCTTTCTACGGTACGAGATATTTCAATGATGTAACGATATGGTAGCGTCAGCGAACCTTCGGGTCGTGCCGGCAGCGTTCCCGCCGCAAACTCTCCATGCGGCGCGCCCTCCGAAAACGCACGAGGGCCCGCATTCTTCGTTCGAAGCTGCGGGCCCTCGTCGTACTAGGCGTTCGTGTTGGGCAGGTCGAGCTCGTCGATCACGGCGCGCAAGGCCGCGGCCGATTCCTCGAGCTTGCGCTGCTCCTCGGCGCTCAGGCTGATGGGGACCTTCTGCTCGATTCCGCCGCGGCCGATGATCGCAGGCATGCTCAGCACCACGTCGTCGAGGCCGTAGTCGCCCTGCATCAGGTTCGAGACGGGAAGGACCGACTTCTCGTCTCGAACGATCGCCTCGCACAGGCGCCTGACCGTCATGGCGATGCCGTAATACGTAGCGTTCTTCTTCTCGATGATTTCGTAGGCGCTGTTCTTCACGCCTTCGGCGATGCGGCGCATGGATGCCTCATGGTCGTAGAATCCGCGCAGCTCGCAGAAGGAGTTGATCGGCACGCCGCCTACGTTGGCGGTGCTCCAGACGGCGATTTCGCTGTCGCCGTGCTCGCCGACGATGCGTGCGTGGACGGTGCGCGGGTCCACGCCGAGGTGTTGGCCGAGCGCGTACTTGAAGCGCGCGGTGTCGAGGACCGTGCCGGAGCCGAGCACGCGGCCGAGCGGCAGGCCCGAGAGCTTGATGGTTGCGTAGGTGAGCACGTCGACGGGGTTGGACACCACCAAGACGATGCCCTGGTAGTCGCGCGCCGCTATTTCGGGGATGATGGTCTTGAAGATGGCGACGTTTTTCTTCACCAGGTCGAGGCGCGTTTCGCCCGGCTTCTGGTTGGCGCCGGCCGTAATCACCGTGACTGCGGCGTCGGCAGCGTCGTCGTAATCGCCCGCGTAGATGTTCATGGGGCGGGCGAAGGGCAGGCCGTGGCTGATGTCGAGGGCTTCGCCCTCGGCGCGGTCGCGGTCGACGTCGATCAGGACCATCTCGGTGAACAGCCCGCTTTGCATCAGCGCGAATGCCGAAGACGATCCGACGAATCCGCATCCGACGATGGCTACCTTCCTATCGTTCACCGATTTTGCCATGCTTCCTCCTGAAATAGACATGTGTTTTGTGCAGTGCGGTATCGGCGGGACTTTATACGAGCATGCGCGCGCCGTCAAGAAGAGGCGCCGGGGGAGTAGTACAATGCATCAGGCACGAAAGCTCTACCGGGCCTCGAAAAGAGGCACGCAGAAAGGAATATCATGGCCGCATACGATTTCGAGCGTCTGATCGTCGACATTCCCGACTACCCCGAACCGGGCGTCGTGTTCAAAGACATCACGCCGCTGTTCGCCGATCCGGAAGGATTCGGCGCGGTTGTCGATTCTATCGCCGAGCATTTCGCCGATGCAGGCGTCACCAAGGTCATCGGCGCCGAAGCGCGCGGCTTCATGGTAGGCGCCCCGGTCGCGCATCGTCTCGGCGCGGGCTTCGTTCCTGCCCGCAAGCCCGGCAAGCTTCCTCGCGAAACGGCGAGCGAAAGCTACGCGCTCGAATACGGCACCGACTCCCTCGAAATCCACCTCGACGCCATTTCCTCCGACGACGTGGTGCTGATCGTCGACGACCTGGTCGCTACGGGCGGCACCGCCGTGGCGCAGGCCCGTATGGTCGAGCGTTTCGGCGCGCGCCTGGCGGGCATGGGCTTTTTAATGGAGCTTACGTTTCTCGAGCCTCGCAAAGCCATCGCCGAAGCCACCGACGTCGAAGTATTCTCGCTGGTCAAGGTGAATTAGGCCGCTTCATGCAATGTTTCGGGCCCGTTCGTCCGGGCCCGCTTTCCCGAAGCCTCTGCCGATTGCGGAGGCTTTACTTATTAAGAAATGAAATGGCGTGGGAGGAGCCGTACGAATCGGGCGGGATAGGGAGGCCTCGCTTCGGTATCTGTTATTCGTTCTGTAACATATCGATCATATATCCTACAAAAACAATAGGTATTATGACGCGCAAATACCGAGAGGAAACGCCCTCGTCAGAAAGGAGCGATACCATGAAGTATCCCGTTTCCGATTCTTACAAGCTTTTCATCGGCGGTCGCTGGGTCGAGGCGTCCGACGGCGCCGTGCTCGATACCTACTGCCCCGCTAACGGAGAGAGGATCGCAAGCATCGCCGATGCGACGCGCGAAGACGTCGACGCGGCAGTCGACGCCGCCCATGAGGCCTTCGTCTCATGGGGTCGCACGGACAAGACGGAACGTGCGCGCATCCTGACCGCCGTCGCCGACATCATCGAGGAAAACGCCGAGCATCTGGCACTCGTCGAATCGATCGACAACGGCAAGCCGATCCGTGAAACCCGCGCGATCGACGTGGCTTATTCCGCAGAGCACTTCCGCTATTTCGCGGGCGTCCTGCTCGCCGAGACCGGCGAGGCCGATATGGTGACGCCGCAAATGATGTCGATCGTGCTGCATGAGCCGATCGGCGTGGTGGGCCAGATCGTGCCGTGGAACTTCCCGTTGCTCATGGCCGCATGGAAGCTCGCGCCCGTGCTCGCCGCCGGCGACTGCACCGTTCTCAAGCCGTCGTCGTCCACGTCGCTTTCGGCGCTCGAGCTGGCGCGCCTGACCCAAGACGTCATCCCTGCCGGCGTCTTCAACGTGGTCACGGGCCGCGGGTCGAAGTCGGGCCAGTATCTGCTTGAGAACAAGAGGCTTGCGAAGCTCGCGTTCACGGGTTCTACCGAGGTAGGCCGCGAGGTCGCCCGAGCCGCCGCCGACCGCCTGATTCCCGCAACGCTCGAGCTTGGAGGCAAATCCGCCAACATCGTGTTCCCCGACGCCAAGCGCGACATGGCGATCGACGGCATCCAACTGGGCATTCTGTTCAACCAGGGACAGGTTTGCTGTGCCGGTAGCCGCATCTTCGTCCACGAAAACATCTACGACGAGTTCGTCGCCGAGACGGTCGAGGCTTTCAAAAAGGTTAAAGTCGGATTGCCGTGGGACGAGCAGACCCAGATGGGAAGCCAGATCGATCGGCGACAGGCCGATAAGATCCTCGAGTATGTGGAAATCGCCAAGCGGGAAGGCGGTCGCGTGCTGGTCGGCGGCGAGCGCGCGACGGAAGGCGAGCTTTCCAAGGGCGCGTTCCTCAAACCGACCCTGCTCGAAATCCCGAGCAATTCCTGCCGCGTCGCCCAAGAAGAGATTTTCGGTCCGGTTGCCGTGGTGATGAAGTTCAAAGACGAGCAGGAGGTCATCGATTTGGCCAACGATTCCGTCTACGGACTCGGCGGAGCGGTATGGACGCGCGACATCAACCGCGCCTTCCGCGTGGCCCGCGGCATCCAGACCGGCCGCATGTGGGTGAACACCTACAACCAGATTCCTGCAGGCGCCCCGTTCGGCGGCTATAAGGAGTCCGGTATCGGCCGCGAGACCCACAAAGTGATGCTCGAGCACTATTGCCAGACGAAAAATATCCTGGTGAACCTTTCCGAGGAGCCTTCGGGATTCTATCCCGCCCAGTAGCGCATTCGCGCTGAAACGACATCCGCCATCCGCATTGACGCAGGATTCGGAGCCCGCCTCTCTTTTCGAGGGGCGGGCCTTGCTATTTCCAGTCCCAATCGGGGCGCACGCTGCGCGCGCCCAGTTCGAAATGGCGCTTCACAATGCCCAGGTCGATGTTCGCGCACGGAGCGGCGAGCGCGACGGCCTGCACGGCTTCGTTTTCGAGCGTGATGAGGAATCGCTGCTGGTTGAGGGCCGTCGGGGCGAGCTGGGCCGCCTTCATGCCGGCCGCGAACCAATCAGGAAGAGGGTCTCGATCGCTGCGACAAAGTTTCCCGACAGGTTTCGTCTTACGGGGAAATCCCTGGTCGAGTCCATATCCGAGCGCGAGCACGCAGGGGCAGGCTTCGCCGTCGGCTATTGTCGCGGAAAGAGCCTTTTTGCGATAGGTCAGCGCGACCCAGCAGGTGTTGAGCCCCGCCATCTGCGCCCCGAGGGCCACGAGCTCTCCGTAGTATCCGACCTTCTCTTCGAGAAGCGGGCCCTTTTCACCGACGAGCGCCACGTAGTCGCTCACGCCTTCGAACATGCCATACGTGGCCAAGCGTGACGCGAACGGGGCAGGGTCGTTCAGGCAAAGCTGGAAACGAAGCCCGCCTTCGGCGTTGCAATGCGCGATGATGCGCTCGAGACGCTCGACGGCTGCAGGGTCGATCGGCGCATTCGAGTATTTGCGCACGGAGCGGCGGTGCTCTATCGCTTGCATGATATCCATCGGCGTGGGACCTCTTCTGTCGGCGTTCGGTCGTACGGCTTTTGCAATGACAGGATTGTAGGGGTTCGCGGCCGTTTCGTCATGAGGTGCATCGCCCGCGCTTCTCCTCGGCGCCGTTCCCGCTGCGCTATCATGGCACGAGGCCGTCGCGGGGATGAGGGTCGCGTCGGTTTCCAATCGGCTTCGAAAGCGAGGGACGAACGATGAACGTTCTGGTGAGCGCGTGCCTTCTGGGCGAACCATGCCGCTACGACGGAAAGGCGAAAACGGCGGTCGGACTGGCGGAGGCGCTGGTCGCACACGGGTGCAAGCCCGTTCTCGTCTGCCCGGAGCGAGACGGCGGGTTGCCATGCCCTCGACCGGCGAGCGAGATAGCGGCCGACGGCGTTCACGTGTTCGACGCAACGGGGAAAGACGTGACGGACGCGTTCGCGCGCGGGGCCTTCATGGCGGTAGAGACCGCCCGGTCCGAGGAATGCCGCCTGGCGGTGCTGAAGGCGAAAAGTCCTTCGTGCGGCGTAGGATCGATCTATGACGGCACGTTTTCGGGACGGCTGGCCGAAGGGGACGGTATCGCCGTGCGCGCGCTGCGCTCGGCGGGCGTCGCGGTGGTCGACGAGGCGCGCTTCGTCGAGAATCCCCGGGCCGCGCTGCGTATCCCGAACGAGTAGGGGTCGCCTGGCGTATTTTTGCCGACGAGAACGCCTCTGCGACGCTTGATTTACGAACAAATATTCGCTATTATGAACGAAACAAACGTTCGTAACGGTTGGTTCAGCCTAACTTCGCGCGAAGGACAGCCGCTTCCTAGAAAGGGGGCTGTCATGACCGCGTCGTATACCTATTCAGAGCATCGTCCGCCGTCGTTTCCCGCACGCGAAGAGGTTCTTTCGCGCGATCGAGAGCCATGGGACATGCGCTCGAGCGGCCATGCCGTCGACCAGGCGGACGCTTTCGGCGTCATGCTGGCCGTACGACAAGGATGCGCCGAGCGTCGCATCCCGTTTTTCTGCGACGATGCTCAGGCGGCGTTGCGACACCTCGGCCTATCTCGCGGCGGCATGCTGACAAACGCCGCCGCGCTGCTGTTCCGACCCACGCACGAGCCGCTCGTCCTATGTCGCGTCTATGATTCAACCTGTTGCGACGTCCTAATCGAAGGAGTCGATTACGCAGGGGTCTTTTCTTCCGCTCTCGATGAAGCCTCGATCTTCCTCAGGCGCTATGCGCTGCGCGCGTTCGGTATAGATATGGCGCCGGAAGAAGGACGGGCATCGTGTTTTGCCCGCGCCCTCGACGAGGCGCTCCTCAACGCTTTCGTGCATCGCGACTACGATGGAACAGGCCCCGTAGAAGCGGTGGTGTCGCCTGGATTCGTCGAGATATCGTCACCTGGAGCCTTTCTTTCCGGCGAATGCGTCGTTTCCAGGTGCGGAGAAGGAGCACTGGAATCGCTTTCTTCCTACTACGATGCCGACGACGGCATCGTCGCGCGCAATGCGTTGCTGCTGCAGGCGCTCTATCGATTCGGGGCGGTCGACACAGAAAAGACGGGCATGGCTCGCATCGTTTCCGCATGTGCATCGTGCGGACTGCGCGTAGCATGGTCTAACAGATGCGGCCGCGCCGTCATCTCATTCGAGCGCTCCGACTGATGCTTTCGCGCACCCGGCGTGCGGTATCGTCCATATTCGCAAGCAGATGCTTCGTGAATTCGCTACTCGAGAGCACGAAAGCGCCGATGAAGGCCATGTCGGCTATGTTGGCCGCCTGGACTTCTTCCGTACGCGACGAGGTGGCGTCTTCTACGACGGCCACGTTGTATCCGTACGAAAGGGCATCGTAGCAGGTGCTGCGAATGCAATTCGGCGTCGTGGTCCCTATCAGCACGACGGTGCTGATGTCCTTGTCGCGAAGAATCTCGTGCAGATTCGTTTCGAAGAAAGCGGAAAAGCTCGGCTTCACGACGGTCAGGTCGCCCTCGCTCGGCGCAAGTTCCGAAGGCTCGCGCGTGTCGATCGCAGGGTCGCAGCCCTCGGAGAGGGGCTGACCGTCGAGCCATGCGTCGTAGCGGCATGGCTCGACATCGGAGCCGTCGGCGGCGTAACGCCGTACGGCGTGGACGATCGTCATGCCGCCACGACGCGCGGCGTCGAGTACGCACGCGCAACCGTCGACGGTTGCGCGCGCCCCGGCTATATGGAGAGGGGAGCGCTCGTGTATGAAGCCGTTTTGCATGTCTATCATCACAACGGCGGCTTTTTCGGGGTCGATCATGTGCATCCTCCTCACGTCAACGGCTCGGTTTCACCGATACCGCTCTTTTCGTGAGCATATGATAAATAAGCTATGCTTCTTTCGAAGCCGCGTTCGTATGATCAGACGGCGAGAAACAGCATGAAGACGACAGGGGGGCATCCGGTGGCCGAATCCGACTCCATCCGCGAGGACCACGACGTTGCGGAGGAAAGCTCTATCGTCCGCTCAACCTCCGGCGAAGCGCCGGAGGTTGGAGGCGACGCGAAATGCGATCCGTTCGTTGTGTTCGTGATGCATGCATCGGTCGGCTCGGGCCATCGCAGCGCCGCCTTGGCCGTGGCCGAGGCGTTCGAGGCTCTGAAAGCGTCCGATAACGAGCGCGTTCCTTCTGATGCAGAGATAGAGGTCATCGACATTCTCGATTACGGCCGCGTTCCTATCGACGGAGACAAGACCGCCTCCATGTTCACCGGTCCTACGAGGCCGATTTACGACATCACGTGGCGCTATACCCTCACTGGCAGGCTTCTGTGGGGCGGCGGCACCGCGTGGTCGCACGTCATGTTCGGAAAGCTCACCGAATACGTCGAGCAGCGCAAGCCCTCCGTGGTCGTCTGCACGCACATCACCGCGGCCAATGCCATCGTCGGTGCACGCATGCTCACGGGGCAGCGTTTTCCCATTGTC
The DNA here is from genome assembly GCF_959608125.1 of uncultured Slackia sp. Taxonomy (GTDB): domain Bacteria; phylum Actinomycetota; class Coriobacteriia; order Coriobacteriales; family Eggerthellaceae; genus Slackia. The sequence goes on from NZ_CAUHPG010000014.1 coordinate 33,118, forward strand.
TGCGTACCGACCGATTACGAAATCGAAGGACTGTGGCCTCATAAAGAAGCCGACCTGTTCTGCGTTGCCACGGAGGCCATGGCAGAAACGCTGCGTCCCCGCAGGGTTCCCGAACGCAAGATGGAAATGACCGGCATCCCCGTGCGTGGCGGCCTAGGCGAGAAATACGATGTTGCCGCGGTACGCGACGAGCTCGGCCTGCCGCGCGACAAGACGATTGTCCTTGTTATGGCGGGCGCCCATCTCCCGCAGCCCTACGTGCGTTTCCGCGCGACCATGGATGAGACCCTTCCGTATCTCAAGGGGTTGTCGGGCATGCATTTCGTATTCCTTCCTGGCAGGGATGAGGAGTACGCCGTGCATCTCGAGCGGCAAAGGGAAGCCATGTCTATAGACAATATGAGCATCATGGGTTATGTCGATAAAATGCCCGCTCTTATGGCCGCGAGCGATCTTGCCATTTGCAAATCAGGAGGACTCACAGTAACGGAGTGTCTCTGCGCAAGGCTTCCTATGGTGCTTTTGGGCCGGTCGTACGGCCAAGAAAAGGCGAATACGAGCATGCTCACATCGCTTGGCGTAGGAATGCATGTTACGACGGCGCGTGAACTGCTCGGCGCCTTGCGCCATTTGCATGCCAACCCCTCGAGCCTGCAGGCCATGCTTGTCAATGGGGAGATATTGCGGCGCCCCGATGCTGCTATCGATATTGCCGAAGCATCCTTGCGCCTGATCGGAGGCATAGACGAACCTAAGAAGCACTTTATAGAGCTATATTGGGGCGGCAAACCGGCTCATACGCGTTAGCGTATTTGCCCATCGACAGCATCGCCGCACTGCGTTAGCGTAGCCACGGAACGACGATTGCCTGAAGGAAGGAAGATCCATGATGTTTTTCGAACGAATCGGCGGACGCTTTGTCGAGAAGGAGAAAGGCCGCGTGGTGATGGTCACCCCCGTTGTCGAAGAGATGCTGCAGCCCCAAGGAATCCTTCATGGCGGTATGAGCGCCTATTTGGCCGAAAGCGTTGCGAGCGAGGCGGCCAATCTCGCACTCGAAGGTGCGGCCGACTACATCGTCGGCCTCGATTTGACGAGCACGCATCTTCTTCCCGTTGCTTTGGGCGACACCATTCGCAGCGTTGCGACGTCCGTTCGCCAGGGCGGTCGCATTCAGGTATGGAAAATCGAACAGTACCGCGAAAGCGACGGCGAGCTTTTCAACGTCTCTCAGCTCACGACGTATGCCAAGCGCGCGAAATAGGCGCATTCGACGGCCGGCGGCATGGGACGTCCCCATTCACCGATAAGCATCGACCCCAAACGTGATCGAATCGGTGGCACTTCGAATACATTTGCTCCACTTTGATAGAGTACGAAGCGGCGAGGTTCTCTCGCCGCTTTTCGTTGTATCGACCGTGCGAAGGAGGAGGAACCGATGGAGTTGATCGTTTCCCTCGTGGGCGTGCCCTGTCTCGCAGCGCTGCTGATGTTGGTGGTGCGCTGTGACAAGGCTCGAAACGTATTGGCCGTGGCGTTTGCCGCGGTGATCGGCTTGCTGTCAGTCGTGTTCGCGGTTCGCTATCTCGGTGAGAGCCCTGCGTATTTCGCGCTTCCCGAGTCGTCTGCCGGCGTTTTGGGAATCGTCAATTTCTTGATCGAGATGGCCGTCGGTGTCTTCATTCTCGCCTACGCGATCCGTTACAAACGCATGCTGGCGCTCGGATTGGCTCTGGTGCAGCTTGTGATGGCGATTTGGCTGGAAGTGTCTGTCCTGGCCGGCCATGAGTTCTCCACCCAGATGCGCGTCGACGAGCTCACCGTTATCATGGCGCTCATCATCGGTATCGTCGGCTCAGGCATCTGCGTATATGCCCTGGGATACATGAAAGACTTCCAGGAACATCATCCCGAGCAGAAGGACCGCCGTCCTTGGTTTTTCGCCCTCATGTTCGCGTTTCTTGCCGCCATGTTCAACATCGTATTCAGCGACAACATGGCCTGGATCTATACCGCATGGGAAGTCACCACGCTGTGTTCGTTCCTGCTCATCGGCTTCACCAAGACCGACGAGGCGATTAATAATGCATTCCGTCAGATCGTGATGAACATGCTCGGCGGCATCGCATTCCAAATTGCCATCGCATTCGCCGCCATCAACGGTTTGCCCCTGGTGTTCAGCGAGTTCCTGATGGCGGGCGCCATGTCGGCCGGCACGGCCGCGGCCGCCTTGTTCGCCGTTCCGGTCGTGCTGCTCGCCTTCGCCGGCATGACCAAGGCCGCCCAGATGCCGTTCCATACCTGGTTGCTCGGGGCCATGGTCGCCCCCACGCCCACGAGCGCGCTGCTTCATTCCTCCACCATGGTGAAGGCGGGCGTCTTTTTGCTGATCAAGCTTTCTCCGCTGTTCCTGGTCTTTCCTATCGCGTCGGGTATGGTCGTCCTTGTAGGCGGTCTGACCTTCCTGTTCTGCTCGTTCCTGGCGATTTCGCAGAGCAACGCCAAGCGCGTTCTCGCATATTCCACGATCGCCAACCTCGGCTTGATCACCGCTTGCGCAGGCGTCGGTACGCCTGAGGCCATCTGGGCCGCCATCTTCCTGGTCATCTTCCATGCCGTGGCGAAAAGCCTGCTGTTCCTGTGCGTCGGCACCGCCGAGCACCATATCGGCAGCCGCAACATCGAGGACATGGACGAGCTGTTCGAACGCATGCCCCGCCTTGCGCGCTTCATGATGCTCGGCATCATGACCATGTTCATCGCGCCGTTCGGCATGCTGGTTTCCAAGTGGGCAACGCTTGTGTCGTTCGCTACCACCGGCCAGGTCGTCTTGCTGGTCCTGTTGGCGTTCGGCAGCGCGGCCACCTTCATGTTCTGGGGCAAGTGGCTCGGCAAGCTCGCCGGCATCGCCGCCCATCGCGAAAACGAAGAGCTTTCGGTCAACAAGACCGAATGGGGAGCTATTTTGCTGATGGCTGTCCTGGTCGTGGCCTGCTGCGTCGGCATGCCGTTCATTTCCTCCGCATTCGTCGAGCCTTATCTGACCGGCGTCTACGGTATGGCGCCGCTTGCCATCGGCTTTGATAATATGGCGATTATGGCCATCATCGTCGCCTTTATCGTCGTGGTGCTTTTCGGCACGCTCGGAAAGGCGAAGAAAAAGATTGTGCCCGTCTATATGGCAGGCATCACCGTCGACTCTTCGAAACGCGTCTTCAAGGGCGCTCTCGGCGGCGAGCGCGAAGCCACCTCTCGCAATTGGTATCTCGAAGGCATCTTCGGCGAGAGGCGCCTCGACAAGCCCGCAACCGTGATTACGGCCGCCGTGCTCGTCGTATGCATCGTCGCGAGCATTTTCGTAGGCGGCGCGGTCGGCTCCGTTTCGTTGCCCTTGTACCTGCAGACCGCCTTGCTGAATGAAAGCGTGTTCTCTACGCTGATCGGCATCGTTGCCTTCCTCGTCATCGGCCCTGTTCTCGGATGCCTGCTGGCAGGTATCGACCGCATCGTCAGCGCCCGCATGCAGGGCCGTGTCGGTCCTCCGCTGCTGCAGCCGTACTATGACGTGCGTAAGCTCATCGCCAAAGACGACGTAAGCGTCAACACGGTCGAAGGAACCTACATCACCATGGCGCTCATCTTCACGTTGATCGCCGGCGGCGTGTTCTTCGGCGGCGGCAATTTCTTGATGTGCGTCTTTCTGGTGACGCTGTCGGCCCTGTTCTTCATCCTGGCTGCGTATTCGTCGCGTTCGCCCTATGCGGAAATCGGCGCCGACCGCGAAATCCTGCAGGTCATGTCTTACGAGCCCATGATTTTGTTCGTAGCGGTGGGCATGCTGCTCACTATGGGCACCTTCGATGTGGCAGGCGTGTTCTACGGCGGGGCTCCGATGATCGTCGCCGCCTGGCCGATTTTCATCGGACTGCTTTTCGTGCTGACCATCAAGCTGCGTAAGTCGCCGTTCGACCTGTCCTATTCGCACCATGCCCACCAGGAGCTCGTCAAAGGCGTGACCACGGAGATGTCCGGTCGTACGCTCGCCAAAGTGGAAGTGATGCACTGGTGCGAGAACGTGCTGTTCATGGCCTGGGTGGCGATGTTCTTCGTCTGGTCCAACCCGGCGTCCATTGCGCTCGCCATCGTCGTGGCGGCAGCCGTCTACTTCCTCGAAATCTGGATCGACAACAATTTCGCGCGCGTGAAGTGGCAGGCCTGTCTGAAATGGGCTTGGATCGTCTCGCTCGTCGCGGGCCTCGTCAACATCCTCGGTCTCGTGCTGTACATCATTTTCGCGTAGGAGCCAATCATGAGCAGTGTTTCCAAATCGCCCTGGGTCATCCATTACGATGGCAGCAGCTGTAACGGCTGCGACATCGAGGTGCTTGCCGCATTGACGCCTCTCTACGACGTCGAACGATTCGGCATCATCAATACGGGCAATCCCAAACACGCCGACATCTTCCTCGTTACCGGTTCGGTGAACGAACAGAACATCGGCGTGGTCAAAGAGATCTACGATCAGATGGTCGAGCCGAAAGTCGTCGTGGCATGCGGAATCTGCGCATGTTCGGCGGGCATCTTCCACGACTGCTATAACATCATCGGCGGCGTGGACAAAGCCATTCCGGTCGACGTCTACGTTCCTGGATGTGCGGTGCGCCCCGAAGCGATCATCGATGGCGTCGTTCAGGGTCTTGCCATTCTTGAGGAGAAATCGAAGGCGCTTGCGGCCTCGAAGAAGAAAGGGGAGTAGGACAATGGCGTTGCATACCACGTTCGAAACCATCCAGACGGCCGATCTGCTCGCGCTCGCGGAAAAGAAGCGCAACGACGGCTACCGCTTCGTCCAGATGCTTTGCGTCAACACGGAGCAGGGCATCGACGCCCTTTATGCTTTCATGAAGGGCGACCGCCTGGAAAACTACACTATCCGCGGCATCGATACGGCAACGGAAAGCGTTCCGTCGGTCACGGGCTTCTATCTGGCAGCATTTCCGTTCGAAAACGAGGCGCATGACCTATTCGGCTTGAGCATCACCGACATCGCCATCGACTTCGCGGGCAACTTCTATAAAGTGGCCATGGACAAGCCGATGACCGTCATCTCGCCGGCGCAAAAAGCCGCTCGCGAGAAGGCTGCCAAAATCGCGGCGGCGAAGGCCGCCAAGGCCGCGGGCAAAGACAAGCCCGCCGACGACCTCGAAGCCAAGCTGGCGGGCATGGACCCCGAGAAGGCGGCTAAGGTACGCGCAGCCATGGAGGCGAAAGCCGCCAAGGAGAAGGCGGCAGCCGAAAGCGCGAAGCGCGATGAACTCGAGCAGAAGCTCGCGGGCATGGATCCGGAAAAGGCTGCCAAAGTGCGTGCGGCCATGGAAGCGAAGGCGGCGCGCATCGCCGCCGAGAAGAAAGGCGGCGAATAGCATGGGCAAAGCGACGGTCATTCCCTTCGGCCCGCAGCACCCGGTGCTGCCCGAGCCGCTTCATCTCGACCTGGTGGTGGAAGACGAACGCGTCATCGAGGCCATCCCTCAGATCGGCTTCATCCACCGCGGTCTCGAAAAACTCGTGGAAACGCGTGACATCCATCAGTTCATCTACGTTGCCGAACGAATCTGCGGCATCTGTAGTTTCGGCCATTCCCTCGGCTATGCCGAGACGGTCGAAGACCTCATGAGAGTCGAGGTGCCCAAGCGCGCCGAATACATCCGCGTGATCTTGCACGAGCTCTCGCGTATGCATTCTCACCTTTTGTGGATGGGCCTTGCGGCCGACGCGTTCGGCTTCGAGAGCTTGTTCATGCACTGCTGGCGGCTGCGTGAGCGCGTCCTCGACATCTTCGAAGCCACGACGGGAGGCCGCGTCATCCTGTCCGCCGTCTGCATCGGCGGCGTGAACCGCGACATCGACGACGTCATGATGAAGGCGATCATCGACAAGCTCGACAGCATCGAATCCGAATACAAGGAAATCACGGACACCTTCCTGAAAGACTCTTCCGTGAAAAGCAGGCTTTGCGGCGTCGGCTATCTGTCCAAGGAGGAGGCCGAAGCGTTGTGCATGGTCGGTCCGTTCGCCCGCGCTTCCAACGTCGCCTACGATGCTCGCATGCTCGGCCGTGGCGGCTATGGCGACCTCGAGGGCTTCGAGCCCATCCTCTCCGACGAAGGCGATTGCTACGCTCGCTGCAAGGTACGTGCTCTCGAGGTGAACCAATCGATCGCCATCATCAAGGAATTGGCCGCCAAGATGCCCCATGACGGCATCGGCGAGAAAAGCAAGCTGACGCCTCCTGCGGGCTCGCAGGCCGCAAGCGTGCTCGAGCAGCCGCGCGGCGAGTGCTATTACTACGCGCGAGGTAACGGCACCAAGAACCTCGATCGCATGCGTATGCGCACGCCCACCAGTCAAAATCTCGCCGGCATGGTGAAGGCGCTCGAGGGATGCGACCTGGCCGACGTGCCCATGGTCATCCTGACTATCGATCCGTGTATCAGCTGCTCTGAAAGGTAGGACGCGATGGGAAACTTCAAACTGGGGAAGATGACCCTGCGTTCGCTGTTCAAGAAGCCGGAGACCATTATGTATCCGGCGCAGAAGCGTTATCAGCCCGAAGGTCTTAAGGGTCAGATTCTCAACGACATCGATACGTGCATCCTGTGCGGCATCTGCGAGAAGCGCTGCCCGACCGATGCCATCAAGGTGGTTAAGAAAGAAGAATTCTGGCAGATCGACCGTTTCAGGTGCGTTCAGTGCGGGACTTGCGTGCGCGAATGTCCGAAGGACTCGCTGACGATGGATCCGAACTACCCCGCGCCTGCTCCGCAAAAGAGCGCTGAGACGCTTCACAAGCCCGAGCCCTCCGAGGAAGAGAAGGCTGCAGCCGCTGCGAAAGAAGCCGAAAAGGCGGCGCGAGTCAAGGCGGCGCTCGCCGCAAAGGCCGCTCGCGAAGCGGCGGGCGAGTAAGGGGGTCGACCAATCCGCCCCGAAGGCCGCGAAGGCCGATGCGCGCATTCGTCGCATCGGCCTTCGTTCATTTTCGGGCACGGTGCAGCCGCTTGCAGACCTGCCCGTGCCCATTTCGTGTAGCGTTTCTCAACTTTTCTCAACGAGTCCGTGACGGTATCGCGAATATGGCCGACGGCGCCGTCGTATCCACGAAAACCCTGATACAATCGACAGCCGTTTGCCGCGAAGCGGCGGGCGTTGTTCGATTCGTTTTGAAAGAGATTTCCATGGGGCAGCAGGAACAGGTCACCAATAGAATATTCACGCTTGCGAATGTGATTTCGTTCATCCGGCTGTGCATGGTACCTGCATATCTCGTATTCCTTTTCGAGGGGCACGACATCTTTGCCACGTTCCTGTTCGCGTTGGCGGCCTCGACCGATTTCGTCGACGGTCAGCTCGCGCGCCGCACCCATACCGTCTCGCGTCTCGGCCAGCTTCTCGATCCTGCGGTCGACCGCATCCTCATGATCGCAGGCGTGGTGGGTCTTTTGCTCGTCGGACGTTTGCCGCTATGGATTATCGTGGTCGTAATCGTCCGCGATTTGTTCCTCCTGGTCGGCGGGGCGTTCTTGCTGCGTTACAAAAAACGCATCGCCGTCGTGTTTCCCGGAAAAGTGGCCACCACGCTTCTGTTCGTCGGCTTCGCCGGCTTACTTCTGAACCGGCCTTTGATCCCCGGCTTGGGCATGTGCGACCTGGCATGGCTCCCTGGATTCAACGGAGAGCCTGTTTCCTGGGGAATTTGGTTCGTCTATGCCGGTCTCGCCATGGCACTTGCCACTACAGGCGTCTACATCCATCGCGGCTTGCGAGCGTTGCAGGAGGTACGAACCGAACGCGACGCAAGCTGATTTCTCCCGTTTATGAGCTTTATTGCAAAAAATAAGCTCAATTCACGCGGTTTTAACTTCACGAATGCACTTTACTAGACTAGAGTATGAAAGCGGAAGGCGACAAGTCGTCTTCCGTGATCGTGAAGAGAAAGGAATCGCCGATGTATTACCAGGAGGAAATCGAATGCATGCCTCGCGCCGAGCTCGAAAAGCTGCAGCTCGAGCGCTTGCGATGGGCCGTCGTCCATGCGTACGAAAACGTCCCCCTTTATAAAGAGCGATTCGATGCTGCAGACCTCGACCCCTACAGCATCGAATCGCTTGACGATATCGTGCGATTTCCGTTCATGGTCAAGCAGGACATGCGCGACGCCTATCCGTTCGGCCTGTTCGCGGTCGATCGCAAGCAGGTCAAACGCCTTCATGCATCTTCTGGCACCACGGGTCAAGCGACCGTCGTAGGCTACACCGAGAACGACTTGAAGAATTGGGGCGATTGCTTCGCCCGCGGAATTGCGATGGTCGGCGGCGACGCTGATTCGACAATGCAGGTATCATACGGATACGGCCTGTTCACAGGCGGCCTGGGTGCACATATGGGCGGAGAGACCGCAGGGTGCACGGTTGTTCCCACTTCAACCGGCAACACCAAGCGCCAAATCCAGGTCATGAAGGACTTCGGGGTCGATATCCTGTGCGCAACCCCTTCGTACGCTCTGCTCATCGCCGATACGGCCATCGAAATGGGCTATGACCCTGCGAAGGACTTCAATCTTTCGGGTGCGATCCTCGGCGCAGAGCCCGCTTCCGAACATGTGCGAGATGAGATTCGTCGCAAACTGGGCGTCCAGTACTGCGACGTCTACGGCCTTTCCGAAATCATGGGTCCGGGCGTCGCCATGGAATGCTCCGAGGGGTGCGGCCTGCATATAGCCGAAGACCAGTTCCTTGTCGAAATCGTCGACCCCGACACGCTCGAACCCGTGCCCGACGGACAGCTCGGCGAATTGGTCATTACCACGCTGACGCGCGAGTGCAGTCCCTTGATCCGCTATCGCACGCGAGACTTGACCCGTATCATTTCCGAACCCTGTGCTTGCGGTCGCACGCATCGTAAGATCGATCGCATCCTGGGCCGCACCGACGATATGATGATCATCCGCGGCGTCAACGTATTTCCGTCTCAAATCGAGCAGGTCATCACGTCGTTCCCCGAAGTGGTTCCGCACTATCAGATCGTGCTCACCACCAAGGGCAAGCTCGATCACGTGGAATTGCGCGTCGAGACGGCGCCCGATTTCCCGTTCGACGAGATTCGCGCCCTTGAAGACCTGCGTCGCCGTCTCGCGAGCGAGCTCAAGAGCAACCTGCAGATCGCGGTGGACATCAAAATCGTCGAGCCCAAGACGATCGAGCGGAGCGAAGGCAAGGCTAAGCGCGTCTTCGATCTGCGTAATAAAGACTAGCTGCTGCGATGTTTTGATACCGGAAGGGAGACTCTACATGATCGAACAGCTCACCGTTTTGCTTCAGAATGAAAAGGGGCGTCTTTCGCAGCTGTGTCGCGACATGGCGAACGCCGATGTCAACATGCACGACCTTTTCGTGGCCGATACGTCGGATTTCGGTATCGTCCGTATTTTCTGCGATACGCCGCGACGGGCCGCCGCCATGCTCGAAGAATGCGGATATCGTGCACGCGTCGTAGATGTGCTGGCCGTGCGCGTTCCCAACGTGCCGGGGGGCCTTGCCACGCTTCTCGAGGCAATCGAGGATGCGGGTTGCAACATCGAATACGGCTACTGTTTTTCTCGCGGCGAACAAACGGCGATCGACGTTTTGAAGGTCGGCGACTCGTCTATCGAGAGTACACTGTTGCAAGCAGGTTTCGATATCGTGAGAGCCGAGGAGGTCTACGAGCTCGATGAATAGCTCGACTTCGATATTGTCGAATGAATCCGTCGGACGGCAGGGCTTTTCCAAGTCCTGCCGTTTCGGCATGTCTGCACGCGTCGGCGCGACTTTCGTCTCGTGCGCGCTTGCGGCATCATTGTGCTGCATCCCCGTTCAGGATGCTTTCGGCGTCGTCTTGCAAGAGGACGAGGTCCTTTCCCAAAGCGTGGCCGATCGAGGCCTCTCCGTCGCGTCATGCCCCGACATCGAGGCGCGTAATGCCCTGCTCGTGTCTCAAGACGGCACCGTGTATTTTGCGCGCGATGCCCACGAACCGGTCAAAATCGCATCCATCACAAAGGTCATGACCGCCGTCGTCGCACTCGAAAACGCGTCGCTCGACACGCAGGTGGTCGTGGATGCCGAGGCGGCAGGAGTGGGAGAGTCGTCGGCGGGCCTTCTCGAGGGAGATGCGATGGACCTCGAAACGGCCTTGTATGCGCTCATGGTGCCGTCGGGCAACGACGCCGCCATCGCCGTCGCCAAAACCGTCGGCGCCCTTCTTCCCGAATACGATGGGTCGGACCCTCAAGCGGCGTTCGTGGCCGCCATGAACGCGAAGGCTCATGAGCTCGGCTGCGAAGACACCGTGTACACCAATCCGCACGGTCTCGATGCCGGAGCGTTCGAAAGCGACTGTCATTCGACCGCTGCAGACGTGGGGCTTGTGGTGTCCTACGCAATGCGCAACGACACGTTTCGCGCGATCGTCGACGCGGGAGACACTACGATAGAAGTCGCTTCGGCCGACGGCGCACGACGTTTTCTCCAACTCGTTTCCACCGATGAGCTCATCGGCGTCTACGATGGCATTTGCGGCGTGAAAACAGGCACCACCGATGCGGCCGGATTCTGTTTCGCAGGCGCTGCATCCCGCGAAGAGGGGGAGTTCTACAGCGTCGTTCTCGGCAGTCCCGATTCGGACGTGCGTTTTACCGACACGGTAGCGCTTTTCGACTGGATGTATGGCAATATCGTACAGAAACGCTTGATCAACAGCACGGAATACATCGAGGCAGGAGGCGTTCGCCAACCCCTCGTCGCCAAAGTTGCCCACACGCAATGGCCCGACTGCACGATCGACGCCGTAGCGTCCGACCCCGAGCTCGCCGTCGAAGTATTCGACCTCGTCGGCCCTATCGAGCAGCAGGCCTCATTCGTCGACGTGAGGGGCGACGTTTCCGAAGGGGACGTTATCGGGCATCTGACATTCACCCAGAACGGCGAGAAAATCGCGGAATGCGACCTGGTCGCCGCTGAAAGCCAGGCCGCCCCTGATTTCTTCCAGGAAATCGGGGTCTGGATCGACCGCTTCGTGCGCGGGCTCCAGAATCAACCGGAAACGGCCTCTTCGGTCTGCTTGAACGATCCGTCCGCCATATCCGATATGTAGGACGCGCTCGCTGCATTTGAAAGTCATATGGAGAAGCTATTCTCCATTCGAGAAAGGAACATCATGGCAAGTGTATGCCCCGTCTGCAACGCGCCGCTCCCTGAGGGAGCCGACGCCTGTTTCACCTGCGGATTCAAGCTTCTTGGTCGTACGCAGGCCTTTTCTCCGATAGCCGTGCAGCCTAACGCCAATACGGCGCCCGCGTCCATTCTTGAAGAATGCACGCTAAGCATCGTGAAGGGCCCCCAGGTCGGAAACGTGTTCCGCCTGTCCTCCGACGCCATCACCATCGGCCGCAGTCCCCAGTGCGACATCTTCCTCAATGACATGACCGTATCGCGTATGCACGCAACGCTCAAGCGCATTCCCGGCGGCTACGAAATCGTCGATGCCGATTCCTTCAACGGGCTATGGGTGAACAACCTCAATGTCAAAGAAGCGGTCCTCAAAGATGGGGATGTCGTTCAGATCGGCACGTTCTGCCTGGTCTATCAGTCCATGCCGAGCATGTAACGACGATTTTCGTAACGACGCGCGATAGGAAGTGACTCTATGGAACTGATATCTGGAAACGAGGCGATCGCACGCGGCGCCTGGGAGGCAGGTGCGACGATCGGCGTCGCATATCCTGGCACCCCCTCGACCGAGACGATGGAGAACTTTTCCAAGATGCCCGACGTCTATGCAGAATGGTGCCCGAACGAGAAGGTTGCCGTCGAAGTGGGCCTGGGCGCATCGGCCGCAGGCAAACGCGTGCTTTCCACGATGAAGCATGTCGGCGTGAACGTTGCCGCCGACCCCTTGTTCACGGCTGCCTATACCGGCGTCGGCGGCGGCTTCGTGGTGCTTGCGGCCGATGATCCCGGCATGCACTCCTCGCAAAATGAGCAGGATTCCCACTATTATGCGATGGCCGCTCATATTCCCATGCTCGATCCCGCCGACAGCGCCGAGGCGCTTTCTTTCACCAAGGATGCTTTCGAGCTGTCCGAGCGTTTCGATATTCCCGTGTTCATCCGTTCCACCGTGCGCGTCTCTCATACGAAATGCGCTGTCGAGACCGGAGAGCGTGTCGAGGCGACACCTGTCGTATACGAGAAGAATCAGCCCAAATGGGTTATGATGCCGCTGTACGCTAAGCCTCGCAGGCTCGACCTCGACGAACGCATCGCGCGTCTGCGCGCCTACGCCGAGACCTGCCCGTTCAACCGCATCGAGCGGCGCAGCGGCGCGGTCGGCGTGATCTGCGTCGGGGCGACCTATCAGCATGTCGTAGAAGCGCTTCCTGAGGCGAGCGTGCTCAAGCTGGGCATGTCCTGGCCGCTTCCCGCGCAGACCATCGCCGATTTCGCGGAAAGCGTCGACGAGGTTTATGTGGTCGAAGAGGCATCTGCTTACCTGTCCGATCAGGTGAAGGCGCTGGGCGTGAAGCTTTCCGAACCCGCTTGCCCGCTTTCTCCGGCAGGCGAGCTCACGCCGCAGGCAATCGCCTGCGCATTCGGCGCCGGGGAAGCGCCGCATGCCGATGCGCCCGCTAACCTTCCGCCGCGCCCGCCCGCGCTGTGCCCGGGCTGCCCGCACAGGCTCGTCTTCCGCGAACTTGCCCGCATGAAGGCCATCGTCACGGGCGATATCGGCTGCTACACTCTCGGCGCGCTGGCGCCGCTTTCCGCCGTGGATACCTGCGTCGACATGGGCGCTTCCATTTCGATGGCGCACGGTTTCGAACTGGGCCTCGAAGGCGAGAAGCATCGTCCGGTGGTTGCCGTCATAGGCGACTCGACGTTCGCCCATTCCGGTATCACGTCGCTTTTGAACACCGTCTATAACTGCGGCACCGGCACTGTGTGCATCCTCGACAACCGCACTACCGCCATGACGGGCCATCAGGGCAACCCCGTCAACGGCATCACGCTGCAGCATCGTCCGAGCCGTGAGCTCGACCTTCCCGCGCTCGTGCGTGCGCTCGGCGTCGACGATGTGCGCATGGTCGATCCGATGGACATGAAAGCCGTCCGCGCCGCGCTGAAAGAGACCACGTCCAACGATGAGCTGAGCGTCATCGTGTTCGAATCTCCTTGCGTACTGCTGACAAAAGAGCGCAAGGCGCCTTATGAGGTGAAAAGCGACTGCCGTGCATGCGGCACCTGCTCGCTGATCGGTTGCCCCGCCATTTCGTGCGACCCCGAAACGAGGGTCGCCTTCATCGACGCGAGCCTGTGCGTCGGATGTTCCCAGTGTTCGCAGGCGTGTCCGTACGGCTGCATCGTGTCGACAGGAGGTAGCAATGCCTAGCAGTGCAACGACCGTGCTTCTGTGCGGCGTGGGAGGGCAGGGCGCCCTTCTGGCCGCCGATATCCTCGCCCGCTGCGCCATGGCGTGCGGACAGGACGTGAAGCTTTCCGAAATCCACGGCATGGCCCAGCGCGGCGGCGCGGTCACCACGGTCGTGCGCTTCGGCGAGAAGGTCTCGTCCATGGTGGCCGACCAGGGTTGCGTCGATTATCTCGTGTCGTTCGAGACCACCGAGGCCCTGCGCAACATCTCGTATCTGCGTGAAGGCGGCGTGGCCATCGTTAGCGACGAGTCGATCAAGCCGTTGCCCGTCTTGACGGGCAAGCTCGCCATGCCCAAGGGCGCGCGCAAACAGCTCGCCGCCCATCACGCGCAAGTGATTCCCGCCGAGCTTCTGGCGAAGCAGGCGGGCAGCATCAAGGCCGTTAACGTGGTTTTGCTCGGTGCACTGTCGACCCATCTTCCATTTCCGAAAGATGTCTGGCTGCGCGTCATCGAAGAACGCGTGCCTGCGAAATTCAAAGATGTCAATATTGCGGCATTCGAATCGGCGTGCGCCTGGGCCGAAAACAACGCCGCGAAGGAGGCGTAGCCGTGAGCGTATCCCAGATCAGCGTTTTCGTCGAAAGCCGTCCGGGCCACATGGCCCGCGTCCTGGACGCGTTCAATCGCGCGAACGTCAATGTACGCGGCTATAGCGCATCCGATACGGGCGATTACGGCATCGTGCGTTTCATCGTCGACGATCCCGACCTCGCCCTGAAGGTACTTGAGGACATGGGCGCCGCCGCCGTGAAGACCGAAGTCCTGTGCGCCCTTCTCCCCGATACGCCAGGCGAGCTCGCGCGCATCATGGGAATCATGGCGCGTTGCGGCATCAACGTCGAATACAGCTATTCGCTCATTTCGACCTTCATCGCCATGTCCGTCAAAGACCTCAATGCCGCCCAGCGTGCGCTCGAGGGTGAATCCATCGAGCTGATCGACCAGGGCGACCTGGCCGATTTCGCGTTCGATGACGCGCGGACGTCCAAGGAAGAAAAGGAGTAGCAGCCGTGGCCGACATGACCGTCAAAGGCGCGGCGTTGAAAGCCGCGCAGGAGGGGCGTTTCGACGAGCTGCCCATCCACAACCCTTCGATCGAATGCGCGAGCCGCGAGCGCATCAAGGCTATCCAGCTCGCGCGTCTGATCGACCAGGTCGAATGGACCTATAACCGCGTTTCCTGGTACCGCGAGCGCATGGATGCCGCAGGCGTTGCGCCTTCGGATATCAAGACCCTCGACGACATCCGCCTGCTTCCGTTCACCGATAAGCAGGCGTTGCGCGAGACGTTTCCGTACGGCATGTTCGCCGTGCCTCTCGACGAAGTGGTCGAGCTGCACGCATCTTCCGGCACTACGGGCAAGCCCATCGTCGTCGGATACGACAAAAGCGACATGGACCTGTGGGCCGACTGCATCATGCGTCTGGTGCAGATGGCGGGCGTCGTGCCGAGCGACCGCGTGCAGATGGCGTTCGGTTACGGCATGTTCACCGGCGGCTTCGGCCTGCATTACGGCCTGCAGCGCCTAGGCTGCATGATGATTCCGGCGGGGTCGGGCAATACCGAGCGTCAAATTCAGATGATTCAGGACTATGGTTCTACCGTGCTCGTCTCTACGCCTTCGTATGCGCTGCATGTATGCGAAGTAGGAGAGAACATGGGCGTCGACTGGGAGAAGAGCACCCTGCGCGTGGGCTTGTTCGGCGGCGAGCCGTGCACGCCGGCGCTCAAGGCCGAAATCGAACGCCGCATGCACATCGTCTGCACTGACAACTACGGCCTTACCGAGGTCATAGGTCCCGGCGTGTCAGGCGAATGCCTGGCCGAGCGAGACATGCAGCATATCGCGGAGGACCATTTCGTCTGGGAGGTCGTCGATCCGGAGACGGGCGAGCCGGTCGCCGAGGGCGAAATGGGCGAGCTCGTCTTGACCCCGCTCGGCAAACATGCCATTCCCGTGCTCCGCTATCGTACGCACGACCTCACGCGTGTCGTGACCGGGCGTTGCGCGTGCGGCCGCACGACGGCGCGCATGCAAAAGGTGCGTTCGCGCTCCGACGACATGCTCATCATCCGAGGCACGAACGTGTTCCCGAGTCAGGTCGAAGACGTGCTCTCGGGCATCGACGGCGTTACGCCGCATTACCGCATCGTTGTCGACAACGAAACCGGTCTCGACCGCATGACGGTCCATGTCGAGCTCAAGCCCGAGGCATTCTCGGACTCCTTCGAGCAGATGGATGCATTCCGCCGCAATATCGAAGAGAAGCTCAAGAGCGTCCTGCTGGTTTCTTCGAAGGTCAAGCTCGTCGAGCCCAGCGGCATCGAGCGCAGTACGGGCAAGACCAAGCATGTACAGGATTTGAGAAAGATGTAAGATACGTTTCGAGCGCGCCGAAGGCCGTTCGAAGCGACACGCGGCGCGGCCCGGGATCGTCTCCGACGCTTTCCGGGCCGCGCCGTTTTCATGATGAAGAACAGGGAAGAAGGCTTTTCGATGCAAGACCGATGCGCACCGTCCGAACACGCCGCCGCGCCATTGAAAGGCCGCTTCGCGCCTTCGCCGACCGGACGTATGCATGCGGGCAACGTCTTCTCGGCGCTTGTCGCCTGGCTTGTGGCGAAATCGAACGGCGGCACCATCGTGCTGCGCATCGAAGACCTCGACAAAGAGCGCTCGAAGGCTTGCTTCATCGACGATGTGCAGCGTGATTTCGAAAAGCTCGGCCTGTATTGGGATGAGGGCCCCTACTTCCAGCACGACCGCGACGAGGCGTATTCAGCGGCTTTCGAGGAGCTTCGACGCCGCGACCTGATCTATCCGTGCTTCTGCACGCGCGCCGACCTCCATGCGGCTTCCGCCCCTCATCACGGTGAAAAGCTCGTCTATCCGGGGACATGCCGCGGGCTCGACGAGGCGCGACGAGCCGAACGGGCGGCGTTGCGCACGCCGGCGCAACGCCTGTTCGTCCCTGACGAAACGGTCTCTTTCGTCGACGGCATCCAAGGCCGCTACGAGCAGAATCTTGCACGCGATTGCGGAGATTTTCTCGTCAGGCGCTCGGATGGCGCGTTCGCCTATCAGCTCGCCGTGGTGGTCGACGACGCCGAGCAGGGCGTGACCTCCGTCGTACGCGGCGTCGACCTGCTTTGCTCCACGCCCCAGCAGATGTATCTGCAGTCGCTTCTCGGCCTCGAGCATCCGACGTATGCGCATGTACCGCTGATGGTGGCCGAGCATGACAGGCGCCTTTCCAAGCGCGACAAGGATACGGCCCTCGACGTGCTGCTCGAACGTTTCGGCGATCCACGCGCCCTTATCGGGCATATCGCGGGAATAACGGGCCTGGCTCCATCATGCGATCCGGCGTCGCCCGAAGAACTGCTCGACGTTTTCGACCCCGCGACGCTGCCGCGCACGCTCGTCGATCTCGAGCAGATCGGCTGGCGCTAACGCGCCTCGCGAGGGAAGAATCACCAATGCATCGCGGCGCCCTGAGCGATGATGCAGGCGGCGTAAAACGACCCCAGCGCGATATTCATACTGCAAATCTGAGCCATGCCGCCGATGCGCGATGCAGAAATCAACGGATTCGATGCAAGCGCCTTCACCAGAGGATACGCGGCAAGCACCATGAAGGGCAGCACGATTGCGCCGCGCGGAAAGAACGCTGCGCACAGCACGACGATAGAAGCGACCCATGCGCCCATCGTGCAGCGGTAGAACGTGCGCGCCTTGGCGCGGCCGATAAGTACGGGCAATGTGCGGCGGCCCGCCTCGATATCCTTCTCGATATCACAGGTGTTGTTCGTGAGCATGATAAGCCCCACGCCGATGATCTCGGGTACCGCCCAAAGCAACATAAGCCAATTCATGTCGCCGGTCAGCGCCTGATAGCAGGCGAGCGGTATGAGGCCTCCCATTACCGCGCCGCTGACCGCTTCGCCCAAGGGCAGATAAGACAAAGGCGTTTTGCCAGCGGAATACACTACCACGAAAAACGCGCCGACGACGCCGATGGCCAGGGGAATCCAGCCCGCATGATAGATGACGTACGCTCCCAGGACGAACGCCGCCACCAGAAAGCCGATCCCGAGACGCAACGCCGAGCGGGGGTTCACGTTGTTGTACACGAGCGTGGCATCGCTTTCCTCGACGTCGTCGTCGGTCGAATCGGACCCCTTCACGAAGTCGTAGTAGTCGTTGAAAGTGTTCACAGACGACTGCATAAGCACGCATATGACCAGAAGCACGCACGACATCGTCGCAGAAGCCCCGCCGGGGGATACGGCGGCGGCGCACACGGCGATGAGACAGGGGAGCACGGCGGCGGGCCACGTATGGGGTGCGGCGAGTTGAAGAGCCATGCGGGGCGTGAAGCGGGCATAAGACGACGATGAGGCCATGTCGGTCCTTTCTCAAGCAAGGGGTCGTGCCGCGTGACGCGGCAGATATAGGGCACGAAAGGCGCGGCGATGAAACGCTAGCGTCCGCCGGGCATGGCGGTCGCCGCATCCCTCATGCGCGCGGCGAAGCGCTTGAGGCGCTCGCGCGCCGTGGCATTGGCCACGGCGCCAAGATTGCGGATGGTGTGTGCGATGATCTCTTTCGTTTCCGCATCGAGGTTGCGGCCGTCGCGTAAAACGCCCGCAACGGTGCCGACCACGCCGCCCTCCCAAAACTCCTGCCATGTATTGGAATCAGTGGTCGAAGCGATGATGTCGTAGAAGGCGTCGATGAAGCGTTCGCGCTGCTCAGGCGTGACGCTTTTCAGCCACCGGTCGAGCGTCTCGTCGAAAAACGCGGCGCTCGCGTTGAGACCTTCCTGATAGAGGAAGTCGGTGTCGTCGACGAGCCAGGTGAAGGGATTGTGTTGGAAGATTCCCGTAGTGGCGTCAGACTGCACGACCGCGTAGTCGTCGCGGTGCTCGAGAATCATGCCGAAAATCGACGACTCAGGTACGGTCTTCAGCAGTTTGTCCTTGAAGTGCTGTTCGTGGATGCGAGGAGAAGGTGCGGCGAGGAAGCTCGGGCCGTCGTGGTTGAACACGCGTTCGATGCGCCCGTAGCTCGTTTCGTCCATCGTGGCCACCGCGAACTCGGCGAGGTTGCCGCCCTTCGAATGTCCGCCGACGAACACGCGCGCATCGCGCGGTAGCGCCGACAAAACGCCGGAAACGTAGCGTTCAGCGGAGCGCTGCGAAGGAATGATCTTGCGATAGCTCAGGTTGAAGTCTTCCTTCCAACCTGCGAACGTTCCGTCGGTTCCCTGGAAAGCGATGTAGTGGGCCTTGCCGCCATCGAAACCGAACGTGCATGCGGCGAATTGCTTCTCGATCACCACCGCGTTCTCGTTGACATGATACGACACCGTCAGGTCGGCGAATCGGTGGCAGCGCACGAGAGCGTCCAGAAACACCGGGAGATCTTTCGATGCCCTGATCCAGCCTCCGGTGAGCATCGCGTCCAAATCGGTGAAACGCAGGATGTCGATGAGCGGCACCTGCTGCGCGCCGCCGACGTCGCCATAGGGATAGGCGCTGAAATCGAGGTAGGCAAGCGCGGAAAGCACCAGGCTATCGACGGGGGAGAAGGGGGTTTCGCCGAAGCCTTCGTGATGAAGACGCAGATAGTCGCTCATCGTCGAGTCGGAAAGCCTCGCAGCCACCGATGACGAAAAGGAGGGATGGTGCGGGTTTTCAGAAGAGCCTCCGGAACCTTCGTGCCCTCGGTCTTCCTTGCGCTCGATATCCTCCGACATGCCTTGTCGCCTTCTTTCTCATGATCCGTTCTGGGGTATTGTAGCGCACGCCGCCGGCCGTTCTTTATAATTCCCCATACCGTACTCATTCGGCGCTTCTCCTGGCGCCGAGGAAGGAGGGCCATGTTCGTGCAATTGTGCGCCGTCGCCGCAGGCGGTGCGATCGGTGCCGCAGGACGCTATCTTCTCGGCCTCGGCATACCCGTCGCAGCCGCGGCTCTTCACGTGTCAAGCGATTTACCCGTGGCCACGTTTGCCGCCAATTTCATCGGATGCTTCGTCATCGGAGTGCTGTCGATCATCTTCGACGGGGGACCTTGGGACGAAAAAGGCTGCTGGCGGGCTTTCGCCATCACGGGCGTTCTGGGAGGGTTCACTACGTTTTCGACGTTCGGGCTTGAAACCGTCATCCTTATCGAAAAGGGCGCAGCGGGCGTGGCGGCCGCCAACGTCGGTGTAAGCCTGGTCGCATGCCTCGCCGGCGTCGTCGCAGGGCGCGCTCTCGCACGCGCCTTTTTCGTCGCACATTCCTGACGTGCGAGAACGTTAGCGCTTCCTCATCGCGCTCTTGATCAGCTTCTCGCCGTAATCGATCAGTTCCTGACGCGAATGCACGCCGGCCTTCGAGTAGATGCGACGCAGGTGGGTGTCAACCGTGCTTTTCGCCACGACGAGCTCCTGTGCGATACGCTCGTTCGTCCTGCCGCGCAAGGCAAGCGCGAGCACTTCGGCCTCGCGCTTCGAAAGCCCCGCCTGCTCGACGATCGCATCGTGCATGGCATCTTCGGCGCTTCCTGCGTCGACGATCGCCGAAAGCGTCCTGAAGTCGTTTTCCGTGAAAAGAAAGAGGTAGGCGATAAGCGCCGCAAGGCCGGCGAACGCAAGCATGCCGTGCTGCACGGCGGCATTGGCGCCGAATCCGTCTATCACATTGCCAGCCGCGATACCGGCCGCTTCACCCAGGTACAATGCACCGAATCCGCGACAGAACGCCATAGCCGAATCGATGCCGCGTAAAACCGAGACAGCGATGAACAGCGCGATGAACGCAGCCGTCAACCCGAGGCAGCCCGCAAGGACGATGGCTTCGCCCGGCACGCCGCTTTCATAGAGCGCCGGCGTGAAGAGGAATCCGGCCATCATGACGAGAATGGCGATGCGATACGTAGTACCGAGCGAGCGCTCTTCTTCGGCAGCTCCGCGCAATGACTGGAGCGCCGCAACGCAGAAAAACGAAAGGATCAAAAGCGTCGCAGGAAGCGTCGGAGTGCTCGATGCGCCGGGATTCGATCTGAAGGTCTCCATAAGGCCCGCCGCAAGACCGAACATGAGAGCGCCGACGAGCATGCGTCGCGAAAGAGCGGCCACGCCCGAACCATCTCGGTCGGCGGATGACGTCGTGCGCTTCCTGTACTCCAGGTCGCGCGAGCATGCCGCGCTTCCGACGCCTGCTACGAGCAGCACACCTGCGCTGGCCGCAGGCAGAGCGACGGCGAGCATTATCGAAGCGCCTTCGCCGAAAAACGACGCGATGAAGCAAACCGCCGCCGCGATACCGGTGGATGCGAATATTTCCCAGGCGGCGATGCGAGGAGATGTCATGCCCAAAACCCTGCCCCAAGCCACAAGAAGCACCGCCATGGGCAGTCCCACGAGAAACGCTTCCAAGCCGACGCCGGCGATATCGAGCGATCCCGACAGGCGCGGTGCGAACGCCCCCGCCGTCAGCATGGCTGCGCAAGCTGCGATCGCCGCGTCGCTGGCGAGGATTTTTCCCGCAAGACGCGGCAGGGCCGTCATGGCGCAAAACGCGATCACCATGCCGAGCAGCGTCGCCAAAAGATCGGCGCGCTCGATCGCGACTCCGCCGAGGACGAGCGCCTTGTTCGCGCCCATATAGAAGATGGCATAGATGAAACCTTGATAGCATGAAAATCCCAAGATGCGCCGCAGGGACGCTGCGTTATGGGAGGGGGTTGTCGATTCGCTCACTCGCTGCTCCTTCGTCGAATCACCATCATAGCAAACGCGCCCGAGAAAAAACGAAACCCCTGCAGGCGCTTCCGCAGGGGTTTCGTCGGGGTTTCCGCATAGAGGAACGCGAGGCGCTCGGTTTAGGATGCCGCGACAGCCGTCTCTTCCTCTATGGCGGCTTCCTCGTCCTTGGCAGCCTCGATGCGCTTGACGGCCTTCTTCTTACGCTTGGGGGCGGGCTCGTCTTCTTCCTCTTCGGCCGCCTTCTTGATCATGCCGTCGCCGGAATTGAATCCGTCGCGCAGGTTCTTGATCGTCTTGCCCAGGGCGCTGCCGAGCTTGGGAAGGTGCTTGGGTCCGAAGATCAGAAGCGCGACGCCGAGGATGATAAGAAGTTCCGGCATGCCGAGACCGAAGATTTTCATGAATGCCTCCTAATTGATGGAAATCGGCAGATATGCTCGCGGCGCATTTATCCGCAAAAGCTGCGAGCGAATCGACAAACCCCACGATAGCCCAATGAGTCATGCAGAGTATCGTGCAAACGGACTATTTCGCCCTTAATTCGTCATGTACGCTGTCATGCAAATGAAGTAGTCTGGTAAAAGACCAGGTAAATAGTAGCTGTTTTAAAACTGTACGAAGAGACCGTCGAAAAAAGCCGCATTTCGACGAAAACGCTCGCGATACTGATATCCATCGAAAATAGCGGCGTCGGCATATCGCGGAAAAGATTGAAATGTTAGAATTCCGTTACCTTTCTCATAAGAGGGGCACTGTCGCATATCCACGAATCGAAGGAGGACTTTCTCGGTGGATAAGTTCTTTAAGATTTCCGAGCGCAATTCGACGATCGGAAACGAAATCATCGGCGGCTTGACGACCTTTCTGGCCATGGCCTACATCATCGCCGTCAATCCGTCTCTTCTGGAGGCAGCGGGCATTCCGTTCGACGCCGCGCTGACGGCGACCTGTCTTGGCGCCGCCGTCATGACCGTGGCCATGGGCCTTATCGCCAATAGGCCGATCGCCCTTGCTTCGGGCATGGGCATCAACGCCATCGTGGCTTACACGTTGTGCCTGGGCGAAACCGCAGTCGATTGGCGCGTCGCCATGGCAATCGTCTTCCTCGAGGGCATCGTCATCCTGGTTCTTGTTCTGTGCGGCCTGCGCAAAGCCATCATGGACGCCATCCCCGCAAGC
This sequence comes from uncultured Slackia sp., assembly GCF_959608125.1. GTDB lineage: Bacteria > Actinomycetota > Coriobacteriia > Coriobacteriales > Eggerthellaceae > Slackia. The sequence goes on from NZ_CAUHPG010000014.1 coordinate 55,588, forward strand.
CTGCGTCACGCGATCGGCATCGGCATCGGTCTGTTCATCGCATTCATCGGCCTGAAAGGCGGCGGCCTGATCGTCCCCGACGAGGCCACCATCCTGGCATTCGGCGACCTCTCGTCTCCGATCGTCCTCGTTTCGCTCGTGTCCATCCTTCTGGCCGTCGTGCTGCAGGCCCTCAACGTAAAGGGCGGCCTGCTCATCTCGATCGTGGTCGCCACGATCGTCGGCATCCCCATGGGCGTCACGCCGCTGCCCGCCGAGTGGAATTTCGGTCTTGACTTCTCCGCATTCGCCG
>NZ_CAUHPG010000015.1 GCF_959608125.1 uncultured Slackia sp.
TATCTTGGGTGTACCCCGAACGATTTATTGGGATGGACCGACAATCCGAGGCGTTCTTGCAACAACGCTTCGCCCGAAGAAGCCGAGCTGATGCGCAACTACCGCGCGTGCTCATCCCAGTGGAAGTCCACCATCTCCATGACCGCCCGCGCGGCAGCGGGCGAAAGCCGGGAGGAGGCCGAACGTGCTTCATCTGCCGGCGTCGTGAGCGAGGCGGTGTAGGATGGGCGCACGCGGAAAGCGGCATCTGCCTGATGAAGAAGAGGCGGCAACGCGGGAATATACGAAAGGAACGCCAGTGATCGACACCGTGGAAAGGCTTTGCGACAAGTCGCAAGAGGCCTTCATCCTCGCCATAGAGCTGTACAACAGGCCGACCATCAAATACAGAGTGGAAGGGTGCGCCTTCTTCCTCTGCAACGCATGGGAGCTGCTTCTGAAGGCGTTCATAACGAAAAGGCACGGAGAGGAGGCGATCTATTATCCGGGGAAGAACGGCAGGACGCTTTCGCTCGACGACTGCATCAGGAAGGTGTTCACCAATGCGAACGACCCCCTCAGAAGGAACCTCGAGAGGGTCGTCGACCTCAGGAACACAAGCACTCATTTCGTAGTGGAGGAATACGAGGGAATCTACGCCCCGATTCTCCAGGCGTGCGTCGAGAACTACGACAGGAAAGCGCGTGAGCTCATGGGCATAGAGATAAGCGACCGGATACCCGAGAACCACCTCATGCTCTCGGTCCGGAGATCATCCGTCGACATGGAGGAGTGCAGGGCGAGATATTCCCCCGAGGTGGTCGGCAGGATGATATCCGCCAGAAGCGAGGTGCTTTCGAACGCCGACGAAGACGGAAACAGGCGGTACGCCTTCACATACACGACTGAGCTGAGAATGACGAAGAGGAAGGATGCCGACCTGGAGTTCCGAATCGATTCCGGTTCCGATATGCCCGTTGCCATCCTGAAGCAGGTCGTCGACCCGAAGGACAAATACCCGTTCAGGGCGAAGGCGGTCGTCGAGGCGGTGAACAGGAAGGTCTCCAAGGCGGGAATAAAGCTCGAATGCGGCGGGTGCGCGAAGCCGTCGTTCACGACCTCCGACTTCAACCTTTTCGCCAAGCTTTACGGGATGAAAGACGACCAGCGATATTCGACGAATACGAACATGGGGTCGGAAAGCGCGTGGTACGCCTACTCGCAGCAGGCCATAGACGACATCTTCGCCGTGCTGAAGGCGAATCCGTCGGGAGCCATAGACGAGGCGAAGCAGGCGCTCTCGAAAAAGAAAGAGGCCTTCGATGACCGACCCCAGGAGCAAGGGAATTCTAAGCCGTAAGGCCTACCCCCATTCGGGAACCCAGCTTTGTTCCTTCCCAAGTCGGTCATCGAAAACCTCTTGATTGGAACATACTACGCCATTTTTGCGCCGTTGTGAAGCATGAGATGAGAGGCGGCGGCTTTAGCCGCCCCGCTGGACGAGAGGATAGATGATGGGAAAGTACATATACGACGCGGTGCTGACCCCCGAGGAAGAGGGCGGCTACAGCGTGGACGTCCCCGCGCTTCCGGGATGCTTCACGTGCGGCGACGACTACCGGGACGCGGTGTTCATGGCCGCCGACGCGATGAAGACGTGGATAGCGGCCGCCTTGGCCGACGGCCGCGCCCTTCCGCCCTACGAGCGCGCCGAGGCCCCCGAAGGCTGCGAGCGCGTGTCCGTGTTCGTCGAGGCCCTCGAGGACTAGGACGCAAAACGCCTCGTCGTGGTCTTTTTGTTGACTTCGACAAAAAGAAAGCCCCGCGCCTACGTGCTGGAACACTGGCGCGGGGCCTCGAACGGCTACGAAACGGACGATCCCGTCGACCAGTAGCCGTGAACCGCGACGTCTCCGCCCCGGTCGCACGCATACGCCTCGAACGGCTCGCCGATGGCGGCGAGCATGACGCGGCCTCCTTCGTGCACGCCGTCCGACGATTCGTCGACGCCGACCACGACGAGCCTGTCTCCCCTTTCGGCCGAGAAAACGACGTCGCCGACGCTGAGGGGGACGAGCCTTCCGTCCAATACGGCCATGAAGCCTCCGATCTCGGGCCTTCATCGCGAAGGCGGATTAGTCGCGAAAGCCCCGCGCAGGTCGCCGAACCAGATGCGCAGGGCCTCGAACATTGCACAACCTTCGTAACCAAAGGAAGGCAGGTGACATTATGCCACGAAAGCAGCGACGCCGCTCCTGGGGATCCATCACAGAGGCCGCGCGGGGGAAATACATCCTGCGTTGGGTCGAGAACACGCCCGAAGGCAGGAAACGCAAGTCACATACCTTTTATGGCACATATAAGGAGGCCGACGCGGAATTGGCCCGCATCCGCGTGCGCGTGGGCGACGATGCGCCCGTGCCGACGGTGGGCCAGGTCCACCGCCTATGGTGGTGGCCGTCGGTGCTCGCCAAGGCCGAGGCGGGCAGGCTCAAGCCCAACACGGTGGACGCATACCGCCGCGCGTGGGAGAACGACTGCGCGCCGAAATGGGGCCGCACGCCCGTTGACAGCATACGACCCGTGGCCGTGCAGGAGTGGCTGTCCGGCATGAACCGCAGCGCCGCGCTCGTCGCGCTCGCCGTTCTACGGCAGTGCGTTGACTTCGCCGTGCAATACGAGGTGGCGCCAACGAACAAGTTCCGCATCCCCTACGAGATTCCCGCGAACTCGGCGCAGCGCAGCAAGGACGTGTACGACCTCGCCCGCGCACGCGCGATGCTGTCCACGGTTCGCGGCACGCGCGTCGAAGCCGCATACATACTCGCCTGCTTCGGGTCGTGCCGCACCGGGGAATCCCTCGCCGCCCGCGTGGACGAGACGCGATTCGAGACGGTCGCGGGCATCGACATGGCGCTCGTGCCGATAACGCGCCGCATGGAGCACCAGGGCCGCGCCCCGGTGGACGGCCTTAAGAACGCGCAGAGCCGGCGCACCGTGGTGGTGCCGGGCGAGTACGCCGTCAGGCTCCGCGAGATAGCGGCGGAACGCGAGGCGTTCGGCTCCCCGTGGTTCGCAGACTTCGGCGACGGCACGCCGATGAACGTGTCCAACCTCAATTACGAGTGGCGGCGCGTCGCCGCGTCCGATTACATCCCGTTCGCCAACCTGCGCAACTCTTGGCGAACCTTCGCTCAGGCGGAATGGCGGGTGGACTACGACGTGCTCGAAGTGCTCATGGGGCATCTTCTGCCGGGCGTGACGGGACGCCACTACCTGCGCATGAGCGCGGACCAGCTCGCCGAGCAGTTCGCCCGCGCGTACGCCGCTTTTCTGCGCAGTTAGGATATTTTAGGATATTCCAAAACGTTTCCGCAGGTCACAAGCGCAGTTGCTAGAAGCGAGCATTCTAGCAAAGACGGAGCCTCCGCGCGGGCGCCCCGCGCCAAAAGAAGGTTGCAGTTAGATAACATTGCCTTTCTCTTGCAATTCCGACATGAAACGTCCATACAAACGGCCAGGGGCAGAAAAGCGCCCGGCCGCGCATGCGACCGGGCGCTTGAAACCCATCTTTGCAAACGAATCGGCTCGAAGGCCTATTCCTCGCCGTCGTAATGGCGCTTGTCGGGAATGATGAAGATAAAGACAAGCGAGCTGAGCAGCAGCAGGAACGGATAGAACAGCAACGGCATGATCTGGAACGCGGAAACAGCGTAGCCCAGCTCGGCTGCGGCGGACACAGCGACCAGCATCTGAGCGCCATAAGGAATCACGCCCTGGAAGACGCAGGAGAAAGTGTCGAGCAACGACGCCGTCTTGCGCTTCGAGATGTCATAGGTCTTGGCCATATCGGATGCGATCGGGTTGGCCATGACGATCGCCACCGTGTTGTTGGCGGTAGCGATATCCATCGCGCCGACGAGCAGGCCCATACCGAGCATGCCGCCCTTGCGGGACTTGAACAGGCTCTTGATGCCGTTGAGCAAGGCGACGAAGCCGCCATGCTCGCGGATGAGGGCGCAAATCGCGCTGACGAGCACCGCGACCATGGTGGTTTCGAACATGCCGGCGGCACCGGAGCCCATGTTGGCGAGCAGCTCGGTGGCAGGCGTGGCACCCGTAGCGACCATGATGACCGTGCCGGAAAGGATGCCAAGCAAAAGCACGATGAAAACATTGATGCCGACGATGCCGCCGATAAGCACGATCACGTACGGAATGAGCTGGATCAAATCGTAATCATGAGAGATGCTGCCGTTGAGATCGGCGCCCATGGAAAGGACCAGGATCAAGACCAGCGTGACGATAGCCGCGGGAAGCGCGATCTTGAAATTCTCGCGGAACTTGTCCTGCATCTTGCAGCCCTGGCCCTGGCAGGCCGCGATGGTGGTGTCGGAGATGAACGACAGATTGTCGCCGAACATAGCGCCGCCCATGACCGCAGCGATGCACAGCGGCAGGTCGAAGCCGGAAGCCGCCGAAACGGCCACGGCAATCGGAGCGATCAGCGTGATGGTGCCGACCGAGGTGCCCATCGACACGGAAACGAAGCAGCTCACCACGAACAGGACCGCCACCGCGTATTGCGGCGGGATAACCGACAACAGCAGATACGCCACGCTCTCGGCGCTGTCGCGACCGACTACGCCGACGAAAATGCCCGCCGCCATGAAGATGAGAATCATCGTGACGATGGTCTTATCGCCTATGCCTTTTCCCATAACCGCAAGTTTCTCGTCGAAGGGAAGCTTGCGGTTTTGGAAGCACGCGACGAGCAGCGCGATCAAGAACACGACGACGATGGGAATATTGTAGAAGCCCATCGAGATACCCATGACGTACTCGAACACTATGCCGATGCCCAGATACAGGACCAGAAAGACTCCGATAGGAAGCAACGCTTTGACGTTGCCTTTCTCCTTTGCCTCGTTTTCCATTTCCTACCTTTCAAACGATGTTTCGAAAGAGACGCGTATGAAACGCCTCTGCTCTATTACGAAGGCGCCGCCGCTCGATACGCCCGGCGGACGCCCTTCATGCGCGAAGCAGGGCGCCCGGCTTCGCGCCGGCACGCCCTGTTCGCAACGCGCTAGTCGCGCGTCAGCTTGCGGTGGATGCGATGCGGCTTGGCGGCCTCTTCGCCCAAACGCTCGATACGGTTTTTCTGATAGCTGTCGAAGTTGCCCTCGAACCAGAACCAGCTGCCGGGGTTCTCGTCAGTGCCCTCCCACGCCAGGATGTGCGTGGCGATTCGGTCGAGGAACATACGGTCGTGGCTCGTCACCACGGCGCAACCCGGAAACTCCATCAGGGCCTCTTCCAAGCTTTCGAGCGTCTCGACGTCGAGGTCGTTGGTGGGCTCGTCGAGCAGCAGCAAGTTGCCGCCCTGCTTGAGCGTCAGGGCGAGGTTCAAGCGATTGCGCTCGCCGCCCGACAGAACGCCCGCAGGCTTCTGCTGGTCGGAGCCCTTGAAGCCGAATGCAGACACATAGGCGCGGCTGGGAACCTCGGTTTCGCCGACCTGCATGTAGTCGAGACCGTCGGAAACGACCTCCCACAAGGTCTTGTCGGCATCGATGCCCTCGCGGTTCTGGTCGACATAGGAAACTTTAACCGTCTCGCCCAGCTTGAGCTCGCCGGACGTGGGCTCTTCTTTGTCCACGATCATCTTGAACAGCGTGGACTTGCCCACGCCGTTGGGGCCGATAACGCCCACGATGCCGTTGCGCGGCAGGCTGAAAGACAGGTCGTCGATCAGCACGCGATCGCCGAAAGCCTTATGCAGATGCTCGACGTTGAGCACCTCTGCGCCCAGGCGCGGGCCTGCGGGGATATGGATGTCGGTGAAATCGACTTTCTTGGACTGCGCGGCCTCGGCAACCATTCGGTCGTAGTTCTCCAAACGCGCCTTGCTCTTCGCCTGGCGAGCCTTCGGAGAGCTGCGCACCCATTCGAGCTCGGCTTGCATGCGCTTGGCGAGCTTCGCGTCGCGCTGGCCTTGAGCCGCCATGCGGGCGGCCTTGGTTTCGAGATACGTGGAGTAGTTGCCCTTATAGGGATACAGGTGGCCGCGGTCGACCTCGCAGATCCACTCGGCGACGTTGTCGAGGAAGTAGCGGTCATGCGTGACGGCAAGGACGGCGCCCTGGTAGCGCTTGAGGAATTGCTCGAGCCACAGCACGCTCTCGGCATCGAGGTGATTGGTGGGCTCGTCGAGCAGCAGCAGGTCGGGAGCTTCGAGCAAAAGGCGGCACAGCGCGACGCGACGGCGCTCGCCGCCCGAAAGCACATTCACGGGCATGTCGGGCTCGGGGCACTGCAGCGCGTCCATGGCCTGGGAAAGCTGGCTGTCCAGGTCCCAGCCGTTGGCGGCGTCGATTTCATCCTGGAGCTTACCCATCTCCTCCATAAGCGCGTCGAAATCGGCGTCGGGGTCGCCCATCTCGGCACTGACCTGGTTGAAGCGCTCGATTTTAGCCAGAATGTCGCCGAACGCCATCTGGATGTTCTCGAGGACGGTCTTGTCCTCGTCGAGCGGCGGCTCCTGCTGCAGGATGCCGACGGTGTAGCCGGGGCTCAGGCGGGCCTCGCCGTTAGAGACCTCCTCGATACCTGCCATCAGTTTGAGGAGCGTGGACTTGCCCATGCCGTTGGGGCCGACCACGCCGATCTTGGCGCCGGGATAGAACGAAAGCGACACATCGTCCAGAATGACTTTGTCGCCGTGCGCCTTGCGCGCTTTATACATGGTGTAGATGAATTCCGCCATGCGGCACTTCCCTTCTTCAAGTTCGGTTCGAGAAACACGCCCGAAACTCGCGCGACGCGACGACCCCGGGCGTTTCATGCGAAAAAAGACGCGGTTTCACGCCGCGTCCTGCGTATTCTACCGGGCGACGAGACGCTTCGCAGCATTTCCGCGCCGCCGCGCGGCAAAGGCCCCTTCGCTCGCGCGAAAGGGCTCTTCGGATGCAGCTAACGGTTCTCGATGCTGCCGATGTTTTTCAACTCGATGCGGATCAGGCCATTAGGCGCGTTGACGAATTCGATGAACTCGGAGCTGTTGCTGTATTCCGAGGGGAACGTGATCTCGATGCCCGTATCCGTTCGGATCTTATGGTTTTTCGCCACGCGCTGAGCGACTTTCTTCTCGACGGGGATGCGCTCGGGAAGCCGTTCTTCGGCCACAGCCTCTTCGAAGCGTTTCTGCAGCGGCTCGTCTTCGAACACATCGGCCGCCATGTCCCATGGAGCGAGATATTCCTCCTCGTCGGCGGCTTCGCTTACGCGCGCCTTCGCCTTCGAAAGCGCCACCGCGCTGTTCGCGCCGTATTCGTCGGCCACCTCTTCGACGATGCGAGTCACCGTGTCGATGACCTCTTTGCTCGACGCCTCGCTCGAGCACTGCAGAAGCCCGTCGGGAATGATCAGGCGTTCTTCGCCCGAAATGGAGCGGGGCTTGTCGCAGAAGACGACAGACATCGAGCGCAGGTCGACGACCGCATACGACGCCACCTTCTGGGACGGATTGGGCAGGATGGCATAATGGCGGGCGATCGCATTGCGCACCGCCCCGTTGTCGGCACGGCCCACCTCGTGCATATAGGCCTGTTTGCTTTCGAGCAGAAGCAGGGCGAAATAACGGGGAGTGCGGCCGTCGAAGGCTTCGTCGACCAGGTCTTGCCTCTCGGTTCCCGCCTCGATTTCGGCGTCTTCCTCGAAGTCGATCGCGAGAAGATCGGCCGAGGCGGCCTTGTCCTGGTGCTCGAGCTGGCTGCAGAGGAACTGCGCCGCCTCGACGGACAGGTCGATGAAACCGAGAGCGCCGTCGCGATAGGCGCGCAGCCTTTCAGCGAACATGCTACCTTCGGAAAAGGAGCCGTGCTTGTTGTCGATATTCGAAAGCGCGCGGCGGGCATGCGTCGACACGTAGTTTTTCACCTGGCGGCTCGACAGGTCGAGCTCTTCTTCGGAAAAGACGTTCACGCACGAATTGAAATCGAAAACGTGCAGGACGGCATGGTTGATTCGGGTGCTCATAAGCCTTCGTTCCTTGTTCGACTCGTCGGTTCGATGTGCGGCCATACAGGATAGCAAACTTGAAAGCGGTCCGGCGTCCGAAGCGCGTTCGGATGCCGGACCGCTCGCATGCGAAGCGACGCCGCCTATGGTCGAGCTCGCCGATGCCCTATCGCTGCACGGCGTCGGCTTGCGCCTGGGCAGCCAGCTGATTCATCGCGATCGAGTCGAGACGCGCCATCACGACGTCTTCGACATCGAACGAAAACGGCGCGAGCGCGTCGTCCTGGAACACAGTGCGCATATAGCCGCCGCATTCGTCGCAGGTGGCGATACGATGGGAATCGTCGCCTTCGACGTTGAAATAATGCAGATGGCCCTGGTTGCGCGTGCCGCAGCGGGCGCAACGCACACGCTCGAACGCCCACGTGGAACCGCACTGCGCGCACCACAAGGTCTTCGCGCGGCCGTCGTTTTTCTTGGTGACGCCCACGCGGGCCGCCGTGGCGGGCGCGCCGCACACGGGGCACTCGAGCGGATGGCCCTCATCGGCGGCCGCGTCTTCGAGCGCGCGCTGCAACGCCGCGGCGGCAGGTTCGACGAGCGCGCGAAGCGCAAGCGAAACCGCCGATGCGGCGACGATCGCCGCGGCCTCGTCCATGCCGTCGGCAAGCATCTTCTGCGCGAACGCGTCGACGTAGGCGGCCGGATTGCTGCCCGCCACCTCGAGCGGCGAGGCCTCGACGGCCGCCGCCCAATCGAACGCGGAAAGGACCGCCGTGGCTTCGGGGGCGAACCCGCCCTTTTCGATGGCACACGCGGCGATGCGGCCGCACGCGTCGCTCAAGGCGGCGGCATCGATCGAAAGCGGCGCGCAGTGGAGCACCGGCGAGCCCTCGCCGGCCCAGGTGCGCAGGTCGTCGGCGTCCGGCATCACATGCGCGGCCGGAGCGTGATCCGCCGCGATCTGCTCCTGCACTTCCCAAATCGCGCGGAAAAACGCGAGCCTGGCGTTGTCGGCGTCGTCGAGCTGTTCTTTATATGCGGCCACCGCCGCATCTGCCAGCCTCAGATTCATGGATACTCTCCCATCCCGGCCCGAACGGAGCCGAGTCCGAATTCCGATAGGTAACGCATTCGAAGCGAAAGGCGCCTTATCGGGCGAAGCGACAAGGCGCCTTTCGAGTCGAACGCAGGCCCCGCGCATGCGGCGTCGGAAAACCGGCGAAACCGCATGCGCGGACCCTCGGGGCCCGGAGGGAAAACCTGCCGGCGCGGCGGCCTTCCCTCCGAGACAACGTCGGGTAAGAGGCGCTTACTTGCGCTTCTCGACCACGTTCTTGCCGTCTTCGAGCTCGGCACGAGCCCAGTGGCCCCAGTGATAGAGCGCGTCGGATTCGGAGACGAGGCCGTCGCCGAACATGGCGCGATGCATGCCCCTGTAAGGCTGGAAGATACCGCCGCCCAGGAAGATGTGCGCGAGGCCGAACACGGCGATTCCCAGGAAGCCCAGGTCATGCAAGAACAGCATGACGCCGTAGACGCCTGCGCCGAAATCGAGCACGGTGGTGTCGAGCAGCAGGGCGACGCCCGTGATGCCCATCAAGGCGCCGAAGAGCCACAGCATGCCGTCGGCGAAGCGCTGGCCGCTCTTGACCTCGCTCTGGTCGGGCATGTGGATGAAGCGCGCCATGAACAGGTACGGGAAGAACAGGATCATCCACTTCTTGTCGTCGGAGTCCCACTTCGCGAACAGGTTCTTGAAGATATGCGCGACGCCCTTGGGGGCCATGATCGCGCTGATCAGGGGAACGGCGACGAACAGCACGCCGAGCACGCGGTGCGCCATGCGGATGACGAACACGCTATCGGCGCCGATCGCCTGACCCAGGACCGGAACGAACACGAACAGGCCGCTGAAGCACAGCAGGATGCAGCACACGATGGTGATGCCGTGCGTCCAGCGCGCTTGCTTGGAATGGCGCTTGATGTATCGGCCCGTCTCGCTCGCCTTGCGCTCTTCGAGGAACTCTCGATCGAGGGCTTCGTCGGCGGCGGAAACCTTCACGGCGCTACTCATGGCTGCCTCCTTTCTTCTTAGGCAGGTTCTCGGTCAGATGTTCGACGACCGTCAGCTCGTCCTGAGCGTCGCCGTGCTTGACGACCTCGCCGGTGTCGACGTCGATGGTATCGCCGGTCTTCTCGTTGTACGCGAGATTCTTATGGCGATAGCCGGCCGCCAGGGCGAACATAGCGCCCAGACCGAGCACCGTCGCGCCCGTGCCGACGGCCGTGATGGGCTTCATGACCTGCTGGAGGCCGACCATGGGGCTCACCTTCGGGTCTTCGACCTGGCCATGAGCCTCGACGCCGTATTTCAGCACCTGGATCACATGGAGGCCGCCCATTTCGTTCTCGCCGTACACGGTCGCCTTCTCGTAGCCGTGGGCCTTGAGGAACTCGACGCGCTTATGGGCGATAGCGATCATCTCGTCGCGATCGCCGAACTGCAGGGCGCCCGGCTGGCAGGTGGTCACGCATGCGGGAGCCATGCCGTTTTGGACGCGGTCGATGCAGCCCGTGCACTTGTTGACCTTGCTATGGGCTCCGTAGTAATGCGGCACGTCGAAGGGACATGCGCTGCTGCAGTACTGGCAGCCGATGCACTTGGAGTCGTCGACGGCGACGAATCCGGTCTCTTCGTCTTTGACGAGCGCGCCGCCCGGGCAGACCTGGGCGCACGGGGCGTCGGAGCAGTGCTGGCAGCTGCGGCGGCCGAAGGCCCACGCGACGCTCTTGTTCGACATGCCCTCTTCGGCGTCGTACTCGTTGAACGTGATGATCAGACGAGTGTCGCCGTTGACGTCAGGCGGATTCTGGAGCGTGCCCGTGAACTCGTTCTCGTTAAGGCCCGTCGGGGACGGGAGCCCGTTCCAGCACTTGCACGCGATCTGACATCCCTTGCAAGCGGTGCATTTGGAGGAATCGAACAGTATTGCTTTTTCACTCATGCCAATTCACTCCCTATGCCTTCTCGATATCCACGAGGAACGCCTTGTACTCGGGCGTGAACGAGTTGGGGTCGCCCACGTTCGGGGTCAGGTCGTTCACGGTATCGCCCGTGCCGAAGACGCCGGCCCAGCTGTAGTGATGGGTCAGGCCCACCAGATGCTGGGTTTCGCCATGGACGATCAGCGGCTTGATACGCTTGGTGACCACGGCGTCGACCACGACGGAACCGCGGTTGTTGAACACGCGGACCTTGTCGCCCTTCTCGATACCCTTCTCAGCCGCGAGCTCTTCGCTGATCTCGACGAACTGCGAAGGCATGGCCTCGACCAGCGCCGGGCACATGCGCGACTGGCCGCCGGTCTGCCACATCTCGGTGACCGAGTAGGTGGTGGCGACGATCGGGTACGAGGCGGAATCGCCCTTCTTGGTCGACTCGTTGCGCGCGAACATCATGCAGGGACTGTTAAGCGCGCCGTTGAGCGGATTGCTCTCGACGGGCGTCTCGAACGGCTCATAGTGTTCGGGCAGCGGGCCGTCGGTCATGCCGTAGCTCTCGAGGCGGCCGTTCTGCTCCCACAGCATGAAGAAGGCCTTGTCGTTCGGCGGAACGGGAGCGCCGTTCTTGGCCGCGACGAAGTCGGCCGCGTCGACCAGGTTCCACTTGTCGCCGGTCCATTCGACCAGAACCTTATCCGGGTTCCACGGCTTGCCCGCCATGTCGGCGGAAGCGCGGTTGTACAGGATGCGGCGATTGTTCGGCCAGGCGTATGCCCAGGTCGAATTCAGGCCGATGCCCGAAGCGTCGGAATTGTCGCGACGGCCGATAGGCTGCTCGGCCGGGTCGAGCGGAGCATCGTTGTTGCTCCAGAAGCCCGAGTAGATCCACATCGCACATGCGGTGGAGCCGTCGGCCTTCAAGTCGCCATAGCCCGGAAGCAGGTCGGTCTTGGGCGCGCCAGACGTCGTATCGCACTCGGTGCCCGCGACGCGATAGCCGTTGAGGGCCCATGCCACAGGACGCGGGTCGATCTTGCCGTCGACGTAGTAGTCCCACTTCGTCTTGAGAATCGGGTCGGGGTTGGCACCGCCCTCTTCCTCGTACAGACGGCAGACCTCGCGCCAGATGAGGTCGCACATCTCGTAGTCGGGCTTGGCCATATCCCACGGCTCGACCGCCTTGTTGCGGTACTGCAGCCAGCGGCCGGAATTCAGGATGACGCCCGGCTTCTCGTAGATCAGCGCGCACGGCAGGAAATACACCGTGGTGTCGATCTCTTCCGGATTCATGTCCGGGGCCTTCCAGAACGTGGCCGACTCGGTGGCCACCTGGTCGGCAACGACCAGCCAATCGAGCTTCGCCATGGAGCGGCGGACGAAGCCGGCGTTCGGAGCGGAGTGGCACGGGTTCATGCCCCAATTGAAGTAGCCCTTGATGACGCCCTGGTCCATGAGCTCGAACGTGGACATCATGGTGAAGTCGGGAGACGTGGGAACCTTCGGCCACCAGTCGTAGCCGTAGTCGTTTTCGACCGTGGCGTTCTCGCCGAACCATTCCTTCAAGCTCGAGATGAGGAACTTAGGCTTGTTGGTGTAATAGCCGTCGGAATACGTCTGGGACTCGAGCCACTTGCGCAACGAAGAGCGGTCCGTGGTGTTGGCCCATTTCAGATATGCGGGATGCTCGTTGACCAGCATGCCCATGTCGGTAGCGCCCTGGACGTTGGGCTCGCCGCGCAGCGCGTTGAGGCCGCCGCCGGGAACGCCGATGTTGCCCAGGAGCAGCTGCAAGACGGACATGGCGCGCGTGTTCTGAGCGCCGTAGGTGTGCTGCGTCTGGCCGAGCGCGTACAGAATGGCGCCGGCCTTGCCGGGCTGGCCGGTGGAGGCGTAGGTGAAATACACCAGCTCGAGCGTCTCTTTGTCCATGCCGCAGATGCTGCACACGGTGTCCATGTCGTAGCGGGAATAATGCTTTTTGAACTGCTGGAAAACGCACAGCGGATCTTGCAGGGTCATGTCACGCTTGGGATGCTGCACTACGGGAGGAGTGAACTCGGGCACGCCCTCTGCGACGGCCCATGCGTAATCGCCGCCCTCGGAAGTGTCCCAAACGGTTTCGGACTCGACCTGATAGTGCCAGCTATGGTCGCTGTACTTGCCCGCCTCTTCGTCCCAGCCGCTGAAGAAACCGGTCGCGGGATCGAATTCGTATTCGGGATCGAGCAGATAGGAAGCATTCGTGTAGTTCAGCACGTACTCGTGCTGCCACAAATCGTTTTCGATGATGTAGTTGTACAAGCCGCCGTAGAACGCGATATCCGTGCCCGAACGAATGGGGCAATAGATATCGGCCTGCTCGGCCGTACGGGTGTAGCGCGGGTCGACGACGATCCACTTCGCGCCGTTCTCGTGGGCCTTATGAATCCACTTCGAGCTGACGGGGTGGTTTTCCGCACTGTTGGAGCCGATGTTCATAATGACGTCGGCGTTTTGGAAGTCGCACCAATGGCTCGTCATAGAGCCGCGACCGAATGATGCTGCCAGACCGGCAACGGTGGGGCCGTGTCAAACACGGGCCTGGTTGTCGACTGCTACGACGCCCAGGCTGCGCATGGCCTTGAGAATGAGGTACTCCTCTTCGGAGTTCTGCTGGCTGCCGCCCAAGCTCGCAATGGCGGGCGTGTAGTTCACCGTGAGACCGGTCTCGTCGGTCTCGACGAAGGTGGCATCGCGCGTATCCTTGACGTTGCGCGCGATTTCCTGGATGGCGTCCTCCCAGCTGATTTCCTCCCAATCGGCAGCACCGGGGCGGCGCACCATGGGACGGGAGATGCGGTCGGGATTCTTGATGACCTCGCGTGTCTCGGGGTCGACGATGTTGCGAAGCTGGAACATCGAAGCGCCCTTCGGGCACAGACCGCCCTGATTGATCGGATGGTCGGGGTCGCCCTCCAGGTTGACGAGCTCGCCGTCGCGAACCGAGCAAAGCGAGCCGCATCCTCCTGCGCAATAACAGCAGATGTTCGTGTACTCTTCGGTGTTCACAAGCTTCCAAGTCTTATCGGCTTCGACGGCGAGCGCCGGCGAAGCCGATGCGAGCTGGAACGCCGCGCCCGCTGCGAACGTCGCGCCCGCGGCCTTGAAAAAGCCCCTGCGTGTCAGGTCCATAGCCTCGTCTCCTTTCTTTCTGTTGTCACGTGCATATCCTCGAGAATCGGCTCATGCATCGCGAATTCCAAATCGAGCATGAACCGAAAACCGGAAACGAGGAGGCGTTACCTTCCCGTTACATTTTGCAATGGTAGCATCGCGGCATCAATTACACGGGGCGGAAGGCAACGCCATGCCCTTTGATTCGGCAAATGGACACATCATGCATAAAAGATGCGAAACATGCTTTTATTAAGACCAAAACATGCTTTTTTCTTAGATTCCGTTCGTACACACGCCTCTCTGAAATTGACCGAAGAACGCGCCTGTAGGCTGCGCTGAATGGTAAGGAAATCGCAGACCGCGCGCTTGACCCACTTCCTGTCGACGCGAAAACGTCGAATTCTCCTGTTCGAAACGCAGCCATCTCGTCTTTCTTTTAACGAGGGCGGGCCCGAAACGCCAACCGTTTCGGGCCCGCCCTCCACAAACGCGATGCAGCGCCTGCTTTTATTCACGATGCGCGCCTAGAGCCTCTCGATCAAAGAGAACGAGCCGTCTTCGTCGGCATACAGCGACGCCAGTCCTTTGACCTGTTCCACATTTCCAGCAAGAGCGAGCGCGGCGGCCGCGTCCTGCGCCGCGAAGCGCAGCGACATGCCGCAACCCGCAGAAATCGCCTTCGGCGTGGGAATCATGGCAGGCTTGACCTGTGCAAGGGCATGATAAGCCGCCATGGCCGCATGAGTCGACTCAAACGCCATCACATACATGGGCTCGGTCACAGCGCAATCACCTTCGCAGCCTCGCGCATACGGCCGAGAATGTCGTACATGTTGGACACCTCTCCCACCGCGAGCTTTTCCTTCAGGCCATAGAAATCGAGGCAGGTTCCGCACACGAGCACCTCGGTGCCCCGCTCCATCAGTTTGCGAACGCTTTCGATGTTTTGGTCCTGGCCCTCGACGATCAGCTTGACCCCCTCGTTCATGAACAGAAGAGAAGCAGGGGGGTCGCCCGCCTCGGAAAGCGTATAAAGCGCCATTTTCATCAGGTTTCCGCCAAGCTCGCTCTCGCTCGTTCCGATAGAATCGCTCTTGACGAAGACCGCATAACCGCAGCCCGCAGGACCGCAAACGCTCTGCACGGAGGCATCGGCGCCGACAGGAGCCGCCAGCTCGACGACAGCGCCGTGTTCGCCCACGGCGAATGAGACGAGCCACCCTCCTTCGATCGCGTCGACGGAAACGCCGATACCCTGCTTCTCGCCGAGCCTGGAAAGATTTTTCACGGCGGTCTCGTTGTCGACCTGCACGGCAAGCTCGGTGCATCCCGCATCGAGCTCTTTTTTCGCCATCACCAGCGGCAGCGGGCACTGCTTGCCGAAAGCGTCGATGATTTTCATAATCGGTCCTCCTACAGCATCTCGATGAAGGCGGCGATGCGGGTCTCGAGCTGGCCCAGATCGCCCGTCGAGTAATCGGTCTCGATCTTCAGGTACGGAATGCCGCGCTCCTCGCATGCGGCCGCGACCTTCGCGGACTCGACGTTGAACGTGTGGCATGCCTGCAAAACAACCTCGATAACGCCATCGACCCGGTATTTCTCGACCATGGCGAGGCTGTTTTCGATACGGCCCTCGTTCGGCGTCATGACCGAGCAGTTGATGCTCAGATAACGGTCGGAAATGGCGCGCAGGATATCGTCGGCATCTTCGTCGACAAGCATACTCTGAGTGCGCTCCCCTGAGCAATCGTCGAGGCACACGATAGCGCCTCCGTTGCGCTCGACCGTCATGCCGACCTTCTGGATCACGCCGCCCGACGGACAGCCGGTGAGCATGATACGCTTCGCGAAAGCGGGGACAGGGCGCTCCGCCGCCTCGTAAGCGGTACCGCGCGCTTCGGCGAGCGCCTCGACCGACTCGACGAACTTCTCTACATCGAAGCTGAACGTGCTTTTCAGAAGCGTGGTCATCATCTCGACGCCGCTCATCGCAGGCGGCACGTTCTCCTGCAGGGCATACAGCCTGCTGAAAGCGCGACGGGCGCGATTGCGCAAGCGGACGGCGGCGCGCAACGCCTCGTCGGTTATTTCGACATCGAAGCGGCGCTCGAGCTCCTGCTTCAGCAGCTCGACTTCCTCGCGCCAAATGTCGGAGGCATAAGCGCGGCTCTGGCTCTGCGGAAGATGCAAGACGTAGGTGGGCTTGATGTCATTGAGAAGCTCGTACATCTTCTTCTTGCCATCGCACGTGGTCTCGCCGATGATCAGATCGGAGAAATAGGTATAGGGGCACTTCTGCGTGAGCGCGAAGCCGTACGTGCCCTTGATCAGCGGACAAAGATTCTTGGGCAAGACGGCCTCGGCATCGGGAACGGTCTCGTTGCTCATGCCGCACAAACCGACGGCGGCGATGCCCGCCGCGTCGAGCAGCTCGAGCGGCGTATAGGAACACAGGCATCCGGCAAGTTTTCCGCCGTTTTGCTTGAACTCCATGGCCGCAATGAAGCCTGCGCGGCGAGCGTCGTCAAACGCCTCGAAGATTTCGGGCAAGGTGTCGGGAGCGCCCTGCGGCGTCGTTTTTTCCTGGGTCATGAACATCGTTCCTTTCGTGACTTCGAATTCCATGCTGCCGGCGCCTTCGCATCAGCAGACGGAGGCGCCGGTTTTCTTAAGACGAGCTCAGCGCCGCCCCGATGGCCCCGGCGAAACGGGCCTCGGGCGTCGTGCGCACCGGCGCCCCCAAAGCCTCGGCAAGACGCTGCACGACATAGGCTTCGTCGCACAAGCCTCCCGTGAGCACATAGGAGTCGCCCCCTACCTGCGAGACCAAAGGAACCACCTTGGCCACAACCGAATCGATGACGCCGCAGGCGATGTCCTCGCGCGGAATTCCGCGGCCGATCAGCGAGATGACCTCGGACTCGGCGAATACGGTGCACATGGACGAAATAGGCGTCGGCGCGCCCTCGCGCGCCAGCACCGACAGCTCAGACATCGAAACGCCGAGCCTGTTCGCCATGATTTCAAGGAACTTGCCCGTGCCGGCGGAGCACTTGTCGTTCATGACGAATTTCGACACCCTTCCCTTCACCAGGCGGATCGCCTTGGTATCCTGTCCGCCCACATCGATCGCCGTCACGTCATCGCCGAACAAAAACGCGGCCCCTCGCCCGTGGCATGTGATTTCGGTGACGGCTCTGTCGGCGAAAGGAACCGAGATGCGTCCGTATCCCGTGGCGACCGTACGGATGCGCGGGTCATCGACGTCGTAGCCCTGGACGCGAAGCTCGTCCGCGAGCCGCATCGCCGCATCAGTGCTGTTGTAGCCCGTTGGGATGGCCGTCGTAAATGCGAGCTTCCCGTTTTCGACCACAGCCGCCTTCGCCGCCGTGGACCCGATGTCGATGCCGACGCGAATCGGCTCGTCGGTTCTAGATTCGTTCGTCTGGTCGGTGATATCCGTCATCGTTCCTCGCTTGCAATCGTCTCGAGGGCCGCAAGGGCCGCATCGATTTCTTCGTCGGTATTGAGATGGGAGAAGCTGAAGCGAACGACGCCGCCGTCCTGCGTGCCGAGTGCCTTGTGCATCAAAGGAGCGCAATGGGCACCTGCGCGCGTACAGATTCCATACTCCATCGAAAGACGCATCGCCACCGCAGCGGCATCGGCGCCGCAGACGTCGAGAGCGACGATCGCGCATCGTTTTCCTGAACCACCGCCGACGACCCGCACCCCGCCAATCGCCTGCGCGCCCTCGAGAAAACGTGCGGAAAGCCGAGCGACCTCGGCCGAAACGACATCGATCCCCTTGTGCTGCAAATATGCGATACCTGCCGCAAGGCCTGCCAAGCCGTGGGCGTTCGCCGTTCCGGCTTCGAGCGCGTCGGGCATGAAGCGCGGATGACGCTCATCGAAGCTATGCACGCCCGATCCGCCTTCGGCAAAAGGCGCAACTTCGATATCGCGGGCGACGCACAGTCCGCCCGTGCCTTGAGGGCCCAGCAGACTTTTATGACCGGTGAAGCACATGATGTCGGCGCCGAGGGCTGCCTGATCGACGGGAATGACGCCCGCGCTTTGCGCGATGTCCAAGATAAAGACCGCACCGGCCTCATGAGCCAAGCGGGCCATCGCGGCCACGTCGTAGACATCGCCTGTCACGTTCGACACATGGGTCACGGCGACGATATCGGGCCTCAAGGCAAGCAGACGTTCGTATTCGTCGAGGCGCAGCGAGCCGTCGACGTCGATGGGCGCCACATCGACGGCGCATCCGCACTCGTCGCGCGCCTTGAATAGGGGGCGCAGCACCGAATTGTGCGATGCGGCCGTGGTGAGCGCGCGGCCTTCGTACGGAAGCGTTCCCGCGATGGCCGTATTGAGCGCAGCCGTTGCGTTTGCGGCGAAAGCGACGCGTGAAGCATCGGGCGCGCCGAGAAGCTCCGCCGCGCGAACGCGAGCGCCATAGAGAGCCTCGCTCGCGGCAAGAGAGGCTTCGTGGACGCCGCGACCCGGACCGCCGAACGAACGCAGGGCGCACGTCACGGCATCGATGACCTCATCGGGTTTTTTCATCGTCGTCGCAGCGTTGTCGAGATAAATCATGGGCAATCACCTTGCATGCTGACCGAAACGTGGAAGAATGCGGCGTTTCTCCGTGGGCCGAAAGATTGCAGAATGACCCAGGGCGCAGTCGAACGGACGCCGAGGAAACGGCGCGATTTCTTCACGAGATATTGATTCGATTGAATGTGCGAGGCAGAGAGAAAAAGACGCGACGCTGCAAGCAGAGATGCGTTGCGTCACTGTTTAGTATAAGACGCGACGCGTCGCGCAAACGCCCCGAGCGGCGGACGGTTCTTTTAAACGCGCGAATGCCATAAGAGAATATGCAATCAGATATCGGGTTTAGCCCGCCTGTATTCAAGATATAGTCTTAAATAACGTATTTACCTATAAATTGCCGATATGTCGGCCTCAAAACAGCATGGTGCCGCAGCGATGCCCCGCCGCAGGCCTCCGGAACATAAAAAAGAATGGCGGCATTACGCCGCCATTCTTTCAAAGAGCCGTGAGGCACGCGATCGCGTTTAATGATCGAGCTTGTCCTCGCCAGAGATGTTGTGCTTCTCCGGATCGTAGGTCAGACCGCCGTGCTCGGTTCCGAAGAACATGAGCTTGGAGGGAGCAAGACCCTCGATGTTGGCCAAGTAGGCATGCAGCATCGTGAAGCAGATGAAGACGAACATCATGAAGTAGTGAATGATGCGAACGCTCATCGCACCGCCCATCATGTTGATGGCCGCCTCGAACACCGGCAGGTTGGCCGTGGGAGGCCACAGGAGCAGGCCCGTGAAGAACATGAACGCCAGCAGCAGCGGAATGGCCAGATAGGAAAGCTTCTGGGGCACGCCGAGCTTTGCAGACAGCGGATGGTCCTTCTTCAGGAAGAGGTAGTACTTGATCCATGCGCCGAGCTGATGCTTGTTGTCGGCCTGGGGCAGCCAGGTCTTGTAGTCGGGCACCAGTTCGCGCGTGCCGCCCGCGGGAGCGGACTTCACGACGAAGGCCAGCACGATGCGCAGCAGGCAGTTGATGAAGATCACGAAGCCGAAGAAGATATGGACGCCGCGAGCGATGCCCATGAACTCAGGCCAGAACGGGAAGTGGATGCAAAAGCCCGTAACGATCAACAAGATCATCGCGATCAGGTTGACCCAGTGGGTCACACGGAACGGCGCGGGATGCGCTTCACAGTAATGCGCGAGATGGGCCATCTTACTTCACCCCCCAAGGGCTGGTAACGGTTTCGAACTTCTTGCCCGTCTTCGGCTCGACGATATGCACGGCGCAAGCGGTGCAGGGGTCGAAGCTGTGGACGGTACGCAGCGCGTTGATGGGCTTCTCGATGTCTGCCACGGGCACGCCGATCAGAGCCTGCTCGAGCGGACCGTAGTTGCCATGCGGGTCATGCGGAGCGAGGTTCCAGGTGGACGGGATGACGATCTGGTAATCCTCGATCTTGCCGTCCTTGACCTTCTCGGAGTGATAGAGAGCGCCGCGCGGAGCCTCCCAGAAGCCGGTGCCTTCGCCGGTGATGTGGTCGGGGATCTCGAAGTAGGCGCTGTCGCCGCCCTTGACGGCCTCGCACAGCTCTTCGACCCATTCCTTCATCAGCGTAGCGATGTAGAGGGTCTCGATCTGACGAGAGCCGGTACGGCCGAGCGTGTTCTGCAGCGCGGAAAGGTCGCCCTTCTTCGCACCGAGAGCCTCGAGCAGCGAGTCGATATGCTCGACGACGAAGGGAACGTTGCGCTTGTAGGCCACGAGCAGACGGGCGAAGCCGCCGGTTTCGAGAGACTTGCCGTCATACAGCGGGCACTTGTTCCAGGTGTAGCGGTCGTCGACGTTGTACTCCGTGAAGGCGGGTTTGACACCCTGCTCGAACGGAGGCAGGTCGGCATCGCCCTCGTACCAGGAGCGACCGACATACTCGGTGATCTTGGACTCGTCGACGTCGGAGAGCGAGAAGTTCTCGTCGAGGACGCCTGCGGGCAGGTAGCGCTCGTTCATCTCCATGGACGGACGCTCGAAGACGCCCCATGCGCCGTAGCGGCCGACACCCTTGCCGAACGTGGCGGCCTCGGGATAGAACTTGGCCACGGCGAGCGTATCCGGAATCATCGTGGAAGCGACCCAGTTGTACAGCTCGTCGACGAGACCCTTGAGGTCGTCGAGCTTCTCCTCGGTGGGAACGAAAGCCGTGCCGCCGGGGACGATCGTCATGATGTGAGGCATCTTGCCGCCGAGCAGCGCGGCGATTTCAGACGCCTTGCTCTGCATCTGAAGAGCCTCGAGGTAGTGCGCCGTCAGGATGAGGTCGGCCTCGGGGGTGAGGTTGTACTCACCCGTGTCGAACCAGTTGCCGCTGAAGATGGAGAGCTGGCCGTTCTCGGCGAACTTCTTCAGGCGGTCCTGCAAGCCGACGAAGTCGGCGGACGGCGTGCCGAGCTCGGCAGCGAGATCATAGGCGGCCGTCGCGTCGGCGGAAAGCGCATTGAGCGGATTCACGTAGTCGAGGCCTGCCAGGTTGTAGAACCACAGGATGTGGCTGTGCAGGAACTGAGAGCCCTCGATCAGGTTGCGAATGATGCGTGCATTGTTCGGAATGCTGATGCCATAGGCCTTCTCGGCCGCGATTGCAGAGGCATGAGCATGCGAAACGGGGCACACGCCGCAGATGCGCTGCACGATCTGCGCCGCGTCCTCGGGCGTGCGGTCGCGCACGACGAGTTCCATGCCGCGGAAGCAACCGCCGGAAACCCATGCGTCGGTGACCACGCCGTCGGTGACTTCCATCTCAGCGCGCAGGTGGCCTTCGATGCGGGTAATCGGGTCGATGATGGAACGTGCCATTACTGGTTGCCTCCCTTCTTCTTGCTAGCGGCTTCGAGGTCTTCTTTCGCGTACACGCCGATGGACTTATCGGGGTGCTTGGCGTCCCAAGCGCGCACCTTCTCGAAATCGGCGCCCTTGGGAACGCGGCCGGCGGCCTTCATGCCGAAGCCGTGGACCACCAGAGCGGCGGCGACGATACCGGTCACGCCGAGCGCGATGGTGCCGGGCTGGACCACGAAATCACCGATGCGCAGGTCGCGATGGCGCTTGTAGAACGGGGTGTTGACCTCGACCCAGTTCTGACCCGGATTCTCGGGGTTGGCCTCGCAGCAACCGATGCAGGGAGCGCCTGCCTCGACACACCAGCTGCGACGATGGTTATAGCGAACGACGCCGCAGTTGGCCTTGGTCTGAGGACCGCGACAACCCAGCGGATAGAGGCAGTAGCCCTTGGCCTCTTCCGGCGAACCGAACTGATAGACGAACTCGCCGTTCTCGAAGTGGCCGCGACGCTGGCAGTTGTCATGCACGGTCTGGCCGAAAATCTGAACGGGCTTGTTCTCGGCGTTGAGCTCGGGAAGCTTGTCCAGCAGCAGAACGTCGATCAGAATGGCGCAGAGCCACTCGGGGTTCGGCGGGCAGCCGGGAATATTGATGACGGGAGTCTCGATGCCCTGCTCCTTGAGGAACATCTGCACGCCTTCGGCGTTGGACGGATTGGGATGAGCCGCCATCCAACCGCCGTTGACGGCGCACGAACCCAAAGCGACGACCGCGTTGGCATGCTCGGCGGCCTCGATCAGATGCTCGTTGCCGGTCTTGCCGGCGATGCGCAGGGCGTTGCCGCCCCAGCCGTTCAGCACGGCGCCCTCGTAGACGAGGATGTAGTTGCCGGCCTTGATGGTCTGTTCCTTGGCTTCCTCCATGGACCAGCCTGCGGCGGCGCTCAAGGTTTCGCTGTAATTCAGCGAAATCATCTCGAGCACGACGGAAGCGGCATCGGGAGCGTCGAGCTGAGCGAACGCCTCCGTGCAACCCGTGCAAGAAGCACCCTCGATCCAAATGACGGGGTACAGATCGCCCTGGCTTGCTCCGATGACGGACTCTTCGAGAGCTTGAGCCACGCGGGGCGCGGCGGCCTCGCCCAGGCCCACCATGACCGCGAGCGTGCCACACAGTTTCATGAAGCTACGACGCGAGACTCCTCGCGAATCGAGCATACCCTGAAACTCTGAGACAGTGGCTTCGTTGTCCATACATACACCTCCTATTAGATGTGTCGAAAATACTGACAGGCGGCATTATCCGCGAACTGTTGCCGTCCCGACACCAAAAAATGGCATTTATGCAAAATTCCTGTTCAAAGGCATAAAAATGTTACGAAATCATGATGCTGTAGCAACTTGATATTACATTATTAGAACTTGGTAACATGCCCCAGGTCAAAGACGTGTACGGAATATTTATCACCCAATAAAGGTGATGCGTGGAAAACGAAGTATGCACTAAAAAAGCAATTGGCTGCGCACTCGTGTCAAATGGGCGATACAAAATTATGCATACGCGTAAAAGAAGGGAGCCGTATCTATAGATACGGCTCCCTTCAAGGCGCATAACGCGCGAATCGTCGTCTTGTCGAGACGATGCGCGTGTCCTAGTAGTTCTCGGCGCGGATCTCGAAATGAGCGCGTGGATGATTGCACACCGGGCAGACTTCGGGCGCCTCCGTTCCGATGTGGATATGACCGCAGTTATTGCACTTCCATGCGTGCACTTCGCCGCGCTTGAAGACCTCGCCGGCATTGATGCGCTCGATCAGCTTGCGATAGCGAGCCTCATGCTCCTTTTCGACCGCTGCCACACCATCGAAAAGACGGGCGAGCTCGTCGAAACCTTCTTCGCGAGCAGTCGCGGCGAATTCTGCGTACATGTCGGTCCATTCGTAATTCTCGCCCGACGCCGCATCGGCAAGGTTTTCGAGCGTCGAAGGAATCGACCCGCCATGCAAGGCTTTGAACCAAAGCTTCGCATGCTCGGATTCGTTCTTGGCCGTTTCGGCGAAAATGTTCTGGATTTGGACGTAGCCGTCCTTTTTCGCCTGCGATGCGTAATACAGATACTTGGTGTGGGCCTGAGATTCGCCGGCAAATGCCGCCATGAGGTTCTTCTCGGTTTTGCTTCCCTTCAATTCCATGGAATCTCCCCTTTCCACGAAGACGATCGCGCAGCATATTTGCGCACGAAGGCGCCGCACGGCATGCGGCGCCTTCGTCAAGGATATCATGCCGCCCTTATACATGCATAAAACGACACAGAACGAAGGATCCGAGCGCTACGCCCGCCAACGTCCGTCCGTCTGAGAAAAGAATCCCTCACGTGACAAGTCGGCCATGATCGAACGATAATCCGCGACGGAAACGCGGTCTCGTCCGGCACGCAATTCCTCGGCATCCAGCCGAGCGAGGAGCTCTTCGTCGGCAATGCCGGGACACGACATGACTTCGCGCACGATCCAGGCGCGCTTTTGGCGGCGTGAGCCTTCGAAAGCGCTCTGACGCGTGTAAGAAGCAGAACGCCTCGTTGGGTTGACCTGAGTCTTTTTAAGATACGACCCCACATCGAGCAGCGCGTAATACCAGCCGCGCACATCTTCGGAAGGACACGCCGCTTCGACGAGGGGGCGCAACTGCTTATCGGTCACACGCTCGGCATGAGGGAAAAATTCGTGAATGAACACCGCGCGCACATTCGTCTCTATATATATGCAGGGAACGTCGCGCGAAAACGCCGTGATCCCCGCCGCCGTGGCCTCCCCGATTCCCGGCAGCTTGCAAAGTTCGTCGACGCCTACGGGAAGCGCTCCGCCGAATTCGGATGAGCAGATATCGGCGGCGCGCTTAAGCGCCAGGGCACGCCGGTTGTAGCCCATGCCCTGCCACTCCTCGACGACATCGGCGGTCGACGCGGCCGACAGCGCGTCCACCGTAGGAAAACGGGACATAAAACGCTCCCATCGCGTCAGAACGCGAGCGACCTGCGTCTGCTGTAGCATGACTTCAGAGATCCAAATGCCATACGGGTCGCGCGTGTTGCGCCACGGAAGGTCGCGATACAGCTCATTCCCCTGCTCGCGCACGCGAGCGACGAATTCATCGATGGCCGCGCGCGAGATACCATTCGGCAACGCGGCCGTCATGGGCGACGCTGCCCCTCGAACAGCGATTCGAGCGTGATGGAATCGAAATAATCCTTCACCAGGTCGTCAGCGCGTTTCCAAACGCCGCGGAACTCGCATTCGCCGCAACGCTCGCAGTATCCCGAATCGGCAGCACAGGGCGACATGTTGATCGGACCCTGCAGGGCCTCGAGTACTTCGAGCAGCGTCGTAGTGCTCGGGTCGCATGCGAGAGACAATCCGCCTTTAGCCCCGCGCACGGTCTTCAGAAGCCCGGCATGTACCAAATCGTGCTGGATGCTGCGAGCGAACGCGTAGGGGATGTTCTCGCGCTCGGCCACTTCGGAAACGGACACGTACGCATCCTTGCTGTCATAGGCCGCACGGATGATGCGGCATGCGTAATCGCTTCGACGGGTGAGCTCCATGGCTACTCTTCGCCTTCCCCGCCTGAAACGGCGTTCTGACCTGCATCGTCGAGGTTTTCAAGTTCATCCAGATGGTTGCGGAAATCGGTAGCGACCGCATCTTCGAGGAAGCGGTATTCGTCCGATTCGAGGGGCTGGAAGTTGGCGATGTGCTCGAACATCATGCTCTGCGTAACGGGCACATAGCGACGATTCTTCAAACCCTGCCTGTAGGCGTCTTCAACCGCCTCGCGCGCCGCAGCGACGATATCGAAACGAGCGAGATTGCGCGAAACCCTGGTCAAGCGCGCCAAATCGAGCTGGCGGATGGAGGGATGGTCGAGCGCGATGGCGTTCCAGATACGGCGGCGCTCCAGCTCGTCGGGAAGGTAGATATCGACGATGTTCATCGGCTCCATCGCATCATAGAGGAACCCCTGATCGAACGCATCGCCCGCAACGGACGCCAGCACATAGATATCGGGATTGCCCACAGCGGATCCAATCAGACCGAACGCCTCGCGTGCGGCGCGCGACATGCTGGCGAACATGATGCCTTCGCCATCGGTCGCAGATGCGGCCTCGATGAGCGGGCCGCCCCATAGATCGATATCTTCGAGCAGCAACACGCTGGGCGATTCGAGCGAAAGCCTGCTGTTGTTGTTCATGCGGGCGGGACGGTCGGCCGCCGTGGTGACGCATAGCACGGGCATGCCCTGCGGACCCGGCTGCATCTGCACGCGCAGCGTCGGAAGGCCGAGCTCGCCGGCCACGGCGGCCATGAGCAGGCTCGCATCTTCGCGCGAGGACGTGCGAAACACGATGCTTCCCGCCGCAGAAAGCTTGTCGAGACCATGCTGGGCGCGCAGCGTATCCAGAAGAAGACGGTATTCCTCGTCGTCCTTCACGCCGATGCCCAGCGCGCGCACGTCTTCGACAGCCGCTTCGAAGCCCACCAGGTCGGAAAAACCCATCGGGCGAGCCGTCAGACACGACTTCGAGGGGGTCTCTTCGGAAGCTCCATCGCCTCCGTCGCTTTCGGCACGCGCCTCCTCGCCGGCAACTTGCCCTTTCGCCTCTTCTTCCTCTTTTTTGGGAAGCGAAAGCGCATCGGCGGGAGCCGCGGTGCTCATGGGCGGCGTGACGCGGGAGATGTGCGCCTGAGCACCTATCTCGTCGGAAATCATATCGGCCATATCTTCCAGATCGGCACGCGAAATGCCGAATTCCGAAAGCTTGTCGAGCGCCATCGATTGCAGGCTGGAGGCGAATTCCTTCGCCTCGTCGGTCGGCAGATGCGGCTCGAGCTTGTCGTAGATGTATTCGGCGATCGAGCGCTCGCGCAACTCGCATGCGACCTTCCAAGCCTCGCGCAAGGCGGCCACCGCCCCCATATCGGGCAGCGGCTCCCGCTTGCAGGCTTCTTCGTAAGCCGTCAGATACAGGTGCATGGCAAGCACGCGGTCGCCCGCTTCGTAGACATCGCGCGCCGCTGCGGAATAATCGGCCGCAGGACGATGGAAAGCGTCGTTTTCGTGATGCTGGTCGGCGATGTTCGCTTCGTTATCGTTCGATTCGAGCATACGCCCACCTCCTTTGCAATGTTCATCGATCCTTCGCGCATTAAATGCCTACGCGAAGGTAGCAGTTCTCATACTGCAGTGTAATAGGAAGGAGCGCATCCCGCAAACGCCGAGCAAAAGACTCGGGTTACGCCCCTCATTTCTCCACAGTCACATCCCAATCGAGCACCTGCCAGCCGCGGCGGCGCGCCTCACGGGCAAGCGGCTTGTCGGGAGTGACGGCAAAACCGCGATCGGCGGCGGCAAGCATGGGAATATCGGAATGATGGTCGCCGTAAGCCTCGACAAGCCTCCAATTCCCCGCCCCATAGCGCGCGTCGGCATAAGCATGCAGCGCCTTGACCTTTTCCTCGCCCTCGACGCAGGGCCCATCGACGTGCGTGGTATAGCGACCTTCGGCGTCGACCTGCATCTCGGTACACAGGCAGCCGTCGAACGGGTGGCTCGATTGAGCGCGACGCACGATCGGACCGAATGTCGCGGACACGACGAGGACCTCCACGCCCTCGGAGCGCAAACGCTCCATGGCTGCATCGGCCTGCGGACGGAAACGCCCCGGCGCCTCGATCAAGTTGTCATAGAATTCGGCGAGAAAATCGTCCACGTCCTTCTTGGACATGCCTTCGAATGCCGTGAACACTTGGCCCCTCACCCAAGCTTCGCTCTGCGGCAGACGAAGCTTGTAAGCCGCCGCCCACGCGAGGACCTTCGATATGACTCGCTTGCGCAGCATATCGAGCTTGCGCAGATGGCGGACAAGAATCACAGGAGAATTGCCCTGGATGGATGTGCCGTCGAAATCGAATGCGGCGATCTTGTGTATGGCTTCTTCGGACATGGCCCGCGCCCCTTCGTTTCCCGATGCTCATTCAAGATGACAGAAAGAGAATTATATCACGCGATCATCTTGACGGCAGGAAAAAGCGCCGCATGCGTCTCTGAGCACATGCGGCGCTTCGCGACCGGAGATTATTCCCCTTCCCCGTCGCCTTCGAACTGGGCTTCGTAGAGTTCGGCATACGCGCCGCCGAGCCTTATCAGCTCGTCGTGCGTGCCCTGCTCGACGATGTCGCCGTCTTCGAGCACCAAGATCAAGTCGGCATTGCGTATCGTCGAGAGCCTATGCGCGATGACGAACGACGTGCGTCCCTCCATAAGCCTGTCCATGGCCATCTGGATGCGACGCTCCGTACGCGTGTCGACCGAGCTCGTGGCCTCGTCCAAGATCAGCATGCCGCGGTCGGCCAGAATCGCACGGGCGATGGTGAGCAGCTGGCGCTGGCCCTGGCTGATGTTGCTCGCGTCCTCGTTGATCATCATGTCGTAGCCGCCCGGAAGCGTACGGATGAAGTGATCGGCGAAGGCCGCGCGAGCCGCATCTTCCACTTCCTCGTCGGTCGCATCGAGGCGTCCGTACCGGATGTTCTCGCGAATGGTCCCTTTGAACAGCCACGTGTCCTGCAGCACCATGGAAAACATCGAGCGCAGCTCGTCGCGGTCGATGTCGCGCACGTCCGCGCCGCCGATACGGATCGAGCCGGCATCCACGTCGTAGAAACGCATGAGCAGCTTGACCATCGTCGTCTTGCCCGCGCCCGTCGGACCGACGAGCGCCACGGTGCGGCCGCTTTCGACACGCGCCGAGAAGTCCTTGATCACAGGCTCGTCGGCATCGTAGCCGAACCGGACGCGATCGAAGACCACCTCGCCCGACGTCGCATGCACGGCATCCTCGCCGCGCGAAGGCTCCTCCTCGGGAGCGTCGAGGAATTCGAAGATCCTCTCCGCCGACGCGGCCATCTGCTGCAAGACGTTGGAAACCTGCGCGAGCTGGGTCATGGGCTGCGTGAAGTTCTTCACGTACTGGACGAACGCCTGGATGTCGCCCACCGTGATCGTTCCCTTGATCGCGAACGCGGCGCCCGACACGGCCACGGCCACATAGCCGAGGTTGCCCACGAAGCTCATGACGGGCATCATCAGACCCGACAGGAACTGCGATTTCCACGCGGATTCGTACAGCACGTCGTTGGTCGCGCGGAACTGCTCGAGCGCCTCGTCCTCCTTGCCGAAGGCGCGCACCACCGTATGGCCGGAAAACGTCTCCTCCACCTGGCCGTTGATCGCGCCGAGGTTTTTCTGCTGCGCGCGGAAGTAGCGCTGGCTGCGCGAAACGACCGCCTTGACCAGCAGCAGCGACAGCGGGATGACCAGAAGCGCGATCAGCGTCATGGGGACGTTGATCGTAAGCATCATGACCACGACGCCCACCACGGTGACGCTGCTCGTCACCAGCTGGGTCAGGCCCTGGTTGAGGCTTTGGCCGAGCGTGTCGACGTCGTTAGTGATGCGCGAAAGCACGTCTCCGGTACTCGTGCGCTCGAAATACCCCATCGGCATGCGCGAGATCTTCTCGGCGATCCGCTGGCGCAGAAGATAGCAGGTCTTCTGCGAAACGCCGGTCATAAGCCAGCCCTGCACGAACGAGCAGGCGGCAGAGAGGCCGTAAAGCGCGAGCGTAGCGACGAGGATCGCGGCGATCGCGCCGAAATCGATGCCGCCCGTTCCCGCGATCTTGGCGCCCACGCCCTCGAACAGCTCGGTGGTGGCGGTCGAAAGCACTTTGGGGCCGATGATGTTGAAGACCGTCGAACCGATGGCGAAGACGAGCACCGCGGCGAGCGCGAACTTGAACGCGGCCATCAAGGAAAGCATCTTCTTCATGGCGCCTTTGAAATCGCCCGCCTTCTCGCCGGGCATCATGCGATGGTGGCCGCCATGGCCGCCCATCATGCCATGTCCTCCCATACCGTGGCGGCGGGGCGGCATGGCTCCTTTATCCTGATGCATCACAGCGCACCGCCTCCTTTCAACTCTTCTTCCGATAGCTGCGACAGCGCGATTTCGCGATAGGTCTCGCACGTCTGCATGAGCTCGTCATGGGTGCCGCAGCCCGCCACAGCGCCGTTTTCGAGCACCACGATGCGGTCGGCCGAAAGCACGGTCGAGATGCGCTGGGCCACGATCAGGACCGTCTTGCCGCGCAGGCCGTCGGAGATGGCGGCACGCAGGCGGGCGTCGGTCTTGTAATCGAGCGCCGAGAAGCTATCGTCGAACAGGTACGCGCGGGCATCGGCCGCAAGGGCGCGAGCGATCGAGAGACGCTGGCGCTGGCCGCCCGATACGTTCGAACCGCCCTGGGCGATGGGAGCGAGCAGCCCCTCTTCGCGTTCGGCGATGAAATCGGCGGCCTGGGCAAGGTCTGCGGCCGCGCGCATGCGCTCATCGCCCATCCCTGGATCGCTGTAGCCGATGGTGTCGGCGATCGTGCCCGAGAACAAGAACGCCTTCTGCGGCACATAGCCGAACTGGGCGCGCAGGTCGTGTTGCGTCATATCTCGCACATCCACGCCGTCGATGCGGACCGACCCCGAGCTTACGTCGTAGAAACGCTCGATCAGCTTGATGACGGTCGATTTGCCTGATCCGGTCGATCCTATGACGGCCGTCGTCTTGCCCGCTTCCGCCGTGAAGCTGACATGGCTGAGCACCGGGTCGCTTTCCTCATCGTAGGAAAACGTCACGTCGTCGAAGACGATTTCGGCGCCTTCGCGTCGAGAACCCGCGAAACGTTCAGGCTCGGCGGGGTCGGCAATGGAGCACGGCGCGGCGAGCACCTCGTTGACGCGCTGGGCCGCCACGTCGGCGCGCGGCAACATGATGGCGACCATGCCCAGCATGAGGAAAGACATGATGATGACCATCGAATACGTGATGAACGCGATCATGTCGCCCGTCTGGATGGTTCCCGCGTCGATCGAAAAGCCGCCGACCCACACGATGAGCGCCGACACTGCATTCATCACCAGCATCATGGCGGGCATCATGAACGTCATGACGCGGTTGGTGAACAGCTGGGTGCGCATGAGGGCCTTGCTAGCTTGGTCGAAGCGGTCCTCTTCGTATTCCTGACGACCGAAGGCCCTGATTACGGGAAGACCGGTAAGGATCTCGCGCGACACGAGGTTCACGCGGTCGATCAGCTTCTGCATGACCTTGAACTTCGGCATGGC
Organism: uncultured Slackia sp.; assembly: GCF_959608125.1. Lineage (GTDB taxonomy): Bacteria > Actinomycetota > Coriobacteriia > Coriobacteriales > Eggerthellaceae > Slackia. The sequence continues at coordinate 30,803 of NZ_CAUHPG010000015.1, forward strand.
GAGCCCCATGAGCACGGCGACCGTCGCAAAGATCGCAGCGACCGCCACCACGATGATCCAGCTCATCGAGGCGTCGGTGCGCGACACCATGACGATGCCGCCGATCGCAAGGATCGGCGCGTAGAGCACCATGCGCAGCAGCACGGTCACGACCATCTGTATCTGCTGGATGTCGTTGGTGGCGCGCGTGATCAGCGACGCGGCCGAGAACTTCTGCACGTCGGCATCGGAGAACGCGAGCACCTTGGCGAAAAGTCTCTCGCGCAGACGCTTGGCGACGCCTGCGGCGGTGCGCGACGCGATGTAGCCGACAGCGACCGCCGCCGCCGTCATGAGGGCCGCCACCGCGAGCATACGCCCGCCGATTCCCAGCAGATAGCGCATCTGCATCGAATCCATGTCGTAACCGAGATTCTCGTATTCCGCCTTCGCGGCGGAAACGGCCTGCTGGGCGACGAGGGATTCGTCGACGCCCGATGCGGCGGACAGCGCCTCGTCGGCCATGGCGAGCACGTCGTCTTTCGTAACGGCGCCCTGCGCATACGCCGCCGTCAGCGCATCGAGGTCGAATGCGTCGCCCGACAGCGTGTCAGCGCGCTCGGAGGCGGATTCGGCGAAAAACGCCAGGGCGAACGGCATCGCGATGCACTCGTCGAGCTCCTTTCGCCGCTCTTCGCCCTGCGCGTTCAGTCGGTACGTGCCGTCATCGGCCCGGTCGTAGCTCGAGCGGATGAACGACTCGTCGTCGGGCGGCGCGAGCATGCAAAGGGCCTCGAACATGGACGGGCGCAAAGCCTCGGGAGCGGCGTCTTCCACGCCCGCCTGCTGGATGCCCACATCGACGAGGTCGGATGTCAGGCGCGGCAGCGACAGGTCGGCGAACGCCTGCACGATAAGCAGCACGACCACCAGGGCCACCGCCGCCTTCGATTCTTTCAGATACCGTATTATGCGCACGGACCCTTCCCTTCTCCTTCGAAGCGTTTCACCGAGGGGCTCTGCTCGAAGAAGTCGAGCACCATCTCGAGCGTTTCGACCAGCTGTTCGATGCGGTCGGTTCCCACATAGGCGAACATCTCGTCCATGAAAGCGCGATGGGCGGCGCGACCCTCTGCGGCGAGGCCCTTGCCTTTCGCGGTGAGGACCAGCGCGACCGAGCGGCTGTCTTCATCGGAGCGCACGCGTTCCACATAGCCCTGCATCTGGAGCTTTTTGACCGACTGGGACACGGCCGACGGCGTCACGCCGAAACGGCGGGCCACATCGGACGGCCTCAGGGGCGCTCCGCTTTCGGCCGCCATGCTCACGCAGCGAATGATCTGCATCTCGGCGTGAGTCAGGCCGCACAGCATCTCGGCGGGAACGTAGCGCTCCCGATGGAAGCGTCCCATAAGATCATAGAGCTTCGCGCGCAGGGCCTCGGACTCTTCATGATCCATGACTTTTCCTTTCTCGTCGTTCGGCGCATGCGCCGATATCCGGTCGCGATGCGGGCCGCGCGAAAAAAAACGGTCGGCAACACGGGGACGGACGAATGAAACGCATAAATTGTAGCACCTACATAATAAAGTTGATTAATAGAATGGCTGCATTCCATATTCGACGCTTAAGAAGCGAAAACCAGGCCGTGCGTCATCCCTTTTCGCTCGATTCGACTTTTTTCGCACTGACGAAAATTTTTTTGAAAAAGTACTTGCACGCCGCTGGGATTGTAGGTAATATAACCGAGCTGTCTGACGCAGGAGCGAAAGACAACAACACGGGGTGTTAGCTCAGTTGGTTAGAGCGCCGGCCTGTCACGTCGGAGGTCGCGAGTTCGAGTCTCGTACATCCCGCCATCTGAATTCGAAAGAGTCGCTTTGGCGGCTCTTTTCTTTTACTCGAAGCGCACAAGCCTCTATTTCCGATGACATCGAAGACGCTGGCGATGCGATTTTCGGCTCGCACGGAGCAGAAGCGCGCAAAGCCCCACCCCGCTTCAGCCCTTCTTGGAAAATATCGGCCTCCTAGGCCGTTTTTTCGAGGTTCTGCCACGGCGAAACCCCATGACACCCTTCAATCAAGGCATAAATACCTTATTTAATACCCATAAAGTAATTAAACGTAGATTTATTGAAACAAGGCGGCGAAGTATCCGTCCCCCTTTGTGGCAGAGCTTCGATTTTTCGGCCTGAGGCGGCGATTTTTTCCAAACTTCATCGATGCGACCCGTCTCTCCGGGCCATGGATGCAAGGAACCTGCGACGACCTATAAAAGGAGCCGCATTTCCGAAACCCTCGCTGCCGCAGCGCGGCTCGAAATCGGAAATGCGGCTCTCATATATATGACGTCGAAACGAACGCGAGCGTCTTTAGCAACCTTCGGCCTGACGCACACGCATGATCGAAACGGCATGCAGGCCCGTGTTATCGAGCATAGCGTCGAGCAGGACGTCGGGCCTCAAACTGCCCGTCTTCTTCGCCTCAAGCGTGAAAGTCAGCGACGCGCCGCCGCGCTCCATCTCGCCCACGATGAACTCGGAGGGCACAAGCACCTTCTCCTTTTTCTTGCGCACCACCACGATCTGCTCGGGAATCTCGCAGGAGGCAACCGCCTGCTGCAAGGCTGCGTCGTCGTGCCCGTCATCGAAAGCGAGAACGGCGCGGTAGGTCGAAAACGGATACGCCACGCTGGCGGCCGCGTCTTCTTTGGTGATGTAGCGTGCGGCATGCGGCATCAAATCATCGGCGCTTGCAGCACGAAGACGCTCGAGCGCACGTTCAGGGGCCACGTACTCGGTCAGCTGCACGTCGAAGATTTCCTCATCGCCGCCGACGCCTACAGGAAGCGCGGCGCCGAAGGCCATCTTCATATGGGGCGAAAAGCCCTGGCTCACGGCATAAGGCAGATCGGCTCGACGCACGGCGCGCTCGAGAGCGCGAGCGACTTCAAGATGAGACAGCATCACAAGGCGGCCCGCCATGCGATAGGTCACGCGCAAACGGAAATCAGCCATGGCGCACCTCCTGGGTCTGGATCTCGGTGTTCAGGCCCATGCACACGCCACAGGCGGAGCAGTGGTCGAACGTGCAATCGGGCGTGGTCTTCTCCGCCTGGGCAAGTCTGCGTTCGCGCTGAAGGAACTTGACGAACAGGCCCGCGGAAAGATGGGACCAAGGCGGAATGTAATCGGTGTCATACGTTGCCTGGGCGACGCCTTCCATGCTCACGCCGCATTCCTCGCACGCCTTCTTCCAGGTATCGAGCGAGAAATGCTCGGTCCATGCGTCGAAGCGGGCGCCCGAACGCCATGCGGCCTCGACCACTTCGGCCACCTCGCGGCCGCCGCGGCTCATCATGGCCTCGACGAGCGACACGTCGGGTTCGTGCCAGTGCACGTCGACGGCGCGATATTTCACGGAGCGGCGCAGCAAGTCGATGCGACGCTTCGCCTCTTCGGGCGCGATCTGCCCATCCCACTGGAACGGCGTCTGGGACTTGGGCACGAACAGGGCGCACGAAATGCTCACGCGCACGTTGCCGCGCTGGTTTTCAGGAACAGCCTTCTTCGCGCGGTCGTAAGCGCGCTGGGCGAGGCTCGCGATGCCCTTGATATCGTCGTCGGTCTCGGTGGGAAGGCCGATCATGAAATACAGCTTGCAACGGCGCCAGCCTGCCGCGAACGCCGCGTCGATCGCGTCGAACAGGTCGTCTTCGGTGACGCCCTTGTTGATCACGTCGCGCAGACGCTGGGTGCCGGCCTCGGGCGCGAACGTCAGGCCGCCGCGCTTGCCGCCCGCCACGAGCTCGGCCATCTCGACGCCGAACGAGTCGAGGCGCTGGCTGGGAATGGACACCGAGATGCCCTTGCCCTCGAGCGCGCGATTAAGCCTGCGCAGGATTTGCTCGATCTGGCTGTGGTCGGTCGACGAAAGCGAAGTCAGGCTCACTTCGTCATAACCCGTCTCGGCCAGGCCGCAACAGACTGCCGACACGATATTGTCGGCCGAACGCTCGCGCACGGGACGATACATCATGCCCGCCTGGCAGAATCGACAGCCGCGCGTGCAGCCGCGCAGCACTTCGACGTTGAATCGGTCGTGAATGACCTCGGTATACGGCACGATCATGGGCTCGTAGGCGTCAGAATCGGCGAAACCGTCCCAAAGGCGCTTCTCGATCACGGCAGGCACGTCCTCGTAGCGAGGAACCGCCCAGGTGCCGCGCTCCTGCGCCGCAGCCTCGTCGAGCGTGTCATAAAGCGAAGGAACGTAGACGCCGTGCATGTGGGACATGGCGCGCAGCATCTCGGCGCGCGAGGCGCCCTCGGCCTTCATGCCGCGATGCAGCTCCAAAAGCTCGGGAAGCATCTCCTCGCCCTCGCCGAGCATGATCGCGTCGAAAAACGGCGCATACGGCTCGGCGTTGAACGCGCACGGGCCGCCGGCGAATACCATGGGATCGTCTTCTCCACGGTCTTCGGCGCGCAGCGCGATGCCGGACAAATCGAGGAATTCGAGCACGTTGGTGGCTGCGAGCTCGTGCGGAAGCGTGATACCGACGGCATCGAACTCGGCAATCGGAGCGCAACTTTCCAGCGAGAACGCAGGGATGCCCTCTTTCCTCATGAGGTCGCACATGTCGGCGGCGGGCAAAAACGCGCGTTCGGCCGCCATGCCCTCCACGGCATTGACGCAGTTGCACAGGATGCGCACCGCCTGATTGGCCTGCCCGAGCTCGTAGGTGTCGGGATAGGTCATGCAGAAACGATACGGGGCCTCGGGTTTATACGTGCAGCCCCATTCGTGGTTCAGATAACGGGCAGGACGTTCGATCGAACGGCCAGCCTGGCGCAAAAGCCCCTCGATGCGGGGCCAGAGGTCGGTCATGGAAATTCCTGTCTGTCGTTTCGTACAAAGCCGCGGGCGCCTAGCGCGCGACGCGGTCGTTGGCCTGCTTGACGGCGCCAGCCGCCGAACGGACGACGCTGCGAGCGCAAGCGAACGCTTTCGAAGGGACTTCGCGTACGGCCTCTTTGGCCTTCGATGCGGCCGCGTCGCGCGCCTGCCTTCCCATTTCGGCCGCGGCCTCTTTGGCCACCTGCCCGGTACGCGTGGATGCGGCCGCGTCCTGGACGGCGCGGCGCGCGTCGTCGACGACGCCGGCGATGCCCGCCATGGTGCCGCCATGCTCGAAATACTCTATCGCGGCCCAGCCCATGGCGCTCGTGCCGGCGTAGCCGATGCCGGCCTTGATCGCCCAGCCCAGCGCAGGCACCACGCCGACCGCCTGACGCGCGACGGCGCGGCATGCGAATCCGCCGCCCACGACGACAGCAAGCTCTTTAACGCGCTCGGCGCTCAGCGGCTGGCCGTAGGCCGCCGCGATTTGCAGGACCATCTTGGCCTGATTGAGCGTCATAATCGGCAGGTCGGCGCCCGGGATGAACACGACGAAACCGATGCCCGCGTTCTGAACGGACGTTGCGCGCACCGCCTCGACCGAAAGCGGCTTACGCACGAAATCGAACGCCTGGGCGAACGCGAGGCGCTTGGTCCGAAACGCAGCCACCACCCACTCGCCCATCTTGCGAGAAAGCTCGTCTGAGAATTCCTGCGTCAGAGGAACGGGCTCGAGGGCGAACGGATCGCTCGGATCGAAGGCGGAATAAACGCCTTCGGAATCGGCATCGTCTTTGGCGATATCGATCGGCTCGGACAGCATCACGATGCTGCCGTCCTTGATTTCGGGCGCGATCAGGTCGCCTTCGGGAATGGCGAAACCGCGCTCGCGCGCCGCGGCGTCGACCAGCTCGGGAAGCGTGGTGACCACCATGACGGGAATGCCCGCCTCACGCACGCGCTCCGCAATCAGACCCACCTCAGGCGTGACGCCGGCGGCGATCACCGCCATGTCGCTTCGCGGGTCGAAGACCGCGGAGACGTCGGAGAAATAGTTCACCGACACGCGGGCCTGCGGCGACGCGCTTGCGAACGACGAGCGCACGAAAGCGGCCAAATCGGCAGGTGCGGTGTCGTCGAGCATCACCGAGACGCACAGCGGCACCGAGCGCGCGGCATCGACGTCGGTCGCCTCCTGAAACACCGCCATGATATCGATAGGTATCTTCTTCATGGGAATCTCCCCTTCGAACGATCGGTTCGGACGGAGCGCGCATCGACACGCTGCATTCCGCCATTCGATTCACCTTACCACGCCCGCCTCGCAGGCGTGCGTTTATCGACCGCTTCTCCGCATCATCGGTGCGCATAGACCGAGCCGATCAGGCCGAGCAACGAGAAATTGACCAGCATGAACGACGAGCCGTAGCTCATGAACGGCAACGGGATGCCCGTGACGGGCATGAGCCCGATATTCATGCCGATGTTCTCGAGAATCTGGAACAGCCACATGCCCACGATGCCCATCACGATCAGAGTGCCGAACAGGTCGCCGGCGTTGCGCGCGATGCGGATGCACGAAAGCACGAGCGCCAGGTACAGGCCGAGCAACAGAAGCGCGCCCACAAAGCCGAACTGCTCGGCAAGCACGCAGAAGATGAAGTCGGTCGGCGCCTCGGGAACGAAGCCTAGGCTTGATTGCGACGCATTGAGCAGGCCCTTGCCGAAAAATCCTCCCGAACCGATCGCGATCATGGCCTGGTTGAGGTTATAGCCCGCGCCCGACGTGTCGGCGCCCGGGTCCAAAAAGACCAGAAGGCGATTGCGCTGGTACTGCTTGAGCAGCTTGTATTCGCCCGTGGCATTTTTGAATACCTCGTCGACGGCGAACACCGCGGCCACCGCGGCGACCAACGCGCCCAACGTAATCAGCAGATACTTCAAACGTGCACCGCCCATGACGAGCGTCACGCCGCCGATGAACAGATAGACCAGGCCGGTTCCCAAGTCGGGTTGGGTCATGATGCAAGCGAAAGGAATGAGGATGTAGCCGAGAGCCTTCAAATACTCGCGCGGGTCGTCGAGGTTGCCGCCATAGCGCGCGAGCACGCTCGCATCGAGCAGGATCACCGTTATCTTGGCGAACTCGCCAGGCTGCAGCTGCATGCCGACGTTGATCCAGCTCTGTGCGCCTTTCGCCTCGACGCCGATGATCGGCAGATGGGGCGAAAGGATCAGCACCACGTTCACGATCAAGAGCAACGTGGTATAGCCCGCAAGCTGGCGGTAGTCGATCGAATAGAAGACCATCATAGCCACCACGCCCAGGCCCACGCCCATCAGCTGGCGCGTGAACGAGTAATCCTCGTTGCCCTGGACCGCCGACCACACCACCAGAAGGCCGTAGGCGATCAGGCAGAGCGCCACGGCGACGAGGGATTTGGGAATGGCGTCGATGAAACCGCGCTTGCGTCGCGTCGCGCCGTCGGGAGAACCCGACCCGACGACGCCGCCTTCGGGCATGCGAACACGATCGATCTCGTTGAATCCGGCCATGCTAGTCGACCCTTCCTGCGCCCGTGCCGTGATACTCAACGGACTGCGTGATCTCTTCCGTGGGCGTGAGCTCTTTGTCGAGGGCGCCCTGACCGAGCTTCACGCACCCGTCCATGACTTTGGCCGCGATAGGCGCCGCAGCGGTCGCGCCGGCGCCGCCTTCGGTGATGACGCACGTCACGACGTATTTCGGATTATCGTAAGGCGCATACATCGCGAACCACGCATATCCGTCATGCTCGGCCCATTCGCCCGTACCCGTCTTGCAGGCGCATTCGTAGTCGTACTGCGACAGCAGATTGGGAATGGAGGCGTCCTCTTCGGCCACGCCGCGCAACGCATCGCGCACCGTCTCGAGCTCGGCCTTGCGCACGTCGGGCTCGCCCGTGAACTCAGGTTCGTGGCCTACGACCTTTTCACCGCTGGAATTGCGTACCTCTTTGAGAAGATTCGGCTTGGGCAGCTTGCCCGTGGCGACGCCCGCGTAACCCACGGCCATCTGCAGAGGCGTGACGATGACATTGCCCTGGCCGATCACCATGTTGGACATATCGCCCGGCTGCCACTGTCCCTGCTCGGGGGCGTTTTCCCAGTTCTTGGCCTTCCATTCGGGGGTAGGAACCACGCCCTCGCCCTCGCCCTCCAGCTCGATGCCCGTCTTCTTGCCGAAGCCGAATTCCTTGACGTAATTAGCCATGGCATCCATGCCCAACGTCGGAGCCGCGTTGTAGAAATCCTTCGCGATCTCGTAGAACACCGTATCGCACGAGATGACCATGGCCTGGCGAAACGATATGGGGCCGTGGCCGTCGAGTTTCCAACAATTCTGGCCGTACGCCTCGCCGAAACCTGTCCATCTACCGGTGCAGTTCCACGAACGAGCGGAATCGGCGAATCCGTAATGCAGGCCGGCCATGCCGGTGAACGCCTTGAAGGTCGATGCAGCGGGATACTGGCCGGCGATGCAGCGATTGAGCAACGGCGAACCCGACGATTCCTTGTCGTTGTAGCGATCCCAGTCGTCCTGCGACACGCCTCCGACGAAATGCGTCGGGTCGAACGGCGGGAAGCTCGCCATGGCGATCACGTCGCCGGTATCGACCTCCATGGCCACGACCGCGCCCGACGTGCCCGTGCCTCCGCCGATCACGCCGTTCGGAGCGATCAGGGACTGCAGCTCCTCTTCGGCGATCTTTTGCACCTTGGCGGAAATGGTGAGATACAGGTCGCTGCCCTGGGCGGGCGGCGTTTCGCTGCGCACCTCGTGCACGGTGCCGTCGACGTCGGAGACGACGACCTTCGCGCCGTGCGAACCGAACAGGTAGCCGTCGTAAGTCAGCTCGACGCCCGACTGGCCCACTTCATCGCCGCTCTGGTAGTCGCGACCGGCAGGAATGGCGCCCAACTGGGCGTCGGTCACCGTGCCGGTGTAGCCGAGAACCTGACCGGCCAGGCCTTTGTAGGGATAGACGCGCTTGGAGCGCCTCTGCACGCTGACGCCGGGGAACGCCTCGGGATGCTCGGCGATGAACGCGACATCGCGCGCCTTCGCATCCGAAGACACCTCGCGCTGCGCCTGAGCACCGCCGCTGGTATCCAGAATGCGCTGCCTGACCACGGCGTAGGGAACGCCGGTCAAGGCCGACAGGCGCATAAGGACGCTGCGGTCCTGCGCCACCTCGGCATCGGCCACGATCGCAGGCGTGATCTTGTTGTCGACCAAGACGATGCCCTCGCTATCGTAGATGCGGCCACGGGCGGCGGGCGTCTTGATGGTGGTGAGCTGGTTTTCGTCGGATTTGGCACGATACTCGCTCGAGGAGAGCACCTGCATGCTCCACAGCTTGACCGACAGGCTGCCGAAGATACCTGCTATCAGCACGCCGAGCGCGGTGTAGCGCGGCCTGAGGCGGTCCTTCAACGGACTGTTCGAGCTTTGATGGGCTCCTGCGGAGGCGGCCATCGATTCGCCCTTATGCACACGCAGCGGTTCGGCCGAACCGATCGAAGAGACCGATTTGGCCACCGAAGAGCCGGGCTTCACCGAACGAGATCGATAATAGATGACCAGCGCGGCGCCCGATATGACCAGGATGACGATGGCCGTGATGATCGCCGTTACCATAGCGCCTCCTTAACGCAGTCGTATCGTGGAAGATTCCGGCGCCGCATGAATCGAGGCGCCGCGCGAAAACAAGGCCGAGAGCACGGGGAGCACGATTAGACAGACCGCGCAGTCGTAGAGCGCGCACGGGAGGGCGCGCATCAGCAGCGCGTCAGCCGCCGAAACATCGGTGGTGGCCACGTAAAACAGCGCGTAGCACGTCTCGACCAGAAGCGAAGACGCCATGGTAATCAGAAGCGACACCGAAAGCGTATCGTTTCCCAAGCGCATGGAAGCACGGCTCGCGCAGAAGGCAACCAGGGCCAAAAGCGCCGCCATGACGCCGGGCGTACCGCTTAACACCAGGTCGTATACCATGCCGAGAGCGAAGCCCACCGCCATCGTGGAATCAGTCGGGCGAAACATGGCTGCCACGCCGACGAACACGAGGACGAAATCGGGCATGGCGCCGAAGATGGCGATCGAGGGCGCCAAGATGAGCTGCAATGCGAGGCTCGCCAGGCCGGCAAGGAACAAAAGCACCGAACCGCGCATCGGCTACTCCCCCACCGCCGTCGACCCCGTCGCAGAGGCGGAAGAATCGCCGTCAGACTCGTCCGTCGACTGCTCGGCGACGGACATGACCACCGTGACTTCCTCAAGCGGGTCGGCGACGGACAAAGGCGAAACGACGATCGTCCGGTCGGACGTGCCGGCAGACGCCCGAACCGCCGATACGGTGCCGAGCTCCATACCGCGGAAGTAGCTTCCACCCAGACCGGACGTCACAATGACGTCGCCTACATTCACTTCGACGGACGAATCGATGTTTTCAAGATACAGCAGGCCCTCGACCGATCCCTTCACCACGCCCTCGGCGCGATTTCCTTGGATATAGACGGAAACGCCGCTTTGCGGGTCGTCGATCAGGCGAACCTTGCACGTCAAGGGGCTTACCTCGACAACCTGGCCCAAAAGACCGCTCGACCCCATGACAGGAAGGCCAGGCTCGACGCCCGCGTTGGAACCCACGCCCACGGTGATCACGCGGTCCCATGCATCCGATGCCAAACCGATGACGCGCGCCGTCACGCCCTCGACCCCGTACTGGTCGGACAAGTCAAGCAGGCCCTGGAGGCGCTGGGCTTCCTGACGGTATTCTTCGAGCTGGATGACCTGCGACTTGAGCTTGGCGTTCTCTTCCTTGAGGGCGGTATAGGACTGATCGCTCACCGTAGCGTTTTCCACAGCGTCGCCCGCGGCCTCTTCGGCGAAGGCTACGCCCGTTCCGAGGAACTGCACCGGCGCGGCCGCCATGCCCGCGACCGACTGGACATTGTGCAGAAACCCGTTTTCACTTTCGCGGCTATAGACAGAAGCGCACACGACGGCCATCACGAGAAGCGTGACGAGCAATGCCACGCCGCCCGGCGCCATCGACTTCTTATGGACGGTCGGCTGTTTGAATGCCATACGATGCAAACACCTCCATGAAACGAGAGCGCCGGACGCGATGTCCGGCGCGAGATAGCGATACGGCCCCTTATTTGGAGCGCATAAGCGTCTGCTTGAGGGCAGACGGCGTTTCCAAAACCTTCAAACAGCCCATGGCCACATTGGTCAAGGCCGTCTCGCTCGTCCAGACGGGAATCTCGAGGCGCTGCGTGAGGAAGCGGTCGAGGCCGGAAAGCAAGCCGCCGCCTCCCGTCAGCAAGATGCCGTTGGAGATGATGTCGCTGGCGAGGTCGGGGTTGGTCTTCTTGAACGTCTCTTTGATATGGACGACCATTTCCTCGATCGGCGGCTGCAACGCGGCGCGCACATCCTCGGACTGAATCGTGACCTCGCGAGGCTGCTCGGTGACGACGTCCTGGCCGGAAATGATCATATCCTTCTCGCGGCCGTCTTCGAACGGCAGGATGGAGCCGATCTTGATCTTGATGATCTCGGCCGTGCGCTCGCCCACCTTGATGCCCAACAGGTCGCGCAGGTGCATGGCGATCGCCTCGTCCATCTTGTTGCCGGCGAGACGCAGACTGGAGCTGGTCACAATGCCGCCGAGCGAAATGACGGCGACCTCGGTGGTGCCGCCTCCGATGTCGACGACCATCGAGCCGGTCGGCTCGGTCACCGGCAAATCGGCGCCCATGGCGGCAGCCATGGGCTCTTCGATCAGGTACGCCTGGCGAGCGCCCGACTGAATCGCAGCCTCGAACACGGCTCGCTTTTCGACCGACGTCGCACCGCACGGAATGCAAATGACGATACGCGGCTTCGCCTGCCACGGATAACGACGCTCTATCGCCTTATTGATGAAGGCGGAAAGCATCGCTTCGGTGACATCGTAATCGGCGATCACGCCGTCTCGCAGCGGATGCTCCGCCGAGAACGCGTCGGGCGTATGATTGATCATCTGCTTGGCCTCGTGGCCGACGGCGAGCACGCGGTGCGTGCTCCGCTCTATTGCAACGACGCTCGGTTCGTTCAGAACCACGCCCTGCCCCGTCACCGCGACGAGCGTGTTCGCAGTACCCAGGTCGATAGCCAGGTCAGACGAAGAGGAACCCCCGAATCCGCCGAAGCCACCGGTCAGGTTGCTTATGAAATCCATGAACGACATAGAGAGAGTCCTTTTCCGTTTCGTTTTCTCTATCTTCAGCATGCCCCCTAAGGCATAGCCGCTATACACGACCGCCCATTTTAGCACACGAAAAATTGCGCGAACGCGATGCAGACCGCATACACATAAAGGCCGAATCGCGAATGCCCTGAATAAAGAAAAATGCCCGCACGCGAAGCACGGGCATCGTTTCCTGCGAATGGTATGCGAGGGCCTTCTCCTGCGCGGCTAGAGGCGGATGCTCCATGCATGCGTAGCGCCGATGGCCTCCGAAACGCGGTCGACCACCTCCTTGGGGGCCTCGCTTTCGACGTTGAGGAACACGAGCACCTCGTGGCATCCTGCGCGCTTGCCGATAGCCATGGTGGAGATGTTGATTCCCTCCTCGCCCAGAATGGTGCCGATGCGGCCGATCTGGCCGGGTTCGTCGGCGTACATGAAGACCAGCGCATGATCGGCGGGGACTACGTCGAGGCGGTAGCGCATGATGGATACGATATGGGCTTCATGCAGCGAACCCGGCACCGTGACCGATATTTCGAGGCCGTCGGCCTCCATGGACACGATCGAATCATAACCGCGCGAATCGGCCGAGGCGCACGCCTCCATCTTCACGCCGTGACGGCGCGCCGAGGCGTCGGCGTTCTCGGTGGAAACGGAGGCCTGGCCGTGGCGGGAAAGCACGCCGCTCAAAGCCGAAGCCGACAGTACCTGTAAATCGCCCGCGCAAGGGCCTGCGGCCATGATGGAAAGGGTCTTGGGAATATCGCCCCCGAGCTGGGCGAGCATGCTGCCGCACATCTGGCAGGCAGGGATGTATTTCGCCACCGCATCGGCAAGATCGTCGGCCACCATGTTGATGACCGTGGGAACGACCAGGCCTTCGAGGCCGTTCGCCACGTAGCGAGCGATATTGACGCCGGCACGCATCTGCGCCTCTTCCGTATTGGCTCCGAGATGCGGAGTCAGAACCGCACGATCGAACTCGGCCAAGGGAGTTTCGGCGACAGGCTCGGATTCAAGCATGTCGACGCCGCAGGCGAACACGCGGCCTGCGGCCATGAAGTCGGCCATGGCGGATTCGTCGATGATGCCGCCACGGGCGGTGTTCACCAGCACCACGCCGTCTTTCATCATCGCGAATTGCTCGGCGGCGAACATATGATGGGTTTCCTCGGTGCGCGGCACATGCACCGTGATGAAGTCGGCCAAAGGCAGCACTTCTTCCATGGTGTCGTACAGCGTCACGCCGAGCTGGCTTGCGCGCGACGGAGAGCAATACGGATCGTAGCCGATGACTCGCATGCCGAATGCGCGGGCGCGTTCGGCCACCAGGCCCCCGATGCGACCCAGACCGAAGATGGCGAGCGTCTTCTCGAAAAGCTCATGGCCCATGAACGCGTCGCGACGCCATGCGCCTTCGTGCACCGACGAATTGGCGGCAGGCACCTCGCGTGCTGCGGCCAGCATGAGGGCCATAGTATGCTCGGCGGCGGAGACGATATTGCTGGTAGGCACGTTGCATACGGGAATTCCGCAGGCCGTTGCCGCATCGACGTCGATGTTGTCGCAGGTCACGCCCGCGCGGCCGATGATCTTGCAGTTCTTCGCCGCCTCGATCACCTCGGCGGTCATGTTCGTGGCGCTACGGACGATGAATGCGTCATACTCGGGCGCGGCCGCAAGAAGCTCGTCGGGGGTCATATCGTAACGGGTATCGACCGTATAGCCCTTCTTCTCGAGAATGGCGATTCCCTCGTCGACGATTTTGTCGGTTATCAGAATCTTCACGGCATACTCCCTTGCAGGCATAGACGGCGAAATAGTGCACTCCGCGGAAGGCGGACCTGAAACGCGATTATACCCGCGAGCCCGAGCGCGGCGCCGTCTGCATCGGAGCAGCGGCGCGAAGATGCGCGTCAGCGTCTCAGTCGTCGCGAAAGGGTCCTATCGGCCGCCGCAAGCCCGATGAGCCGTAAGGACGCGCGGACGGCCCGTCAGGTCGTTCACGATGCGAACGTCTTCGTAGCCGGCCTCGCGCGCCATGGACGAGGCCGCATCGAGGCAGTCCTCGTGGAGCTCGAATGCGAAAGCGGCGCCGGGCTTCAGCAGCACGCGGGCCTGCTCGAGCAAACGCCGATACACGTCGAGCCCGTCGGCGCCTCCTGCGAGCGCCAGGCGAGGCTCGTGCTGCGCCACTTCATCGGGCAGGCGCTCCATCACGTCGTCGGGAATGTAGGGGGGATTCGACACCACCAAGTCGAAGGCGCCCGCGAACTCGTCGACGAGCGCTCCTGCGAGATCGCACTCGCGCACCTCGACGCGGTCGAGCAGCCCGAGCGCCGTGACATTTTCGTTCGCAAGTGAAACCGCGACGGGCGAGATGTCGGTAGCGATGACGCGCGCGCCTGGATATTCGTAAGCGATCGAACATGCGATGCAGCCGGAACCGGTGCATAGGTCGGCCGCCAAAGGACCGCGCTCCCCCTCGTCGCCGACGCGCGCCGCATCGTCGCCTTCGGTTGCGGCGGACAGCAGCGCCTTTTGCTCTTCGAAAGAAAGCGAGTCGATCGCACAACGGCGTTTCTGGGCAGGCAGGAGCGACAACGCCTCGCTGACCAGCACCTCCGTCTCAGGACGTGGAATCAGGACTCCGGGCTTGACCTTCACGGCGATATGGCGGAAAGCCACTTCGCCGGTGATGTATTGCAGAGGCTCGCCCACGCCGCGGCGCGAAACGTAGCCGCGCAGGATATCGCGCTCGTCCATAGAGAGGGGGCGGTCGAAATTCACGTACAGATCGATGCGGCGCATACCCGTCGCCTCGGCGAGAAGCCACTCGGCCGAAAGACGGGGATTCTCGTCGCCTTTCCTTTCGAGATAGCCCGCAGTCCAATCGAGCGCCGCCTTGACGGTCCATACCTCGGTCGAATTCGCCATGGATGCCTCTCCTTCTCGTCTCGTTCCCTGCCCGCCGCACGCATCTTCGCCATGCGCATGAAAACGCGTTTATAGAAAAGCGCCCGGACATGCCGGGCGCTTCGATGCGAGAAACCGTATCTCGCGTGCCTTCGGAAATTACACCGCCTGCTCGAGCTTGCGAGCACGGTCGGCCGCCTGAAGCGCCGTGATGACATCGCCCAGGCCGTCGCCCAGCAGCACGCCGTTGTATGTGGAGTTGAAGCCGATGCGGTGGTCGGTCACGCGGTCCTGGGGACCGTTGTACGTGCGGATCTTCTCGGAGCGGTCGCCCGAACCGATCTGGGCCAGACGCTCTGCGCCCTCGGCCGCCTGCTGCTCGGCGAGCATCTTCTCGTAGAGGCGGGCGCGCAGAACGGCCATAGCTGCAATCTTGTTCTGCAACTGGGATTTCTGGTCCTGAGACTGAACCACCAGGCCCGAAGGAAGGTGCGTGATGCGTACCGCGGAGTCGGTGGTGTTGACGCACTGACCGCCGGGGCCGCCTGCGCGATACACGTCGATGCGCAGGTCGTTCTCGTTGATTTCGATATCGATTTCGTCAGCCTCGGGCAAAACGGCCACCGTGGCGGTAGAGGTGTGGATACGGCCCTGGCTTTCGGTCTTGGGGACGCGCTGGACGCGATGGACGCCCGACTCGAACTTCATGACCGAGTAAACCTTGTCGCCCTTTACCTTGAACTGGATTTCCTTATAGCCGCCGGCCTCGGACGCAGAGACGTCCATGGTCTCGACCTTCCAGCGATGATGCTCGCAGAAGCGCATATACATCTTGTACAGGTCGCCCGCGAAAATGGCGGCCTCGTCGCCGCCCGCGGCAGCGCGGATTTCGACGATGATGTCTTTCTCGTCGGCGGGATCGGACGGGATGAGCATGAACTTGATGTCTTCCTCGAGCGGAGGAAGCTTCGCCTCGGCGGCCGCGATGGTCTCCTGGGCGAATTCCTTCATGTCAGGGTCGTCGAGCATCTCCTTGGCGTCGGCGATGTCATCGCACGCCTGGACGTACTCGCGGGCTTTGGCCACGAGCGGACCCTGGTTCGCATGTTCCTTCGAGAGGCGGGTGTATTCCTTCTGGTCGGCGAGAACCGCAGGGTCGCCGAGCTTTTCCTGCAAGTCTTCATAGCCTTGAATGATCTTTTCGAGCTTATCGCGCATTATGTTTCCCTTATTCGAGCGACACGGGGCCGCGTTTTCCATTTATAGAGAATTGCCGACTGCATATATTACCACGCCCGAAGCCTCGTCATGCGCTTTCCACAGCAGTCGATCCATCGCACCGCCTCGAATGCGGCGAACGCACCCGAAAAAACGTAAAGCCCCGTGCCGCAGTCGAACGAGTCCGCAGCACGGGGCCTGAACGTTTCGAAGCCTACTCGGCCACCGAGAAGGTGCCGGTCGACTCGTCGTAGGTCATCGCCTTGGCGAGATAACCCTTGTCATGCATCCAATCGAGCACGGGCTGGACCATGGCGGTCGTAGGAAGCGCCGCCTCGGGATACGTGCAGATCGCATAGGTGTCTGCAACCGGCGCGGGAAGATTAGCTTTCTCCACCAGCAGCGAACGATACGCCTCAGGATCGGCGTTGATCGAGGTCACGGCCTCGTCCCATGCGGCGCGCACCATGTCGAGCGTCTTATCTCCGCCGTTGGACAGCCAATCGGCGCGCACGGCCAAGACGGACTGGCTGATGTTTTCGCCCTGGGTGTCGTCGGCCAGAAGCACCATGCCCGTCTGTTCGCCGAGAGCGAGCAGGCTCGCGGGAAGCGCGGCCGCGGCGACCTGGTTGTTCGCCATGGACTCATAGCGAACGGGCATCTTCTTGATCTCTTCCTTCACGATCTGGTCGTCAGGAACGCCTGCGGCTTCCATCAGCTTGTCCATCACGTATTCGGGAACGGT
Source organism: uncultured Slackia sp. (assembly GCF_959608125.1). Taxonomy (GTDB): domain Bacteria; phylum Actinomycetota; class Coriobacteriia; order Coriobacteriales; family Eggerthellaceae; genus Slackia. The sequence goes on from NZ_CAUHPG010000015.1 coordinate 47,846, forward strand.
GTTGGAGCCGACGCCGATGCCCTTGCCGGCAAGGTCGGAAAGGCTCTTGATGCCGGATTCGGGCGAGGTCATGATGCCGAAACGGCCCTGAGAAGCCTCGGTGCCGAGCGTGACCCAGGCAAGCTGGACGTCGACGCCGGAAAGCTTCAGGGACGCGGCCTGCTGCACGTCGGTCATCGCGGCGTCGATTTCGCCCGCCGCGAATGCGGTGGAAAGCTCCTGGGCGCTTTGGAACGTGACGATATCGACCTTGGCGTCGCCGTACAGGCCGTCCTGTTCGGCAACCCAGAACGGCAGCGCGTCCTCGGTCTGCATGGTTCCGATACGCATGGCGGGCACCTGCGCCTCCTCGGATTTCTCCTGCGGATCCGAGCCGTTGGAGCATCCCGCAAGCGCCAGACCGCACGCAAGCATGGCCGCGCATGCCAATGACATGAGAACCTTCTTCATCTTCATAGTGTTCGACATCCTCCCTTTCGTCGAAACGGACCTTCTCGGACCGCCGCGACAAGACGTTGCAAAACGCGTCCGGACACGACGAAACGGGCCGCATTGCGACCCGTCCGATTAAGAAACATAGCATATACCTATGAGAACGAAAGGAATTCGAAAGCAGCCTGAGCGGCGTTTGCTCCGTCGCCAACGGCAGTAGAGACCTGGCGCAGCGGCTTGGTTCGCAAGTCGCCCGCAACGAAAACGCCAGGGATGCTCGTCTTACCCGTTTCATCGGCAACCACGTATCCGCCGCGATCGAGATCGAGGCCCGCTTCGGCCAGAAGCGCATTTTTCGGGGCGGTTCCCACCGCCACGAACATGCCGGCCACCTCGATGTCGGAAACCTCGTCGGTCTTCACGTTGCGAAGCGTCAGACCGGAAAGCTTGCCATCTTCGTCATGTAGCGCGTCCACGACGCTGTCGAAATGCACCGTCAAGTTGGGTAGTTCGCGCAGCGGCTCGGTATAGACGGCATCGGCGCGCAGCGCGTCGCGACGGTGGATCAGATGCACTTCGGAGCAGATACGCGCCAGATACAAGACGTCGCCGACGGCCGTGTTGCCGCCGCCGACCACCGCCACGGGCTTGCCGCGAAAGAATCCGCCGTCGCAGGTGGCGCAATACGAAACGCCGCGGCCCGCCAGCTCGCCTTCCCTCTCGACGCCCAGCGGCCTGGGCTCGGCGCCCATGGCCAGAATGACGGCGTCGGCCGTATAGACCGCACCCGAAGCGACGACGATCTTCTTAGGCGAGACGTTCAAGTCCAGCTCGACCGCTTCTTCACCCACGGACTGCGCCCCGAAGCGGGCGGCCTGGCCGCTCATGGCGAACGCAAGCTCGAATGCTGCCACGCCGTCGGGAAAGCCGGGGTAATTATCGAGCTGTTCGGTGTCGGTCATCTGGCCGCCCGGCCCCATGCGCTCGAATGAAACGGTGGAAAGCCCCGAACGGGCGGTATACAAAGCGGCCGTCATGCCTGCGGGCCCCTGCCCGATCACGGCCACGTCGAAATGCTTTTCTTGATTACTCATCGTCGACCTCCTATGAAACAAAGCGGCGCAATGGCGCGACGACGCCGCTTTCGCGATGGTATACGAAAAAGCCCGGCTCCAAAGAACCGGGCGCCTCATGCATTGATTTTAATCGAGGAGAGCAAGCAGGCCCTGCTTGGGCTGAGCCCCCATGGAGGTTTTCTTAATCTGTCCATTCTCGAACACGATCATGGTGGGGACGCTCATGATGCTATAGCGCTGCGCCAGGTCGGGAGACTGATCGACGTCGACCTTGTAGACCTTCGCCTTAACGGCGACCTCTTCGGCGACCTCGTCGAGAATCGGAGCCACCATCTTGCAGGGACCGCACCAGGTGGCGAAGAAATCGACCAGGACCGGTACGTCGGACTCGAGAACTTCGGACTGGAATTCAGAGGAGCTGATAACCTTGGCCATGATAGGGACCTTTCTGTGATGCCGGTCATGCTCGGCGGGCTTTCGCCAGGCTTCGCATGCCGATCGCTTATTTGATACTTGAATGATAGCATATGGCACGAAGGACACAAGCGACACGGACCGGAATCCGATTTCATCACGATTCCTGCACATCGGCCATCATGGCCCTGCGGCTGCCGTGCGTCCGCGCACATTGCGCATCCGCACGCGGCGTTCTATTTCGACGCTTTCGCGACAACCGCCTCGCCCGCACTTGACCACCAATACTATTTCGCCGACGATGGCATGGACGAGGAAGGAATCAGGAATGAAGCAATCGTATTCCACCCGCACCGCTCTCGAACGTACGCCCGCATACGAAGGCGCCACCATCATGGACGCCGACCTCATCCTTGAAGGCGGAGCCATGCGCGGCCAGTTCACGGCGGGCGTTCTAGATTTTTTCATGGACCACGGAATCTGGTGTAAAAACGTCTACGGAACGAGCGCGGGCGCGCTCAACGGATACAACTACGTAGCCGGAGAATTGGGACGAACCTGCTATCTGAACACGAAGTATTGCAGCGACTCGCGGTATCTGTCGATGCGCAATTTCGCACTTACCGGCAGCGCATTGCGTCGCGACTTCATGTTCGACGCCATCCCGAACGTGCTCGACCCCTTCGATTACGACGCGTTCCGCAATTCTCCGATGAACCTGACCACCGTGGCGAGCAATATCGAAACGGGAGAAGCCGATTACCACATCATGGAAGAGGCGCGCAGCGAACGCGAAATCTCGTACCTACAGGCGTCGGCGAGCATGCCGCTCGTATCGAAAATCATCGAAGTCGACGGCAAGAAGCTGCTCGACGGCGGAACGTGCGACAGCATCCCCCTGCTCCGCTCGATGCTCGACCACCGCTCCAACAAGCGCATCGTGGTGCTCACGCAGGACAAGACCTATACCAAGGGACCCGATAAGACCATGCCTCTCGCACGACGCATTTACAGCGACTACCCGCTGTTCCTCGAACGCATGGAATACCGCCACGTCGAGTACAACCGTACGTATCGATGGATCAAGCGATTGCATGACGCGGGCGAAGTCTTCATGATTCAACCCGTCGAACCCGTGACCATCTCCAATATGGAGAAGGACCCCGAAAAGCTGTTCGATCTTTACGAGCAGGGATACGCCGAAGCCGCACGTTGCTACAGCGGCTTGATGAAGTATCTGGAGCGCTGATCCGCACGAAAACGCGCTATGCATCCGAAGCGCCCGTCGCACCCGCACCCATTCGTGGCGGAATCGTGCGGCGGGCGCTTTTCAATGCCCGCATTTCAGGAATCGCGATACAAAAGCGCGATCGCAGCCCGAATGATATCGAATTATATGAGTGAGGAAGAATACGAAAAAGGCCTCGCGAAAGCGAGGCCTGAGCAATCTGGAGCGGACAACGGGGCTCGAACCCGCGACCCCAACCTTGGCAAGGTTGTGCTC